>CALWNU010000037.1 GCA_944382905.1 uncultured Clostridia bacterium | reverse complement strand
TATTCCTCAATAGCTCAGCTGGCAGAGCATGCGGCTGTTAACCGCAGGGTCGTAGGTTCGAGCCCTACTTGGGGAGCCACCAAAAGAGGCGCAGATGCAAATCGCATCTGCGCCTCTTTCCGTTTGCCGGATAGGGTTGTATTATTTGAAACGTACATAATCGCTATGCACATAGCCGGTGATTTGGTTGCCAAACTGGATTTGGTACCAACCGTTTTGTGCTTCCCCGATTACAGTAAATGTTTCCCCACGTTGCAAATACCGTAGAATCGTGGATGTGGTAGATGGCGATTTTCGCACGCGCACATTGGAATCGGTGCAATAGCCGGTGCGGGTGATCACAGGTTTGGTAAAGGTTACATATTCGCTGGAGACATAACCGGAAATACCGTTTTCTGTTTTGATTTCATACCAGCCGTTTTGCGCTTCGCCAATGACGTTAAAACTGTCGCCCTGATTGAGCCGGCTCAGGATATCGGTGCTGGTAGAAGGTCCTTTGCGGATGCGCACATTGGAATCGGTGCAATAGCCGGTGCGGGTGACCACGGGCTTGGTAAAGGTTACATATTCGCCGAACACATAGCCAGACACGCCGTTTTCCATCTGGATTTGGTACCATCCGTCCTGTGCTTCCCCTACGACGGTAAAGCTGTCACCCTGGTTGAGCCGGCCTAAAATATCAGAACTGGTAGACGCTTGCTCGCGCACGCGCACATTGGAGCCGGTACAGTAGCCGGTGCGGGTGACAGGTTCCGGTTGTTCTAACGCGATATACTCGGCGCTGACATATCCCAAACGACCGTCTTCCAGACGAATGGCATACCAGCCGTCCTGGACGCCCACAATGGTGACCGAATCCCCTTGAGAAAGGTACCCGATGGTTTGGCTCGCAGTAGATGGTCCTTGCCGGATCCGCAGCGAAGAAGCGGTCACGGTCCCGGTCAACGGTTCTTCCAGGTCCTCCTGCGCCTGGTTTAGCCAGCCGGAAAGTTGTTGCAGAATGGAATCCGGCGCCTGGGATAAAGACCAGGATCCCAGTCCTTTCAAATCGTACCGGTGCACCAGCTGGATTTTGCTTTCCAAAGACTGTTCGTTCTCAAACCAGACCGTATATTTGCCCGGGGAAAGCGTTTTCCCGTTTAAAGTGTGGGTCACGTCGCCGGCAGAAATGGTAAATTCCGCTTTGGGCGACTGGCTTTCCTGGGAGTAGGTAATGGTGACATCATAATCGTCAAACCATTTTTCCAGCGTTTTCAGGCTGACGCCCTGTCCGTTGAAATTGCCGTCGTTGCTCCAGATCCTGCCGTAAAACGGTACCCCCAGTACGATTTTTTCCGCGGGGACATGCCGCAGGGCATAGGAGATAGAGCGTTCGACAAAATTAATACTGGCCACGGGTCCAGGATCGCTTCCCACCCAACTTTCATCGTAAGCCATGATCATCAGATAATCCGCATATTTGCCCAGCTGGGCGTAATCATAGGACCCATGCCAACCGGTGGTCCATCCGTTGGGGTTGGCTGCTACGGCCACGGAAACTTCTTTGTCCTGCGGCAGCTTTTCGCGCAGCAGGCGCACTAGCGTGGTGTAAGCGTCCTGGGAAGAGGCGGTGACGTTTTCGATATCCACGTTGACACCGTCCAGCCCGTAATTGTCAATTGCCTGCACCACCTGGTTGGCGAGCTTTTCCGGATTTTGCAGCGCCAATTCCCCGGCGGCACGGTCCCAATGGTTGCTCAGCAAGGGGACTACTTTGATGTTTTTTTCTTTCATGGCCTGGATCAGGATCCGGCTCACCCCAGTGACAGAGAGATTGCCCTGGGAATCGATGTCAAAATAAAGAGGTGACACGGTCTGAAATGTGCCTACCGTTTCCACTTGGGCAATCTGTTGGCTGACAGTCCCGCCATGCAGATAGGTCATATGGAATTTGCTGCTGGAGCGAATGGCCTCTTCCGCCGCGGAAAAAATACTGTGGGTCACAGTGGAAAACTCCCCGCTTTCCGCTGCCGCAATGGTCGCGGCCTGAAAGGGGATCACTGCTACCAGCAGGCCGGATACGAAAATCCGGATGGTTATGATTTTATATTTTTTGTTTTGTTCGGTCAGATATTGTACAAATTGCCGGTAAGCGCTTTGTCCATCTGCCTTTGACCAAAAATCCAACCCCAGTTCCACGTCCTGGCGTTCGATACAGATGATCAAATCGTAGGTATTGTTTTGTCCTGGTTTTAAATAGTATCGATACACATGATTCACCGCCTTTTGCTATATCATGTGAAACCAAGCGGGCAAATATACGGTAAAAAAGAAATCACCCGTATTCCGTCAAGACGAACCTTGCACCCGCGCAGGTTTTCTGGTATGCTGAAAAATATGTTTTTCAGAAAGGAGAGGCGAAAATGCCTGTGCTTCCGGGCCTGGAACGGACCTTCGATTCCGTTGCCCAGGCATATGATAGATGGCGTCCCGGCTATGGGGACGCAGCGTATCAAGCGATTTTTGCCTATTGCCCGGTTTCTGCGCAAAGCAATGTAGTGGAAATTGGCATTGGCAGCGGGCAGGCCACCCGGCCTTTTTTGCAAAAGGGGTGCCATGTCACGGCGGTGGAGCCTGGCGAGCAGTTCGCCGCCCTGTGCCGGGCAAAATTCCAAGAATACCCGGCATTTTTGATCCGGACCGGCAAATTGGAAGAAACGGACTTCCCAGACGGGACGGTGGATTTGGTGTTTTCCGCCACAGCTTTTCACTGGATTGCCCAGGAAATCGGCTATCCCAGGGTTTTTTCCATGTTGAAAAGCGGCGGGGCCTTTGTGCGTATGGATAATCATCCGTTTGAAGACAAAGGCAGAACAAAGCTGGCAGATGAGATCCAGGCATTATACCGAGTCTACATGGGTTCAACGGCCAGGCCGGTGGAATATGGTGACGCCATGGCGAAAGCCAAAGCGGAAATCGCCGCCCGGTATGGGTTTACGGACATCCGCTACCAGCTGCTGAAACGAACAAGGCAGTTTTCGGCCAGAGAATATACCGCCTTACTCGGAACCTATTCCGACCATATTGCCATCGAAGAAACAAAAAGAAAAGAATTTTTTGAAAAAATCGAACAAGCCATCGACCGGCATGGGGGAAGATATACGGTTTACGATACCATCGAGCTGCAACTGGCGCGCAAGCCGTAACCTACCGGCCCCGGCCGTAAGATCGTAAAAAGCCCTGACGAAGGTCAGGGCTTTTTTGCTGGCAAAAAACAAAAGCGCGGCTGGCACCGCGCTTTTGCAAAGAGGAGGTCCAATATGAAAAGATTGTGCGCAAGCGGCTGTGCTGCCAACCGCTTTCATCCTTGGAACAGTTCTGAGTATAACAGGCGGATATGGCCAGATCATGATAAAAAATTAAACGAATCTGGCGGGTTTTATGAAAATACTGTGAACCGTCCTTTTCCTCCAAGGCGCAGGCTACCCATTGGCAGCCTGTTTCCACAAAAGAGTTTCATACAAAGTGGCGATAAACTGAATATTGTTTGGCTTTCCGCTTTTCCGGTTGACCGAACTGCCGAAAAAGGATTCCAAAAGCTGCAAATCGCCGCGGTCAAAGGCCGCTTCCACCGCAGTGCGGATGTTGCGCTCCACACAGGCATAGGTGCTGCGCACCTCGCCGGCGATTGCCTGATACAGCCCTTTGGTACTGTGGGAAAACCGGGCTTCATTGTGAAACAGCAGGGAAATCCCGGTTTTGATATAATAGTATCCGGTCAAATGGGCGGGAACACCAATGGTTTTGAGCAGTTCCGCTGTCGCTTTTTCCAGATCAAAAGAACAAGACTTCTCCGGTAGGCGCCGCAGATTGGATTGCTGTTCCATCCGCGTAAAATAGTTGGCGATCCGTTCCGCCAGGATGGATGGCTCAAACGGCTTGACAAACACATAAGTGCCGCCGGTGGCAAAGAACCGTTCAAACAGCTTTTCGTGATCAAAAGTACACAATGCAATCCACAAAGGGACCGTTCTTTCGTTGCTTCGGTGCTCTAAAATATGCACGACATCGCAGTAAGGCATGAAAAGATTGCAAATAACGGCATCCGGCTGTTCTTGGTCGATGGCGTCCCACAGCATAAGGCCGTGTTTGGGCACCACAACCGTTTGAAACCCAAGCAGCTGAAATGATTGTTCACAAGCAGCCAAAAAAGCCGGATCGTTGTCTGAAATAATAACCTTCCTCTGTTGCGGCATGATACAAAACCCCCAAGAGCGTGAATCGTATGATGCCAATCCCTCTCCTCTATGCGACCACCGCGGTCAAACGACGAATCTCTATGTTTATCTTATTCATTCAGCGTAAAAAATCAAGTCCTTGTGTAAATATATTTGCCTTGTCAAATCTATCCCGCATACCTTTGGAAAGTTCTCAATCCGGGCAAAAAGAGAAAAAAACCGGTGTTTTTTCGACATTTTTCGAGGGAAGTACCTCCATTTCTGTCGAAATCAAAGAAAGAAAACGCAGAACACCAGAAAAAATAAAAGCTAATTTTCGTCAAAATGTCTAAAATTCTGTCTGGTTTTTCTCCCCGTTAACCACCTCGCCGCCAGGGAAGCGGTTTTTGCCTATCCAAACAGGCGCGCCAGGGGAGAGGCGGCTTTTTGCAGATCGGAAACCGCCTGGTTTAACGTGTCGATGTCCAATTTTTCCAGCACCTCTGCAGCTTTTTCGATTGCATCCAGGCTGTCTTGTCCCTGCTTTGCCAGCGCGTCCATTTCTGCCATCAGCGCGGGGATGTCCGCCTGCGCCAATTCTGCGGTGATGGACTGCAGGTTCTCCAGCGCTTGATCGGCGTTTCGGGAGGAGCGATAGAGCCCAGGGCCAACCAGAAGCAGAAAACAAAGGATTGCAGCGGTTCCTACTGCCAGAAGGGAAAGCTGGATTTTGGTATAAAACAACCTTTTTTGCGATGCCAAAACCGCTTTTTGGGTATTGGCGTCAATCCGCTGCAGCAGCTGGATGGCCTGTTCGCTGTCCAGGGCGGAACGGACCGCACCTGGTTTCTCATACATTTCCATGCAAATTCCTCCTTGTTTCTTTGATGGATGTCTATTTTTATGATAGCAGAAAACCAGTGGCGAAGAAAACAATTTTTGCGGGATCCGGTGTCTTGGCGGGGATAAATGACGGCGGAATACACATACTATGGTTCGAAATCCATGCGCCGCGCCTTCTTACCCAAACCGGAAGGCGAAAGCGTTTTGTGCCGGAATCTTTCTCCGGCCGAAAAAGGAGGAAAACAAATGAAAAAGAAGTCCCTATTTCTGCTGGGCCTTCTGCTGCTGTCCGCGCTGACCGGATGCGCCGCAGGCGGGGAATCTTCCGGCGTGCTGGACAAGTCGGAAGGTACCGTGTATTATTTGAATTTTAAACCGGAAGTTGCCCAGGTTTATGAACGCATTGCCGACGCCTATCACGAGGAAACCGGCGTTACCCTGCGGGTGGTAACCGCCGCATCCGGCACCTATGAACAGACCCTCAAGTCCGAGATGGCCAAGTCCGATGCTCCCACTTTGTTCCAGATCAACGGCCCGCTGGGCTATTTGAGTTGGAAGGACTATTGCGCAGATTTAAGCCAGACCGAGCTGTATGGGCATTTGAAGGACAAAAGCCTGGCTGTGACCAGCGGCGGGAAGGTGTACGGGATTCCCTATGTGGTAGAGGGGTACGGAATCCTCTACAACAAAGCCATTCTGCAAAAATATTTTGCCGCCGAAGGGGCTAAGGTTTCCTCAGTGGAACAGATCCAGAATTTTGAAACCCTCAAACAGGTCGTGGAGGATATGACAGCGAAAAAAGAGCAGCTCGGCATTGACGGCGTTTTTGCCTGCACCTCGCTCAAGCCGGGAGAGGACTGGCGGTGGCAGACCCATTTGGCCAACCTCCCCATTTCGTTCGAGTGGCGGGATAACCAGACGGACCTGACCAGCGACGAAACCAAGGAAATCGCCTTTTCCTACCAGGAAAACTTTAAGAATATCTTTGACCTTTATTTAAATAATTCTACCGTAGACCGCAAACTGCTGGGAACCAAGCAGGTCATGGATTCCATGGCGGAATTCGCCCTGGGCCGGTGCGCCATGGTACAAAACGGGAACTGGGCCTGGAACGATATCAAAGGGATCGAAGGCAATACCATCCAGCCGGAAGACCTGGGCTTTTTGCCGATTTATATGGGTGTGGATGGAGAAGAAACACAGGGCTTGTGCATTGGAACGGAAAACTTTTTCTGCATCAATGCCAAAGCCAGTCAGGAAGATCAGAAACTGGCGGCAGATTTTATCAATTGGCTTTTTACTTCCCAAACCGGCAAACGGTTTGTCACAGAGGAACTGGGCTTTATCGCACCCTTCGATACCTTTTCTACTGACGAGACCCCAGACGACCCGCTGGCTAAGGAAGTTTCCAAGTGGATGAACCGGGAGGGCGTGGAAAATATCCCGTGGAACTTTACCCTTTTCCCCAGCCAGACCTTCAAAGACCAGTTCGGCGCAGCGCTGCTGCAATATGCCCAGGGGAACCTGCCTTGGGAAGAGGTAGCCGCGCAGGTGGTCAATGACTGGAGGACGGAAAGCGCCGCCAGGTAACCCCTGGGGCCGCCGAAAAAACGGAGAAACCTCGCGGCGGGTGGGAAATCCAGACCCGCCTGCCGCTTTTTTTCAGCAAACGGTTGTTTGATCAGATTAACGAGTCAGGAGCGTATGTCATGCAAAAAAGTTTGCGAAAGTATTTTGCGGTTTTTGTCCTGCCGACATTGGCTGCATTCACCCTCGCGTTTTTCCTCCCCTTTTTGTTTGGCCTGTATTTGTCCTTTACCCGGTTTACCACGGTAACGGACGCCAAATGGGTCGGGTGGGACAATTATGTGCAGGTGTTTACTGCCAACGGAGATTTTATTCACGCCCTGGGGGTTACCGCAGCCTTTACCGTGGTTTCCGTGATTACGGTAAACCTGCTGGCATTTGCCTTGGCGCTTCTTCTGACCAGGGGGCTGGCGGGGACCAATCTGTTCCGCACGGTATTTTTTATGCCCAATTTAATTGGCGGTATCGTGCTGGGATATATTTGGCAGCTGCTGATCAACGGGCTGCTGTTGCGGTTTGGAGTGGATATTACCTATGATCCCCGATTCGGCTTTTGGGGGTTGGTGGTCTTGATGAATTGGCAAATGATCGGGTATATGATGATCATTTATATCGCCGGTATTCAGAATTTGCCTTCCGACGTGCTGGAAGCCGCCGCCATCGACGGCGCCACCGGGTTCCAGCGGCTGCGGTATGTCACTATCCCCATGGTCATGCCTTCCATCACCATCTGCACCTTTCTCACCTTGACCAATTCTTTCAAGTTATTTGACCAGAATTTCGCGCTGACAGCCGGCGCGCCGATGAAGAAAACGGCGATGCTGGCGCTGGATATCTACAATACCTTTTACGGCCGCATCGGAGAAGAAGGGGTCGGGCAGGCCAAGGCGGTTTTATTTTTCCTGATGGTCGCTGCGATCGCGTTTTTCCAGCTGCGGGCCACCAGAAGCCGGGAGGTGGAGCAATGAGAAACAATAGGGCTGCCAATTGGGCCGACCGGTTCTGGGTTTTGCTGTTAACCGTTTTGACCATCGCCTTTTTGATCCCTATCCTGCTGGTGCTGATGAATTCCTTCAAGGGCCAGTTTTATATTTCGGACGCGCCGTTTGCATTCCCCAGCGAAGAAACCTTCGTCGGATGGAAAAACTACTGGAACGGGATCCAGAAGGTAGGGTTCTTTTCCGCGTTTGGCTATTCTTTGTTTATTACGGTGGGATCGGTCGCCGCCATCGTCCTGCTGACCGCCATGACCGCATGGTATCTGGTGCGGTCCGGAAGTAAACTATCCAACGGACTTTACTATCTGTTTGTGTTCAGCATGATTGTCCCGTTCCAGATGGTGATGTTCACCATGTCTAAAATCGCCAACCTGCTTGGGCTGGACCATCCGGCGGGCCTGATCGTGCTGTATTTGGGGTTTGGATCCGGCCTTTCGGTCTTTTTGTACAGCGGCTTCATCCGCTCGATCCCCCTATCAATCGAAGAGGCGGCCGTCATGGACGGCTGCAAGCCGCTACAGACCTTTTTCCAGGTAGTTTTCCCGATTTTAAAGCCCACGGCGATCACCGTAGCCATTTTAAACGCCATGTGGATTTGGAACGATTACCTGTTGCCTTATTTGGTCATCGGGAGCCGGTACCGGACTATCCCCATCGCGGTGCAATACCTGCAGGGCGGCTATGGATCCCGGGATATGGGCGCTTTGATGGCGACGCTGGTTTTGGCGATTATCCCCATTGTGATTTTCTATCTGATTTGCCAGAAGTATATCATCAAGGGAGTCATGGCGGGCGCGGTCAAAGGATAAACGCTGAGGCCCCAAAAGCCTTTTGGGAAAAAGCGCCGCCGGCGAATTGACGCAGCGGCGTTTGGAGAGTATGATGAGGGTAAAAGAAAAAGCGAAAAAGGAGAGGTGTGCCGTTGCGCTGGAGCAAGCAAAAACCGCTGGGACGGGGCGCCGGCGTACTGCTGCCGGTTTTTTGTCTGCCGTCGGAGTATGGCATCGGTTCTTTGGGACGGGAAGCATACCGGTTTGTCGATTTTTTGGAAAGAGCGGGGCAACGGTACTGGCAGGTGCTGCCGCTGGGTCCTACCAGCTATGGGGACAGTCCGTACCAAAGCTTTTCAGCTTTTGCCGGGAACCCTTATTTGATTGATCTGCAGGTTCTAATCGAAAAGGGATTGCTGACCCGGCAAGAGGTGGAAACGGCCGATTGGGGACAACGTCCGGATACGATAGATTATGCCAAGCTGTATGCTCACCGGTTTGCGGTGCTGCAAAAAGCCTGGGCGCGCAGCGGGTGCGAATCGGATGAGGGATTCGCCGCCTTTTGTGAAAAAGAGAAAGAATGGCTGGAAGATTACAGCCTGTTTATGGCGCTGAAGGATCATTTTGGCGGCCGGGAATGGCAGGCCTGGCCGGAGCAGATCCGCCTGCGCCGGCCACAGGCAGTCGCCCAATGGCAAACGCGCCTGGCGAGGGAATGCTCTTTTTGGAACTATGTGCAATATCTGTTTTTTGATCAATGGGGCAGGCTCAAACGCTATGCCAACCAAAAAGGCATCCAGATCATCGGGGATATCCCGATTTATGTGGCCATGGACAGTGCGGATGTATGGGTGAATGGGGACCTGTTTCAGCTGGATGGGTCCCGCAGGCCTACCGCGGTAGCGGGCGTGCCGCCGGACATGTTTTCCGCCACCGGTCAGCTTTGGGGCAATCCGCTGTACGATTGGGATGCCATGGAAAAAGACGGGTTTGCCTGGTGGAAACGGCGGATGGCGTCCTGCGCGCGTTTTTATGATTTGATCCGCATCGACCATTTTATCGGGATCGTCCATTACTACGCGATTCCGGCGGAGGAAGACACCGCCCAAAACGGGAAATGGGTTCCCGGGCCCGGAGAAAAGCTTTTGGCGGCGATCAGCACAGCGCTTGGGGGAAAGCGGATTATCGCCGAAGATTTGGGCTCGGTTACCCCGGCGGTGCGTCGGCTGCTGGCCCAAAGCGGCTACCCGGGGATGAAGCTGATGGAATTCGCCTTTGATAGCGACGGGAAAAACGAGAATCTCCCGGCCTATTTTGAGAAAAATACGGTGGTCTATGGCGGCACCCATGATAACGAAACGCTGGCCGGCTTTTTTGGCCCGGGACAAAGCCGGAACATGCTACGGTTTGCCCGGCGGTATTTGCATGTTTCCCAAAACAGACAGATCCCCTGGGCCGTGATCCGCGCGGCGTACGCCAGCTGCGCCGATACGGTAATATTCCAGCTGCAGGATTTTTTGGGATTGGACAACCGCGCGCGGATCAATACGCCGTCTACGTTAGGCGGGAATTGGTGCTGGCGGCTGACAAAAGGACAATTGAGCGGGGAGCTGGCCGACAGGATGCGGGAGCTGACCGCGCTGTACGGCAGATAGAAAGGGGGAATCCTGTTTGCAGGAGTTTGAAAAAGAGGTCCGAACGATTTTGCGGCTGGACCATGGGGTCCTGCCAGAGCAGGCAACGGTAAAACAGCTGTATCAGGCGGTGTCCAAGGCGGCGATGGCGCAGCTGATGCCGCGGTGGAACACGGCGCCGGATCAAAAGCGGGTTTGCTATTTGTCGGCGGAGTTTTTGATGGGAAGGCTGATCTACCAAAACCTGATGAACCTGGGGCTCTTGGAATCGTGCTGTCGTTTTTTGCAGGAAAACGGCATGGATCCGGCCCTGTTTGAACAAATCGACGACGACGCCCTGGGCAACGGCGGACTGGGGCGGCTGGCCGCCTGCTTTTTGGATTCGGGCGCGACGTTGGGAATCCCGCTGGACGGCTTTGGAATCCGGTACCGGTATGGGCTGTTCCGCCAGCATTTTGACGACGGCTTTCAAAAAGAAGAAGCGGACGACTGGATGCGGTTTGGCGATCCGTGGAGCGTGCGCAACGAGAAAGAGACGGTGCTGGTCCGCTTCGGAGACCAGACGGTACAGGCGGTCCCCTATGATATGCCGGTCATTGGCTACCGCAACGGCGTGGTCAATACGCTGCGCCTTTGGCAGGCCGAACCGGTGCAGGCGTTTGATTTTGATTTGTTTAACCGCCAGGAATATGACGAAGCGGTGCGCCAGCGCAACCGCGCACTGGATATTTCCGCGGTTTTGTATCCTAATGACGATACCGAGCAGGGCAAATGCCTGCGCTTAAAGCAGCAGTATTTCTTTGCCAGCGCCACCATGCAGACCCTGGTCAAACGGTATACGGATTCGTATGGGGAAGATTTTTCCCTGTTTGGAGAGCGATATGCCGTCCAGCTCAACGATACCCATCCCACCGTGGCCATCCCGGAACTGCTGCGGATTCTCATGCAGGAACACCTGCTGAGCTTTGAGCAGGCGTTTGCCGTGGCGCAGAAGACCTTCGCCTACACCAACCACACCATTATGGCAGAAGCGCTGGAAAAATGGGATATCCGCCTGTTTTGCCAGGTACTGCCGGAGGTCTACCCGTATGTGGTCATGCTGCAAAACGCGCTGATGCGGGATTTGGCCCAACGGCAGGTACCGGCAGGACCCCGGGACAGATACCGGATCATCGACGGCGGGCAGATCCATATGGCGCGGATGGCGATTTATGCCGGCCATGCGGTGAACGGCGTGGCGAAAATCCATACGGAGATTTTAAAGAAAAGCGCCTTAAAGGAATGGTACGAGCTGTATCCGGAACGGTTCCAGAACAAGACCAACGGGATTACCCAGCGCCGGTGGCTGGCGTTGTGCAACCCGGAATTGTCCGGCCTCATCACCGAACTTTGCGGCGAAGGATGGCAGACGGACCTGATGCAGATTCAGTCTTTGGCCCGGTACGCGGACGACCGTAAGGTGCTGGAACGTTTTGCGGCGATCAAGCAAAGCAAAAAACGGCAATTGTGTGAATACGTCCTGCAAAAAGAAGGCGTGCAGCTGAATCCGCAGTTTTTATTCGATGTGCAGATCAAACGCCTGCATGAATACAAACGGCAGCTGCTCAACGCCTTTTCCATCCTGGACACCTACTTTGCCTTAAAGGACGGCAGCCTGACCAACTGGCATCCCACCGTATTTCTGTTCGGGGCAAAAGCGGCGCCCGGATACCGGCGAGCGAAGGGGATCATCAAGTATATCAATGAGATCGCGGCGTTTGTCAATCGCGATCCCCAAACCTGCGATCGGCTGCAGGTGCTGTTTGTGCAAAACTATGATGTCTCCTATGCGGAAAAACTCATTCCGGCGGCGGATGTTTCCGAACAGATTTCCACCGCGGGGACGGAGGCTTCCGGCACCAGCAACATGAAATTCATGCTCAACGGCGCGGTGACTCTCGGCACGCTGGATGGCGCCAATATTGAGATTGTGGAACAGGCCGGCCGGGAAAACAATTATATTTTTGGCGCCACGGTGGAGGATCTGGCGGGGCTGGAACAGTATGATCCCATGCAGATCCTGCGGGAAAACGCCAGAATCCGCCGGGTGGTGGATACGTTGATCGACGGCACCTTCTCAGACGGCGGGACCGGCGTGTTTCAGGAATTGTATGATTCTTTGACCATCGGCGCCAGCTGGCACAAGCCGGACCAATATTACTTGCTATTAGACTTTTTGCCATATTGCGATGCCAAGCGTCAGGCAAACCAGGATTATGCGGATAAGATGGAATTTACCCGGAAATGCTTACAAAATACCGCCCATGCGGGTATTTTTTCCAGCGATCGGACGGTGGCGGAATACGCGAAAGAAATTTGGCATGTTTTATAGAGAAGCGGCATGGGAATCCAAAGAAAAGCGGGAATGGATTTTTCCGCTTTTCTTTTTTTGCAGAAAAAAGCTTGACAAAAATCTACGTCAAGTGTAGTATATAGATATACTTCAAATGTCGTAGATCATACTGCGAAAGGGGCGATGAACTTGGAAAAAATGCGCAGGTTGCCGGATACCGAGCTGGAGGTGATGTTGGTTTTGTGGGGTGCACAAGGAGAAGTGCCCCGCTCCTATTTTGACCAGCAGCTAAAAGAAAAGCATTGGAACATCAACACCATCAATACTTATCTTTCCAGGCTTGCGGAGAAGGGGTTTCTCTGCTGCGAAAAAAGGGGAAAGATGAATTTTTACCGGCCAGTGGTGAGCCAGGAGGAATATCTGGCGTTTGAAAGCCGTTCCGTACTGGACCGGCTGTATGGCAGTTCCGTGAAGCGGTTTGTAGCGGCGCTGTACCAGGAGAAACCCGCCAATGAGGCGCAAATAGAAGAGTTGGAAGAATTGCTGGAGGAATGGAAGAGGAGGGGCTGATCCCATGGAAAAATGGTTTACCAATCTCATTGAGATTACCCTGTCGGTATCGGTGCTTATTGTACTGCTGATGGCGCTGACCCCGCTGCTGCGCCGGCAGTATGTGGCGCGCTGGCGGTATTGGGCGTGGCTGGCCGTGGCGGTCCGGCTGCTGATTCCTTTGAACTTTTCCCTGCCGCAAGCGCCGCTCCAACTGCAAATTCCGGAACAGACGGTTCTTTCTCTTCCGGCGCAGCAACAGGCGGCGCAGACTGTGATAGTAGAGAATCTGGGACAGCAGGCGGCCGCCAACCCGGCGCCGGAAGCGGCCGCTACGCCGATTACTCTGTTTGAAATCGCCTGTTGGATATGGCTGGCTGGATTGGCGGCTTTTTTGCTGTGGCACTTGGGTTCGTATTGGTATTACGCGCGCCAGATCCGGCGGTGGAGCCGCCCGGCAAGCAATCCAGCGGTACTGGAATGCGCGGCGGAAGTCATGGCGCAAACGGGATTAAAAAAGCCGCTGCCGGTTTTTATATGCCCCAAAGTGGCCGGACCCATGGTCATGGGGCTGCTGCGTCCGAGATTGCTGCTGCCCCAAGAAATGTATGCCGGCCAATCGCTCTGGTTTATTTTAAAACATGAAATGGTGCATGTGAAGCGGCATGACATCTGGTATAAACTGTTGCTGCTTTTGGCCAACGCGGTTCACTGGTTCAACCCGCTGGTCTGGTGGATGTCCTATCAGGCGGGGCAGGATATAGAAATCGCCTGCGATGACGAAGTGGTGCGGGGGTTGGATGCCGAGGGCCGAAGCTTTTATGGCAGCACGATCCTGGACGTGGTACGCAAAGGAGGGGAAAGGCCTGCCTTTTCGACCTATTTTTCCGGAGGGGTGAAGGCGGTGAAAAAACGGTTGGGCAATTTGTTTGACCAAAGGAATAAACGCAAAGGCGTTTTGGCGCTTTGCGTGCTGGTGGTGCTGGCCGGTTCTGTTGGGATTTTTGCCGCTTGTACGGCGCCGGAGCAGCCTGGCCAGGAATCCGACGTCAGCAGCCAGGACGAAACCAACTGGACCACCGTTCCCATGGAGGTGGACCTGGGGACCATGGGACATCTGCAATTTGAGATCCCTTCCGTGTTCGAAGGGAAACTGGAAGCGGTTGTCCGTACGGAAGAGGAGATCTACCAGAAGATGATTGCGGTGGAAATCTGGTTAAAGGACGTGCCGGCGGATGAGCAGCTGTATACCATCAACTTGATGACGCAAGCGGATTTTGACAGCTTGGCGGAGAACAACCAGGCGCAGCCGGTGGTCCTTTTCCAAGAGGACGGTTATGTGTGCGGAAGCTGGATTGTCCCATACAATCCAGTGGAGAGTGTGTCGGCGGAATACCCCGAAGCATATGAACTGGTGCAGCAGCACGTTTCGGATCTTTGGCAGACCATTGCGGACACCATTTCCTGGGAACCGGCACAGGCGGAATTTTTGCAGTCTTATCTGCCGTTTGCCGCGGGGGATGTTTCCGAGCTGACGATAGAACAAGTCTCCTATGAAAATGTGTTGAGTGTTTCTCTTTCCGGGCAGCAAGCGCAGAACCTGTGCGAAAGCATTGGAACCATCCAGGTGTCTCCGGCGGAAAGCGCAGACCCCATTACCGGGTCCAAGCGGGTGTATCAGTTCACCCTGCATGACGGGACGGTACATACCGTGGAAGAGATGGGGGATATTACGCTGGACGGGCAGCTGCTGTGCTGCGTGGAGGAGCGCGCGGACCAAACGCCGTATCCGCAGCCGTGGCAGTACCACGACGTTTTTTGGACCGAATATCTGGTCGATCCGGTAACCGGCGAACGGATGGTGTACACGGAGCAAATGCCGCCGGAGTTCTATGCCAAGGCGTTCCTCAATTTTGAAATGGAAGGGGTCACAGGGACCCGGTATGCGCAGGAAGGGGATTGGCAGGCGGTGGCGCAGTTCTTAGACGGCTGCACGCTGGAGAACCTGCAGACGCTGCTGTTGACCAGCGCACCTACCGACCGGACCGACCGCGTGGAAATGAGCCAGGAACAGGCGCAGGCGGTGTTGGATGCGGCAAAAGCGCTGCGGGGAGATCCCTGGCCTTATGACCCGGACGAGCCGTTGAATCCTCCTACAGGCGGTTCTTGCGGGATTTCCCTGGTCCGCGACAATGGGGATGCAGTCCAGATTACCTTTAACGGGAGCTGGCTGATCGTAGCGATGAGCGGAGAATCGCAAATGATTCGCTTTGACTGCGAGGAACCCCAGGCAAACCAGAACGCCTATGAACTGTTCTCCTTGTTTGAGCAGATTGTTGGATAAAATCGGCAAAAAGCCCGGCGAAAGCCGGGCTTTTTGCTTTTCCCCCTAAAAAACGGCTTAGGCCGGACGTTTTTTGTAGCGGTGTTTTTTCTGGATTTTGGGGGCGGTTTGTCTTATAATGGGAAAAAAGGGGGAGAGGTTTTGGATCAGCAATGGGAAAACAGAAAAGCACAGCTGCAAAGCTGCCAGCGCTGTGGGCTGTGCCGGACGAGGATTCAGGCGGTCTGGGGCGTGGGCAACCCGAAAAGCAAGGTCCTATTGATCGGAGAGGCGCCGGGCAAAAACGAGGATGAGCAGGGCGAGCCGTTTGTGGGACGCAGCGGGCAGCTGCTGGATAAAATGCTGGCGGCGGTGGATTTGAGCCGGCAAAAGAATATTTATATTACGAACATCGTCAAATGCCGCCCGCCGGAGAACCGGGATCCCCAGCCGGACGAAGTCGCTGCGTGCATGGACTATCTGCGAGAGCAAACACGGCTGATCGCGCCGAAAATTATTGTTTGCCTTGGGCGGATCAGCGCGACACGGATCATCGACCCGAATTTCAAGGTGACCAGGCAACACGGCCAATGGGTGGAAAAAAACGGGATCCATATAATGGGCACCTTCCATCCGGCGGCGCTGCTGCGAAATCCCGGCAATAAGCCGGGCGCGCTGATGGATTTTCTGAGTTTGCGGGAAAAAATCCGGCAGCTGTGCCCGGAGGTATATGAATAACGAGCGCTGTTTGCATGCAATCGGGCGCCTGGCCGAACGCCGGGCGCCCGATTGGTTTTATGGGACCGATTCCGGCGCCGGTGTATATACTGAAAGGAACCCGAATCCAATTGCAAAGGGAGTGATGGCTATGGAATGGTCGTTGGATCAAATCCCGCTGGGACAGCAGGCGGTGGTGCTCCACATCGCGGAAGATACCCCGCTGAGCCACCAGCTGCAGCAGATGGGGATTACCGAAGGGGTGCAGATCTGCCGCAAACGTCAGGCGCCGCTGGGAGATCCGTCGGTTTATCTGGTCAGAGGCAGCGCCCTGGCGCTGCGGGCACAGGATGCGGCGCATATCCTTGTCCGGCCGCTGCATATATCTGTGGCAGAGGGGGAATCACCTGCTTTGCCAACGGCAAACGCCTTCCCCTTCCAGGACTGAGCCGCTTGGAGCGGCGGAAGGAGAATGCAAGATGTCAAACCGCATCATCGGATTGGTGGGAAATCCCAACTGCGGAAAAACAACGCTGTTTAATCGCTTGACTGGGGCCAAGCAGGTGACGGGGAATTGGCCCGGCGTTACAGTAAAGCGCAAAGAGGCAACAGTGCGGGGCAGACCTTGGACGCTGGTGGACCTGCCCGGGATCTACGCTTTGGCTTCCTATGCGCCGGAAGAGACGGTGGCGCGCGATTTTTTGCAGACAGCGCAGCCGGATTTGATCTTAAATATTGCCGATGCCACCGCCCTGGAACGCAACCTCTATTTGACGGTCCAGCTGCTGGAGCAGGGACGGCCGATGGTGCTTGCTTTAAACCTGTGCGACGAATTGCAAAGAAACGGCGGCCAGATTGACTGCCCTGCACTTTCCCGGCGGCTGGGGATCCCGGTGGTCCCCATTTCGGCACGGAGCGGCAAAAATGTGGGCAAGCTGCTGGGCGTATTAGATCAGGCGATGACCCTGCCGCCGCATCAGGAAGGACTGGCTGTTTTGGCGAATGCGCCGGCGCAGACGGAACAGGAACGCTATGATCGGATCCGAACAATCTTGCAGGGAATTTACGACAGCGGCGGCGCGTCTGGGCGAACCACTGAAAAGATCGACGATGTGCTGACCCACCCGGTCCTGGCGATCCCGATTTTTCTACTGGTGATGCTGTTACTGTTTACTGTCATTTTCGGCCCGCCAGGTATGGGGATGAAAGCATTGGCAGAACAGCTGGTCGGCCAGGTGTCCCAGTGGCTGGACGCGGCACTGGAGCAGGCCGGAGCCTCCTGGTGGGCCAAGCAATTGGCGGTGGACGGCATCTGGGGCGGCGTCGGTGGGATGCTGACCTTCCTGCCGCAGATGGCGCTGTTGTTTTTATTTCTCTCCCTCATGGAGGACAGCGGTTATATGGCCCGCGGCGCCTTTGTTATGGACCGGCTGTTCCGGCGGCTGGGGCTTTCGGGAAAAGCGTTTATCCCTTTGTTCATGGGGTTTGGCTGTACCACGCCGGCGGCTATGGCTGCCCGCACCCTGGAACGGGCCGGCGAGCGCCGGCGGACGCTGCGATTGCTCCCCTTTTTTTCCTGCGGGGCCAAGCTGCCGGTATACATTCTTTTCGCCTCGGCCTTTTTCCCCGAAGGGCAGAGCCTTGTGATCTTCGGGCTGTACCTGTTGGGCGTCTTGGTGGGGATTGTGTGGGTGTGCTTGGTGGAAAAGTCTTCCGCCCGGGGAGCGGATCCTGCGTTTGTCATGGAATTGCCGCCCTACCGCTGGCCGACGCTGTCCGGGACGCTGCGGCATTTGTGGGATAAATGCAAGGGGTTTTTGGCGAAGGCGGGAACGGTCATCGTTTTTCTAAGCGCTTTGATCTGGCTGCTGCAGCATTTGACCCCGTCGCTGGATTGGACAAAACAATCCAGCATCAGCCTGTTCGGCTGCATCGGTGAATGGCTCGCGCCGCTGTTTGGGCCGCTGGGTTTTGGCAGCTGGCAGGCGTCGGTGTCGCTGCTGGCGGGGATTGTGGCGAAAGAGGCGGTGGTCAGCTCCATGGTGTCGCTGTACGCCTGCGGGCGCCCGCACGAAATCGCCGGGGCGCTGCAAGGGGCATTTTCTCCTGCGGCTGCCGTATCGTTTTTGGTTTTTGTCCTGCTGTATCCGCCCTGCGTTGCGGCGATGGCCACCATCCGGCGGGAATTGGGCAGCTGGCGGGAAACCGGCTGGATGATGGCCGGGCAGATCGTCGCCGCATATGCCGTTTCCTTTCTGGCTTATCGGATTGCTTTGCTGGTTTGGCCCGCATAAAGCGAACCTCCAAAATTTTTTGCAGAATGGCAAAAAGAAACGGAAAAAAGGGTGAATTTTTTCTGTTTGTGTAAAGAAAAAAGCCTTGACTGGCCGACGCATTTTAGGTATAATAACCCATGTGAGTTGTAAAGGATTATCCTTTACAGGAAAGCGGTAAAAAAGGCAAGGGGAGATTTGGATGAAAAATCTGGATATTTCAGTGTTGCTTGACTTTTACGGCGACATGCTCACGGAAAAGCAGCGGGAAGTTATTGGATTTTATTATAACGAAGACCTTTCTTTGTCGGAAATCGGCGAATTTGAGGGGATTACCCGGCAGGGCGTGCGGGATTCCATCAAACGGGGGGAGGCAGTCCTGCTGGAGATGGAACAGCGCCTTGGGCTGGCCAAACGGTTTCGCAAAATGCAGGACGGGCTGGAACAGATCGTCCATTGCGCGCGGGACATTCATTTTTACAACAGCGAGTTTCAGTATTCGAAAAAAATTGAGGAAAAAGCGGAAGAAATTATCCGCTTGGCCAAAGAATTGGATGAATAGAGGTTGACCAATGGCGTTTGAAGGGTTATCTGACAAATTAGCGGCAGCGTTTAAAAAGCTGCGTTCCAAAGGGAAGCTGACCGAGGCTGATGTGAAAGAAGCCATGCGGGAAGTGCGGCTGGCTTTGCTGGAAGCCGACGTCAACTACAAAGTCACCAAGGACTTTATCGCGTCCGTCACCGAAAAGGCCATCGGCTCGCAGGTGTTGGAGAGTCTGACGCCCGCCCAGCATGTGATCAAGATCGTCAATGAGGAACTGACGGCGCTGATGGGGTCCGAACAAGCGCGGATCCATATTTCTTCCAAAATCCCCACGGTCATCATGATGTGCGGCTTGCAGGGGTCTGGGAAAACCACCCATTCGGGCAAGCTGGCGCTGCATTTGAAAAAACAGGGCAAGCGGCCGCTTCTGGTCGCCTGCGATATTTACCGCCCGGCGGCTATTGAGCAGCTGAAGGTAGTAGGCGGCAAAGTGGATGTGCCGGTGTTCGAGATGGGACAGGCCGACCCGGTGGAAATCGCCCGCAAGGCGGTGGCCTATGCGAAAGATTACGGCCGGGATATTGTGATCCTGGATACTGCCGGCCGGCTGCATATTGACCAGACGTTGATGGCGGAACTGCAGCGGATTAAGGAGGAAGTCAAGCCGGAGGAAATCCTGCTGGTGCTGGACGCCATGACCGGGCAGGATGCGGTGAATGTGGCCAAATCCTTTGACGAGGCGCTGGGGATTGATGGGACCATCCTAACCAAGCTGGACGGCGATACCCGCGGCGGCGCGGCGCTTTCCATCCGCGCGGTAACCGGAAAGCCGATTAAGTTTGTGGGTATGGGGGAAAAACTGGAGGATTTGGAGCCGTTTTTCCCGGACCGGATGGCGTCGCGGATTTTGGGCATGGGCGACGTGCTGACCTTGATTGACAAGGCGCAGGAGCAGTTTGATGAGAAGCAGGCGGCGAAAACCGCCCAGCGGCTCAAAGAAAATAAATTTGATCTGAATGATTTACTGGACCAGATGCATCAGCTGAAAAAAATGGGCCCGCTGCAGCAGGTGATTTCCATGCTGCCGGGGCAGAAGGTGCAGCTGAAGGACGAAGATGCCCAAAAAGGCGAGGCGGAACTGCGGAAAATGGAGGCCATCATCACTTCGATGACGGCCAAAGAGCGGGAAAAGCCTTCGATCATCAACCCATCCCGGAAAAGAAGGATCGCTGCGGGCAGCGGTACCAAGGTAGAGGAAGTCAACCGGGTGCTGCGCCAGTATGAGCAGATGCAGAAGATGCTCAAGCAATTCTCCAATCCGGGGAAAATGAGCAAAAAACTGCGCCGCATGGGCGGTATGCCCGGCATGCCCGGCGCGGGCGGGGGCGGCGGATTCCCCTTTCTGTAACGTAAGGTACCAACCGGCTGACCGGTCAGGATACACAATCAAACTGTATGGAGGTGACCAGACATGGCTGTTAAAATAAGACTTCGCAGAATGGGCGCGAAAAAAGCCCCCTTCTATCGTATCGTCGTAGCCGATTCCCGCTATCCCAGAGATGGAAGATTCATTGAGGAAGTTGGCTATTATGATCCGACCAAGGAGCCTTCCGTCATCAAAGTAGATGAGGAAAAAGCGAAAAAATGGATTTCTACCGGCGCGCAACCTACCGATACCGTGAAATCCCTGCTGAAAATTGCCGGCGTGCTCTAATCGGTGAAAGGTGATACGGAATGGAAGAACTGTTAGTGACAATTGCAAAAGGCCTTGTGGAAGACAAGGACGCAGTTTCTGTAACCGCTGACGCACCGGATGAGGAAGGTACCGTGGTGTACCATCTGCATGTGGGGCCGGACGATATGGGCAGAGTGATCGGCAAGCAAGGGCGGATCGCCAAATCGATCCGTTCGGTAATGAAAGCGGCCGCGACCCGTCAGGGGAGCAAGATAGCGGTAGAAATCGATTAGTATTTGCTTACAAAGGCCGAAAGAGACTGGAATAAAAGGACAGGCCAGAGCGCCGGGATTCCTTTTGTTGCAGTCTCGTTTTGTTTCGGCGGCCCTTGAGGAGAGTGAAAGGATGAAAAAGCAATTTCTGGAGATTGGGAAGATTGTAACCACCCACGGGATCGGCGGCGAGGTGAAGGTCTATCCCTGGTGCGATACGCCGGATTTTTTGACCGGGTTTGGCACCCTCTATTTTCATAAAGGCAAGGACCCGGTGGCGGTAGAGCGGGCGCGGACCCAGAAAAACATGGTGATCCTCAAGCTGCGGGGAATCGATACCATCGAAGCCGCCCAGACACTGCGCAACCAGATCTTGTACGCCGCCCGGGCGGACATGCCGCTGGAAGAAGGGGAGTATTTCATCCAGGATCTGATCGGCCTTTCGGTGGTGGACGCGGATACCGGGGAAGCATACGGGACGTTAAGCGATGTTTCCCAAACGGGGGCAAACGACGTCTACCATATTTCCCAGCCGGGGAAACGGGACAAGCTGATCCCGGCGATTCGGCAGGTCGTGGTGGAAACAGATGTAGACGGCGGTATCATGAAGATCCGGCCGCTGAAGGGGCTGTTTGATGATGCGGATTGATATTGCGACGCTGTTTCCGGAAATGTGCGAAGCGGTCTTGTGCGAGAGCATCATCGGCCGCGCGCGGGAAGCGGGGCTGCTGGAGGTGCATTGCCATAATATCCGGGACTATACCCAGGACAAGCACCGGCGGGTGGACGATACTCCGTATGGCGGCGGCATGGGGATGGTGATGCAGGCGGATCCCATTTTCCGCTGTTATGAAGCGGTTTGCAGCCAGCTACCGCAAAAACCGCATACCATTTACCTCTCGCCGCAGGGGAAGGTGCTGACTCAGCAGATGGCGGTGCACTATTCCAAGGAGCCGTACCTGTTTTTGCTGTGCGGCCATTACGAAGGGGTGGACGAGCGGGTACTGGAAGAGATTGTCGACGAAGAGATTTCCATCGGCGATTATGTGCTGACCGGCGGAGAACTCCCCGCGCTGGTATTTGTGGATACGGTGGGCCGGCTGTGCCAAGGGGTATTGGCCGACGAGAGCTGTTTTATGGAAGAGAGCCACTTCCACGGCCTATTGGAATACCCGCAGTATTCCAGACCGGCGGTATGGCATGGAAAAGAAGTGCCGGAAGTGCTGCTCAGCGGACATCACGCCAATATTGCCCGGTGGCGGCGGGAACAGTCTTTGCTGCGGACCGGGCAGAAGCGGCCGGATTTGCTGGAACGGGCGGAACTGACGGAACAAGACCGGGCATTTTTGGCAAAAAAGCAGGAAAAAACGAGGTAGTACGACCCCGGGCATCGCGGCACTTGACAGGGTATGGTACAATAGAAGTAGTTGGAATGCTGTATCCTGAATAAGGAGATGCTTATGAAAAAGATCATAGGGATTTATTTGCTGTTGCAGGCGGCGATGAAAGGGGTTTGCCTGATCATCAGTTTGCAAAGTGATGAGTCGTCCTTGCCGGTCATTGTCCTTGTCACCTGCATTGGGCTGATCGCAGGATCCGTTTATGTGGCTGCTATGGCTTTTTTGGAAAAAGCGAGGCTGCGCCAGATTTCCCGTTTCTTTGTTCTGGAAATCGCGTTAACTGTTTTTAACATTGTATGGATGTTCTTCCAGCCGGTGGAAATGCTCCCGACCGACAGTTGGGTTACCGGTAATCTGTTCGACATTTTAGTGGCGGCGGTGGTGTTGTTTTACCTGACTCGCCAAAAATATTACATCCGTGCAAAATATGTCACTTCCGAGCCGGATGAAAAAGAGACTATTGCGGCCGGACAAAAAGTTCGGTCTACTTTGTAAATTTTGATACGATTCCAACGCCGAGGGCTGCTCCCCAAAAGGAGAGGCCCTCACTTTTTTTGGCTGCCGGGCATAGGATGCACTATCCGAAAAAGGCAGGTGGGAAACATGTGGGCAGTATTGTGTTTGGAAATATGCCTGGTGGCGCTGGGCGCTTGGGCGGCGGTAGTGCTGCTGTACCGGTGGATGCTGATGCCTGCGGCGGGGGAGTTTGTGCCGTTGGTACTGCCGATGGCCGGCCAGCCCGACCAAGCGGAAGGCCGTCTGCGTTGGGCGTATTGGCAGGCGCGCTGCGGCGGGAGATATGGGTTTTTGTTTGTCCTGGACTGTGGCATGGATGCGGAAACCGCCCAAATTTGCCAGCGGTTTGCCAGCGCGTACGGCAACATAGCCATTGGCAATTTGGCCCGGTTGGAAGAGATGCTGCAAGAAAAAAGAGCGTTTGCGACAAAAGGGAAACTGTAGTATACTAAGAAAAAACGGATCGGCGGCAAACCCGCCTTTTGAGGGATTATGGAAGCACAGGAATATCTGCAGCTGACCGGTACGGTGGAGCATATCGTCTACCAAAAAGAAGAAACAGGTTTTACCGTGCTGGAATTGGCCAGCGACGGGGAGCTGATTACCGTCGTTGGGGAAATGCCCGGCGTTTCGGAGGGGGAAGAATTGGTCCTGACCGGGACCTATGTAGCCCACCCCACATTCGGCAGCCAGTTTCGCGTATCGGTATATGAACAACAGCTGCCCGCCACGGCGGGCGCCATTTACAAATACTTGGCGGCAGGCGCGATCAAAGGGATCGGGCCTGCTTTGGCGCGCCGTTTGGTGGACCGGTTTGGGGAACGCACGCTGGACGTCATGGAAAAAGATCCGGCGCAGCTGTGCCAGGTCAAAGGGGTATCCCAGCGCAAAGCGGGCGAAATCGCGGCGGAGTTCCAGCGGGTATTCGGCGTACGCGCGGTGATGCTGTTTCTGTCGCGGTACCAAATCCCTTCTTCCATCTGCGTGCGGGTTTGGAAAAAATGGGCGGAGACGGCGGTGCAGGCCATCCGGGACAACCCTTATGTGCTGTGCCGCGCAGATATCGGGCTGGATTTCGGCAAGGCGGACGAAATTGCGCGGTCGATGGATATTGCCGCCGACGATCCCCGACGGGTAGAAGCGGGGCTGGAGTTTGTATTAAGCCATAATCTGGGCAACGGGCATACCTGCTTGCCTGCCGAAACGCTGGTCCAGGTGGCGGGGACGCTGCTGGAAACGGACCGGGACGCAATAGAGCAAGGGCTGGAACGGATGGCGCAGCAAGATGATTTGGCTGTTTGCCGCTGCGGAGGCAGGGAATTTGCCTTTTTGCCGGAACTGTACGCGGCAGAGACCTATATTGCCAGCCGGATGGCGCTGATTTTATCTTCTTACCCCGATTTGGGGCAGAATTACGACCGACAGATTGACGCGCTGCAAGACCAGCTGAATATTGTGTATGAATCCCGGCAGCGAAAAGCCATCGCCATGGCGCTGAACAACGGGGTGTTTATTCTCACCGGGGGCCCTGGAACCGGGAAGACGACCATCATCAACGCCATCATCGAGCTGTTGGAGCAAAAAGGCGAGAAGGTGATGCTCGCCGCACCCACCGGGCGGGCTGCCAAGCGGATGAGCGAGTTGACCGGGCGGCAGGCGAAAACCATCCACCGCTTGCTGGAGGTGAATTTCCGCGACGGAAACGGGCTAGTATTCAAGCACAACGAGCGCAATACGCTGCAGGCGGATGTGGTGGTGGTAGACGAGATGTCCATGGTGGACACGCTCTTGTTTCAAAGCTTGCTGAAAGCCATGAAGCTGGGATGCCGGCTGGTGATGGTGGGGGATACCGACCAGCTGCCCTCCGTGGGAGCGGGCAATGTGCTTAAGGATTTGATCGAAGCGGACGTGATCCCCACCGTGCACCTGCAAGAGGTGTTCCGCCAGGCGGCGAAAAGCCTGATCGTCACCAATGCCCATGCCATTGTACAAGGGGAGCAGCCGGATCTTTCCCGCCGGGACAAAGACTTTTTCTATCTGGCCGGCGGCAGTTACCAGTCGGTCACTCAGACGCTTTTGGATTTGGTCCAGCGGCGTTTGCCTAAGCAGTATGGGTTTTCCCCGCTGTCCGATATCCAGGTGCTGTGCCCCAGCCGGATGGGGCAGCTCGGCACCATGGAGCTAAACCGGCAGTTACAAGAACGGCTCAATCCGCCCGGGGTGGACAAGCCGGAGGTAAAGGTGTTTGCCAACCTGTTCCGATCGGGGGACAAGGTCATGCAAATCAAGAACAACTACGATATTGTTTGGGAAAAAGAAGACGGGGAAAAAGGGGTCGGCGTCTTTAACGGAGACATCGGGGAAATCATGCAAATCGACAAGAGCATGGGCCGGGTCAGGATCCGCTTTGACGACCGGGTCGCGGATTATTCGGTGGAGATGATGGCGGAACTGGAGCTGGCCTATGCGGTCACGGTGCATAAAAGCCAGGGAAGCGAATTCCCCTGCGTGATTTTATCGCTGGACGCGCCCAACCGAAAGCTGTATTACCGCAACTTGCTGTATACGGCGGTCACCCGGGCCAAACAGCTTCTGCTGATCATGGGAAATCCGCGGGCTGTTCCGGCCATGGTGGAAAACAATCGAAAAACGCTTCGGTATACTAATTTGGCCGGATTTTTGACAGAACAGACCCGATGGTAGAAAAGAGGGAACCGCGTGAAGAAAATCAAGTTTTCCCTGGCCGGATGGCTGTGCCGCCTGCTGTTCCCGCCGCGGTGTTTAAGCTGCGGGGCGCTGCTGGAACAAGACGGCCTTTGTCAACGGTGCGCCGCCGGGTTGTCTTTGGTGGAGGAAGACGCCTGCCGGTTTTGCGGCAGAGGACGGGACCGGTGCCGGTGTGATTACGGAAAGGCGCTTTTGTTCGAACAGGCGGTGAACGCCTACTATTACGAGGGAACGGGTCGGGTCTTGCTGCAAAAATTCAAATTCCACGGGAATACGGCCTGTTACGACCAGGTTTTGGCACAGCGCTTTTTGGCGCGGACCGCCCAGGCGTATGCGGGCGTTCCGTTTGACTATATCGTGCCGGTGCCGCGGCATGCCAAGGACCACCGGTTCGACCAAGCCCGGTATTTGGCCCAATCGCTGTCGAAGCAGCTGGGCGTCCGCTGCCGGACGGATTTGCTTGAGAAAGTACGCAAAACATTGCCGCAACACCGTCAGAACCGGGAAAATCGGGGCAAGAATATCAAGGGCGCCTTTGCCGCTTGTAAGAAACAGGAGCTGCAGGGAGTTTGTATTTTATTGGTGGATGATGTATCTACCAGCTTTTCTACGCTGAACGAATGCGCCATGGCGTTGAAAAACGCAGGGGCAGACCGGGTTTTGTGCGCCTGTTTGATGACGGCGGCAGGGAAAAACAAGAAGGATCAGGGGGATCGGCATGAGTGAAATGATTACCGATATTGGGATCGATTTGGGGACGGCTACTGTGATTATCTACGTGAAGGGCAAGGGGATTGTGCTCAAGGAGCCGTCCGTGGTGGCGTACGATACCCGCACGGGAAAGGTCTTTTGCGTGGGGCGGGAAGCATATACCATGATCGGGCGGACCCCGGACCGGATCCGCGCCGTCAAGCCGTTGGATCAGGGCGTGATTTCCGATCATGAGCTGTGCGAAAAAATGTTGCAGTATTTCCTGAAAAAAGTATACCAGAATGCGCTGTTAAAACCGCGCGTAGCCCTTTGCGTCCCGTCGGCGATCACCGACGTGGAATCTCGGGCGGTGGTGGAAGCTGCCGTTAAGGCCGGCGCGCGGAAGGTGTATTTGATCGAGGAACCGGTGGCGGCGGCCATCGGCGCCAAGATCGATATTTCCAAGCCGTCCGGCAGCATGGTGCTGGACATTGGCGGCGGGACGGCGGATATCGCCGTACTGTCCTTAAGCGGCATCGTACAGAAAGAGTCGGTTAAGATCGGCGGGGACCGGTTCGACCAGGCGATTGTCCGGTATTTGCGGGAACGATACGGCCTTTTGGTCGGGGAGAAGATGGCGGAGCAGGTCAAACGGGAGATCGGCACAGTAGCGCAGGAGCCGGGAGACGATTCCTTTGAGGTAAAAGGGCGCAATTTATCTACGGGGCTGCCGGAAAAACGGACGGTTACCGCCAAAGAATTGCAGCCATGTCTGCTGGAAATGGCGGAACAGATTGTCCAGGCCATGCAGGCGGTGCTGGAGCGGACGCCGCCGGAACTGGTGGGGGATATTTCCACCGCCGGGATCGTCATGACCGGCGGAGGTTCTTTGCTGCGCGGGATGGATGAGCTTGTCCAGAAGCGGCTGCGCGTGACGGCCAGAGTGGCGGAAGAGGCGGAGGATTGCGTGGCCATCGGCACTGGCCGGTGCTTTGAGTATATCGACCAGCTGTCGGAGGACGTGATCCGCTATGCCGTCAACCGGTAGCGGGGAAAATATTTTTGGGAACCCTTGCTCAGGCCGGGAGATTCCGCTATAATAGGCTTGTTTAGAGCGTTTGGGTTTGTACAGACAATCTGATTCGGAGGTGACTGCGTTGAAATATTGGACAAAAGCGTTGAGCCTGTTGTTGGCTGTATCCATGTTATTGTTATCCGGCTGCGGCGACGCGGCGGAATCTTCCGCAGCGGAAGGGACAGGGGAAGAATCTTCTGCATTGCTGCAATTTGAATTGCCGGAGCAGGGCGACGAGATTGTTGTCATCCATACCAGCAAGGGGACGTTAAAAGTCATGTTGTTCCCGGAAATTGCGCCAAAGGCGGTGGAGAATTTTGTGACCCACGCCAAAGAGGGGTATTACAACGGTTTGAAATTTTATCAGATCAAGCCGGATAAATGCCTGTATACGGGAGATCCCACCGGCAACGGTACCGGCGGTGAAAGCATTTTCCAGGATGAAGACGGCCGCTCGGTTCCTTTTGAAGACGAATACTCCATGGATCTGTGGCATTTTAACGGCGCGCTTTCTATGGTGAACGATGGGAAGGAAGACAACAACAACAGCCGTTTTTGCTTTGTGCAGTCTTCTAACGTGAGTGCAGATATGCTGCTGGAAATGAAAAACATTGGATTTCCCAGCGACGTGATCCTCAAATATGCCGGGGTAGGGGGCGCCCCCTGGCTGGATACCAAGCAGGTGGTGTTTGCCCAGGTGTTTGAAGGACTGGACGTGTTGGACGCCATCGCGGCGGTGGAAGTGGATGAAAACGGTGTGCCCAAAGAGAATGTTTTAATTACATCCATGTCGGTGGAAACGTATCAGGGATAATGGCAGCAGGATGATTTGGCAGGTGTTGGGAAAAGTGGAGAAGTGCCGCTTGTTTCCAAACGCCTGCTTTTTTCATCCGGCCGCGGAAAATAGAAAAGGGGGATTTGGATGAAACGGATTTTTTTGATTGTCCTGGACAGTTTCGGGATTGGCCATGCGCCGGACGCGAAGGCGTTTGGGGATGAAGGCAGCGATACGCTGCGCGCCGTGATGCAGTCTCCGGCGTTTGCCGTGCCCAATCTGGAGCGGCTTGGCCTGTTTCGAATCGCGCAAACGCCGCATCCGGCGCACCCGCAGGCGCAAACCGCGGCGGGCGCGTTCGGGCGGCTGACCGAGGCGTCCTGCGGAAAAGATACGACCATCGGCCATTGGGAAATCGCGGGCATCCATTTCCCAAAGCCGTTTCCGGTCTATCCCAACGGGTTCCCGCAGGAAGTCATCCAGGCGTTTGAAAAGGCCTACGGACGGGGCGTGTTGTGCAACCAGCCTTATTCCGGAACCCAGGTGATCGCCGATTATGGCGAGGAACACCTGCGCACCGGGAAATTGATTGTCTATACCTCGGCGGACAGCGTGTTCCAGATCGCCGCCCACGAATCGGTGGTGCCGCCGGAACAATTGTACGAGTATTGCCGGATCGCCCGGAAGATCCTGACCGGGGAACACAGCGTCGGGCGGGTGATCGCCCGGCCGTTTACCGGGGAAGCGCCGCATTTTACCCGCACGGCCAACCGGCACGATTTTTCCTTGCTTCCGCCGGGGCCGACCATGCTGGACCTTTTGAAAGAAGCGGGGTTCGACACCATCGGCGTGGGCAAGATCGGCGATATTTTTGCCGGACAGGGACTCACAGAATCCATTCCCACCAAGGGCAATGACGACGGGATGGAAAAGACGATGGCGCTGTTGGACCGGGATTTCCGGGGTCTTGCTTTTATCAATTTGGTGGACTTTGATATGTTGTATGGGCACCGCAACGATGTGGACGGATACGCCGCCGCCTTAAGCCGGTTCGATGGCTGGCTGGGTGAATTTCTCGAGCGCCTTGGCCAGGAGGATGCGCTGATGATTACGGCGGATCATGGGTGCGATCCGTCTACCCCCAGTACGGATCATTCTAGGGAACGGGTGCCGTTTTTGGCCTACGGGCCGATGATTCGGCCGGATACCGACCTGGGGACCCGGTCGTGTTTCGGCGATGTAGGCGTCACGGTTTTGGATGCGTTCGGCCTGGATGGGAAAAGCCTGTTTGGCACCAGCTTTTGGCCGCAGATCAAACAATAGGGGGGACCTTCGATGGATTGGACGGCGTTGATTGAAAAAGCCTTGGAAGGAATGCAGCATGCCTACGCCCCGTATTCCGGCTTTCGGGTGGGGGCGGCGCTTTTGGCCAAAAGCGGAAAGATCTATACCGGCTGCAACGTGGAATCCTGCGCGTATACCCCGACCTGCTGCGCAGAGCGCACCGCACTGGTCAAGGCGGTGAGCGAAGGGGAGCGGGAATTTTCCGGCCTGGCGGTGGTGTCTTCCGGCGGCGCCGATGGAGAATACACGTCTCCCTGCGGCGTGTGCCGGCAGATGCTGTTTGAGTTTTGCCCGCCGAAGATGCCGGTAGTCCTGGCAAAATCCAAACAGCATTACCGGGTGGTTTCCTTGGGAGAGCTGCTGCCCCTGGGATTTGGACCCGCACAGCTGGGAAAGGAGGGGCCGTCATGCGAATGATCGACCTGATCGAAAAGAAAAAGCGAGGGATGGCGCTGACCAAGGCGGAAATTGATTATTTTATCGACGGTTATACCGCCGGCCAGATCCCGGATTATCAGGCGGCCGCGCTGCTGATGGCGATCTGCTTTACCGGTATGCGTCATGAGGAAACGGCCTGGATGACCGACGCCATGGTCCGGTCCGGCGACCAGGTGGATCTGTCGTCAATCCCCGGCGTCAAGGTGGACAAACACAGCACCGGCGGGATCGGGGACAAAACCACCCTGATTTTAGCGCCGCTGGTGGCGGCCTGCGGCGTGCCGGTGGCCAAAATGAGCGGGCGTGGCCTGGGATACACCGGAGGCACAGTGGATAAGCTGGAATCCATCCCTGGCTTTCGCACCGACCTGGACCGGGATGCGTTTCTCGATACGGTAAAACGCATCGGGGTCTGCGTCGTGGGGCAGTCGGGACATCTGGCGCTGGCCGACAAGAAACTGTATGCGCTGCGGGACGTCACTGGTACGGTGGATTCCATCCCGCTGATTGCAGCGTCGATTATGAGCAAGAAAATCGCCGCGGGAGCCGACGGCATCGTACTGGATGTGAAATGCGGAAGCGGCGCGTTCATGAAAACGCCGGAGGACGCGGCCCGGCTGGCACGGGAAATGGTGGCCATCGGCCAGGCCTGCGGCAGAAAAATGGCGGCGGTCATTACCAACATGGATTTGCCGTTAGGCTATTCCATTGGCAACGGGCTGGAGGTGGCGGAAGCGATCGACCTTCTGAAAGGGGCCGGGCCTGCGGATTTGCGAGAGGTTTGCCTGGTGCTGGCGGCGCAGATGCTTTCTCTGGCGGGAAAAGGAACTTTGCAAGCGTGCCGGGATATGGCGGCGGCTGCGCTGGACAGCGGCGCCGCGCTGGAAAAATTCGTTCAGATGTGCCGGGCCCAGGGGGGAGATCCCGCCGTGGTGGAGCATCCGCAAACCCTTTATGCCGGCGCGGTTTCGGATACATTGCAAGCGCCGGCGGACGGCTGGATCTGCCGGATGGACGCACAGGCCTGCGGAAAGGCGTCGATGCTGCTCGGGGCCGGGCGGGAGACCAAAGAAAGCGCCATCGACCCGGCGGCGGGGATCGTTTTGGCGTGCAAAACCGGAGACCGGGTGCAAAAAGGGCAGGTGCTGGCGCGGCTTTATACCAATCAGCCGGATCAGATGGCGGATGCCAAGCAGGTCCTGCTGGACGCCTATACGCTGTCGGATCAAAAGCCCCAGTTGCCGCCGCTGGTTTACGATACGATTTTGGGGGAATAATCGATTGCAGCGACAAATGCGGTTGCCTGAGATCCGCACTGGACATTTTGCCCCCGCAGGACTACAATAGAAACAGGATCTGCGGGGATTCCGCAGGAAAGAGCATAGCCGAAAGGATGATCAATATGACAAAAATTACGGCGGATTACCATTTGCACAGCGACGTCTCACCGGACTGCAAAACGCCGATGGAGGAAAGCTGCGAAGCGGCCATTCAAAAAGGGCTGACGGAACTGATTTTTACCGAGCACATGGAAATGTTCAGCGCCAACTTCAAGCGCTACAGCATCCCCTATATGCAGCAGTATTTTGACAACCTGGCCGCCTGCCGGGAAAAATTTGCCGGCAAACTGACGCTCAAAGCAGGCGTGGAAATGGGACAGGGTCATGTCGACCGGGAATGGGAAAAGACGATCATCGATTTATTCCCCTTTGATTTCATCATCGGTTCGGTCCATAAACTGGACAATGTGGACATGGGGAAAATGGCATTTGCGGACGAGGAGGAAACCAAGCGGATCATCCAGCAGAACCTGGAGTATCTTTGGACGCTGGTAGATACCTGCGATTTTGATTCGTTGGGCCATGTGGATTTGGTCAAGCGGTATGCCGCCAATCACGGGATCAAAGTGGACTTGGCGGATTATCCGGATCAGCTGATGCCGATTCTGCATCGGCTGGCGGAGCGGGGCAAAGCGTTGGAAATCAATACCTCCGGGATCCGGCAGTCTCCAAAAGAGGCGCTGCCGTCGGTGCGGATTTTAAAAATGTTCAAACAGGCAGGCGGCCGCTACCTGACGGTGGGGTCCGACGCGCATCTGGCAAAAGACGTGGGCGCAGATTTTGATACGGCGCGGGAAATGGCGCTGGAAGCCGGGTTCCGTCACATTGCGCTGTACGAAAAGAGAATGCCGATCTTGGTATCGATTGAATAATAAAGAAAGAAGGGTTGCGCATGTACCGCTATGAAGAAAAGCTGCGGGATTATTTTCAAAAGCACCATCAGGAATTGGTGGATTTGATGGTGACCATCTGCCAGATCCCCGCACCGTCCAACCAGGAAGAAAAGCGGGCGGCTTTTTGCAAAGAATGGCTGGAACGATGTGGGGCAAAAGGGGTCACCATCGATAGCGCGCTGAACGTGGTTTTCCCCATGCATTGCGACGGATCTCATGACATTGTGGCGATCATGGCCCATTCGGATACGGTGTTCCCCGATCTGGAACCGATGCCCTTGCGGATCGAGGATGGAAAAATCTTTTCTCCCGGCATTGGCGACGATACGGCCAACGTGGCGATTTTGCTGATGACCATCAAGTTTATCCTGGAAAACCAGCTGATCCCCAAAGAAGCGGTTTTGTTTGTGGTGGATTCCGGGGAAGAAGGGCTGGGCAACCTGAAAGGATGCCGCCAGATTATGCAGGATTATGCCGGCCGGATCAAAGAGGTGATCGCGCTGGACGGTACCTTTACCTCCATGACCACCGGCGCGGTTGGTTCTGCGCGGTACCGGGTGGAAGTGCTCACCGAGGGCGGCCATTCCTACGGCAATTTCGGCAACCGCAACGCCATCCATCTGTTGTCGTCCATGATCAATACCCTGTACAGCATGAAGGTGCCCGCGGGAGGGCGGACGACCTATAATGTGGGTGCCATCGAAGGAGGAACCTCCATCAACAGCATTGCGCAGCAGGCGTCCATGCTGTATGAATTCCGGTCTGACTGCAAAGAGAGTTTGGAAATTATGGACCGGTTTTTCCAGCAGGTGGTGGAGAGCTACCGCGCCATGGGCATTACGGTGAACGTGGAACTACTGGGCCTTCGCCCGTGTACCGGCGATGTGGATCCGGCCCAGCAACAGGCGCTGATTGACCGGTGCTGCGAGGTGATGACCTATTATACCGGCGAAGAGCAGATCAGCACCGGCGCCGCATCCACCGACTGCAATATCCCGCTGTCCCAAGGGGTCCCGGCGGTTTGCTTCGGCGGGTATGTGGGACATAAGGGCCACACCCGGCAGGAATATGTGGAACTGGACAGCCTGGAAGTCGGGCCGCTGGTGGTCTCGACAGCCATTACAGAATATTTCCAGTAAAGGAAAAAAGGAGAAGGCCGTGCCCCCAGGGGCACGGCCTTTTGTGAAATGTTTTCCCCTCGGATGGAGTTGTCCATTGGGATAGACAAAAACCGGCTGATTTCTTTTCCGAAATCCCCTTTCCATGGATTCCCACTGTACAAATTTGTCATTTTATGCAATAATTTTGTAGAAATTTGTCCGGAATCTCTTGCTATTCTTTTGCATACAGTATAAAATCAAAAGTAGGTATAAGATGATACCTGCAAACAGGAGGAGAAGAATGAAACGGATCATCTGTACTTTACTCATGGCGGCGATGCTGTGCGGCCTGTTGGCAGGCTGCGCACAGGAAGCGGATTCTTCCATTCCGCAGCCGCAGATGCTGTTGGGGGAAGGCACGGTTCTTTCCCAGCAGGAGATATCGGAATATTCTCAAGGCAGCGGCGAGATGCCCTCCTCTTCCGATCCGGTGGAGTTGCCGTCTCAGCCGGATGGCAGTTCCGGCAGTCAATCCGGTTCGGCCGGCAGTTCCCAAGCAGGCGGGCAGGATTCGGCGGGGCAGACGAGTGCCGGACAAAGCGGCGTTTCGCAGTCCGGTGGTGGACAGACCGGTGGCACGGGCCAAACGTCTGAAAGCGTTTCCTCTTCCGGCGCCCAGAGCGGGTCTGCAGCAGGTGGACAGACTGGTGCGGGCAGTGACACTGTCTACGACGGGAAGGAGTACCGGGCCGTATGGTTTTCCTACCTGGATCTTTCCGGCATGCTGAAAGGGCAGTCGCAAAGCGGGTTCCGGCAGAACATCCGGGCAGCGTTTCAAAATGTGGCTCAGTTAGGCTGCAATGTTGTGATCGCCCAGGTCCGTCCGTTCGGTGACGCGCTGTATGAATCGGATTATTTCCCTTGGTCTTATTTATGTACCGGGACGGAAGGGAAAAGCCCAGGCTATGACCCGCTTGCGGTCATGATTGAAGAGGCGCACGGCCTTGGGCTGGAAATCGAAGCGTGGGTCAATCCGTACCGTATTCGAGCGTCGGGCAACAACAACGCCCTTTCTTCTTCCAACATTGCGTCCCAGTGGGAGGCGGAAGAAGAGGATTATGTCATCCGTTACGGCGGCGGGATATACTACAATCCGGCCAGGCCTGCGGTGCGTCAGCTGATTGTGGACGGCGTTCGCGAGCTGGTGGAAAATTACGATGTGGACGGGATCCATTTTGACGACTATTTTTATCCTTCGCCGGACGACAGTTTTGACGATACGGCATATCAGGAATACCAAAGCGGCGGCGGGTCGATGACGAGAGGGGATTGGCGCAGAGAAAACGTCAATATCCTCATCCGCGATGTGTACGCTGCGATCAAGGCGGTGGATCCGTCTGTGCGGTTTGGCGTCAGCCCGCAGGGGAATACGTCCAACAACTACAACAGCCAATATATTGATGTAGACAAGTGGCTGTCAAATCCGGGTTATGTGGATTATATCTGTCCGCAGATTTATTTTGGATTTAACAACTCTGCCTATCCGTTTACCCAGACGGTGGAGTTGTGGAATAACAAAATCAAGGTTTCCGGCATTTCGTTGTATATCGGCTTAGCGCCGTATAAAATCGGTTTGACGGATACCTGGGCCGGGAGCGGCAAAAATGAATGGATCAGTGATTCGTCCATTTTGGCGCGGCAGGTGCAGGCTGCCAGAGAGAATGAGAAATACGGCGGGTTTGCCCTGTTTCGGTATGCGTCTTTATTCGCACCGGACGGTTCGGTAAAAAGCCAGGTGGAAAAAGAGAGAAACGCCTTGGCAGACCTTTTATAAGAGAAAGGAAAAGGAGAAAAGCGGCCAGATGGTCGCGGGGGAGGTACAAATATGGCTTATCTGCTGAACAACAAAAAAATCCTGGGGATCGTCATTGGGATCTTGTTGGCGGTGATTACGCTGACGGTGACGGTGGTAGCCGTGGTGGCGAATACCCCGGAGAAGGATCCGGCGGATGAAATCATGCATAGTGCAACCGAGGATCCGGAGGAGGATTCTTCCGAAGGGCCGGACGAGGGTTTGGCGCAGGAAGAGCAGGAAGAGCAGCCGTCGACCATCGTCTTTAACAATCCGGACGAAATGCGCGGGGTCTGGCTGGTGCCGGGGACGGATTTTTTGACCAAGGAAAACGACAGCACCGCTACCATCCAGGCGGCGATTGACGCCGCGGTGGCCGACGCCAAAGATTTGATGATGAACACAGTCATCATCGACTCGGTTTACGGCGACAAAGTGATCTACCGGTCCGGTACGGCGGCAAGCGTTGCCACCGATTTTGACGTAATGGCCTATCTGGTAGAGAAATGCCGGGAAAACGGTCTGTACGTCTATGCAACCTATGATGTGCTTCAGGTGCAGCAGGATGGAGTCAATACGACGGCAAGCCAGGTAGACGCTTCGGTTGTGGACTCGATCACCGAAAACGCGAAAGCGTTTGCGCAGCAGTATGAGCTGGACGGGGTTTTGCTGGATGATTACTACCTGTCTTCTACCGGGGACGGCTCGGCTTACGCTTCGTATTTAAGCGCGGGCGGCGGCATGGGCTTTGAAAATTATATGTACTCGGCTACGGAATCGGCGATCAAAGCGGTGGTGGATGCATTCCACCAAGGGCGCCGCAGCATCCAGGTGGGTCTGCTGTGCGATCCGGTTTGGGCGAACAAATCGACCAACGAAGCCGGGTCGGATACGTCTGCCAGTTTTCAGGCGCTGACCGACGGGTATGCGGATACCAAACATTACATAGAAGAAACGTATTTTGATTTTGTCGCAGTCAAAGCTTTTGGCTCCCGGAGCAATTCGGCCACGCCGTTTGAAACGGTGGTCGAGTGGTGGGCGGCATTGGCCAAAGAAAAAAATATCCCGATGTATGCGGTGCAAGCGTCCAGCAAATCGGTTTCGACCGAGTCCGGCTGGTCCAGCCCGACTGAGCTGACCGAACAGATGATGGCCGCGCGGGAAATCGACGGTTATCGGGGCAGTATGTTTGATTCGTTAAGCCGTCTGAAAGCGGATCCCCAGGGGAGCACTACCGCCCTGAAAAAGCTGTTCAACGAGGAGTTGGATGTAGAGTATTTTGCGTCCAAGCTGGAAATGGCCAAGCCTCAGGAAACCACCTTTACGACCTACGAGCCGACGGTGGTCTTCAGCGGTTCTTCCGATCCGTATTTTGACGCGCTGTTTAACGGCGAAAAGCTGGAACGGGATGAGAACGGGTATTTCAGCATGGAGCTGGAATTGCAGCCGGGATTAAATACCTTCACCTTTAAGCATAAGGACCAGACAGTTACCTACAATATCACCCGGGTGGTGAAAGTGCTGGAGAGCATTTCGCCCCAGGGCAATTTGACGGTCAACGGCGGGACGGAAGTAACGGTTTCGGCAATGGCCTATAAGGATGCGACAGTCACGGCAACCCTGGGTGGGCAATCCATCCAGCTGACCCGGGATACGGCGGAAGACGATTCCACGGATAAGGATACGAACTTTGTCAAGTTCAGCGGGAAATTTACCGTTCCTGCGGGGGCTTCTTCGGTGCAGAAGCTTGGGAATGTAACCATTTCTGCCAACTGGAGCGGCGTTACCGATTCGCTGCAGGGGGCTTATGTCACGGTCAATAAGAAAGTGCAGATCAGCGACGGCGTGCTGATACAGGTGACGGCGTCCCAGGCGGAGACCTTCCCGGACAACACGCTGGACGATTTGTCCGATCCGGACTATTTCCCGATCTGCAAAGGAAGCTTGGATTTTGTAGTCGGCGACGAGCTGATTTATAAAGAGGGCGGCACGACCTACTCGTATTACAACCTGGCTTCCGGCCGGCGGGTTTACTCCAAGGATATTACAACGGTAGGCGGTTCGCTGGAACATAATGTGATTTCCGGGATGCAGGTGGTCAGCGACAGCAGCCACACCTACGTGAAGCTGAATATGTCCCAGAAAACGGCCTATACGCTCCGCTATTCCTCCAACGCGATTGAAATTGAATTCCATTATACCGACAGCGTGCCGGACGGCCTTTCGCTATCGAAAAACCCGCTGTTCAGCTCGGCCAGCTGGAGCGGCAGCACGCTGACATTGAAGCTGAAAAACGGATTCTTGGGATACAAGGCTTATTATGAATCGGATACCGGCTATTTGGTTTTCCAGTGCAATAACCCGCCGGCTTCCATGAGCGGCGCAAGAATTGTGATTGACCCCGGCCACTGCAGCACGGATCCCGGCGCGTTGGGCTTCCGGGAGGATTACAACGAGTACGAGGTCAACCTGGCGATTTCCAAATACCTGAAGGCTGAACTGGAGGCTATGGGCGCCTATGTCTATATGAACGATACGACCAACGGCAAAGTGGAGCTGCTGACCCGGTTGAATAACGGCAAAAGCGCAGATCCGCACCTGCTGGTCAGCGTGCATGCCAACTCGGCGACCAGTTCTTCTGCCAGCGGGTCGGAGGCGTATTACTTTAACGCATTTTCCAAGGACCTGGCGGCAAAGGCAAGTTCCGCTACCTCCAGCGCACTGGAAACTGGGAACCGCGGCGCAAAATTCGGTCGGTTCTATATGACGCGGGACAGCGAATTCCCGGCGATCTTGCTGGAAACCGGCTTTGTGTCCAATCAGTCGGAATACTATAAGCTGATTACTACAAGCTATCAAAAATCCATTGCTTCGCAGGTCGCTTCTTCGATTAAATCTTTCCTGTCCTCTATGGGGATGGGCAGCGTGGCCACCGGCACCCAGTCGGTGGGCGATATGGACGGTACCGGTTCTACGGTTTCGGTGAGCGACATTTCTTTGGATCAGACCAAGGCGACTCTGAATGCGGGAGAAACGCTGACGCTGGTTGCGACGGTAACGCCGGAGAATGCGAGCAACAAGGCGGTTGTCTGGACCAGTTCGGATGAGACGGTTGCCACGGTATCGGACAACGGCGTAGTGACCGGGCTGAAAGCAGGGACGGCAACGATTACGGCGACTACCGTAAGCGGAGAGAAAACGGCGTCCTGCAAAGTTACGGTCAAAGGGTCGGCGGTTTCGGTTACGTTGAATCAGACGGCGGTGAACCTGGAAAAAGGCAAGAGCTTTACACTGGTCGCTTCTTCTGCCGGCGGGAGCGGGATCATTACCTATGACTGGGAGTCGTCCAACGAAGCAGTTGCAACGGTGAGCGGCGACGGCGTGGTGACGGCTAAGGCAAGCGGGACGGCCACGATTACGGTGACGGCCAGCAACGGTGCTTCGGCCAGCTGCAAAGTCACAGTGTCTGGGTCTGACTCTTCCACTGGGTCTGACAACAGCAGCTCCTCCGCCCTGGATGGGATTGTTCCGGATAACGACCAAATTTCCATCCGCAAAGGCAACAGCAAAAAGCTGACTTACGAGGTGCGCCCTGCCAGCGCCAACCCTAAGGTTTCCTTTACGAGCAAGGATTCGGATGTCGCAACGGTTTCGGATGACGGTACAGTAGTTGGCGTCGGCGTTGGTGTGACGACGATCACGCTGACAGCAGAGGATGGTTCTACCTGCGAGTGGACCATTACTGTGACAGACGGCGGGTCCGTATGGCATTGATTGCATGCCTTGGCAGACGGTCTGGCATAGTGGAAAAGACAAAAAAAGGGAGCACCCAATCGGGAGCCCCCTTTTTGCATATTTTGTCCCCTTTTTTCATAGTATGGCTCAGAAAGCAAAAAGGAGGGATAGTATGGCGGAACGTCGAAATCGCAACGGGTACCGGAACCGGGATCCCTACCATTTAGACGGCTACTACGATCGAGGTGGGACCGGCGCTCCGAAAGCAGGAGCGTTTTTGTTTCAGCTGACTATATGCGCAGTGGCGCTTTTGTGCCTGCTGGGTGGCTGGGCTTCCAAAGCCGAATGGTTTGCGCAGAGCAAAGCGCTGCTGCTTGCGCAGATGAACGCGGAGGACCAGACCCAGGCGGTGGGAAATCTGCTGTCCGGCTTTTTGCCGGACGGTTCCTCGGAAGAAACCGTCCGCGCAGGTACGACGCCGGATGCGGCGGACCTGGATCCCGATGCCAGCCAGGCGGATGCCACGCCGGAACAAGAGCAAGAGGTATCTGCGGAAAAATTGGCGGAACTGTACCGGTATATTGAGCAGTATGGCGCTGACCAGCAAGAGACGGCAGAATTGCCGGAGGAATCCGGGATGGGTGGTTATCTTCCGGTGCGCGCGGCGCAGGATCCGGCAGCGGGCCAGCGGTATGCCGCGCCGGAGGGGTGTTTGCTTTCCCCGGTGGCGGTCAGCGCTAGCCCGCTGCTGCCTTTGCGGCAAGCCACGGTCACGAGCCGGTATGGGTACCGGATCCACCCGGTAACCGGCGAGCTGGATTTCCATACGGGGATTGACCTGGCAGCTGCCCAGGGGACGAAAATATGGGCTGCCTGGCCTGGGACGGTGGAAGAGGTTGGCTGGTCGGATATTTATGGAAATTATGCGCTCGTCAGCCACAGCGGTGGACTGGCGACTTTTTATGCGCATTGCGATTCCATCGCCGTGCAGGAGGGGATGGTACTGCGCCAGGGCGAGCTAATCGGCTATGTGGGCACCACCGGCCTGTCCACAGGCCCGCACCTGCATTGGGAAATCCGCGTGTCCGGTATGCGGGTAGACCCGGCGTGGGCTTTGGGAGGCATATCGGTTTTCCAGGAGGAGGAAGATGCGCAGTAGCCGCCTGAAGCCGTCGGTCCAGATTTCGGTGCCGTTTCTTTGCGCATTGATCCTCTTTTTGATCTGGGACCCTACCGGACTAGGCGGTCAGATGGTCCTGGCGGCTGTTTTGCACGAGGCGGGCCATTTGCTGGCAATGGCCTGTTTGGGCAAGCGCCCCCAGCGGATTGTATTTGGTGGGTTTGGCGTTCGGATCGAAACGCCGCCTGGCGTGCAGGTGGCCTACGGCAAAGAAGCGTTGATTTACGCGGCCGGGCCGGCGGTTAATTTGCTGCTGGCGGCGGCGTTTTCTGCCTGTCCGGCGGTGTGGCGGACCCATTTGGTTTTGGGCCTGTTCAACTTGCTTCCCATGGGTGTGCTGGATGGAGGACAGCTTCTGCGCTGTGTGCTGCAGCAAAGGATGGAGATGGACAGAGCGGATTTTTGGATGAAGGCTTGCTCCTTCTTTTGCGGGGTAATCATGGCCTGTGGCGCGGCCGCGGTATGGCTTACCAGCGGGTACAACTTCTCCTTGCTGATCACCACTGGATATTTGTTCTCCCTGTTGTTTGCGGGAAACAGCGAGGTTTGACCAACCGGGCAGGCAGCGCAAGGGTTTGCGGCAAGCAGATAGGGATGGGTTTGCCGCTGGTTGGGCCGGACGGATAAATCCATTGCAAAAAGCGACGAAATCCAGTATAATATATCGTCAGAGCAAGATCGAATTTTTGGGATAGGACAGGAGACGGCAGCATGAGCTCTAAGCTGGAAAAAATGTTTCAAAAAGTACAAAAACCCGGCCGGTATACTGGCGGGGAGCTCAACAGCGTGGTAAAGGACCCGGCAAAGGTGCAGTTTCGCTTTGCCTTTTGCTTTCCGGATTTGTATGAAGTGGGCATGTCCCATCTGGGGATGAAAATCCTCTATTCTTTGTACAACCGGGAAGAAAATATGTGGTGTGAACGGGTTTTCGCGCCGGATACGGATATGGAAGCGCTCATGCGCAAAGAGGGGGTTTTGCTGTTCGGGCTGGAAAGCCGCGATCCGATCAAAGATTTTGATATGGTGGGCTTCACCCTGCAATACGAGATGTCCTACACGGCCGTTTTGAACATGCTGGATTTGGCTGGGATTCCGCTGCATACCAGCGAGCGGACCAGTTTGGCGCCGATCATCATTGCGGGAGGGCCCTGCGCCTGCAATCCGGAGCCTTTGGCGGATTTTATCGACCTGTTTGTGTTAGGCGAAGGGGAAGAAGTGAACCTGGAGCTGGCCCGGCTGTATTTGCAGGCAAAGGAGGAAGGCTGGACCCGGCAGGAGTACCTGCGCCGGGCCGCCGGAATCGAAGGGGTGTATGTCCCCTCGTTGTATGAAGTCACCTACCGGGCGGATGGGACCATCCAGGCGGTGACCCCCAAAGAAGGCGCACCGGCGGTGGTGCACAAACGGATTATCCGGGATTTGGACCGGGTGTTTTTCCCGGACCAGTTTGTAGTTCCCTTTTTGGAAACGGTCCACGACCGGGCGGTCATCGAGCTGTTCCGCGGCTGTATCCGCGGATGCCGGTTCTGCCAGGCGGGATTTATTTACCGGCCGTTCCGGGAAAAGAGGGCGCAGACGCTCAATCAGAACGGGTATGTCCTGTGTGCCTCTACCGGGTATGACGAAATCTCCCTTTCGTCGCTGTCCACCAGCGATTATTCCCAGCTGGAGGATTTGCTGGAACGGATGCTCCCGTGGACGGAACAGGATAAAGTAAATTTGTCGTTGCCGTCGCTGCGGATTGACAATTTTTCGCCGGATTTGATGGAAAAGATCACCAAGGTGCGCAAAAGCGGGCTCACTTTTGCCCCGGAAGCGGGAACGCAGCGGATGCGCGACGTGATCAACAAAAACGTGACCGAAGAAGAGGTGCTTTCCACCTGCCGCACGGCGTTCGAGGGGGGGTATACGTCGGTCAAGCTGTATTTCATGATGGGCCTACCGACGGAAACCCAGGAAGATTTGCACGGTATTGTGGATTTGGCGCAAAAGGTTGTGGATCTGTTTTATTCCTTGCCGGACAAGCCCAAGGGCAAAGGGGTGAACGTGACCATCAGCCTGGCGTGTTTTGTGCCCAAGCCGTTTACGCCGTTTGAGTTCGAACCCCAGGACACCCAGGAGATGCTGCGGGAAAAGCAGCGCGAACTGGTGGGCTACAACCGCAGCAAAAAGATCCGGCTGAATTACCACGAATCCCACACCAGCTTTTTAGAAGCGGTGCTTGCCCGGGGGGACCGCCGGCTGGGCGCGGTGTTGGAAGACGCCTGGAAAAACGGCTGCAAGCTGGATGGATGGACGGAACATTTCAATTACCAGGCATGGATGGATGCGTTTGAGAAAAATGGGATCGACGGCGCGTTTTACGCCAACCGTACCCGCTCCTACGAGGAAGTCATGCCCTGGGATCATTTGGACTATGGCGTGAGTAAGGCGTTTTTGATCCAAGAGAACCAAAAAGCCCGGCGGAATACGCCGACGCCCCATTGCCGGGAATACTGTTCCGGCTGCGGGGCCAACCGCCTGATCGGGAGGAGTTGTTTTTGATGATACCAATGCGGGTGTTTTATACCAAAACCGGTACGGCCAAATATATATCCCATCTGGACATCAACCGCTGTTTCCAACGGGCGATGAAGCGGGCGGGCATCCCGCTGTGGTATACGGAAGGCTTTAATCCCCACGCCTACCTGACCTTCCCTCTGCCGCTGGCGCTGGGGTATGAAAGTTTGTGCGAATGCGTGGATTTCCGTTTGGTCGAAGCGATGGAACCGGAGGAAATCGTCCGGCGGCTGAACCAGGTGATGCCCATGGGGCTGTCGGTCCAGAAGGCGGCGGAACCGGTGTACCCGGCGAGGGAAATCGCGCAGGCGGCGTATGAGATCCGGCTGTCTTTGGCCGATACAGATGGCGGCCGGGCTCAGCAGATCCTGGAGGCGTTTTTCGCCCAGCCGGAGATTTTTGCCATGAAACGGACCAAAAAAGGGGAGCGGCAGGTCTCGCTCAAGGAGCATCTGCATGGGCTGACCATGCAGGCGGACGGCGGGGAAGTCCTGCTGCAGCTGCAAATGCCTGCGGGCAATGAGCTCAACTTGACCCCGACGCTGGTACTGGATGCGTTCAGCCAGCAGACGGGGATGCTCATCGAGGATTTTTCTGTGGTCAAAACGGCGGTTTTTACAAAAGACGGGAAGATTTTTGCCTAGACCCCTTGCTTTTTTGGCTTAGGTATGATACCATAGATAAGCATTATGTGCCGTCGTATTCCGCGACGGGGGTTAATGCCCGGCAACCTTTGCCGCGACATTAAAGCGGGCGGTCCTCTGCCATTGCAGAAAATGGGTATGAACGTCTGAAAATATGAGGAGGAAACGAAAAATGGACGCGTTGAAACTGATTGCGCAGGACAGCTTGAAAAGCGAAGTCCCTTCTTTTGAAGTCGGCGATACCGTACGGGTTCACGTGAAGATCAAAGAAGGCGACAGAGAAAGAATCCAGGTATTTGAAGGCACGGTCATCGCCAAAAAACATGGCGGTGTTGCAGAGACCTTTACCGTTCGCCGGGTATCCCATGGTTGCGGCGTAGAGCGGGTATTCCCGTTGCATTCTCCCAATGTGGATAAAGTGGAGATCATTCGTCAGGGCCGTGTACGCCGTGCGAAACTGTATTACCTGCGAGACCGTGTGGGCAAAGCTGCCAAAGTCAAATCCAAAATTCGCTAGTTTGATTCCAAGAGGGCTGGGCTGGAAAAGCGCCAGCCCTTTTTTCTTTTCGCCTAAATTTACAAATTATTTCATTTTTCATCTGGGGAATCCATGGAAGAAATACAGCGGCTGTGTTATAATAACAATCAGAACGGGAATGACAATTCCCGCAAGGAGAAGAAAAAAGCGTGGGTTCCGGCGGTCGTCAGGCACATAGCCGCTATCGGGCGCCGGGGATTCTCCCGTAGTCTGCTGGGAATCCATCGCGATTGCAGGATGAAATCGCCGCGCAAGCGGCAGAATGGAGTTTTGGGCCAATGAGCGATGTCATGAAACGGGTGAAAATCGGTGACGGCGTGCATTTTAGCACGATTATCGATCCCAAGTTTAAGTCAAACCGCATTTCGGTGAACCTATTGCTCCCGCTGGAAGAAGCGACCGCTGCGGACCGGGCGATTGTTCCGTTCCTGCTGCGGCTGCGATACCGGGATTGCCCGGATTTTACCAGGTTGAACGAAAAACTGTGCGATCTGTATGGCGCTGCGGTAGATGGGGATGTGCGCAAATACGGCGCTTACCAAATCGTAAATCTTTCCGTCCAGGCGCTGGACGATCGGTATACCATCGATCAAGCCCCCCTGGTGCAGGAATGCACCCAGCTGGCTTGTGGGATGCTGTTTGACCCTTATTTGGAAAACGGCCTGTTTTCCCAGACCGATGTGCAGCTGGAACGGCAAAATCTGATTGATACCATCGAATCCGAATTCAACGATAAAAGGGAATATGCCATTGGCAAATGCATGTCAATCCTGTTTGGCGACAGCCCCATGGCCGTGAAAAAATACGGGTCCCGGGAGCGGGCGGCGCAGATTACGCCGGAAAGCGCCACCCAGGCCTACCGGGATCTGCTTCGCCGGGCGGCGGTGGAAATTTTGTTCCTGGGTTGCGGCGACCCTTCGGCGGCGCAGCAGATTTTTGCCGACCGCTTTGCAGAGATTGCGCGCAGCCCCATTGCATACGACGGGTCGCTGCCGGTGCAAAAGGCGGAGAAGGTGCGCTCGGTCCGTGAGGAGATGGACGTGGCGCAAGGAAAGCTTGTGATGGGATTTCGCACTGGCGAGGTGCGCACGCCGGACGACGTCAACGCCATGAAGATGATGGCCGCTTTGTATGGCGGGACGCCGTTTTCCCGCCTGTTCCAGCATGTGCGGGAAAAACTGTCCTTGTGCTACTATTGCGCGGCGCGCTACGACAAGTCCAGCGGCATCTTGATGGTGGACAGCGGGGTGGAAACCGAAAATGAACCCAAAGCCCGGGAAGAAATCCTGCATCAGCTTTCTGTCCTCCAACAAGGGGAGTTCCCGCAGGAGGAATTGGCGTCCACCATACTGACTATGACCAACGCGCTAAAATCCACCGTGGATACTTTAAGCGGGCTGGAAAACTGGTATTTGACCCAGATCCTCAGCGGGTATGTGGAATCGCCGCTGGAAAATGTGGAAAAGATTTCCCGTATCACCAAACAAGAGATTCAGCAGGCCGCCGCAAAAATTACGCTGGACACGGTATTCTTCCTGGCGGCGAAAAAGGAGGCGCAGGACCAATGAAACAACAAATCCGCTCGGAGCGAATCCGGGAAAGCTACTGGAAAATCCAGCATCCTTCCGGGCTGACCTTGCTTTTGTACCCGATGGAAGGGTTCAGCTCCGCTTATGCCATGATGACAACGGACTACGGATCGGTGGATTTGACGTTTCGCACCGATTCCTCTGTTCCATTCACCCAAATTCCCGCGGGTACGGCCCATTTTTTGGAGCATAAGATGTTCGAAAATAAGGATGGGGATGCGTTTGCCAAGTACGCGGCGACCGGTGCTTCGGCCAATGCGTTTACTTCCTTTGACAAGACTTCCTATCTGTTCGGCTGCGCGGATCAGTTTGAAGAGTCGCTGCGCATCCTGCTGGAATTTGTATCCACGCCGTATTTTACGCCGCAGACGGTCAGCAAAGAACAGGGAATCATCGGCCAGGAAATCAAAATGTACGACGACAATCCCGACTGGCGGGTTTTGTTTAATCTGTTAAAGGCGATATATGTCCATCACCCCATCGCCATCGATATTGCAGGGACGGTGGAGAGCATCGCCCAGATCACGGCGGACAGCTTGTACGAAACCTACCGGGCGTTTTATAATTTGCACAATATGGTATTAGCGGTGGCAGGCAATTTTTCGCCGGATGTAGTCATACGAATCGCAGACCAAGTCCTTTCGCCGGCGCCCAAACTGCAGTTGGAGCGGGCAGTGGTAGACGAACCGGAGCAGGTGGCCCAAAAGCGGATCGAGCAGAAATTCCCGGTGGCGGCGCCTATGTTCTGCTTGGGTTTGAAGATACGGCCTAGCGCCCCGCGCGAAGGCGTTGTCAATAGCGTGATCCAGGAAATTGTCAACGAAGTATTGGCCGGGGATGCTTCCGGGCTGTACCGGCGGCTGTATGACCAAGGGCTGATCAACGCGACGTTTGACAGCGAGGCCGATGTGGGAAAAGATTTCGCGGCGGTGATTTTTTCCGGGGAATCCAAGGACCCGGATCGGGCGGCGCAGGAAATTATGAAGGAAATCGAGCGGCTGCAGTCCCAGGGGATCGATCCGGAGGCGTTTGCGCGCAGCAAAAAAGCGGTGTATGGCCGGTATGTCCGGATGTTGAACCGTCCGGATTCTATTGCCAACGCCATGACCAGCGCCTATTTTTCCGGCCTGGATCTGTATGACCTTTTGGATATTGTGGCCGACGCCACGCTGGAACAGGCACAGAAACGCCTGGCGGAAGATTACCGGACGGATTGTGCCGCGCTTTCGGTGATTTCCCCTCTGGACGAAACGGCGAAGGAATAGACAAATGCGAACAACAGAATGGAGCTTTGATTATGACGCAGATTATTTCATTCCCCGGGTTGGGATGGACCTTTTCGATTAGCCCGGACGCTTTTTCCATCGGCGGGTTTACGGTCAAGTGGTACGGTGTCATTTTTGCCTGCGCGTTTTTGCTGGGCACGCTGTATGCGTTAAAAAATGCGAAGAAATTCGGCCTGGACGCCGATCGGGTGATCGACGTGCTGTTAGGCGCTATTGTGTGCGGGATCGTCGGCGCCAGGATTTATTATGTCATATTTTCCTGGGACATGTACCGGGACAACCCGATGGATATTTTTAAAATCTGGAAGGGCGGCATCGGCATTTACGGCGGCGTCATTGCAGCGGTTCTGAGCGGATGGTTCTTGTGCAGATGGAGAAAGGTGCGCTTTTTGCCGATGCTGGACCTGTGTTGCGCCGGGCTGATCCTGGCGCAGGCCATCGGACGGTGGGGGAATTTTGTCAACGGCGAAGCGTTTGGAAGCGCGACTACCCTTCCTTGGCGGATGACCAGTGAATATGCCGCAGGGATGGGCACCACGCAGATCCAAAGCTATTTGGGATCGCTGCCTTCTGCTCTGGTGGAGCAAATGGGCGGCATTGATGCCATCGGGGTGCATCCCACCTTTTTCTATGAATCGGCTTGGTGCCTGCTGGGGTTCTTTTTGCTGGTTTGGATGACCAAACGGCGCCGGTTCGACGGGCAGATGATTTTGGTTTACACCATGTGGTACGGGGCGGAACGCTTTGTCGTGGAAGGATTGCGCACCGACAGCCTGATGTTGGGGAACCTGCGGGTTTCCCAGGTTTTCGCCATCGTTTCGGCGATTACCGCGCTGATCATCATGCTGGTGGCATTGCAAAAGAAAACGACGAGCAACGACCCGGAGTACCTCCGGCTGTATGTGGAAACGCAGGAGGCACAGCAAATCCTGGACGGGACGTTTTACCAAAAGAAGAAGGCGCAGCCGCAGAAAGACGACAGCTTGACCCAGCAGGCGGACCAACCGCAGCAGGCCCCCGCAGAAACCGCAGGGATCGACGCGCAGGAATCGCCGGATCAAACGAAGGATGCCGATCTGCCCCAATAGGCTGTTTGGCAAAACAAAAAGGTAGGAAAGCGGGATGGATTCCCGCGGGACAATTTGTAGATCGGACAAGGAGGAAACAAGATGGCGCAGATGATTGATGGCAAAAAAATTGCGGCGGAAATCCGGGAGCAGATCGCGGCGGATACCAAAAAGCTGGTTGAGGAAACCGGCGTCCGCCCAGGGCTGGCAGTGGTCATTGTAGGGGACGACCCCGCCTCCCATGTCTATGTCCGCAATAAGAAAAAGGCCTGTGAGCAGGTCGGCTTTTATTCGGAGGAGCATGCACTCCCGGAACAGACCACCCAGCAAGAGTTGATGGCATTGCTCGACCGGCTCAACCAGGATCCAAAGATCCACGGTATCTTGGTCCAGCTGCCCCTTCCGCGCCATTTGGACGAGCAGGCGGTCATTGAGCGGATCTCCCCGAAAAAGGACGTGGATGCGTTCCATGCGATGAACGTGGGGAAAATCATGATCGGGAATTTCGACTTTTTGCCCTGCACCCCGGCCGGGGTCATGGAGCTGATCCACGCGGCAGGCGTTTCGGTCAGCGGAAAAGAGTGCGTGGTCATCGGCCGCAGCAACATTGTCGGCAAACCGATGGCGATGCTGCTGCTGCACGAAAACGGCACGGTGACCATCTGCCATTCCCGTACTCAGCATCTGCCGGAAGTAACCCGCCGTGCGGACATTTTGGTTTCTGCTGTCGGGCGGGCCAAGTTCGTCACCGCGGATATGGTCAAGCCGGGCGCGGTGGTCATCGACGTGGGCATGAACCGGGACGAAAACGGCAAGCTATGCGGCGACGTGGATTTTGCTGCGGTGGAGCCGGTGGCCTCTTACCTGACGCCGGTACCTGGCGGGGTAGGGCCCATGACCATCACCATGCTGTTAAAGAACACGCTGACCAGCGCCCAAAAAACGGCACAAGGCAAATAAACCGCATAACGACGCGGAAAATTGGCGTTTTTGGATTGACAAGTCCAAAAAGGTATGGTATGATAATTCTTGCCGCATGCAATGGGCTGTAAGCGCGCTTTTTTGGCGCCGCCTTTTCGCAGCGAGTCTATGAGAAAGAGGCAGGTGCCTTTCAAATGTACGCTATTTTAGAAACCGGCGGGAAGCAGTACCGCGTTCAGCAAGGCGATACGATTTATGTCGAGAAGCTCCCGTATGAAGAGCTGGAAATCGTGGAGATGGACAAAGTGATCGCAGTGGGCAAAGACGATGGGCTTGTCCTGGGCAATCCTTATGTGGATGGCGCGACGGTAACCGCGAAAATCGCTAAGAACGGAAAAGGGAAGAAAATTACGGTATTTACTTACAGATCGAAAAAGTCTTCCAAGAGAAAATTGGGCCACAGACAGCCTTACACCAAGGTTGAGATTTTGGAAATCAAGGCATAGTTTGCCATGATTACCGTCCGTTTTCAACAATCGGGCCAAAAACTTGTGGCGTTTTCTGTGTCCGGCCACGCCGGCTATGCCGATCGGGGACAGGACATTGTATGCGCCAGCGTGTCTTCGGCCGTTCAGCTGACAGCAAACGCGATTACCGAGCAATTTCACACCGCGGCCAAGGTTACCGTGGAGGAGAACCGTGTTTCGCTCCGGCTTCCTGCACAGGCGGGGAAAGAATCGGTGTTGCTATTGGAAGCGCTGAAGCAGCATCTAGCTTTTTTGGCGGAAGATTATCAGAATACCATTCAGATCTTTGTTTCGGAGGAATAACAGATGATTCGTTTAAGCATGCAGTTTTTTGCACATAAGAAAGGTGTTGGATCGACGAAGAACGGCCGTGACTCCGAGTCCAAGCGGCTTGGCGTGAAGCGTGCCGACGGGCAGCATGTGCTGGCTGGCAATATCCTGGTCCGTCAGCGCGGCACCCACATCCATCCTGGTGAGAATGTGGGCCGTGGTTCTGACGATACCTTGTTTGCTTTGATCGACGGGCAGGTTCGGTTTGAACGGGTAGGCCGGGACCGCAAGAAAGTAAGCATTTATCCTGTTCAGTAATCAAACGAAAATCCCGAGGGTTCCTCGGGATTTTTTATTATGTATTTGCACATGCTAGCAAAAACGGGCAAGGAGGGTTCCCATGTTTGTAGATCTTGCGACCATCCGGATTCAGGCGGGAAACGGCGGCAATGGAGCGGTTTCCTTCCATCGGGAAAAATATGTGGCGGCAGGCGGCCCGGACGGCGGCGACGGCGGACGCGGCGGCAATATCGTCTTTCAGGCGGATCCGCACCTGTCAACCCTGCTGGACTTTCGCTATAAGCGCCGTTTTATTGCCCAGAATGGAGAAAATGGAAAATCTGGGCGCTGCACCGGAAAAAGCGCGCCGGATTTGGTGATCCGGGTCCCGATGGGGACATTGATCAAAGAAGCGAACAGCGGCCGCATCCTGGCGGATATCTCCTCTCCGGAGCCGGTGGTTGTGGCAAGAGGGGGAAAAGGCGGCTGGGGAAACTGCCATTTCGCCACGGCCACCCGCCAGATCCCGCGGTTTGCAAAAGCGGGTATGGAAGGGGAAGCGTTTGAAATCACCCTGGAATTGAAGCTGCTGGCGGATGTGGGACTGGCAGGATTTCCCAATGTAGGGAAGTCCACCTTGATTTCGGTGGTGAGCCAAGCCAAGCCGAAAATCGCCAACTATCATTTTACAACCTTGACTCCAGTGCTAGGGATGGTCAAAATCGCGGAAGGAAAATCCTTTGTCATGGCGGATATCCCCGGCCTGATTGAAGGCGCGAGCGAGGGCGTCGGCCTGGGGCACGCTTTTTTGCGCCATGTGGAGCGGTGCCGCTTGATTGTGCATGTCGTGGATGTATCCGGAAGCGAAGGCCGGGATCCGGTGGAAGATTTTGAGACCATCAACCGGGAACTGCGCAATTTTAACGAAGAATTGGCGTCGCGTCCCCAGATCGTGGCGGCCAACAAATGCGATTTGGCTTCGGCGCAGCAGCTGGATGCTTTCCGCGCGTATATCCAGGGAAAAGGACTCCCGTTTTATCCCATCAGTGCGGCGACCCGGCAGGGTGTGGATGCGCTGATCGGCGCCATTGCCGCGATGCTGGACCAGTTGCCACCGATCCGGCAATATGAGCCGGACCCGATCCCGCAGCCCAAATTGCCGGAAGGCAAACGGGAATTTACCGTGCGCAAGGAAGACGGCGTCTATGTGGTGGAAGCCGATTGGCTGATGTCCGCGTTTGGGATGGTGGACATGGAAGACGATGAATCGCTGCGGTATTTCCAGCGAGTTCTGATCCAAACCGGCATCATTGAGGAATTGGAGCGGATGGGGATCCAGGAAGGGGATACCGTCAGCATTCTGAATTTCGAGTTCGATTATGTGAAATAAGGGAGCGGCCAACATGATGCCAACAGGATACAACCCCAAGCAGCTCAGCCCTTTGACCCTGGCCTTTGTGGGCGATAGCGTGTATGAACTGCTGGTGCGCAAAACAATCGTTTCGGCAGGCAGCATGCCGGTGAAAAAGCTGAATGGAAAAAAGGTCGAGCTGGTGCGCGCTGCCGCCCAGGCGGCAGTGTACGATGGGCTGGAACCCATCCTGTCTGCGGAGGAGCTGGAGGTGCTTCGCCGGGGGCGCAACGCCCATTCCGGCAGCGTCCCGAAAAACGCGCAGCTTTTGGAATATCGGAAAGCCACAGGAGTGGAAGCGCTGTTTGGGTTTTTGTATCTGTCCGAACACTGGGATCGGATGTATGCGCTGTTTGACCGTGCTATGCAGATTTGCCAAGAAAGGGGAAAGGGCGAATGAAGCGGATGAAACGTGCAAAAATCAAAAGTTTTTGCGTGGATTGCCTTTATGATGTGGTAGGATCGCTGATTTACGGGGTGGGAATCCTTTGCTTTACAGCGCCCAACCAGGTTGCGCCCGGCGGGGTGAGCGGTATTGCAACCCTGATCAATTATGTGACGGGCTTACCCATCGGCGCCATGAACTTTGCCATCAATGTGCCTTTGGTGATCATCGGCTTTTTGGTGTTGGGAAAGGTCTTTACGGCAAAGACGTTGAAATCTGTTGTCATTATGTCGGCGGTGTTGGACTATGTGGTGATTTATTTCCCGGTTTATACCGGCAATGCGCTGTTGGCGTCCTTGTTTGGCGGAGTCTGCATGGGAGCGGGGCTGGCTGTGGTATTCATGCGCGGTTCCACCACCGGCGGCACCGATATTTTGGGGAAACTGCTGCAGCGCAAAGCGCCCCATATCCCCATCGGTAGGATGATGCTGATTTTGGACTGCTTTGTACTGGCCGCGGCGGCAATTGTCTATCAAAACATCGAAGCTAGCCTGTTCGGCCTGATCGCCATGTTCGCCAGCGCGCAGGTGATGGACGGTATTCTGTACGGGCTGGAAAACGGCAAGCTCGTACATATTGTTTCTGCGAAAAACAGGGAAATCGAAAAAGAAATTATCGCGCAGCTCAACCGCTCTGCGACGGTATTGAAAGGGCGCGGCGCCTATTCGGGGACGGAAATGGACGTCATTATGGTGGTGGTGCGCAAAACGGAATTCTTCAAATTAAAATCGTTGGTACACGCCCATGACCCAAATGCGTTTATTGTCGTGACGGAAGCAGGCGAGATCATCGGCGAAGGGTGGAAACCCATCGACAAAGACCAGTGACGGCGGCGTCCCTGCGCGCCGGATTATGCAAAACGCCCCCTGTCGGAGGAAGACAAAACAGCTTCCGCCAGCAGGGGGCGTTTTGAGATGCGGTTATTTCTTTTGTAGGGAAGGGCATCGTTCCAGCAAAAACGGCAAAAAGGAGGCGGGATCTCCTACGGTAAAGCTGTTCTTTTCCAGGACAATGCCGCTTTCTTTGCCAATCATCAGCACCAAAAGGGATTTGGTCTGTTTGATCTTTGTAATTTGGCGGTATGCGAACCGGACGGATAAAGTGCCTTCCGATATGGCGATTTCATCCGAAAAACGGATGATGGTTTCGGGAATGGTTCCGCCGTGCAGCCGCTTGGTGTTTCGGTAAAGGATCCGGGCCGTCAGGCTGGGAAAGAAAAACAGCATCAGGCACAAGAGAAAAGAAACGGCGGGGGAAACCATGGAGGCCCAATCTCCGGGGAGGAAGACCAGGCAATAAAGCAGCGCCAGCGCGCAAACCACCATTCCTACGATGGCAAAGCGGAAAAAGAATTTTTGTGAAAAGCTCGCCCCCCGCGCAAAGGAGCGGAGCATTTTGGGATTGGTGGTATACCGGTTTTCAAACATCACTTCCATACTACAAGTCCTCCCAAAAAACAAACGGCGCAGAGGGATCTACGCCGTTTTTGCAGTTGCTGTCTGATTATTGCCGCAAGGAAAATTGCATCAGCGCCTTGCTGATAGCTGTGCCTAACACAAAAGCGACAATTGCCTCTACCAGGCCATTTACCCCGACAAAACCTACCAGGAAGGACCACAGCCCCAACCCGCCACGCAGAGACAGAATATAATCGCTCCGGCCAAACAGCAGCATCATCAGACCCACGAAGAAAATGGTATTTAACACCGCCCCAGACAGGGATGCGGCGGCAAACGACATCCATTTCGTTTTTCCGTTCCGGTGCAGCGCCTTGAAAATCACGCCGGCCAAATATCCCATCAGGATTCTCGGCGCCATGCATACCAAAAAGGTAAACACCGGATTGATGCTCAGCAAAGCTGCGCCAAATCCGCTCAGCCCAAAGCACTGGATGAAGCTGGTCAGGCCAAAGACGCCGCCCAGTATCGCGCCGGAAACAGGCCCTAAAATGATTGCGCCCACGACGACGGGGATCGTCATAAAGGTAATTTCAATCGCGCCCACCTTTAAGTATCCCAGCGGGGTAAACGCCAAGATCAGCATGATGGCGATTAAAATTGCCATTTGTACCAGTCTACGGGTTTTCTCGGTTGCTCTTTCCATTCAAAACTCCTCCTTGCTGCTGTTCCATAGGATACAGCGCATTCTATTTACCAACGGCGCTGGGCGCCGTGTTGGCCCAACGGAAAAAGAACAGGCGTTATTTCGTATTTTTTTGGAATAAAATGCGAAGCCCTTCCAATACTAAATTTTCGTCAAGGATAATCGGGTGACGGCACAGCGCCGTGATGGATTTGGCCAGCCCGCCGGTGGCGATGATAGTCAAATCTTTCCCCAGCTTTTCCTGATACCGGTCGATCATGCCGTCTAACATGCTCGCCGTGCCATAGAGTATGCCGGACTTCATGCAATCGACTGTGTTGGCGCCGATCACGCTTTGCGGCGGAGCGGAAAGGTCGATCTGCGGCAGCTGTGCGGTGCGGGAGGTGAGCGCCTCTAATGAAATCCGCACGCCCGGCAGGATGGAGCCGCCCAACATTTTACCTTCCCGGTCCATGGCGGAAATGGTGGTCGCGGTGCCCATATCAATGACAATCGAAGGGAGGGGGTATTTTTCCAGCGCTGCCACCGATACGCAAGCCAAATCTGCACCCAGCTGCGCCGGATTGTCAATGGCGATGTGCAGACCGGTTTTGATGCCAGGCCCTACCGTTAAAATCCGGACCGGTTTGATCCGGGTGATCGCCTGTTTGAGCGCGGGGGAAAGCGGCGGGACCACCGAAGAGATGATTGCGCCTTCCAGATCGCTTCCGTGGTATCCGTACAAGCGAAGCAGGGAATGAATTGCAATGGCGTATTCATCCGACATTTTCGAGCGGTCGGTGCCCATCCGGGTCAAAAACAACAGCTCGTCTGACCGGTATGCGCCGATGGTAATATTCGAGTTGCCAATGTCAACGGTCAAAATCATCAAAATTCCTCCTCCGTTTCTAGTATAGTATAAGATCCCAAAAATCACAAGGGGATCTGGCGCCAAATCCAAAGCAATTCGAAAGGCAATTTTGCTGGATTTATCATATCTTGAAAACCTTTTTTCCCGATTGACAAAACAGGAGAAATATGGTATTCTTTAAATAAGAATTATTCTTAATAAAAGAAAGGATGAGAACACATGAATTTGAAAGGTACTAAGACGGAAGCGAATCTGCAGACCGCGTTTGCAGGGGAGTCCCAAGCGAGAAATAAATATACCTACTATGCTTCCAAAGCGAAAAAGGAAGGATATGAGCAAATCGCCGCTTTGTTCCAGGAAACGGCGGACAATGAGAAAGAGCATGCGAAAATGTGGTTCAAGCTGTTGCATGACGGAATCGGCACCACGGCAGAAAACCTGAAAGATGCAGCTGCCGGCGAAAATTATGAGTGGACCGACATGTATGCCACCTTTGCCAAAGAAGCCAAAGAGGAAGGCTTTGACCATATTGCGAAGCTGTTTGAAATGGTCGGCGCCATCGAAAAAGAACATGAAGAAAGATATCTGGAACTGCTGAAAAACGTGGAAGAGAACAAAGTCTTCTGCAAAGAGGGCCAGGTCATCTGGATCTGCCGGAACTGCGGCCACATTCATGTCGGGGACAAAGCGCCGGAAGTTTGCCCGGTTTGCGCCCATCCGCAGGCCTTCTTCCAGATTCAGGCCAAAAACTATTAATCGCATTTCCGTTTTCCCAAAAAAGGGATCCCTCTGGGGGATCCCTTTTTTTCTTTTTCATCAGAGCGTCTGGTCTGTTGGGCCCGGCTGGAGCAGGGGGAAGGCGACGGTAATCGTAGTCCCTTCGCCCGGCTTGCTTTTTAGCGAAAGGACCGCGCGGTGCTGGATTGCAATATGTTTGACAATCGCCAGGCCGAGCCCGGTGCCGCCGGTCTCTTTGGAGCGGCTTTTGTCCACGCGGTAGAACCGTTCGAACACCCGGTTTTGATGGTCCGATGCAATGCCAATACCGGTATCGGAAACCACGAACAAGCAGCGGTCCCCGTCCGGATAGGTGCGCAACGTAACGCTTCCGCCGGGGCGGTTGTAGCGGATGGCGTTGTCGCAAAGGTTAAACGCCAGTTCATCCAGCAGCTTTCGATTGCCCCAGATCCAAGCAGGCTGTCCTTCCACCGTGACGGAGACAGACGCCTTTTCCGCCTGCAGCTGCAGCCGATTTCTGGTCTCCTGGGCAACTTGACCAAGGTCGATCCGCTCCAAAAACAGCTCCTTTTTCCCTTCGTCCAGCTCCGACAACTTCATAATATCGCCGATTAGCTCCAACAAGCGCTGGGATTCGGAATAGATCTTTTGGGCAAATACCGGCACATCCTCCGGTTTGGCCAGACCGGTTTCGATCATTTCTGCATAGCCCGAAATGGAGGTCAAGGGGGTTTTTAGCTCGTGGGACACGTTGGCCGTAAACTCCTGCCGCATTTGGGCGGTCTCCATTTTCTTTTTCTGCTGTTCCTGAATGGTTTGGACAAAGGGGATCAATTCTTTATACGGCGTATTTTCCTCCATATTGTCCAGATGCAGCGCCATCACCTCGATGGGGCGGATCAGCCGCTTGGTCAGCAGCGAAGACAGCACCACCGACACCAGCAGGATCAAAAACCCGATCAGGATGACCCAGGGCAGCGCCTTTTCGAAAATCGAATACATGTTGCGGATTTCCATGGAGACGCGCAGCACATCCCCGCCGGGCAGGCGCAGCGCATAGTAGTACGTATCGTACCCCAGGGTGCTGGATTGACGGATGTCTTCTCCCGCGCCGTCGGTCAGTGCCGCCTGGATCTCCGGCCGAGACAGATGATTTTCCATGGTCGATTGGTCGGCGTCGCTTTCGTACAGAACCTGGCCGTCCTGCGAAATCAATGTGATGCGCAGTGCGCCATCCTGATACTGCGCCAGCTGGCTGGGTTCCGATAGTAAGGAGGTACTTTCAGCCAAGATCTTTGCGCTGTTTTGCAGGTCTTCCTTCGTCTGGTCCTGGAATGCACTGTAAAAAACCAAGGTGATAGAGCAAGCGGTTAGCAGGATGGATAAAAGGCCGATAAACAAAAATCGAAAATTAATTTTCTCTTCCATAAACAAGCCCCCTACACTTCGATTTTGTACCCCACATTCCGCACCGTCTTGATCAAAGCGCCCTGGCTGCCCAGCTTTTGGCGCAGGGTCTTGATGTGCATGTCTACCGTGCGGCTTTCTCCCTCGTAGTCAATCCCCCACACCCGGTTAATCAGTTTTTCCCGGGAAAGAACGATGCCAGGGTTTTGCAAAAAGAACTTCAGCAGCTCATATTCTTTGTAGGTCAATTCGCACAGGCGACTTTCGGACCACACCTGCCGCTTTTGGTCGTCCATCTGGATTTGCCCGAAGGCGAGAACGCCGTCGCTGGTTGTGCTGGTCCGCCGCAACACGGCCTTGACCCGGGAGATGAATTCCATGATGCCAAAGGGCTTTGCGATGTAATCGTCTGCGCCCATGTCTAACCCTTTGACCTTATCCAGCTCGGTGCTTTTGGCGGTAATCAAGATGACGGGGATAAACCGGGTGCGGTGATTGGATTTGAGCGTTTGCAGAATTGATAACCCATCGTCTCCCGGTAGCATGATGTCTAGCAGCACCAGATCAGGCAGCCGTTTTTCACAGGCGGCGAAAAATGAGGCGCCGTCGTCAAATTCTTCCGTCATATACCCGCTGTTTTTCAAAGCGTAGCTTTCCATCTGACGGATATTCAGGTCGTCTTCTACAATATAGATCATTTTGTGTTCTCCCTTGTCCATGCCGGCGGTTAAGCCAGCGAATATTTATCCTTGTACCGGTTGTAGCGGCTTTCAAAGGTATCGTCATGTCCGTCCTTGATGTGGTTGAGATATTCGTGGGTATCAAAGCTGTCCTCGGCAATCCGGAGGATGCAGACCCCGATGTTGGAGCAGTGGTCGGCCACTCGCTCGTAATTGGTGATCAGGTCGGAGAAGATAAATCCATTGTTGATGGTGCATTCGCCGTTTTGCAGCCGTTTGACATGCCGGTTGCGCAGCTCGTCTTTCAAAGAATCCACCACCTGCTCCAACGGCTCGACTTTAGAAGCAAGGTACAGGTCGTTTTCAATAAAAGAGGTGGTGGCGAGATCGACAATTTCTTCCACTGCTTTTGAGATGGTGTCGATTTCTTTTTGCGCCTGTTCAGAGAAAGCAAATTTTTTGACCTGCATTTCCTTGGCGGATTTGAGGATATTGACCGCATGGTCTCCGATGCGCTCAAAATCGCCGATCACATGCAGCAGCTTGGAGATTTCCCGGCTTTCTTCCATTGTCAGATTCTTGCTGGACAGGCGAACCAGGTAGGTCCCCAACTTGTCCTCGTATAAATCGATCTGATCTTCGCCCTCTTCAATGGACTGGGCAATTTTTTCATCGTACGCACCGATCAGTCCAATGGCCTGGTAAAGGGATTGCTGCGCCAGTTTCGCCATGGAGGTGGTCATCTTCTGGCATTGATGGATGGCTACCGCAGGGGAGGCGAGGAACCGCTCGTCCAAAATCTGGAAATTTTCGTCTCGGGCGGTATCCCGAATGGTCAGGTATGCCAACCGCTCCAGCAGTTTGGTAAAGGGCAGCAGCGCCATGGTGGACAGCAGGTTAAAACAGGTATGCACAATGGCGATCCCAACGCGGTCGATGGGCTGGTTGTAAAACGAAAAATGGACAAACGCATTGAGGGTGTAGAAAATGGTCAAAAACAGCCCGGTGCCGATCAGGTTAAAATATAAATGGACGATTGCCGCCCGTTTGGCGTTCTTATTGGCGCCCACCGATGAGATCAGAGCGGTGATGCAGGTGCCGATATTCTGCCCCAGAATGATGGGAATGGCAGAAGAAAAGGTGACGCTGCCCGTGGCGGAAAGCGCCTGTAAGATCCCGACGGAGGCCGAGGAGCTTTGAATAATGGCGGTCAGCACCGCGCCGCAGAGCACGCCGAGCAGCGGGTTGGAAAACAGCAGAAGGAAATTGGTAAATTCCGGTACTTCCGCCAACGGTTCCACCGCGCCGGACATCTGCTCCATGCCAAACATCAAAACGGAAAACCCGATCAAGGTCGAGCCCAAATCCTTTTTCCCCTCTTTTTTGCAGAACATGATCAAAAGGATGCCTGCAAATGCAATGATAGGGGAGAAGGTGGTGGGCTTTAGCAGTTGAATCCAAAGGCTGTCGCCTTCCAGCCCGGTAAGGCTGAGGATCCAGGAGGTGATAGTTGTCCCCACGTTGGCGCCCATGATAATGCCGATTGCCTGGCTTAGCTTCATGATACCGGCGTTGACAAACCCCACCACCATGACCGTGGTGGCGGAGGAAGACTGGATTACCGCAGTCACCGCCGCGCCGAGCAAAAATCCCTTGAGAGGCTTGGCGGTCAATTTTTCCAGAATGGTTTTTAATTTCCCGCCGGCCTGTTTTTCCAACCCATCGCCCATGACGTGCATCCCGTACAAAAATAGGGCGAGCCCGCCGGCCAATTGAAAGACAGAGAAAATATCCATGTTGCACCCACTTTTCCCGATAATTTTCCTTTTTTCTTACACTTACAAGCTTATTATGTAACGAAAAGGTAAAATGTATCTGAGTCTATCTGTAAAATCCATGTAAAATGCAAGGGCTTTGTACCGTTTTGGCAAGCACAAAAGCGCCGCCGGTCAATCTGAATCAGCTGGCAGGACAACTGGCAGGGCCAGAGCGTTTCCCAAAAGATCCCGCCGGCGGTAGTCTAAAAGCAGCACAACGGGCTTTGCTTCCCCTGTGAGCACATCCAGACAGAAAGATTCAAAATCAAGCAGTTTATACAGCTGTTTGGGATCGGCGGTTTCGTCGCCGGGCAAATACCGCTCCCGGAAAGACGGCTGGGCCAATAGCGCCAGGCATTGCTGGCGCGAAACAGGCGCGCAGGCGGACCCAAACCATTCCTGCCGGCGTTTTGGCCGCTGATGCAGGCAGTAATCCAGTTTGAGGTATTCCGCCAGCTGCCCAGCGTCCACCGAGGGGATTTGCGCGCAGAACTGGTAAAAGAATGCGTACCGCTGATCCAGTGTCATCCCGCGGGCGGGATACTGCTGCGCTACATAGCGCTCTCCCAACGCCTGATAGAAGGCGAACGGGTCGTCCAGAATGGAAAAAAGCCATCGCAGCGCATGGACGAACCGACCGCTGTTGTAATAAAGCTCTACCATTTCCTCCACCGCTTTCAGCCGCAGCGCATCCTGGAAGGGGAGGGCGGGGGTGAATAGGATTTCAAATGGGGGATAGTCCCGGTAGACCAGCCCGTATTTTTCCTGGTCGCGGCACAGGCCGGATCCTTTTAGAATTTTCAAAAATCCCAGCTGGAGCTGTTCCGGCTCCAAGGCGTACACGTCGTTAAAAGAGCGGTGGAACGAGTCGTAATTTTCATAAGGCAGACCGGCAATCAAATCCAGATGCTGGTGAATGTTTCGGAAGGACTTGATTTCCCGGACAATCGCGCAAAGCGCAGGCCAGTCGTTTTGCCGGCGGACCGCCTGCAGCGTGCGGGGATTGGTGGACTGGACGCCGATTTCAAACTGAAACTGCTCCGGGCGGATGGTGCCAAGAAAATCCAGCGCATCCCGGGTGAGCAGTTCCGCCGTAATTTCAAAATGGAAATTGGTCACGCCATTGTCATGATCCCGCAGGAACCGCCAGATCGCAATGGCGCGGCGGATGTCGCAGTTAAAGGTGCGGTCTACGAATTTGACCTGCCGGACTTTGGCATTTAAAAAAAGCGTCAAATCCGCAAAAACCCGCTCCAGTGGGACATTGCGTACCCCGCGTTCAATCGACGAAAGGCAGTACTGACATTGAAATGGGCAGCCCCGGGAGGATTCATAGTATTTGATCTGGTCCGGCGCATCGGAAAAATCCGGTTCGTACGGGAAAGGAAGCAAAGCAAGATCCAGGGGCGGCTGGGGCGGATTTTCCCGGATCTGCGAGCCGTCCCGCACGGTTAGCCCCAACAGGGACCGCCAGTCCTGCCGGGCCTGGATGGCCTCCAGCAATTGGCGGACGGCCTGTTCCCCTTCGCCGCGGATGACCAGGTCCAGCGCGGGGTTTTGGGCCAGAAAAGCCGCCGATTCATAGCTGACCTGCGGACCGCCAACGCCAATGACCGCTTCCGGATGCAGCTTGCGGTATTCCGCTGCCAATTGGCACACCAGCGTCACATTCCAAAGGTAGGTGGAGAACAAAACCACGTCCGGCGCGCAGCGGAAGATTTCCTCCAAAATCCAGTCAGCGCGGTGGTTGATGGTGCATTCCAGCACCTGCGGCGGATTCTCCAGCGCAGGAGCGGCATACCGCTTCAAATACCGCACGGCAAGATTGGAATGAATATACTTTGCATTGATCGCCACGAACAACGCTTTGATGGCGACCGCCCCCTTTCATCCTTTTCCTTATTGTAACACAGAAAAAAGCATTCGCCTATCCTTGCGTTCCGGAAAGAAAATCGGTATAATCAGGATTGATTTGGCTGCGGCAACGCATCGGGCGGGTGGAACGGATGAAAAAGACAAGCAAACAAAACAACTGGGTTACTTTTTGGGTCAGCGCCGGCGCAATGGTTTTGTTCGGCCTGGCGGGTTTTTTGCTGGTTTTCTTGGCGGGGAACGGCGCGGAAAGCCCTTCGCAATGGGAATCGGCGGTTTTGGACGGAATCGACGCCGACTGTAAGCCGGGCCCGCTGGAAGGGGATTGGCCGGACGAGGATCCAACGCCTTATGGTACGCTGCGCTATCAGCTCAATACCGCGCCTTGGTTTTCTGACTGCGACGCCGAAGGGACAGTATGTTTTCAGAACAACCAGAGCAACTGTCACCCGGTTCAGATTTCCTATGTGCTGGAGAATGGGGAAGAGGTGTACCGGTCAGGATGGGTTTTGCCGGGCAGCCATATCCAAACAGCCCAACTTTCCGTGCGGCTGGCACAGGGGGAATATACCGGCGTCTGCCGGATTGCATTGTTCGACCCGGACTCTTTGCAGCTGCTGGGGGAACTGGAAGAACCCATTCAGATTACGATTGCGCATTGAGTACTTGCAAAAAATATACTTATATGGTATAATATAAAAAATATAGAGAAGGGATGGAAAACAGGATGAAAGAGCGCAGGCAATCCAAACTGCGGGAAGAAATCTACAATGCCATTGTGCAGCATCCGGTCCACCCGACGGCGGAATCCATTTATGAACAGCTCAAGGCGACCTACCCCTCGCTGAGTTTGGGGACGGTGTATCGAAATTTAGGGATTTTGGCCGAGCAGGGGCTGATTCGGAGAATCGACACCTATGATGCGGCCGACCGGTTTGACGGGAACATGCAGCCGCACTCTCATATCCAGTGCAGGCAATGCGGGCGGCTGGAGGATGTTTTTTTGCCTTATGACGGGCAGGTGGATCAGATGGTCGAACGAATGACGGGATTTCAGGTGGAAGGGCATGCGGTGCTCTTTTCCGGGATTTGCAGCCGGTGCAAAGTCCCGCCGGAAGACGGCCGCCAACAGGTGCAATAAGCAAGGAGACGCGGGATCCTTTGGGGGAAATCCCGCTTTTTTCTTGCTTTTTTTCGTCATGGGAATATAATACAGACAGACAGTTTGTATTGTGAGTGCAATGAGATGGAATGGGGGAAGAAAAATGGAACACAACGGTCGGGCAGACAAGAATCTGACCATGCTGATGGATTTTTATGAGTTGACCATGGCCAACGGATATTTTAAGCTGGGAAAAGGAGATCAGACGGCGGTATTCGATATGTTTTTCCGGAAAATCCCGGACGACGCTGGGTTTGCGATCTGCGCCGGGCTGGAGCAGCTGATTGATTATTTTGAGAATCTGCATTTTACGCCGGAGGACATCGAGTACTTGCGGGGGCGCGGGATTTTCGACGAGGCGTTTTTGGAGTATTTATCCAACTTCCAGTTTGCATGCGACGTCTGGGCAGTGCCGGAGGGGACGCCGATTTTCCCCAACGAGCCGGTGCTGATCATCAAAGGGCCGATTATCCAAGCGCAGCTGGTGGAGACCATGGTGCTTTTGACCATCAACCATCAGTCCTTGATCGCCACAAAATCCAACCGGATTGCGCGGGCGGCCCAGGGCCGGTCGATTATGGAATTCGGGTCCCGGCGGGCGCAGAGCTATGACGCTGCGATTTTGGGAGCGCGGGCTGCTTATATCGCGGGCTGCGACGCAACGGCCTGCGTCATTGCCGACCGGGATTACCACATCCCAGCAGTGGGGACGATGGCCCACAGCTGGGTGCAGATGTTCGACGATGAGTATGAGTCGTTCCGGCAGTATGCCAAGCTGTATCCGGAAAACTGCGTATTGCTGGTGGATACCTATAATGTGATCAAATCAGGGATTCCCAACGCCATCCGCGTGTTTGACGAGGTTTTGGCGCCTATGGGCCAGCGGCCGAAGGGGGTGCGGATCGACAGCGGGGACATTGCATATCTTTCCAAGAAGGCCCGTAAAATGCTGGATGAGGCCGGATATGCGGATTGCCCGATTGTGGCGTCTAACTCGCTGGATGAATACCTGATCCGCGATTTGCTGCTGCAGGGGGCTAAGATTGATTCCTTCGGCGTGGGCGAAAACCTGATTACCTCCAAGTCGGACCCGGTGTTCGGCGGGGTGTACAAACTGGCGGCCATGGAAGAAAACGGCCGCATGATCCCGAAAATCAAGATCAGCGAGACGGTGGAAAAGATCACCAATCCGGATTTTAAAACCGTATACCGGTTTTACAACCAGAGTGACGGCGAGGCCGTGGCGGATTATGTGACGCTATTTGATGAAACCGTGGACACCAGCGGCCCGGTGACGATTTTCGATCCGAACGCCACCTGGAAAAAGAAGACGCTGACCAATGTCACCGCCAAAAAAATCCTGGTCCAGGTTTTTGAAAAGGGCAAGTGCATTTACGACCGGCCCACCCTGCCGCAGATCCGTGCCTACTGCAAGGAGCAGATCGACCATCTGTGGGAAGAGGTGAAGCGGTTTGAGAATCCACACCGGTATTATGTGGACCTTTCCCCGAAACTTTGGGAAATCAAGCACCGTCTGCTGGAAAGCCATAGCCAGTTTTAAAAAAACAAAGGGAAGCCTTGCCGCTTCCCTTTTTTCTTTCCCGGAATCGTTGCAAAACAGCAGAAAAAATAGTAGAATAATAAAATACTGGGTTTGTAGGTCCTTTTTTCGGAAGAGGCAAACCGGTAGAATTTTCAAAACCGAGGTTTTATGACATGATTAGAAGTATGACCGGATACGGCCGGGCAGAAGCGTTGGTGGACGGGCGGAATATTTTGGTGGAAATCCGTTCGGTGAACCACCGGTATTTTGAGTTTTCCTGTCGGGTCCCGCGCGCGTATGGATTTTTGGAAAGCCGCCTGAAAACTTATCTGCAGGGGAAATTGTCCCGGGGCAAGGTAGATGTCAATGTGAACATCCAGACGGTGCAGGGAAAGGACGCCAACGTGCTGGTCAACCAGGAACTGGCCCAGTCGTATGTACAGGCGCTGCGCCAGCTCAAAGAGCCCCTCAGCTTGGAGGATGATCTGTCGCTGAGCGTCATTGCCCGTTTTTCGGATTTGTTTACGGTGAGCAAGCAGCCGGAGGATGAAGACGCCGTTTGGGCGCAGGTCCAGCAGGTGGCGGACGAGGCGGCGGCCCGTTTTGTGCAGATGCGAGAGGCAGAAGGGGAATCCATGCGGCAGGATGTGGAAAGCCGCCTGGATGTGATCCTGCACGCAGTGGGGCAGATTGAAGAGCAGTCGCCGAAAACGGTGGAGGAATACCGCGCCAAGCTGTACCATAAAATCAGCGAGGTGCTGGGCAATACCCAGATCGACGAGCAGCGCATTTTGACGGAAGCGGCGATCTATGCGGAAAAAATCGCCGTGGCTGAGGAAACGGTTCGTCTGCGCAGTCATGTGGGGCAATTCCGGTCCATTCTGGAACAGGGCGGGCCGGTGGGCCGCAAGCTGGACTTTTTGATCCAGGAGTTTAACCGCGAAGCCAATACCATCGGTTCTAAGGCGCAGGATCTGGCGGTGGCGCGGCTGGTGGTGGAAATCAAAAGCGAAATCGAAAAAATCCGCGAGCAGATTCAAAATATCGAATAGAGCAAAAAGGATGGGCAAAGATGAAACTGATTAACATTGGGTTTGGAAACATGGTGTCCGCCAACCGCCTGGTGGCCATTGTCAGCCCGGAATCCGCCCCGATCAAGCGGATCATCCAAGACGCCCGGGAGCGGGGTACGCTGATCGACGCGACCTATGGACGAAGGACGCGGGCGGTGATCATTACCGATTCGGACCATGTCGTTCTTTCGGCGGTACAGCCGGAGACCGTGGCGAACCGGTTGTCCGATGAAGAAGACGAGGAGCTGGAAGACAATGAATGAAAAAGGCTTGCTGATTGTATTTTCCGGCCCGTCCGGCGTGGGAAAGGGAACGGTGCTGCGGCAGTATTTGCAAAGCCACCCCAACACGGCGTTTTCGGTTTCGGCGACGACCAGGAGCCCGCGGGAAGGGGAAATCCACGGCCAGCATTATTATTTCCTCAGCCGGGAAGAATTTGAAACAATGGCGGCAAATGGCGGGTTGCTGGAATACGCAGAATTCGCCGGCAACTTTTACGGGACGCCGCGGGATGCGGTGGAACAGCGTTTAAAAGAAGGCGTGGACGTGGTTTTGGAAATCGAAGTGCAGGGCGCCATGCAGGTAAAGAAACAATGCCCGGAAGCGCTTTTGGTTTTTGTCATGCCGCCGTCTTTCGAGGAATTGCGCCGGCGGTTATCCGGGCGGGGTACGGAGGACGAGGCGACGGTCTGCTGCCGGCTGTCCAACGCCGCCAGGGAGATGGAGGCTGCAAAACAGTACGACTATATTGTGGTAAACCAAACGGTGGAACAGGCGGTGGACCAGTTGGAACAGATTGTGGGGGCCGCCAAACACACCGCAGCATATTTCAATGAATTTATTGACGAGGTGGAAAAGGATGCTAAGACCTGCTGTAAATGAAATCTTGAAAAACGGCCAGAGCTATTACAGCCTGGTGATCGCCGTGGCAAAACGGGCGCGCCAGATCGCGCAGGAAGCAGAGGACGAGCACATTGTGCTGACGGAAAAGCCGGTCAAGATTGCCGTAAACGAATTGGCCGCCGGGAAATACCGGATTGTGGAACCGGAAAATATCGGGGAAGTCCCGGAAAAATAAAAGGAGAGGATCCCTATTTTACCCTATGAGGCAGCCCGCGTAGCAGTGGACAAAGCGGCATATCATTTTGATAAACTGTATAGCTATGCGGTCCCGGTTGAATTTGCCGCCGTTTTGCGGCCGGGGATGCGGGTGCTGGTGCCGTTTGGCGGCGGCAATCGCAAGCGGCAGGGGATTGTGCTGGGCAAAGAACAGGTGGAAAGCCTGGAAAAGCTCAAGCCGGTGATCGCTTTGCTGGATCAGGAGCCGGTCTTGTCGGAGGAGATGCTCCGGCTGGTTTCCTTTTTGAAGGAGACGACGTTCTGTTCTTATTTTGACGCGGTCAAGGCCATTTTGCCGGGCGGCATCGGATACCGGCTGCAGTACGCTTATGGCCTGTCGCCCCAGTGGGATGGACAGGCGGAATTCTTGGAGCCGGATGAGCGGATCCTGGTTTCCTATTTGGAACAGCGCAAAGGAATGGTGCGGGAAGAAAAGCTGCTGGGTGTTTTGGGATTGTCGGCGCAAAACCCGATATTGACGAAAATGGCCCTGAAGGGGATCCTGGTCCGGGAGGAATTGGCCAAGCGCCGGATCAAGGACGAAACGGTGCGAATGCTGGCGCTATCCTTGCCGGAAGAGGGCATGGAAGGAATTCGGCTGACGCCCAAGCAAAAAGAAGTCATTTCCTTTTTGCAGACGGTGGAAACAGCGTCGGTCAAGGAGACGATTTATTTTACCGGGGTTACCGAAGCGGTGTTCCGCGCGTTGCAGCAAAAACAGCTGCTTTATTATTACGACGCGGAAGTTTTGCCTCAGGCTCCGCCGTCCGGCCAGGAAAAGAAAGCGCCCCCGGCGCTGACCCCGGAGCAGCAAAAAGCGTATGACATGCTGCTGGAAGAGTATGAAACAGGACAGGCGACTACCGCGCTGTTATACGGCGTGACGGGCAGCGGAAAGACCCAGGTCTATTTGCAATTGATTTCCCGGGCAATCGAACAGGGGAAACAGGCGATTGTCCTGGTGCCGGAAATTTCCCTGACTCCGCAGGCAATCGCCGCCTTTACCGCCTATTTTGGCGACCAGGTGGCCATTCAGCACAGCGGCCTTTCGCTGGGGGAGCGGATGGACCAGTGGAAAAAAATCCGGTCCGGGCAGGTATCCATTGCCGTTGGGACCCGGTCGGCGATTTTTGCCCCGTTTTCCCATTTGGGGCTGATCGTCATAGATGAAGAACAAGAGCATACCTATAAATCAGAAGGGAGCCCACGGTTCCACGCCCGCGACGTCGCCCGGTTCCGCAGCGCGCAAAACCATTGCCTGCTGGTGCTGGCGTCGGCGACCCCTTCGGTGGAGAGCTATTATTACGCCAAAAAAGGGATTTACCGCCTGGTCCGGCTGGAAAAGCGCTACGGCGGCGCCTTGCTGCCCAATGTGGAAGTGGTGGACATGGGGCAGGAACTGTGGGATGGGAATGATTCCCAGATCAGCCGCCCGCTGCTGGAAGAAATGAAGGAAAATTTGCGCCGCCGGGAGCAGACTATCCTGCTGTTAAACCGGCGGGGATACCATACCAAAGCCATTTGCACCGGCTGCAATACGGCGGCGTCCTGTCCCAATTGCAGCATTGCCATGACCTACCATGCGGCCAACGGCCGGCTGATGTGCCATTATTGCGGATATTCCAGGCCGATTGAAGAGCGGTGCCCGGTCTGCGGCGGGACCTATTTGCACTACCAGGGGGTAGGTACCCAAAAATTGGAAGAGGAACTCCATACCCTGCTTCCCGAAGCACGGGTATTGCGGATGGATGCGGACACGACCATGAGCAAAAACGCCCACAGCGAAAAGTTCCAAGCATTTGCCAATGGGGAATACGATATCATGGTGGGGACGCAGATGGTGGCCAAGGGACTCAATTTCCCGCAGGTGACCCTGGTAGGCGTCGTATCGGCTGATGCATCGCTGTTCGGCGATGATTTCAAATGCCAGGAGCGGACCTTTAGCCTGATTACCCAGGTGATCGGCCGCAGCGGGCGGGGAGAAAAACATGGACGCGCCATGATCCAGACCTTTGTCCCGGACAATAAAGTCATTTGGCAGGCGGCCTGCCAGGATTACGAGGCTTTTTTCCGGGAAGAGATTTTAGGGCGCAAGGTGATGCTTTATCCACCTTTTTGCAGTATCTGCGCCATCGGTTTTTCCGGTCCGGTAGAGTCCCAGGTGATTGGCGCGGCGCGGCGGTTTTTGCAGCAACTGAAGCAGACGGCCAAGAAAAAGTATCCGGCACTGCCGCTGCGGGTATTGGGCCCCACCGCCAGCATGGTAGTAAAAGTCAGCGGGAAATACCGCTATAAAATACTGATCAAATGCAAAAATACCGCGGATTTTCGCCGGATGATCGCAGAATTGCTGGTCCAGTCCGGCAAGGATCCGCAAAACAAGCAGGTCTTTGTGTTTGGAGATCTGTATTACGACGGATCGATGTAAGGAGGAATGGACAATGGCAATTCGGGAAATCGTAAAAGAAGGGGACGAATGCCTGCGCAAGGTATGCCGGCCGGTGGAAAAGTTTGACGAACGGCTGGCGGTCTTGTTGGATGACATGGCCCAGACGATGTATGAAGGCAACGGCGTTGGCCTGGCGGCGCCTCAGGTGGGGGTACTGCGCCGGGTTGTGGTGATTGACTGCGGCGACCAGCTGTATGAGCTGATTAACCCGGAAATCATTGCGCAGGCCGGCGCTCTGGAAGAGGCGGAAGGATGCTTGTCCAGCCCAGGCGAATATGCGCTGGTGCGGCGGCCGGAAAAGGTCGCGGTAAAAGCGCTGGACCGTCACGGCAAAGAGTTCGTGCTGGAGGGGGATCACCTGCTGGCCCGGGCAATTTGCCATGAGTGCGACCATTTAGACGGCCGTTTGTTCAAAGATATCGCCATCCGGATGCTGCATCAGGATGAAGATGGGAATTGGAAATAATCGTTATAAGTTGGTGAAGAACATTGCGTATTGTTTATATGGGAACGCCGGATTTTGCTGTGCCCACGTTGCAGGCGTTGTTGGACAGCGCCCATCAGGTGGTGGGGGTCTTTTCCCAGCCAGACCGGCCCAAAGGGCGCGGTTACAAATTGGTTCCGCCGCCGGTGAAGGAACTGGCAGAGTCCCGCGGGGTACCTGTGTACCAGCCGGTGAAAATGCGGGACGGCACGGCGCTGGAAATTTTGCGGCAGCTGCAGCCGGACGTGATTGTCGTCGCGGCGTATGGCAGGATCCTGCCCAAAGAAATCCTGGAGCTGCCAAAGCTGGGTTGCGTCAATGTCCACGCCTCTTTGCTGCCCCGGTATCGGGGCGCGGGGCCGGTGCAGTGGAGCATAATCCGCGGGGAAACGGTCACTGGCGTGACCACGATGCTGATGGGAGAAGGGCTGGACACCGGAGATATTTTGGAACAGGCGCAGACCGCCATCGGCCCGGAGGAGACAGCGGGAGAACTGATGGATCGGCTGGCCCAGTTGGGCGCCGAGTTGTTGCTGCATACGCTGACCCTGTTGGAAGAGGGCAAAGCCGTCCGCACCGTGCAGGACGAACGGTTGGCAAGTTATGCGCCGATGTTAAAAAAATCGGACGGGGCGCTGGATTTTTCCCGTCCGGCCAAAGAATTGATGGATCAGATCCGCGGCGTGTCTCCCTGGCCGAGCGCCTATGCCTATTTGGATGGGAAGATGGTGAAAATCCACAAAGCGGTTTTGCTGCCGGATCAGGCTGGAGAGCCGGGGGTGATCCAGGCTGGAAAACGCTTGATTGTCGGCTGCGCGGCAGGATCTTTGGAACTGCTGGAAGTGCAGCCGGAAGGCGGCAAACGGATGCGGGGGGAAGACTTTCTCCGGGGCAGAAAAGACGGGCCTGGGAAAAAATTTACATCCTGCCCATCGGAATGACACAATTTCCGGGTACAATATCACTAGGTTTGCCGACTTCCCATTAGGAAAAGAAGCGATCCGATGAGGAAATTTGGAAAAAGGAAGCGTGCCTATGTTCTGGAATCTGTTTGATCCTTATTACTGGATTTTAGTCGTCCCGGCTATTTTACTGGCCTTGTGGGCGCAGATGATGGTATCGACCAACTTCAAGCGGTATTCTGCCGTTTATAATCAGCGCGGATATACCGGCGCGGATGCGGCCCGGATGATTTTAGACAGCAACGGGTTGTACCATGTGCGGATTGAGCGCATTGCCGGCAATTTGACCGATCATTACGATCCGAAAGACGAAGTCATCCGGCTTTCGGATTCGGTATATGGTTCCGCCTCGGTGGCGGCGGTAGGGGTTGCGGCCCACGAAGCGGGACATGCGGTGCAGCATGCGACGGGCTATGTGCCCATCAAAATCCGGACCGCTATCATCCCGGTGACGCAGATCGGGTCCCAACTGGCGATCCCGCTGATTTTGCTGGGATTCGTTTTCCAGTTCCAGCCGCTTGTTTTCGCAGGGATTCTATTTTATGCCACGGCGGCGCTGTTCCAGCTGGTGACGCTGCCGGTAGAATTCAACGCAAGCTCCCGGGCGATGAAGGTGCTGGAACAGTCGGAGATGCTGGCGGGAGAAGAACTGACCGGCGCGCGGAAGGTGCTGCGGGCGGCGGCCATGACCTATGTGGCGGCATTGCTGACGGCATTGGCGCAGTTGCTGCGGCTGATTTTGATTTTCGGCGGCAGGCGTCGGGACGACTAGGGTAGAAGGATATTGGTGACAGGATTGAAAAATAGCAGACAAATTGTGGCGGAAGCCTTGTTGCGGATGGAAACTGCCGACGGGTATTCTCATATTATCCTGGATCATTTGCTCCAGTCCGAGCGGTCTTTGACGGATCGGGACCGGGCTTTTGCCAGCGTGCTGTTTTACGGCGTGTTGGAGAAAAAACTCACGCTGGATTCTGCCATTTCCCGCTATGCGTCCATGCCTTTGCGAAAGATGGATGCGCTGATCCGGCAGCTTTTGCGCCTAGGCATTTACCAGATCGTCTATTTGGACAGCGTGCCGGCGTCTGCTGCTGTCAATGAATCGGTGGAACTGGCCAAGCGGATGGGGAAAAAATCCGCTGCAGGGTTTGTCAACGGCGTGTTGCGTGCGTTTTTGCGGGACAAAGGAGAAATCCGCCTGCCGGACCGGGAGAAAGACCCTGTGGGATGGCTGTCGTTGGCGTATTCGGTGCCGCGGGATTTGGTGAAGCTGTGGCAAAACCAGTATCCCGACGAGAATCTGGAAGAGATGCTGCGGGGGCTGACGGGACGCGCGCCGTTGTTTGCGCGGGTCAATTCCTGCCGGACTGACGCGGCCTCTTTGTGCCGCCGGCTCGGAGAAGAAGGGGTGGAAGCGCGAGAACATCCGGATTTTGCAGACTGTATCGTGTTGTCCCAAACAGGCGATTTGGAGAAGATTCCGGCCTTTGCCCAGGGGCTGTTTCATATTCAGGATCTAGCCAGCCAGGTATGCGCGGCGGCGCTGGGCGCCGAGCCCGGCATGCGGGCGCTGGATTGCTGTGCCGCGCCGGGGGGGAAGACATTTACCCTGGCGCAGCAGATGGCGGATCAGGGCGAAGTCGTGAGCGGGGATTTGCATGAATCGAAGGTATCGCTGATCCGCCAAGGGGCGGCCCGCTTAAGGCTTCACAGTATCCGGGCGGTGACGGCGGACGCCTCGGTATTTCGGCCGGAACTGGGCCAGTTTGACCGGGTGCTGTGCGACGTTCCCTGTTCCGGGTTGGGGATCATCCGCAGAAAGCCGGAAATCCGGTATAAGCCGCTGGATGCTTTGGCGCAGCTGCCCCCAATCCAGTATAAAATTTTGGAAACTGCCGCACAATATGTGAAGAAGGGCGGCCTTTTGCTGTATTCGACCTGTACGCTGAACCGGCGTGAAAATGAGGATCTTGCCAGCCGTTTTCTCAAAGAACATCCAGATTTTGTGCCGGGACAATTCCCGGCGCAGGTTCGCCGTTTTTTGGGCGGCCAGGAAGGCGGGATGGCGACGCTCATGCCGCACCGGAACGGGACGGACGGTTTTTTCTTTGCATTATTTTCCCGGCAGGGTTGATTGTAACGGGACAAAAAGGGGGCAGGGTCGATGGAAAAGGTGGATATCAAATCGATGACATTGCCAAAATTGGAGGCGTTTTGCGCCCAGCAGGGATGGAAATCCTTTCGCGCTGGCCAGCTGTTCCAATGGCTGCATCAAAAACAGGTGGATTCCTTTGACCAGATGACCAATCTGCCGGCAGAGATGCGTAAGACGCTGGCGGAAACCTGCCGGATCCCCGGGGTGTCCGTCCGGCGGAAGCTGGTTTCGCAAATCGACGGCACCATCAAATACCTGTACGAATTGGAAGACGGCGAAACGGTGGAAAGCGTGCTGATGCAGTACCAGCATGGGTACAGCCTTTGCATTTCCACCCAGGTGGGCTGCCGGATGGGATGCCGGTTTTGCGCGTCGACCCTACTGGGGTTGGAGCGATGCCTGACGCCTGCCGAAATGCTGGATGAGGTGTACCGGGCCGGCAAGGACAGCGGCCAAAAAATTTCTTCGGTGGTCTTGATGGGAATCGGAGAGCCGCTGGACAATTTTGAGAATGTCATGGATTTTTTGGAAATCCTTTCCGCAGAAGGTGGAATGCATTTGAGTTTGCGGCATGTCTCCCTTTCCACCTGCGGACTGGTGGACGGCATCTACCGGCTGATGGAAAAAAAGCTGCAGCTGACCTTGTCCATCTCACTGCATGCGCCGAACGATGAAATCCGGTCGCAGACGATGCCGGTGAATCAGAAGTATCCCATGGATGAACTGCTGAAGGCCTGCCGGGAGTATTTTCGGCAGACTGGACGGCGGATCTCTTTTGAATATGCGCTGATTGAAGGGGTAAACGATACCCCTGCATGCGCGCAGCAGCTTTGCCAAAAACTCAAGGGCATGGGCGCCCACGTGAACCTGATTCCCGTCAACCCGGTGAAAGAGCGGGATTACCGCAGAAGTTCCCGGGACCGGGTCAGGAGGTTCCAGCAGATTCTGGAGCAAAACCACGTGAACGCCACCGTGCGCCGGGAGCTGGGCAGCGATATCAACGCTGCTTGCGGACAGCTGAGAAGGGATGACAAAGGAGGAAGAGCATGCTGAGGATTGCAGGAAAAAGCGACGTCGGGAAAAAGCGCAACGGCAACGAGGACAGTTTTTTTGTTGCAAAGCTTTCGCCTGATGTGGTTTATGCGGTCGTCTGCGACGGAATGGGCGGAGAAAACGGCGGCCATATTGCGAGTTTCCATGCGGTGGAACAAATCCGGAAAACCATGGAAGATGGGTACCGGGATGGGTTTGGCGAGAATTCCTTAAAGCATTTGATGATTTCCGCGGTTGCCGGCGCCAACGCCCAGGTGTTTTCCATGGCGCAGAAGGACGATTCGCTCAAGGGAATGGGTACCACGGTGGTCCTTGCGGTCGTTCGGGAATCGACGGTACATATTGCGTATGCCGGAGACAGCCGGGCGTATTTGATTGACCAACAGGGAGCGCGTCAGCTGACCAGGGATCACAGCATGGTCCAGCTGATGGTGGACCGGGGCGAATTGTCTGCGGAAGAAGCGCAATATCATCCGGAAAAGCATTATATTACCCGTGCGCTCGGCGTCAGCGGGCAGCTGGATGTGGATTATCTGGAGGAAGAAATGCCGGAATCGGCTACGGTCCTTCTTTGCTCTGACGGGCTTTCCAACTACCTGGATCAGGAGGACCTGTTCCAGGCGATTTGGGGGAAGGATCCGGTTGCGGCGGCGGACGGGCTGATCCGTCAGGCCAATGCCATGGGCGGCGCGGATAATATTACAGCAGTGCTGATTGCAAGATAGATCTTGCCCAGAATTGCAAGACCAGGAGGCAGACGATGGATAATTTGATAGGAAAGAAGCTGGACGGCCGGTATGAGATTTTGCAGCTCATCGGCGTGGGCGGCATGGCGAACGTCTATAAAGCGCGCGACGTCATTGACGGGCGTCTGGTCGCGGTGAAGATTTTGCGGGAAGAATACGCTTCCAACGAAGAGTTTGTCCGCCGGTTCAAAAATGAATCCAAGGCCATTGCGGCGTTGAATCATCCGAATATTGTCAAGGTTTACGACGTCAGCTTTTCGGAGAAAATGCAGTCAATCGTCATGGAATATATCGACGGGATCACCCTCAAAGATTATATCGACCAGCAGAAGATCATCCGCTGGAAAGAAGCGGTCCATTTCACTGTCCAGATCCTGCGGGCGCTGCAGCATGCTCATGACAAAGGGATCGTACACCGGGATATTAAGCCGCAGAATATCATGCTGCTCCAGGACGGTACCATCAAAGTGATGGATTTTGGCATCGCCCGCTTTGCCCGCAGCCAAATGGCCACCATTACGGACAAAGCCATTGGCTCGGTGCATTATATCAGCCCAGAACAGGCCCGGGGCGAACAGACGGACGAAAAGACAGATTTGTATTCGGTAGGCGTCATGCTGTTCGAAATGCTCACAGGGCAGCTGCCGTTTACAGCGGATTCTGCGGTTTCGGTGGCAATCCAGCAGATCCAGTCCAAGCCCAAGCGTCCCCGGGAGCTCAACCCCTCCATTCCCGAAGGGCTGGAGCAGATCACCATCAAGGCGATGCAGAAGGATCCGGCCAAACGCTACCAGTCGGCGGCGGAGATGCTGCGGGATATTGATGCGTTCAAGCGCAACCCATCGGTGGCATTCGCCTATAAGTACCTTTCTGCTGAGGAAGAAGAAGCGCAGCTGGCGATGAAAAAACAGGCGCAGGCAGAGAAAGGGTCCTCTTTGGGGAAAGGCAAAAAAAATACAAGAAAGAAAAAACAGCCGGAAGTCCAGGAGGAGGATGTGGAGGTCGTCGTGAAGACGCCGTATCTTGCCATGTTGGGCGGGATTTCCGCTGCCTTTGTGCTGGTGACCTGCCTGTTCATTTTCCTGATGTTTTATTTTAACAATCCGTTTGTTGCGGTAGACGAGGTGGAACTGCCCAATTTTGTTGGAATCCAGTATGAAAGTGTGCTCAATTCCAGCAAATATTCGGATTTTAAGATCGTTGTGGAGGAAACCGTTTACAGCGACGAGTATGAAAAAGGGGTGATCTGCGAGCAAAAGCCCAAATATCCCAAGACGGTGAAAAAGGGGTCGGAGGTAAAGATCAAAGTCTCCAGCGGCGCGCAAAAGATCACAATCCCTGATTTTTCCAACCAGGAAGCGACTCAGGTGTTTGCAGAACTGAAAAATCTGGGGCTGGAATACACCGAATCCAGGATCAACCATCCCTCCATCGCCAGCGGATACGTGATCAAAACCGATCCGACCAAAGGCAGCGAAGTGAAGGCAGGCACGGTGGTAACCGTTTATGTCAGCCTGGGCGCCCAAACCATTATGAAACAGGTCCCGGATGTGACGGGGATCAATGTGGACGACGCCAAACGGGTCTTGGAGAGCTATGGGCTGAAGGTGGGTACGGTGGAACTGGACGAAACCAGTGATGAGCCGTATGGGACGGTCATTGACCAGGATCCCGCCAACGGCGACATGGTGGCCACCGGTTCTTTCGTGAACTTGACGGTCAGCCAGGGCGATACGGTCATTTCTCGTTTGACCATTTCCGTTCCCATGCCGTCTTCCATGGATCAGGAGGTAACGGTTTCCGCTACGTTGGACGACATGGAGGTGCGCCGAGAGACCATCAACCCGAAAAATACCACGACCTGGAAGCCTTCCTTCTCCGGCGAAGGGATCGGAAGGGTCAAGATTTATATTGATGATGAGCTGTATATGGAATATATCGTCGATTTTGACGAAGGGGTCCACGAAGTGGATGCCGATTATTCACAGGAATTTGAATAAGGAAAAAGGCTTCCCGGATGGGAAGCCTTTTGGCTGACTTCAGAAGTTTTCGGCAGAAGGAGAGGAGTTTTTTGCAGGGGAGAATTCTAAAGGCGACCGGTGGATTTTATTACGTTTGGTCCGATGGTATCCTGTATGAATGCAGGGCCAGAGGGTTGTTCCGAAAAAACGGCATGGTTCCTTTGGTGGGGGATTGGGTGGAAATAGAAGAAACCGGAAGCCAGACAGGGTATGTCACCCGGATTCTGGCGCGGAAAAACAGCCTGACCCGTCCGCCGCTGGCCAATTTGGATCAGCTGTTTTTGGTGATTTCCATCTTAGACCCCAAACCCAACCTGTTGGTATTGGATCAACTGATCGCAATTGCCGAGTATAAAAAGATCGAACCTGTGCTGGTGATTACCAAAACGGATTTGGGGGACTGGGAAACGTTGGCAGGGCTTTATCGAAAGGCAGGATTCCAGGTATTCTGCACCGGCTGGGAGCAGGATAGTGATTTAAAACCGCTGCAACAGGCGATGCAGGGGAAAATCAGCGCGTTTTGCGGCAATTCCGGCGTGGGCAAATCCAGCCTGCTCAACCGGATCGACCAACGCCTCGATCTGTCCACGGCGCAGACCAGCCGCAAGCTGGGGAGAGGGCGCCATACCACGCGCCACGTCCAGCTGTACCCGGTGGAAGGCGGCGGCTATATCGCCGATACCCCCGGATTTTCTTCCATGGATTTGGAGCGGTATGAAACGATCTTGAAAGACCAACTGCAATATTGCTTCCGGGAATTTGACCCTTATTTGGATCAATGCCGCTTTACCGGCTGTTCCCACACCAAGGAGAAGGGGTGCGCGGTTTTGGAAGCGGTGGCGAAGGGGGAGATTTCCGCCTCCCGCCATGAGAGCTATTGCAGGTTGTATGAAGAGGCCAAGCAGATCAAAGAATGGGAAGCCAGACAGTGAGGAGGGAAAACCGATGGGACGTTGCGTGGTGATCGGCGCCGGAGAGCTGGATCAGAAGTTTTTGCAGGATTTTTCCTGGCGCGAGCAGGATTTTATCATCTGTGCCGACGGAGGGTTTTCCCATGCCAGGCAGGCGGGGATTCGGCCGGATTTGCTGATCGGGGACCAGGATTCTTATTCGGAAGGGTTTCCGCAGGGGATCCCGGCGTTGACCTGCCGGCCGGAAAAAGATGATTCGGATATGATGCTGGCGGTGAAGGAAGGGCTGGCGCGGGGGTACCGGGATTTTGTCCTGCTGGGGGCGACCGGCGGCCGCTTTGACCATACGCTGGCCAATTTGCAGACCATCGCTTACGGGTTGGCCCATGGCGCATTTGTTCTGATAGCGGACCGAGACAATATGATCACCATGCTGCAAAACGATACGGTGGTGCTGCCCAGGATCAACGGGTATTATCTTTCGGTTTTTTCCTATACGGAAGTGTGTGACGGCGTGAGTTTGGAAGGGGTCAAATACCCGCTGCAGCAGGCGAGGCTGACCAACTGGTTCCCTTTGGGTTTGAGCAACGAGATTTTGGCGGAATCTGCCCGCGTCACGGTGCAAGAGGGGATTTTGGTGATCGTGGTCTCCAAAGACCGGCGCCGGTGACGGGACGTTCACCAAGTGGGGAACGATTGTATATAATAAAGCAAATCCACATTTGAAAGGGCGGTACTTATGAAGGTTGTTGTGGTAAAATGTCCTAAGATTTTGTCGCCGATTCTGCGCTTGTTTTTCCATATGAAGCGGGAAGAAATCTAAAAAAACTGCCTTGCAGAATGCAAGGCAGTTTTTTTGCCACAGATAGACGTTGGTGTTTAAGACAAAGGGAGCAAGGCGGAAGCGATTTGAAAATAGACGATCAAAGAAAGCGCATCCACCACCGTTGTAATAAACGGGCTGGCCATCACCGCCGGGTCCACGCCGACCCGCTTTGCCAGAATGGGAAGGGTACCGCCAGTGATTTTGGCGATAGCAACAGTGACTACCAAGGTCAGGCCGACCACCAGCGAAACCGAAAAGCTGATCCGGTCCAAAAGCATCATCTTAGCGAAATTGGCAATGGCCAGGGTCAATCCACACAGCAAGGCGACCCGGGTCTCTTTCCAGATGATTTTAAAAATATCCGTCATACGAATTTCGCCCAAAGACAGTCCACGGATTACCGTAACAGAGGACTGGCTGCCGGCATTTCCCCCGGTATCCATCAGCATGGGGATAAAGGCGGTAAGAACCACCTGCGCGGCCAGCGCGTCTTCGTACACCTGGATGATTTTCCCGGTAAAGGTTGCGGACACCATCAGCAGCAATAGCCACGGAACCCGTTTTTTCCAGATGTCCAGCGTGCTGGTCTTCAGATATGGTTTTCCTGTGGGGGTGATGGCGGCCATCATCTCGATATCTTCTGTGCTTTCATCCTGCAGGACGTCCATTGCGTCGTCAAAGGTCACGATCCCCACCAGGCGGTTTTCCTGATCCACTACCGGCAGAGCCAGAAAATCGTATTTTTTCAGCTGGTTTGCCACCTGCTCCTTGTCGTCCAAGGTGGAGGCTGCAATCACATGGGTTTCCATAATATCGCCGATGATTGCCGATTTGGGGGATAGCAGCAATTCACGGACGGTGACCAATCCTTCCAGTTTCCGGTCTGCGTTGGTCACATAGCAGGTATAGATGGTTTCCTTGTCTACCCCGGTGGCCCGGATGCGGGAAAAGGCCTCGTCCACCGTCATGTTTTTTTTCAGGTCCACATACTCGATGGTCATGATACTGCCGGCGCCGTCTTCCGGATAATGCAGAATCTCATTGATCTTTTTGCGGACTTCCGGTTTTGTCTGGCGCAGGATGCGCTTGACCACGTTGGCGGGCATTTCTTCAATGATGTCCACCGTATCGTCCAAATACAGTTCGTCCAGCACGTCCTGAAGCTCTTGATCACTGAATGCCTGGATGAGGATTTCCTGCTGGTCGTTGTCCATTTCCGCGAACACTTCTGCCGCCAGCTCTTTGGGGAGCAGCCGGTACACCAGCAGCAGCATCTCCGCAGGCATCTCCTCTAAAATACCTGCAATGTCGACGGGGTTCTCTTCTTTCAGCATTTGTTTTAACTGCAGGTATTTTTTTTCTTTCAAAAGGGCCAATGCTTTTTCTGTCATGTTCATTCCTCCTAATGAGTTTGTCTGTTAGGTAGGAAGTGGGACAGCAGGCCGGGAAAAGTTATGGTTCGAAGGGGAACCCCAGCAGGAAACAGCGGGACTTTCCCGTAAAAAACCAACTTATTGCGCCGGCCGGTGCGCCGCCGGAACTTCCTGTATCCATGCTGTGTCACCTCGCTTGATTTTGAGATTGAATCCGCCAGGGCGTTAGCCAGCTGGGCAGAAAACGGAACAAAAAACCGCCGAAGCATTTGCTCCCGCGGTGAAATTTCTGCGGCCTGTCCCATACAGGCTGCCATCCAGCCACCGTTCGAGCTTCAGCTTCGCAGGGCAATGAAATTACATTAAGCGATGCCTTGGTTTCGACATAGCCTGTTGACCTTCTCATAGTGTCTCCACTATTTCGCGGCAGCAATCCGTATCCCTGTGGTAGCCTTACCTACCGGGTTCTTTTATTCCTTCTCTATCATATGCTTTCCTGACCGCCTTGTCAACCATAGATCGGTAAAAACGAGGAAAAAGATTTTCCCCAGTTGAACTTTAGATTTAGTGTTTCCTTTTCGAAAGAAAATCATGCAAAAAAGAGCGCGGCCTTTTCCTTTTGGAAAAAACCGCGCAAAACCATTTCTTTACAAAGATGCGCCGCTGTCGTTTGAGGAGAGGATTTGCATCTGGCAGCTTTCCATAGCGTCCAGCGCCGTTTGGTGCCGCTGCGGAGTAACTCCGGCACAGCAATTGGCGACAATCCCGATAGGGACCTCCGGCAAAAAAGAGCGTATGGTCATGGCGTTGGAAATCACGCAGATATCCGTACACACGCCGGCTAATAGGATTTCGCCGATGGGATCGGTTTCGTGTTCCGTTTGCAGCCATTGCGCCAACTCGGCGCTACCAAAGGTCTTTTTGCAAAAAATCTGGCAGCTGTGGGCTTGGGCAAATGCCTGCAGCGGATCTACCAGTTTCCAGCCGTCGGTATCTTTGACGCAATGGACCACCGGGAGCTGTCGGCCTTCTCGGCTGTTGAGGTAATCTTCTCCATGGGTGTCCAGGGTAAAAACGATCTGTCCGGGAAAATGTTCTACATAATCCAGCAGCGCGGGCAGCATGGCTTGGGCCTCGGGCGTACCCAGTGCGCCGGTTACAAAATCGTTTTGCATATCCACCACAACCAGTATTTTTCTCATCTTTCACCGGTCCCTCTCTTTTCCTTTTCTTCAATCCTAGCATGTCAACCGGGGAAAAACAAGCGCCGGCGCCAAACTTCTCCCGGTTCTCGCCGGAACATGGCCTATCCTTGGCGCATCAGATAATTTTTCACCTGCAGAAGACGGTTCCAGGTCTTTTCTCCTGCAATGCCGTCTACCTTCAGGTCAAACAGATGTTGGAACATCATCACGGCGTTTTGGGTTTCCACATCGAATTTCCCGTTCACCGCCACCAACGGGATGGAGGGGTAAGCGTCGCCTACATCATTGAGGTACTGCTGTAAAACGCTGACCCGCTCGCCCATCGAGCCGTAGGACAATACGGTTCCGTCCCAGGGAAGCAACGGTTGTTCGGGCAGGTTTTTGGCTGCGTTTTCGATGGCATTCCAGGTGATTTCTTCTACCGCGCCATGGGCGGGCAGCAAAAACAGCCGCTGGAATTCCATCACTGCGCGCTGGGTATCCTTGCCAAAAATGCCGTCTTCCTTCAGTGCCGGAATGGACGGATATACCTGGCGGATTCGATTGAGCTGCTGCTGTATGTGCAGTACGGCTGGGCCTTTGGACCCTAAAATCAGCGGGCTGCCGGGGTAGGGGACCGTCTCGCCGGGAGAATCAGGAAGGTTTTGCGCAACCGAGACGATTTTGTTCCAGGTCACCGGCCCGATGATGCCGTCTTCACGCAGGGAAAACAACCGTTGGAACGCTCGAACTGCCTGCTCGGTCTGGGAACCGAAAAAGCCGTCCTCTTTCAGTGGAGGAATAGAGGGGTACTGGCGGCCGATGGCATTCAAATCGCGCTGCATCCGCAGTACGTCTTCGCCGCTGGACCCGATTTTCAGATCGGTTCCCGGAAAGGCGTCCGTCGTATATTGTGTATTCATAGGACCCACCTCGAAAAATGTATTTGCTTCATCCTATGCAGCCGCGCCGGATCGGTGCGGGGCGCCTTGACTTTTTTTTCGGGTGTGCTATAGTCAAACTATAAACAGATATGGAAAGGACGATCCAAACGATGACGTATGAACAAGCGTGGGAATTCTTGTGCGAATACAACAAAGAGCCGTTTCATCTGCAGCATGCCAAAACGGTCGCCTGGGTGATGGGGTGGTACGCAAACAAACTGGGCTATGGGCAGGACGCCGAATTCTGGAAAATCGTCGGCTTGCTGCATGATCTGGATTTCGAGCAATTCCCTGAAGAGCATTGTATCAAATCCCAGCAGATCATGCAGGAAAGAGGAATGGATCCGGCAATCATTCATGCCACGGCCAGCCACGGGTATGGGCTGATGGTGCAGATCAAGCCGGAACACGAGATGGAAAAAGTGCTGTATGCGGTGGATGAACTGACTGGGCTGATTGGCGCCGCCGCGTTGATTCGTCCGTCGAAAAGCTGCCAGGATATGGATTTGAAATCGTTGAAAAAGAAATACAAATCGCCGGCCTTCGCCGCCGGCTGTTCCCGAGAAATCATCGCCAAAGGGGCGGAAATGCTGGGCTGGGAGCTGGACCGGCTGTTGTCCGATACCTTGGAAGCGATGCGGGAATACGAGCGGAGCGAAAACGCGTGAGAAAAAGGCGGGGGAACGCCGGCGCAGGGGCAAGGATCCCGAAAGGCCGGCGGGAGGCTTCCCTGCGCAGGAAATGAGAAAGGGGAATTCAAAATGCCAGTACCAACGCCGCACATCAGTGCAAAAGAAGGAGATTTTGCCAAAACGGTTTTGATGCCGGGGGATCCGCTGCGTGCTGCATTCATTGCGCAAACCTATTTGGAAGACGCCAAGTTGGTCAATCCGGTGCGGGGGATCAACGGTTATACCGGGCGTTACCACGGCAAGGAGATTTCGGTTATGGCAAGCGGCATGGGAATGCCGTCGATGGGGATTTACAGCTATGAACTCTTTTCCTTTTACGGGGTGGACCACATTATCCGGATCGGGACGGCTGGCGCCATCCGATCGGATTTGAAACTGCGCGACGTAGTGGCGGGGATGGGCGCCTGCACCAATTCTGCTTTTGCCAAACAGTTTCAGCTCCCAGGAGACTACGCGCCCATCGCCAGTTATCGGATGCTGAAAACGGCGGTGGATACGGCCAAACAGCAGGGGATCGATTTGATTGTGGGAAATTTGTATTCTTCGGACACCTTTTATGATGAACGAAGCGATAGCTTGCTTAAGTGGCAAAAAATGGGGGTGCTGGCGGTGGAAATGGAGACGGCCGCGCTGTATATGAATGCCGCTTTGTGTGGGAAAGAGGCGCTTGCCATCTGCACCATTTCCGATTGTCCGCTAACAGGAGAGAGCAGCTCTTCTGCGGAACGGCAGAGTTCTTTTACCCAGATGATGGAAATTGCGCTGGAAACAGCAGTTTTACTGTAAGAAAGCAAAGAAAAAAGGGGGAAAAGCCATGCGCTTTTCCCCCTTTTTTGCTGGTACCGATTAGTTTTCAATCCCTTCCCGGCTAGGGATGCCGCTGTCGTAGGGATGCTTCAACGGGCGGATCTCGCTGACATAATGCGCCAACTCCACCAGTTCCGGCTTGGGATCGCGGCCGGTCAGCACCACCTCCAACCCGGCGGGCTTTTCCTTGAGCAATTGGACCAGCAATTCCAAAGGGATCAGCCCCAGGTTGCACGAAGCGATGGATTCGTCCAGCACCAGCAGGTCGAACCCTTCGGCGGCCGCTTTGTCAAACACTGCCTGAAGCCGTTTGGTATGTTCCTGTGCAGTGGCTTGCTTCTGTTCTTCCGTCATGGTGAACACAAATTGGCGGACGGGTTCTCCGCGGTAGAGAGTAAACGGAAGCTGCCCGAAAAACTCCCCGGAATCGTAATCCTTCAAAAAGGAAGTCCACAGGCATTTGTTCCCTCTTCCGCTGGCCCGCACGCAAAGCCCCACCGCAGCGGTGGTTTTTCCTTTCCCGTCGCCACAGTAGATATGAATTAACCCAAATGCATTTTTTTTGTCCATTTCGCGCCTCCTAGTCTTCCACATGGATCCGGTTCAGGTCGTTGGCCCGCAGTTCACCCTTGGAGCTGACCACACCGACCAGATAGTATTCTTTGGTAATCGGATCTTCCATAAATTCATGCAGCAGGGCGAAATTCTTGATTTCGCCGGTAGAGCCCACATGCATCCGCGGACCAGTACAGTGATACAGATCGTTGCCGATGGAAATATGCTTATCGTCCACATAGGAGATGGGCAGGTCCATCTGGATGGCTGCCATGGCGTCCATCTCCAGAGCCCTCAGATCGAGGTCTGGCTTTTCGTCGAATACCAAGATAAACCCGTGTTTGACGTCCCGGTGAGCAAACCGGGTGATCCCATTGGCTTCCAGAATATGGCCGCAAAGATCCTCCGCCGAATGGGCCATTTTTCGGTCATGGATCGTGTGGAATACGCTGTCTGCGATGTCCTGCGGCTCCGGGCCAAACATATTGGGCCGGGTGACGATGATTTCGCTGCCCACACCAATCAGCAGGTGGGCATTGACCCCAAGGATCGGGTAAATCAGATCGAAATGTTCCACCACAACCCGTTTGCCAGCGTCAATGGCTTCTAAAATCGCATCTTTCAGCTGCCACATCTGCGTAAAAGCCGATTCGAACCGGACGTCCAGATGATAGGTGTGCGGGCTGTAAAAAGCGCCGGTATCCAATTGAAGCAGCGGAAGCGGCCGGATATTCACTCCTTCGTCGTCGTTGGTCAGTTCCAGCCCCGGGAACATGCCCTTGACTAGCATGCTCTTGCCGGAACCGGCCTCCCCAATAATGCCAATCAGCTTATCAAAAGGGCTGAGATACTGCTGGGCAATCTGCATTCCCAGATCCGCCATCCGGGTCAACCCCCTGGGGGCGAAGTAAACGCTGTATAAATGGCTTTGTTGCATTCGAGCGGAATATGGCATAATGGACCTCCTTTTCCAACATGCGGCAGGGCAGAGTCCTGCCGGGATCGCATCGCTACCGGATCAATAAGAAAAAAGGTGGGCGGCAACGCCCACCTTTATTCTAATGGAAAATCCCTTTTCTGTCCAGAAATCTTTTACAGATCCAGTACGATATCCAACAGAGGCGCATGCTGCTGGGCGCCGTATACGTCGGTCTCTCCCAAATCGCCGGAGCAGATGGGCCGTTTGATGGTTACCTTGATGGATTTCGCCGGTTTGAATTCAATGATGTTGATAATCTGATCCGGCGTGATTTTATAAAGGTCGCAAATCAATTTTTCATTGATCGCCTTGGCGGCGCAGACCTTTTCAAAATCTTCAAAGGTTTTGAACATGATGTCCAGCGTCAGCTCATAAGGACCAGAGTTCTTGCTGCGCACAACATCAGTGATATCGGTCAATTTGGTTTTCATCGCAATCTCTCCTCCTTACAGGGTGACAATGTCAATGGGGAACAACGAGGTGGGATCGTCCACTTCGATGATGTGGTACATGCTGAAGACATATACGCGGCCAGCATGGAAATCGCTGGGGGAGAAGGGGAACGCCAGGTTGCCGGCGGTAGCACGGCGGCCTTCGTAGCCGTAGTGCAGCATGGTGGAACGCGCGGAAGCGCAGATGGTATCCGCCTGTTCCTGGGTGTCGGCCACCACTTCGATCACGATACCCAGCTCATGCGGATGGGCGTCTTTGACCGGCTCCAGATTTCCCATGACGCCGTTTTTGCCGTAGATGGTGAAGTTCAGATGATACTGGTATCCTTTGTCCCGGTAGTTATCTGCAACACGGGCGCGAACGCCTTCTACAATGTCATCGATTTTGCTGATCATAATCGGGTCGCGGGTACCGGCAACAGAAACCGTGCGGTATCCAATGCATTTTGCGCCTTCCAGCTTAATGGTGTATTTGGGCGCGGTGACATAACGGCTGCCTTTGACCTTGACGGTGTTTTCCGAATCCTGCTCAAAAGTTGTATTGGTCAGGTCCAGATGGCCGCCGGGGCCGGGGAGAATGTAAGGATTGGTCTTTTCATACAGCGTATGGGCGGCAACGGACAGGGTGGTGCATTTGCGCACCGAAGAAAGCGGCTCTACCCGGAAATAATCCTCGCCCAGGTAACCGAACATGCAGTCGGAACCACTGCCCGGGGTGGCGCAGATCGAAGCGCATTCCAGGATTTTGCCCAGGTGAATGGCCAGCCCTTTGTCATAGCCTTTGCGGATGGCAGGCGCCGCAAATACGGTCGGGTCATAGGCACGGCCTGCCAGTACAACCTGGACGCCGCTGTCCAGCGCCTTCATAATCGGCTCGATGCCCATCTGGCCGACAATGTGCGTCGTAGCGTCAATATCGGCTTCGGTCAACTGGGGCGCCGGATCCAGCGGGCTGATTTTGCCGGCCGCCAGCGCTTTTTTCATTTCTTCTTTGTCCATATCCGCATGGATCATCGCCATTTTAAAATGCAGATCGTTTTCCTTGGCAATTTCCCGGATGATGTCGGCGCACCATTCCAAATGGGGTTTTGCACCGGAGCCGCCTGCCGTGCCGATGACCACCGGGATGTTTTCCCGGATGCCGGCGCAGATCATGATTTCCAGGTCACGCTTGACAGCGCCGCGGTCGGTAAAGGAAACGCCTTCGCCCAAATAGTAGGGGCCGGGATCGGTGGAACCGGCGTCTACGGCGATCAGGTCGGGTTTGCGCTTCATCCCTTCGTCAAAGGACTCTTTGGGGAAGCCATACCCCAAAATAGCGGTAGTGGATAAAATACGGAATTCCTCTTTCACGGTGAAAGTACCTCCTTATTTCAACGCTTTGCGGATCGCCAGGATACGCTGCATCTCGTTGTAAACGATCATATACCCTTCGTCAACGCCCATACCGGGTTTTGCCAGGATTTGATCCGGCTGTACCGCCATAGCGATATTCACGCAAACCTGCGCGGACCGGTCGGTTTCATTGCAGGTACCGCCCTGGTAAGCGCCGATTCCTTTTTCTTTGCAGTACAGCACCGCTTCTGCGATGTTGTTGATGCCGCCCAGGTCCGGGGTTTTGATCTGGACCATATGGCCCGCCTTATGATCGGCAAAGTATTTGATGTCTTCCAGCGTATTGCACCACTCGTCGGCGACAAGCTCTACATGAATGCCGCGCTCATCCACAACACGGGTCAATTCCGCCAGCGCTTTCATTTGCAGTTCGCGGTCTTCCACGTCCATAGGGCCTTCGATACGCAGATGGAACGGTTTTGCGATTTCTTCCAAGCGAGCCAGATAATCGGCCATCGCCTCATAATTGTCGTTGCCGAACGCGGCGCCGATGGTGCCGTATACGTCAATGTGGAAAACAGGCAGGTAATCGTCCCGGGTACGCAGTTTCAGCACACGGTCGCGCAGCCAAGCCACATATTCTTCCAACAGCTCGCCATGCTCGCCCAGTTTGGTTTTTACGTTGTTGATCAGCGCATGGGGCAGAACGTCGGCCTGCTTGATGATCATCTTGTCGGAGTTTTCATAGCGGTTGTCGCCGGACTGGGTGAAAATCGGGATTTCTTTGTCCGAAACCGTGGTGCCATATTCTTCCGCGACCACTTCGCACATCATTTTATGTTTGGCTTTGGCAACGGCATCCAGAATCGCCTGGGTCACACCGTAACGAATCGCGGTATGGAACTTTTTGCCCGCTTTTTCCGGATGGTCTACCATTTCAGCCAGACGACGGAAGCTGTCAGCTTCCTGGCCAACCAGCATGGGTTTGATTTCCTTTTCAATGACGGGGATGAAATCTTCCGCCAAGAACAGAGGATCGCGCCCGCCTGCACCGGAATACTGGACAGCGGCGCAATCGCCGTAAGCGATCTGCCCGTCTTCCAGGACGAGCATGACCGAGATCGCTTCGCCCGCTTGCCGAATGGAGGTGAAGCCATCAGTTACCGGCTGGCCGACATAAGCGGCCCCGTCTGCAACTGCGCCTTTTTTGATGGCGCGCTGGTCATCAAAAAAGAAACCGGTTCTGCCTTTGGAGCAAATTACGTTTGTGATTTTCATGAGATAGCAACTCCTTTTATCATTAAGCCTGTAATTGTGTTAACCTCTGGGTCTGCCGACCAGTCTGCCTTTGCTGATGGCGTAAACATCGTCGATGGCCATCTGGAAGGAGGCTTTCCGTTTTTCAAACTTGGCGCGCTCTTCGATTTTGGCATGGTTAAAGTCGACCAGCTCTTTGGTGAACGGGAGGTTGCCCATGGTCAAAATACGGACGGCGCCATTATTGTCACGTACCGGCAGCATCTGGCCCGCATTGTAGCGGGAAGGAGCAAACGGAACATCCAGCACGCCGGCCTGGAAGGCGCGAACCGTACCCAGCGCAATGTCGCCGTTGCCCAGTTCAAAGCATTTATCCAGCAGGCATTTGGTTTCGGCGGTGATAATCTCTTTTTCTTCTTTCAAAGAGTGCTCGTCTAACGACTGGTCACGCAGCATGGAGATGACCTGCTTGGTGCAGCGCAGGCCCTGCGCGTTGGCTTCTGCGGTGGGAACGCCCATCGCTTCGTGCGGGGTCTTGACGATGACTTTCGTCGCATGGGAAAGCGCTGCCGCAGCGCTGCCCCAGGAAATGACGCCGAATGCCTGCGCCTCGTCCTGCGGGAAGCCGCCCATCCACTGATGGAGCACGGTGGTGACCACCACGTCGTCGTATCCATACTGATGCAGATATTCTTCAGTCAATTTTTCCAGCGTGTGGATCGCCGCCACATCCTGTACCAGGTTGCCGCACTGTCCGTAGCCGACGGTGATGTTCTTCACGCCCTGCTCCGCAGCCAGCAGCGCTTCGATAATGGCGACTGCGTGGGAAATGCTCGGCGGAACCAGCGTGCCGGTCAAAGGCCCGTAAGGCTCGCGGTTGATGGAGATCCCGGCTTCTTCATAAATGCCGGTCAGGCGGTCGCAGTACTGCCAGTCAGCAATGGTGCGCTCCAGCGGAACGCTTTTGGCGTAGGGGATATTGTAGGAAATGCCGCCGCCTTCATAGCTGGTGTAGCCGCCGGCATAGACAATTTCCGTCAGCAAGCGAGCGTCCGGGGTGCCGTGGCGGATCTGCAGCGGGACGTCGATGGCGTTGACGACCTGCCGGACCGCCGCTACGCCGTGGTTGACAGCGGGGAAGCCGTTGAGCATGGATTTGCCGGTTTTAATGGATTCGGCAATACCGACCTCCGCTTCTTTATAGCGATTTTGACGGGTGTAGCTGTCGATGGTAGTCGGCAGCAAGTCGGCGCCGCCTTTATCCTGCAAATAGGTCAGCAGCTCAATGTGTTTTTGGACAAGCGCGACACCAGCTCTGGGCTGTACCAGGGTGACGCGGTTCGCTTTTGCTTCCGCCAGCTTTTTGCTGAAGACCTTGCTGTCGGGAAGGGATTTGTGGAACGCAAAAGAATCTTCGAGATCGACGTCCTTGCCGGTAGGCCATTGATTGAGGACGGTTTTGCGGATTTCATAAAATTCGTCATCCGTCAGACGTTTGTTCTTGATTTCCATGCGGTTACCTCCGTAATCTTATTCGTATGCTTCAACCAGTTCTTTTTTCATAATGCGGACAGCGATGTCCGGGTAATACTGTCCCAACAGGCCCATGGCCGCCAGGATATATTTGCGGTCCACCAAAAACTTGGCGTCAATTGGCCGCAGGGAAGCGGGCTGGCTGGGATTTTGCAGGCTGTGTGCCGCAATTTGGCCGGTGCGTTTGGTGTGGATGATGGCGCCTCCGGTTACGACGACCCGCTTGACCGGCGTTAGGTCTTTGCCTTTTTGAGAGTAGGCCAGGCCCATGGGGGTGTAGACCTGCTCGATGGTGCCCGCATGGCGGGCAACGGCGGTTTCCACCGCCAGCGAAGCCAAAGCGAAGTCCAGGTTTTCCCATTCTTCATCCTGGGGCAAGGTGTCTGTGTGTTCCGACAGATATTGGATCATTTCCTTGGCCCGCTGCGGTTCGATCCCGGAAAGCTGGCTGACCCGGTCGATCCCGCCGGCTTCCACAATGCCCCAAATGCTGTAACGCATGCCAATGTCGCCTTCCACCGTGCGTTTGGCATAGGGTTCCATCAACCCTTTCACAATGGTGTTCGCCTGGGTGGGCATCCCATCTGCAATCGAGTACACATCCGTGGTGGCGCCGCCCAGGTCCACCGCAACCAGTTCGCCGATGCCCGGCTCCGTTTTGGTGCCTTCAGACAGCAATTCCATGGCTGCCATCATTGCTGCAGGGGTGGGCATTAAAATCCCGGAAATCAGTTCGGCCGCCTTGCTCAGCCCTTTGGCTTGGATGATCCGGTTTAAAAAGATCTGCCGGATTTGCTGTTGGGCAGGCTCAATATTCAGTTCATTAAACCGCGGCATGACGTTTTCGCAGACATGGGTTTCCCACTTGTCCAGCAGTTCCGCGCATTCATCCGCACAGTTGCGGTTGCCGGCGATGACTACCGGGCAGATCGGCTCCACGATGGAAAGCCGTTTCGCATTTGCCAGGATGCATTCGCTGTTCCCACCGTCGGTCCCGCCAGTGAGCAGGATCATGTCCGGACGGCTTTGCACAATCTCTTCCACATCTTTTTTGGTCAATTCGTAGGAAAAGACGCGAATTACCTTGGCGCCTGCGCCGAGGGAAGCCTGTTTTGCCGCTTCGGCAGTCAATTCAGGGACAAGGCCGCTGGTAATCATCCGCAGGCCGCCCGCCGCAGAGGAGCAAGCATAGCGTTCGGCAAATTCCAGCTTTCCGGTTTTTTCTTCCAGAAGGTTCAGCGCGTTTTGCAGCCCTTCGCCGATATCCGTCTGAACGGTGGTGTAGCTGCTGGCAGTACCAAGCAGCGCTTCGCTTTCCACGTCGACGGCGGTAACCTTCGTATATGTACTGCCAAAATCAATGAGCAATACTGGTTTCATAGCAAGCGCTCCTTATTCTTCGGTTTCTTCCGGAGGCTGTACACCCAAATCCTCATAAAGCGCTGCAATCGTGGTTTCAGGCGGGGTGCCAGGACCAAATACGCGGTCAAACCCCATGGCTTTAAAGCGCTTTTCTACTTCGTCGAAAGGCTGCTTGCCAACGACGATATTGCCGCCGACATACAGCAAGATGCCTTTCAGGCCTGCTTCGTCGCATTTCTCCCGCATCCCGCGGCAATCCAGTTCCCCATGGCCGTACAGGGAGGAGACGACAATGGCGTCTGCATTCGATTCGATTGCGGCGTTGATATATTCCTCCTGCGATACCATGACGCCCAGATTCACACAGTTAAATCCGGCGGCGGTAAATGCATGATAGAGGATCTTGTTGCCAACTGCATGGACGTCTGCGCCGATGACGCCCATGACCAAAGTTTTCTTTTCCATAATGCACCTCTCGTAGTTTGATAGTAGTGGTGAATATTGAACTATGTCTATATATTAGTCTGAGAAAGGCTAACTGTCAACTACTTTGCTGAAAAACTTGTAAAAAAGTTGTATAATTCAGCGATTTACAGGAATTTGAAGGGGATAATTGTATACATGGATATGGAATATTAATTGTACTATATCATTTAATAAAAATAGTACAGCGGAGTGGATCAATTCCACTCCGCTGCCATGGTCAAAGATATTTTGCCGCACGGATCAGCTCGATTTTTTCCTGCACGCTTAAAAATGAGCCGCCGTCGATTTGATAATTATACCGGATCACGGTTTTTCCCTGGGCGCCAGCTTGGCGAATTAGGTCCCCCTCGGCCCGGCTGCAGAACAACAAAAAGTCGTTGGGGACAATCAGCACCTCCTTATGCCGGAGAAAGGCTTCCAGGTTCATGGCGCTGCCAAACAGGTATGTTTCGGTATCCTGACAGGGCAGTTCCAGGTTTTGCATGCTCCGCCGGATGATGTGGGCGTAAGTTTCGCTGGCACAGAGAATGCCGACGGTCTTGCCACCGATCATCGCCATTTTTGCCACGGTGGGGCTGCTGGGCGCCGTCACGACCTGGACCAGCTTGTCTTTGTGCTGTACCACGCCGCTGAGCTGTCCCATATGGGTGGAGGTGGTGATGACCAGGTCGGCAAAATCATCCATGACAAACGGCTCCCGCAACGCGTCGGGCAAAAGTAGCTTATGCGCTTCGATGTTGGGGATGGCGGAAATCTGGTTGATGATGTTGGTCAGCGTCTCCGGGTTACAGTCGACAAAAACGATGCAGACGTTTTCGTCGTGGTCCATCCGTTCCCGCAGCTTGAGGTTGAAAAACATCTGGATTTCCTGCGGGGAGAAGGAAAGGGATTCCATTTCGTCCAGCAGCCGGTCGATGGCGTTCATGGCGCGGGCTTTGGAACTGATTTCCTGTTGGGCCTGCTCCCGGACAAACGTGCCCTTGCCCCGGGTCATTTTGATCACGCCCCTGCGTTCCAGCTGCTCGTAGGCGTGTTTCACGGTGCCGCGGGCGATCCCGGTTTGGTCGGCAAGCTCCCGGACGGTCGGCAGCTTTTTCCCAGCTGGCAGCTCTCCGCTTTGCACCTTTTTCGAAATTTGATCCACCAGCTGCTGGTAGATGGAAGTGGTGCTGCTTTTATCGATAAAAATCTTCATGGGATCATCCCCTGTACTTTGTATTATATCTTTTTATACTATTAACCTATCTGATAATCCAGCATTTGTCAAGTAAGACTATTGCAAAGTATTTGAAATTTTAAAAAGATATAATACAAATGGCACTTTTGGGAAAAAGAAGAACCGGGCGGAACGTCAGCTGCCCGGTTCTTCTTTTCTGCGCCGCAGCAGCGCGCGCCATTTTTTCCACATCTGGGACGGAAAATCCGCCGAAGGGCTGGCTTCCGGTTTACCGTTTGTCTGCCGGGAGGCCCGCTCTTTTAGAAATTGGACTTGGCTGTCCAGCGGGAGAGCGGCGTCGTGCTTGCGTAAGTAGGACCCGTCCGGCAGAAGGAAGCTGGCTTTCAAATTGTCTGCCAGCTGGGTTTGCAGGATTCGGGCGAGCTGTTTTTTGATCTGCCCGTCATATACAGGGCAGGCGATTTCCACACGGCGGTTGAGATTCCGGGTCATCAGATCGGCGGAGGAGAGGAAAAACTGTGCGCTTGCCCCTCTCCCAAAACAGTAGATGCGGGCGTGCTCCAGAAACCGGCCCACGATGCTGGTGACATGGATTTTTTCTGTCCGTTTTGGGATGCCGGGCCGCAGGCAGCAGATGCCGCGCAAAATCAGCTGGACTTCCACCCCGGCGGCGGAGGCCTGGGCCAGCTTGTCGATCACGCTTCGTTCGGTCATGGCGTTTGCTTTGATGCAGATCCGGCCTTCGGGCCCTTTGGCGATTTCGGTTTCGATACATTGCATCAGGCGGGCCTTCATTTCCAAAGGGGAGACCCACAGGCACTGATAATGCCACTCCAGGTTTCCCACCAGCATGTTGCGGAAGAAGGCGGCACCGTCCAGCCCAATGGCCTCATTGGCGGTCATAAGGCTCAAATCCGTATACATGGCGCTGGTTTTTTCGTTGTAATTTCCGGTCCCGATTTGGGTGATATACCGCAGCTTCCCTTTCTCCCGCAGGGTGATCAGGCAGATTTTGCTGTGGCATTTGTAGTCTTCCATGCCGTAAATGACCTGACATCCGGCGTCTTCCAGGACTTTGGACCAGCAGATATTGTTTTCTTCGTCGAACCGCGCGCGCAGTTCTACCAGCACTGTGACTTCTTTTCCGTTTTCCGCCGCGCGGCAAAGGGTCCGGGCAATTTTGGAGGAGGAAGCCAGCCGGTAGATGGTCATCTTGATGGAGATCACATCCGGGCGCTCTGCTGCTTCGCTGAGCAGGCGCAAGAATGGGTCGATGCTGTCAAACGGGAAAAAGAGGAGGCGGTCTTTTTGCTGCACCTGTTCGATCATACTGCGTTTTTTGTCCAGCCCGTCCGGCCAGCGGGGCTGATAGGGGACAAACTGCAACGGGCGCAGCTGCTGCGGCAAAGCTTTTTCCAAGGCGAAAACATATTGCATCGCCAGGGGCGCATCGCTAAAATACACCTGCCGACTTTTCACCTGGATGCGGGATTCCAGCAGTTTTTGGAACTCTCCGGTTATGGACCCGCTGATTTCCAGCCGCATGACCGAAAGCCGATCGCGCTTTTTGAGCAGCTTTCGCATATGGTTGCGAAAATCCTCTTCCTGGTCGTCAAATTTTTCTTCGTCGTAGCTGATGTCCGCGTTTCGGGTCACGCACAAAACGCAAAGCTGTTCCGCCTGATAGCTGCCGAACAAGGATGGCGCCCAGTGCAGCAGCAGGTTTTCCATCCGAATAAACCTGCCTTTGTTTTCCGGCATGGGCAAAAAGGCGGGCAAGGAAGGAGGCAGGGGGAGCAATCCCAACGAACGTCCCCCTTTTTTGCCGCGCAGCAGGGCGGCGATGTACAAAGATTTGTTGTTCAAATGGGGGAAGGGATGGCGGCTGTCGACAATCTGCGCGGACAGGACCGGCAGGATATTGATTTTAAAATACCGGTTGATCTGCTTTTGCTCCGGCGCCGTCAATTGGGAAAACGCCAGATCCTGGATCCCGGCTTCCTCCAACCGGCGCATGAGCGTATGGTAAAGCCGATCCTTCAAGGCGATCAGGCCCGGTACGGCCAGCTCGATTTGATGCAGCTGCTGGGCCGGCGTCATGCCGGTTTTGTTGTCGATCTTTTCCGGGGAAATCTGTGCCAGGTCGAATAAGCTGCCTACGCGCACCATGAAAAACTCGTCCAAATTGCTGGTGAAAATGGAAACAAATTTGAGCCGCTCCCATAAGGGGACGGTTTCGTCCGCTGCTTCCTCCAGCACGCGGCGGTTAAACCGCAGCCAACTCAGTTCGCGGTTTTGCGTATAGACATAGGGGTTCAGCTCTTGCGCTGGATCCTTTGACATAAATAACCCTCCCGCACACCATATTTGCTTACCACCATTTCACAGACCTGCAAACGCCGCATCACATAGCGCAGAATCGTCATCCCGGGCAGCAGGGTATGAATCCGCTCCGGGACCAGCTTTAACAACAATTCCAGCGCGTCCCGGTCGCCCCGGCAGAGAAAGGCGTACAACTGTTCCAGCTGCTCTGCGCTGACCTGCCGGCAGGACGGGGAAAGGCCGAAGTGCTTGCGGGCGAGTTTCAACACCGCGCGAGAGGTTCCGCCCACGCAGGCCAGGACTTCCTGCGGGGGAAAGCCGTCCATTGCACCGAATGTCTCCTGGATCCTCTTTTTCATCCGCTCTTTTGCCCCATCTCCCGGCAGGATTTTTTTGATACAGTCCTGGTACAGCCGCAAAGAACCCACCGGATAACTTTCCGCGCGGATCAGTTCGCCGTGGGAAAAGGCGGCGATTTCCGTGCTTGCCCCGCCGATATCGGCGAACAGGCCGTCGGTCATGGAAAGATCTTCCATGGCGCCCCAATAGCCCAACATAGCTTCATCCTGCCCGGAAAGCACTTCTACCTCAAAGCCTGTGGCGGCACGGATCTGCGCCACCGCCTGCTGGGTATTGCTGATGTTGCGCAAGGAAGCGGTGGCAAACACCGAAATATCATGGATTTTCAAAAGTTTCAGCGCCTGGCGGAAGGCGAGAAGGCCGGTGATCGCGCATTGGATCCCTTCCTGGGAAAGGGCGCCGCCGGCGACATATCCAGCCAGACCGGCCATGATTTTTTCTTTAAACAGAATCGTGAAATGGGAAGGTTCCGCCTCATAAACGGTCAGCCGCATAGAGTTGGAGCCGATGTCGATCACAGCGCATTGCATCTGAATATCCTCCTCGCCGGCTCGTCTGCACCGCGGCGATCCCGCTTTGCAAAACAAACGGGATACGGCAAAGCCGGTTTCTTTTTTTATTATAAAAGTGTGTGTAAATTTCAAAGGACTAGTCCGGTGAATTTCTTGTAAGTTTTTCCGTGCCGTTTTGGCGCCCTTGTTTTGGAAAAACGGGAGGAAAAACCGCATGATTGGGGGAAAACAGGGAAGGCTAACCACAAATGTGAAAAAAGGAGCGAATGAGAATGTACGATTCCGATTCCGCAAATTTGCTGCGGGAATGCAATAGCGGCAGCAAGATGGCGGTCAGCAGCATACGCAATGTCATGGACGATGTAAAAGAGGAAAAATTAAAACAGATCCTAAAAACGTATATCAAACGGCACGAGGAATATGGGGAAGAAATCCATGCGCAGCTGTCTTCCGCCGGCGTTCCTACCGAGGAACCGGCGACGCCGGCAAAAGCCATGGCCAAGGTGGTGACCGAAGTCAAGCTGCTGGTAGACCATTCCGACGGGCAGATTGCAGAAGTCATGATCGACGGGTGCAATATGGGAGTCAAATCCATCAGCAAATTCCAAAACCGCTATGCCAAGGCGGACCCGCAAAGCAAAAAAGCGGCGGAAAAACTCATCCAGATGGAACAGCAGATGGCGGACGACCTGCGGCAGTTCCTTTCTTAACGAAAGCGGACAAAGGAAAAAACAGGCTACCCGTTGACATTTTCGTAAGAATGTGGTATAGAATCAGTAAAGACGTTGACAGAGACAGTATGCCATTAGCAAAAGGGAAAGCGAGCTGGGGAGAGTGGAAGCCCGGTGCGAGTCGCTTTTGGCGGAACATCCCTCTAGAGTCGCAGGCTGAAAGAATAAGTCGATTAAGCTTTGCCGGTATCTCGCCGTTATCGGGAGCACATATGTTAGTATGGAGCAATCGGTGGTTCAAAGCGAAGCATGCCTTCGTCCTGTTTGCGGGACGAAGGCTTTTTGTTTCAGGATCCAGGAATCGAAACGATGCGGGAGGTAACAGCATGAGCAAATATGAAGCCGTGTCCACCAATATGAATTTTGTGGAGCGGGAAAAAGAAGTGGAACAGTTCTGGAAAGAACACCACATTTTTGAAAAGAGCATCGACAGCCGCAAGCAGGGCGAGACTTACACGTTTTATGACGGGCCGCCCACTGCCAACGGCAAACCGCATATTGGACATGTCCTGACCCGCGCCATCAAAGATATGATCCCCCGCTACCAGACCATGAAGGGGCATCAGGTCCCCCGTAAAGCGGGGTGGGATACCCACGGCCTGCCGGTGGAGCTGGAGGTGGAAAAACTGCTGGGGCTGGACGGTAAGGAACAGATCGAGCAGTATGGCCTGGAGCCTTTTATCGAAAAGTGCAAGGAGAGCGTGTGGAAATACAAAGGCATGTGGGAGGATTTTTCCTCCACAGTGGGATTCTGGGCGGATATGGATCGCCCTTATGTGACTTATGATAATGATTTTATCGAGTCGGAATGGTGGGCGCTCAAACAAATCTGGGAAAAAGGTCTCTTATATAAAGGGTTTAAAATTGTCCCGTACTGCCCGCGCTGCGGGACTCCGCTGTCCAGCCACGAGGTAGCGCAGGGATACAAAGATGTCAAAGAACGCTCCGCCGTCGTGCGTTTCCCGGTGAAAGGGGAGGACGCTTACATCCTGGCATGGACTACAACGCCGTGGACGTTGCCGTCCAACGTGGCACTGTGCGTCAACCCGGACGAGGCATACGTCAAGGTGGAGAACGAGGGCAAGGTCTATTATATGGCGCAAGCGCTGGTGGATACCGTTTTAAAAGGCGAAACCAAGATTTTGGCGCAATATACCGGAAAAGAGCTGGAGTACAAGGAATACGAGCCCTTGTTTGATTTTGTACATCCGGACAAAAAATGCTGGTATGTCACCTGCGACCGATATGTTACCCTGACGGATGGGACCGGCGTGGTACACATCGCGCCCGCTTTTGGTGAGGATGACGCAAACGTGGGCCGCAATTACGACCTGCCGTTTGTCCAGCTGGTGGATGCAAAAGGCCAAATGACCAAAGAAACCCCCTGGGCGGGGACCTTCTGCAAGGATGCGGACAAGCCGATCCTGGTGGATTTGGAAAAACGCGGCCTTTTGTTCGACGCGCCGGCTTTCGAACACAGCTATCCCCATTGCTGGCGCTGCGGAACGCCTTTGATCTATTACGCGCGGGATTCCTGGTTTATCAAAATGACCGCGGTAAAAGACGAGCTGATCCGCAATAACAATACGGTCAACTGGATCCCGGAAAGCATCGGAAAAGGCCGGTTTGGCGACTGGCTGGAAAATGTCCAGGATTGGGGCATCAGCCGCAACCGGTATTGGGGGACTCCGCTGAACATTTGGGAATGCGAATGCGGACACCGCCATTCGGTGGGCAGCATCGCGGAACTTAAGCAGATGTCGCCCAACTGCCCGGACGAGATCGAGCTGCACCGGCCGTTTATCGACGCGGTCACCATCACCTGCCCGCACTGCGGCAAACAGATGAAACGGGTGCCGGAGGTTATTGACTGCTGGTTCGATTCCGGTTCCATGCCGTTTGCCCAGCATCATTACCCGTTTGAAAACAAGGAGCTGTTCGAGCAGCAGTTCCCGGCAGATTTTATCTCGGAAGCGGTAGACCAGACCCGCGGCTGGTTTTACTCGCTGCTGGCTATCTCCACGCTGCTGTTCCATCAGGCGCCGTATCGCAACGTGGTCGTGCTGGGGCTGGTACAGGACGAGAACGGGCAGAAAATGTCCAAATCCAAGGGCAATGCCGTCGACCCGTTCGAAGCGCTGGCCACCTACGGGGCCGACGCCATCCGGTGGTATTTCTACAGCAATTCCGCACCCTGGCTGCCCAGCCGGTTCCATGACAAAGCGGTGAAGGAAGGACAGCGCAAATTCATGGGAACATTGTGGAATACCTATGCGTTTTTTGTGCTGTACGCCAATATCGACGAGTTTGACCCGACCAAATACCAGCTGGAATACGACCAGCTGTCGGTGATGGACCGCTGGCTGCTGTCCAAGATGAATACGGTGATCCGGGAAGTGGACGGGGATCTGGGCCATTATAAGATTCCGGAAGCCGCCCGCGCGCTGCAGGATTTCGTGGATGAAATGAGCAACTGGTATGTGCGCCGCAGCCGGGAGCGTTTCTGGGCAAAGGGAATGCCGCAGGATAAGATCAACGCCTATATGACGCTGTACACGGCATTGGTTACCGTCGCGAAATTGGCGGCGCCCATGATTCCGTTTATGGCGGAAAGCATTTACCGCAATTTGGTTTGCCGGTTGGATCCCACCGCGCCGGAAAGCGTGCATCTTTGCGATTATCCTGTAGCGGATGAAAAAATGGTGGATCCCAAGCTGGAAGCGGATATGGAGATGGTATTGAAGGTTGTGGTGCTCGGCCGGGCGGCCAGAAACGGCGCAGCCATCAAAAACCGTCAGCCGCTGGCCAAAATGTATGTCAAAGCCGATGAGGAAATGGGCGAGTACGGCCGCCAGATCATCGAGGACGAATTGAACATCAAAGAGGTACTGTTCACCGAAGACGTGTCCGCCTTCACCTCTTATTCCTTCAAGCCGCAGCTCAAGACCCTTGGGCCGAAATACGGCAAGCGGCTGGGAGAAATCCGCACGGCTCTGTCCGCGCTGGACGGAAGCGCTGCCAAGCAGGAGCTGGACCGCACAGGGGTGCTGACGTTGCAACTGCCGGATGGGCAAATCGAACTGACCGAAGAAGATCTGTTGATTGAAATGGTGCGGTCCGAACGGTATTATTCGGTGGAAGACGGCGGGATCACGGTGGCGATCGATACGACCCTGACGCCGGAATTGGTGGAAGAGGGCTTTGTCCGGGAGCTTGTTAGCAAGCTGCAAACCATGCGCAAAGAAGCGGATTTCCAGGTGACGGACCACATCGCGGTTTATGTCAGCGGCAATGAGCGCATCGCTGGCATGATGCAGAAAAACTGGAAGGAGATTGGCGGGGATACCCTGGCAGACCAGCTGCATCTGGAGGAAATGGACGGCTATTCCAAAGAATGGGATATCAATGGAGAAACGGTGACGCTGGGCGTCAAACAAATCTAAAAGAGGAAAAACATATAGAAAAAGGCTTCGGAATGATTCCGAAGCCTTTTTCGTTTGTTTCGGGCATTATGCTTTTTCGTCTCCGGGCAAAGCGATTTTCTTTTTGACCGTCACCGATTCGTCGTAGCAGGAAAAGATGGTTTCGGTCTCCTGCCGGGACAATTTCGGCGAGATCAGGCTCACCAGCGGCACGACCACCAGCCCCGCCAGCATGGCAACGGCGCCGGCGTTGATGGGCGAGGAGAGATATCCCCAAAACATGTTGGTGACGGTGATCCCGGTGCCGGTTAGAAAACTTGCCCATACCGCAGCCCGGGTAACCCCTTTCCAGTATAAGCCGTACAGGAACGGGGCGAGAAAAGCGCCGGCCAATGCGCCCCAGGAAATTCCCATCAGCTGCGCAATAAAGGTAGGCGGGTTCAGGGCCAGAACCACGGAAAGAACGATGAAAAAGACGATGAGCAGCCGCATTAGGATCAATAGGCGCTTTTCATTGAGATTTTTCAGAATATTGTCCTTTAAAAAGTCCAGAGTCAACGTGGAACTGGAAGTCAGCACCAGAGAGGACAGGGTGGACATGGACGCGGAAAGCACTAGAATAATCACAATACCGATCAGCAAATCCGAAAGGGAAGAAAGCATGTAGGGGACAATGCTGTCGTAAACCACCGCCCCGTTGGCGTCGTACAAGACGGGGCTGTCAAACAGGCGGCCGAATCCACCCAGGAAGTAGCACCCGCCGGAAATGACCACAGCGAAAATCGTGGAGATGATGGTCCCGGTTTTGATGGACCGCTCATCCTTGATGGCATAAAATTTATGCACCATCTGCGGCAACCCCCAGGTCCCCAGGGAAGTCAGGACCACCACACCCAGAAGATTGACCGGGTCGGGCCCGAAAAAGGAGGTGTACGCGCCTTGCTGGCCCAGCGTCGCCGCGGATTCGCTGGGGATTTTTGCCAGCTCAAACAGCGCCTGTGTAAAGCCGCCTTTCCCGTTGAGAACTGCGGCGATGACCAACGCGATACCGACGAGCATGATCAGCCCTTGGATAAAATCGTTGATCGCAGTGGCCATATAGCCGCCCAGGATCACATAGGCTCCGGTCAAAACAGCCATGACGATGACACAGACGGAATACGGCACGTCAAATGCCATGCCGAACAGGCGGGAAAGCCCAGTGTAGACCGAAGCGGTATAAGGAACCAGAAAGACAAACACAATGGCGGACGCGGCGATTTTCAGCGGTTTGCTCAAAAACCGTTTCCCAAAAAAATCCGGCATGGTGGTGGCGCTCAGGTGGTTGCTCATGATACGGGTGCGCCGTCCCAGCACCACCCAGGCCAGCAGGCTGCCGATCAATGCGTTGCCAAGCCCGATCCAGGTGGAAGCCACGCCATATTTCCAGCCGAACTGACCGGCATACCCAACAAATACCACGGCGGAAAAATAAGAAGTGCCGTAGGCAAAGGCAGTCAGCCACGGCCCGACGTTGCGGCTGCCTAGCACAAAACTTTGCACATTGGTAGAATGCCGCCGGCAATAAACGCCAATGACAATCATCGTGCCAAAAAAGAAAAACAGCAAAATCAATTTTATAACCATACCAGCACTCCTTTGCTTTAAAGCGATAAATAACGCCCTGTTTTTTATCATACCAGAAAAAGGGAGTTCTGTCAATTTAAACTTTTAAAGGTTAAAGCTTTAAATAATCAAAAAATTTTCGTTGACAGAACGTCCTAGAAAAGCTAGAATGAAACAAGATGTTTACCAAAAAGGGAAAGGGGCGGTTTTGTGTTCTGGCAAAAAGATGCAGAAACCATGCCGCGTGAAGAAATTCGCGCATTGCAGCTGAAAAAACTACAGCATACGGTGAAGTGGAGCTATGATCGGGTCCCTTATTATCATAAAATTATGGAGGAGGCAGGGGTGACGCCGGACCAGATTCGGTCGTTGGACGACGTGCGCCGCCTTCCGTTTACGACCAAGGCGGATTTGCGGGACAACTATCCGTTTGGCCTATTCGCCGTGCCCAAAAAAGAGATTGTGGAGATCCATGCCTCTTCTGGCACCACGGGCAAGCCGGTCGTCGGAGGATATACCCGGAACGACCTGGAAGTCTGGAGCGATTGCGTGGCCCGCGTCGCAGTTGCAGCGGGGGCGACGGCGGATGATATCTCCCAAATCGCCTTTGGGTACGGATTATTTACCGGCGCGTTCGGCCTGCATTACGCGCTGGAGAAAATCGGTTCCATGGTGGTGCCCATGTCCAGCGGCAACAGCGAAAAACAGATTATGCTGATGAAGGATTTTGGCACGACCTTATTGGTCGCTACCCCTTCGTATGCGGTATACTTAAGCGAACTGGCCAAAGATATGGGGGTGGCGGATAAACTGCAGCTGCGGCTGGGGTTATTCGGCAGCGAGGTTTGCACTGCGGAGATGCGCGATCAGATTGAACGCAACATCGGCATTACCGTGACGGACAACTATGGGCTCACCGAGCTGGGCGGGCCGGGGGTATCGGGAGAATGCCGTTTTCGCAATGGGCTTCATATCAATGAGGACCATTTCTTGGCGGAGATTATCGATCCGGATACCGGCGAGGTTCTGCCGGAAGGAGAGACCGGCGAGCTGGTCATTACGCCTTTGTCCAAGGAGGCGTTCCCCATTTTCCGCTACCGGACCAAGGATATTGCCAAACTCACCTATGAGCCGTGCGAATGCGGCCGTACCTTTGCCCGGATGAACAAGGTTGTGGGCCGCACCGACGATATGCTGATCATCAAAGGGGTCAATGTGTTCCCGTCCCAGATTGAGAGCGTGCTGATCCAATCGCCCCATATTGGACCGCACTACCAGCTGATTTTGCGGAAGAAAAATTATATGGATAACCTGGAGGTCAAGGTCGAATTGATTGACGGCTCGCTTCTGGATCAGTATGGCGCGTTGGAAAAAGTGGCCGGGGAGATCCGCGCCAGCCTGCGCACCGTATTGGGGCTGGATTGTAAGGTGACCTTGGTGGAACCGCGTTCGATTGAGCGCTCCACCGGAAAAGCAAAGCGCATTGTGGACCTGCGCAATACGCCCAATGCATAAAGGAGGAACAGATATGTTGGTCAAACAGATTTCCGTATTTGTCCAAAACGAGCGGGGGCGCCTGTCCAAGATCACCCGCCTGATGGCGGAAAACGGGATTGATATCCGCTCCATCTCCATTTCGGATACGGTGGATTTTGGGATCCTGCGCCTGATCGTCAACGACCCGGAAAAATGCGAACAGATCCTGCGGGAAAACGGGTTCACTGTTTCCATCACCAATGTGGTGGCGGTGGGGATTGCCGACGAGCCCGGCAGCCTGGCAAACGTTTTTTCCATCGCGGATGAAAACGGCATTAATATCGAATATGTGTATGCGTTTATCAGCCATGCGACGCAGGAAGCCTGCATTATTATGCGGGTTGCAGAAGGAGAACGCGCGGCAAAGGCACTGATTGCGCATGGCGTAAAAGTGCTCTCGGCGGAAGATGTTTATCGGTTTTGAGAAAAGAAGCCCAGTTTTGTTTTTCTGGGGCCAAAGCCACCGGGAAGGCGGGGAGCGGGGTCATGCATAGCGAAGAGGAAATCCGAAACGAGTTTCAGCGGCTGGACCGGATCCTTGGCGTGGATTCTTCTGGAATCGAGATTGCGTTTTCCCCCAGGGCGGTGTACCAGTACGGATGCTGCCGGTACCGCAGGGAAAACGGGAAGATGGTGCCCGTCCAGATCCGGATCGCCTCCTTTTTGCAAAACGAGGAAGATGCATTCTGGGAAACGGTGCGGCACGAATACGCCCACGCCGCCGCCGTGCTGTTGACGGGAGAAAACGCCGGACATGGGCCCGTTTGGCAGGAAATATGCCGAAAAATCGGGATCAATCCATCCCGCTTGGCCCAAGCGTGTCCTGCGCAAAAAAAGGCGAAAGAACAACGAATCAAATTTGAAATTGTTTGCCTGTCTTGCGGGGCGCGATATGCCAAAATGCGGCGGAGCCGTTTTACGAACGCCGTTGTGAAAAGCAAAGGAAAGCCGGTTCCATACCGGTGCGCCTGCGGGGGGAGAAGGTTTCAGTGCGTGGGGATCCCGCCGCAAGAAAAATCCAAACAGTAAAAAAGCAGGAGCAAAAGCTCCTGCTTTTTTTTGTTGGGAGGAAAGGCGGCCTCGAGGTTATGTAACCCCGCCCCTAGGCGGGGTCAAAGGCTCAGAGGCAATCGCCGGAAGCGGGGGTATACCGGCTGGATTCCGACACCGGGTTGTAAAAACAATCCCCGTTGCTGATAGGGCTGACACCGTTTCCGGTTACGAAACCATTCCCGAGGATTACCTCGTAGTTGACCGTGACCGGGATGTACTCGGTGAAAGAGCCGTTGCAGCCGCCGTTTCCACAGCTTCTTCCGTTGGCCGAATTATTTCTGCATCGATTACAATTTGTCATTTCAATCCTCCCAATCTTGCGGATTCTCTTCCGCGGTACTAAACTATGCCAAAACAGGGAGGGAGGTGACAGATCTGCGGAGCCGGTTACAATTCCTGGTAATTGCCGAGAAAGGTAAAGGCGGGAAGCTGTTCGGACAAGGAGTGAATCAAAAACTGGATTTCCCGTGATGCAGTATTTCCCGCGAAATCCAAATAAAAGTCATACTCAAAATCCTTTCCACTAGCGGGGCGGGATTCGATTTTGGTTAAATTCAGATCCAGCGCGGCAAAGCGGGACAGCAGCCGGTTTAACGCGCCCGGACGGTGCGGCAGGGAAAACGCCAGACTGATTTTATTGGCGTGATCGCTGCGGTAGTTGTGCCGGGATACGGCGACGAACCGGGTGGTGTTGTGCTCTGCGGTCTGGATCGATGGAGCCAGCACCTGCAGGCCATAGATCCCAGCGCAGTAGGAAGAGGCGATGGCCGCCTTGTGGATATCGCCTAGCGCTGCCACCATCTTGGCCGCGGCGGCGGTGTTTTCCATGGGGATGGTTCTGGCCAGTGGTAAGCCGGCGCAGAACTTTTTGCATTGGGCCAGACCCTGGGGATGGGAATAGATCTCGGTGATGTCGTCCAGCGTGGCGTTTGGCAGGGCCAGCAGATTCTGCTCCACCGGCAAGCGGCAGGCCAGGCCGATTACCAGGCGGTATTGCAGCAGCAAATCGTACACCTGCCCGACCGAACCGGCAAGGGAGTTTTCTACCGGAAGCACCGCGAAATCGCATTGGTTTTGAACGACCGCTTCGAAGGCGTCCTCCCAGCTTGGGACGAAAACCAATTCGCCCTGCGGGAACATCCGGCGGGCCGCTTCGCCGGAAAACGCGCCGGCAACGCCCTGACAGGCGACCTTGGGACGGCAAGGCAGCTGGTCCGGGGAAGACATTTCGCCCGGTATTTCGTTTTCTGTTTGCAGGAGCACCTGTTCATAATCTTTGCTGGCGTCCATCAGGCTTTGATAGACCTGGCGCAAATAGGCTGCCTTTTCCGGTCCAGCCGCTTGGCCGACCCGGTCCAGAACCTGGGCCTCCCGGGCGGGATCGTATACCGGCAGGCCGGCGTCCTGCTTGATTTTGGCCACCTGGGCGACCAGTTCCATCCGCTGGGCGAACAGGCGGGTGATCTGGCTGTCGGTTTGATTGATTTGCAGGCGGATTTGCTCCAATGCCTCATTTTTCATAGTGGTTCCCCCTTTTTACAGGGACCGGCCTTCGACCTGGGCGTAGCGGCGCAGGCTGGTCATGATCCCATCGAAGGTTTCCGGCCGCAGCGACTGGGCGCCGTCGGACAGGGCTTTTTCCGGATTGTTATGGACTTCCACCATCAAGCCGTCGGCTCCGGCGACAATGGCGGCCTTGGCCATGGGTTCCACCAGCCAGGTGATACCGGTCCCGTGGCTGGGGTCGACAATCACCGGCAGGTGGGTCAGATGTTTTAAAATCGGCACGGCGGAGATATCCAGCGTATTGCGGGTAAAGGTTTCGTAGGTGCGGATCCCCCGCTCGCAGAGGATGACCTTTTCGTTGCCGCCCGCCATGATGTACTCTGCGCTCATCAGCCATTCTTCGATGGTGCTGGAAAGGCCGCGTTTGAGCAGGATAGGCTTATCCAGGCGGCCCAGCTCCTTGAGCAGCTCAAAATTCTGCATGTTTCTGGCGCCGACCTGGATAATATCCACCTGTTCAAAAAGCGGAATTTGGGCGGCGCTCATGACTTCGGACACAATGGGCAGGCCGGTGGCCTCTTTGGCTTTGAGCAGAAGTTCCACTCCCTCTGCGCGCAGGCCCTGGAACGCATAGGGAGAAGTGCGGGGCTTGAAGGCGCCGCCGCGGAGGATGTGGGCGCCGGACGCTTTGGCTTTTGTGGCGACCTCGATGATCTGTTCTTCCGATTCCACCGAGCACGGGCCCGCCATGACAACGATTTGCTTCCCGCCGATCTGCAGCCCGTTTTCCAGCGTGATGACCGTGTTCTGCGGATGGAATTTGCGGTTGACCATTTTATACGGTTCCTGCACCCGGGTCACCCGCTCCACAATATCCTGGTGCGCCAGGATGGAATCCATGTCCACGTGGGAGGTGTCGCCTACCAAACCGATGATCGTCACCTGGGTGCCTTCGGTGCAGTGACAGGAAACGCCGGGGTAGGAGTGCTTGATTTCTTCCATGAGCTGCTGGGTCTTGTCCTTGGGGGTATTGGGTCTGAGTACGACTACCATTTTTTCATCTTCCTTTCTCTGGGCCAATCGTTTTTGCAAAACCGGCAACAAAAAAGGGACTTATGAAAAATATCATAAGTCCCTGACAATATGAAGCTGGAAGCGGTGACCTATCATATTTTACCATATTCAACTAAGCCGGTGCAAAAGAAAAATGCCCAGCTAAAGAAGAAGGTAAAGAATTTAGAATAGATCCGATTCATCATTTGAACCTCGCAACGATTGAACTGGGTACCAGTGTAGCACGGTTCCAAGGATTTGTAAAGTTTTTTTTGCGGCAGCCGGCGCGGATTCCCCGAAAAAAGCAGCTGCATGCAAAAAGATAGGTTTGCCGATTTTATCGGAATATGATACAATGATACCGAATGGAGGGATTCCTATGTGGACAAGAGAACAGATCAAAGGCAACGCAAAATACGTGCTTGGCTTTAGCTATTGGAAAGCCTTATTGGCCTGTCTGATTGTGTCAATCCTGACCGGCATTTCCCAAAGCGGAAGCAGCAATACGTTTGTCTTTCGGTTCAGCCATGAGACGGACTATGTTTTCTCCTGGCGCATCGCCCCTTTCGTGATTTTGACGATTTCCTTTTTGGCGTTGCTGGGCATTTTGTTCGGCATTTTTGTCACCAATCCGATTCAGGTCGGACAATGCAGATTTTTCATCGCGAACCGGCAGAACCGGGGCGCGTTCGACCAGCTTTTTTCCCTGTTCCGGAACGGGACCTATCTCAACGTGGTAAAAATCATGTTTTTGCGAGATCTGTATACGGCTTTGTGGAGCTTGCTGTTTTTGATTCCAGGTATTGTAAAATCCTATGAATATCGGATGATTCCTTATATTCTGGCGGAGAATCCAAACATCCAGTCCACCCGTGCATTTGCTATGACGAAGGAAATGACCCAGGGGGAAAAGGGCGCTATTTTTGTTTTGGACCTGTCGTTTCTGGGATGGAATTTATTGGGTTTAATGGCCTGCGGCATCGGTGTGCTGTTTGTTTTGCCGTATGAGCAAGCGACCTATGCGGAACTGTATGAAATTTTAAAATATCAACTCATTTCTGCCGGCAGGGCAGACGCCAATGAGCTGGGAGGACTCCATGGCTATACGGGAGAACCCCGCCGCTGGAACGCCCCGCCCTATGCCCAGACGAATGGATATGGATATTCCGGCCAGCAACCGGGGTTCACGGGTCAGCAGCCTTCCGCTCCTCAGCCGCCTCAACCGGCTCAGCCGGCGGACGGAACCGCATCTTGGTTTGAGCAGCAGATCGAGCAAGAGAAAAAATCCGGTGATTCCATGTCGGACGATCAGTAAAAAATCGGCCGTTGGAAAAGGCGGCATAACCGAAAAGAGGAGGCCGGCAGATTGCCGTCCTCCTCTTGTTTGTTTTGGGGGAAGGGTTATTTTGCAAGCCGGCGCCTGGGCGCTGCATGGATGGCGTGCCCGTCCAGATCTTCCAGCGCTTCGGTCACCGCTTCGGTAAAAGTCGGATGCGGGCGGATCACCTGGGTCATCTGGCTTGCCGTCAGCCGGTTGACAATGGCGGAAGAGAATTCGCTGACCAGGTCCGTCGCTCTGGCGCACATGAGCTGCGCGCCGAGGATGACGCCAGAGTCTTCTGCGCATACCACCTTGATAAACCCGCGGTCTTTCCCTTCGATCAAGGTCTTCCCATTGGCAGACATAATAAATTTCCCGGTTTTCACCGCGATCCCCTGTGCTTTTGCCTCGTCTGCGGTGATCCCGACACTGGCGATTTCCGGGTCGGTGTAGATGCAGGAAGGCACTACCGACAGATCCACCGAAGCAGGGTGCCCCGCGATGGCTTCCACCACGGCGATCCCCTGCGCTGACGCCATATGCGCCAGTTGGATGCGGGAGGTCACATCGCCAATGGCCCAAACCTGGTCCAGGCTGGTGGCGAATGTTTCGTCGGTAACAATACGTCCGCGGTCCATTTCAGGCGATACCCCGGGCCCAAACAATCCCTGGGTGTTGGGCCGGCGCCCAATGGCCACCAGAATGCCCTGGGCCGAGACGGCGCCATCCTTGCCTTTTTCCGTAAAATGGCAGCAAAGCTGACCGCCCTCCGCGGTGATTTGCTGTACCATCGCGCCGGTGTGGACCGATACGCCGCGCTTTTTGAGGATCATGCCGAGGTTCTGGGAAATTTCCCGATCCATTGCTGGGAGCAGGCGGTCCATGGCTTCTAAAATGGTCACCTCGCACCCTAGCTGCTGGTAAAAGGTCGCGAATTCCACGCCGATGACCCCGCCGCCGATGATGATCAGGCTTTTGTAATCCACCGGGTCGCCCTCCAGCACTTCATCGCTGGTGACGACGCCAGGCAGATCCAGACCGGGGATCGGCGGCCGGGCGGGGACCGAGCCGGTGGCGATCAGAATATGATCCGCCGTGACGGACGGGCAGTCCGATCCGGCAACCTCAATTTGATGCGGCGCCATAATGGTCGCCTCCCCCCGGATCAGGTCAACCTGATTGGCTTTGAGCAGTTGTTCCACGCCGCCTCTCAGCTGCAGGACGACCTTTTCTTTCCGGTCATGGAGCCGGCCCATATCATATCCGCCGACCTGGATGTCCAGGCCCAATTCCAGGGCATTGCGCGCTTGATGGTAGATTTCCGAAGCGTGCAGCAGCGCTTTGGTGGGAATGCATCCACGATTGAGACAGGTGCCGCCCACATCCTGTTTTTCGATGATTGCCGTCTTTATGCCAAGCTGGGCGGCGCGGATGGCGGCGACATATCCGCCGGGCCCTGCGCCAATGACGGCCAACTGGTACTGATTCATGTTATTTCTCCTCTCCAGAGACGCTGTGGGTGTTGGCCCGCAGCAATGATTGTATGTCTGCTACCATTGTAGCATATTGCGGCGTTTGCGCCAAGGGATTCAAAGCATCTGCAAAGCCGGACGGGGAAAAGGGCAGATCCCGCAGATACCGGGGCAGCTGGTCGATGAATCCGGTGTCCATCGCGTCGGAATAGACCTGCAGGTCGGAAACCTTACCGCCGTTTCCCGAAAACAGAAGCTGGATGCCGCCCCAGGAAAACCGGCCGCCGATTTCATAGGAAAAGGGGATTTCCCGCCCGAGCCGCCACTGCCAGGAAGCGAAGGAAGAAGACATTTTCCGGATTTCCTCCCAGTCGAAAGAAGCCGGGTCGAAAGGCTGGACGGCCAGGCCAAAGACCTCGCCGAACGCCCGGACAATTGCCTGCGCCATGGTTTCTACCGTGATTGCCGGACACAGCTGCCGCAGGTTTACCACCCGCGACTGGACGGAACTGACGCCTTTGGCGCGCAGCTTTTCTTCCGATACCTGCAGGTACCGGGCCATCATGGCCAGGTCAGTGTCAATGAGCAGCGTACCGTGGTGGCACCCTGCCTGACGGATTTTTTGAAAGGCGTTTCCGGAACATTTTCTGCCGTCGACGGTGATATCGTTGCGGCCGGTTTTTTGCGCGTCCAGTCCGAAGGACCGCAGCGCCCGGCAGATCACCTCCAGCTGGCGGCCGATATCGTATTGCTCCAGCGGCGCGACAAAGGTAAAGTTCAGGTTGCCCAAATCGTGGAACACTGCTCCCCCGCCGGAGGGACGGCGCGCCAAAAATCCGCCTTCCTGCTCCAGCAGCTCTACCCGGCATTCCTTCCAGGCGTTTTGGTTTTTGCCGATGACCACCGTCTTTTGATTTTGCCACAGATACAGGATACAGGTGTCTGGCGGGCAGTGCTGCAGAAAAAAGGCTTCCAGCGCCAGGTTGTCATAGGGGTTGCTGCCCGAAGCCCGATAGTATCGTAATGCTTGCATCAATTTTTCCCACTCCTTTTCCCATTCGCTTGCCGGGGCGGCAGCCCTTTCCCGAACCGGCGTCCCGGCAAAGAAAACAGGGGACCGGCGCCGGTTTTCACCGGCCGGCCCGTCCCCAAACGCAAAACCCAGGCGGCTAACGCAGGATCGCGACGACCTCGCCCAGATACATGCGGTGCGGCTGCTCCGACTGGTAATATGCCGCCACAGCCTCCTGCGGGATCTGGCGCAGGTCCAGATCCTGCCAATAAATCTTTTTGCAGACCAACGTCGCCTGCGCTTGTTCAAACGTAACGCCGTGTTCCAGCACCTTGGGGGTCAAGCTGGTCAAGGCCACTTTGTCGGTGTCCCGGCCGGATTTTCTGCCTAGGATGCTCAGATCTTTTTGGTACTCCTTCGGGTAAAAGGATACGGTAAAATAGTTGTTTTGTTCCAGGAACTGATAGGTGTAGCGAACGGGCTTGATGTAGATGGTGGCCACCGGTTTGCCCCATAGCGTACCCAGCCCGCCCCAGCTGATGGTCATGGTGTTGTACGATTCGGCCGTTCCTGCGGTGACCAGGGCCCATTGCTGGTCAAAGATGCGAAATGCGTCGGTCTGAAATGACTCCATCGAAATATCCTCCTTGCTTTTCCAGATTGTTTTGCCCAGCGGATGTTTGCCGGCGAAGAAAAACGGAGGAAAGAGCGTGCTTTCCCCCGTTGACTGACAAGATCAGATCCATTGGCGCGGAAAATCGCCTTTCCAACGCGTCGGCGCTTTCCGAACATCTGGGAAACCGGCAGAATTGCAGCATCGCCGCTGGGTGTTTGTGTTCTTGCATGCATTGTACAAAATCGGATTCAGCGCCTATGTACTTTATTTGCAGTATAGCTGAAAAACAAGGTGCTGTCAAACAAGATTTGTACTTTCCGGCAGTTGCCAAGGACAGGGAAATCGGATAAAATGATAACAACAAAACAGAGGGTGTGTGTTCAGGTGGAAATTGCGGATACGATTGTTTTGGTCATTGAATTGGTAGGGACGGTGGCCTTCGCGCTGTCCGGCGCGGTGATGGCGGTACAGTGGCGAATGGATATTTTCGGGGTCCTTGTTTTGGGCGTCTGCACGGCGGTAGGCGGCGGGGTCATCCGGGATATCCTGTTGGGGATTACGCCCCCCAATACGTTTCGCAATCCCGTGTATGCGCTGGTGGCGGCGCTGGCGTCTTCCCTGATTTTTTTCGTGGGGAAAAGCGAACCGGAAATCATTATCAGCAACCGGATTCAGAATCTGTCCCTGTTCAATTTCTTTGACGCCATGGGTCTGGGCATTTTTACCGTGATCGGGATCAACACGGCCATCGGCGCAGGATATGGGGACAACGCTTTTTTGCAGATGTTTGTCGGGGTGACAACCGGCGTAGGCGGCGGCATTTTGCGGGATATGCTGGCCGGGGTAACGCCGCTGGTGCTGCGCAAACAGATTTATGCGTCTGCCTCGTTTGTCGGGGCTGCGCTGTACGCCTGCGCGTATCCGTTTATCAGCCACTGGCTGGCGATGTTTTTGGGCGCGGCTTCGGTGGTGCTGATTCGGGTGCTGGCGGCGCGGTATTGCTGGAATTTGCCGGTGGCGATCCCGGAAGAAAAGGCGCCGCGGTCTTGACAGAGGGCGCAAAACTTCCCACGCCGCAGCGGAGGATGGCGGCGGCAAAGGCTTTTTTCAAAGACGCGACAGTTCCGGGCGGAAAGCTTTGTGAAAAATCACCATTTCATTTTTTTTGAAAATCTGATATTCTTTTTATAGAACCAACGAGTAGTTTGCTTTGCAGGAACGTAAGTCCAGTGGAAGTGGACTACTTTTTTATTGGGAAAAAGAATGCCAGGGAAGCGCCTGGGAAAAACGGCAGCGGACTGCCCGGGCGGAAAAGGATTGGAAAGAAAGGAGAGATCAAACATGGGCCAATACAAGACAGGGGATACGGTTTTATACAGCACCCACGGGATTTGTCAGATTCAAGAACAGGTCCGGCGGATGTTTGGCGGGGAGAGCCGGGAATATTATGTGCTCAAGCCTGTCTATGCGCCGGATTCGACGATTTTTGTCCCGGTGGAAAACGCGGCGTTGGTAGCGAAGATGCGCCGGATTCTATCCGCGGCGGAAATTCGGGCACTGATCCAGGCCATGCCGGAAGAAAACGTGGCGTGGCTGGAGGATGAGACGCAGCGAAAAGAGCGGTGCCGGCAGATCCTGAGCAGCGGCGACCGCGCAGCGATGGTGCGGATGATCAAGGCCATCTATGAACACCAGAAAGCGCAGCAGAAAAAAGGCAGAAGGCTGCATCTTTCCGACGAGCGATACATGAAAGAAGCGGAGAAAATCCTGTATGAAGAATTTGCCTATGTGCTGCACATCAGCCCGGAACAGGTGTTGCCGTTTATTCTAGAAAAAATACAGGTGGAAGAAAAAACCGAAGAAGGCGCCCTGGCAAAATAGGCGCGGTTTGCAAAAAGGAAACGGAATGGCATTGTTTTGCGTCTGCCATTCCTGTTTTTTTTACGTGCCATAACAAGATATGGCCGGGATTTTTCTTTGTTTTTTCCTTGACGCGGCACCGGTAGCATCCGTTATAATAATAAAATAACGGCCTTGCCGCAGAGAGGAGAAAACCGCCTGCGGCAGAAAAGGGAAACGGCCCTCAAACAGACCTTGGAAAGAATGGAAAGAAGGCGGAGAACTTGTTGACTGGATCAAAACGGAAAAAGGATTTGCCGGATACGTCCGCCGTGGTGGTGGCGGCTGGGAACGCAACCCGAATGATGGGAATTGAAAAGCAATTGGCGCAGGTGGATGGGGTGCCGGTGTTGATCCGCAGCCTCCAGGCGCTGGCCTGCAGCCCTTCGATTTGCGAAATCATCGTGGTGACGCGGGAGCAGCTGATCCCGGTCCTGCATCAGATGATCAGCGCGTTTGGGGTGAACAAGGTCCGCACCATTTTAACCGGCGGCGCCACTCGGCAGCAATCCGTCCGCAAAGGGTTTGCGCAAATTAGCCCCCAGGGCAAGTTTGTGGCGATCCACGACGGGGCGAGGCCCCTGGTCCGCCCGGAAGAAATCGAGGCCTGCATCGCCGCCGCCCGGCGCACCGGTGCGGCAGTGCTGGGCACGCCGGTGAAGGATACCATCAAGCAGGTAGATGGAGAAGGGCGGGTGACAGCCACGCCGGATCGCAGCGCCTTGTATGCGGTGCAGACGCCCCAGGTGTTTTCTTCGGCGGCTTACGGCGCGGCGGTGGAAAAGGCGGACGCCGCGGGGATGGATTTTACCGACGACTGCCAGCTGCTGGAATATGCGGGAATGCCGGTGCAGGTGGTGAGAGGTTCTTACGACAATATCAAGATTACCACGCCAGAGGATTTGGCGGTGGCGGAAGGGCTGCTGGCATTCCGAGAGCAATGGGAAGAGGAGGTTCAATGATGTTTCGAGTGGGACATGGATATGACGTCCACCGTTTTGCGGACCATCGCCGGTGCATCATTGGGGGGGTGGAGATCCCCTTCGAAAAGGGGCTGCTGGGCCATTCAGACGCCGATGTGCTGCTGCACGCGATTGCGGATGCGATCTTAGGCGCCGCGGCGCTGGGGGACATTGGGCAGCATTTCCCCGATACCGACCCGGCGTATGCCGGCGCCGACAGCTTAAAGCTGCTGGCGCAAACGGCGCGGATGGCCGGGCAGGCAGGATACCGGATCGGAAACATTGACAGTACGGTGATCGCCCAAAAGCCGAAACTTGCAGAGTATTTGCCCGCTATGCGGCAGAATATCGCCTGCGCCTGCAGGATCGGCGTCGATCAGGTCGGGGTAAAGGCGACGACCGAAGAAGGGCTTGGATTTACCGGCGCAATGGAAGGAATCGCGGCGCATGCGGTTTGCCTGCTGGAGCGGGTGGGGTAGGAAACAATTCCAGCGAAAAAAATGAGATTTTCAAAAAACAGCCATTGAATTCACCGCGGGATGTGCTAAAATAGAATTGTATCTGTGCGTATTTTTGGAAAGTCAGGAGGGGGCCGTATGATCAGTTTTTCCGATGCATGGCTTAATCTGGTAAATGTCGTCAAAAGTTTCCGCCCGACGGATGCATTGGATATCATCATCACATCCTTTCTGGTCTATAAATTGATCACCTGGGCGAAGGTGACGCGGACAGGGCAGCTGGTCAAAGGGCTGTTGGCGTTGGTCATCGCCTATTTTTTGGCGGACTGGATGCAGCTGCAGACGATGAAATATGCCATGGAATACCTGTTTGGCAACGGCTTGATCTTGCTGGCGGTCATTTTCCAGCCGGAACTGCGGACCGCTTTGGAACGGGTAGGGCGCAGCCGGATTTCCAAACTGGACTTGTTTTCCCATCAAGAGGAAAAGACGGTGGATCAGCAGTGGAAGGTTGCCATTTCCGCGATCTGCGAGGCGGCTCCGGTGTTGTCTAGGCAAAAGACCGGCGCTTTGATGGTCATTGAGAGAAAATCCCGTTTGGGAGAGATTATCAAGACGGGGACGGTGATTGATTCTGTCCCGAGCATGGAATTGATCGGCAATATCTTTTTCCACAATTCCCCGCTGCACGACGGCGCGATGATTATCCGGGACGGCAAATTATATGCGGCAGGGTGCTTTTTGCCTCTTTCCGATAATTATGATATCAGCAAGCAATTGGGGACCCGCCACCGTGCGGCGCTGGGCATGAGTGAAAATTCTGATGCGCTGGTCATTGTCGTATCGGAGGAAACAGGCGTGATTTCCGTAGCGCTGGAAGGGAAGCTTACCCGGGGCTACGATGCGGAAATGCTCCGTGAGCTGTTGGAACAAACGCTTTTGCCGGAAAGAAAGGCAGAGGATAAAAAGCCTGGATTTTGGAGGGCGATTACAAAATGAAAATTCCAAAATTCCATTTAGAGTCCCTTTGGCAGAACAATACGTTTTTTAAGGTGCTTTCGGTGCTCATTGCCTGCATTATCTGGGTGGTAGTGGCAATGAACATGAAAAGCGACATCCCGCGGGAAATCAAAGAGGTCCCGGTGACGATGGATAACCAGACCAGTTTTATCACCCGAATGGGCCTTACCGTCATCGGCGATGAAGATATGTTTGTGGACGTCACCATTGAAGGGCAGAGGCTGGTGGTCGGCAGTATCAAACCGGAAGATATCGCCGTTTCGGTGGATCTGAGTTCGGTAAACGGCGCGGGCAGCTTCTCGCTGCCGCTGGTTGCGGAAAATATTTCCGGCAAGGATTTTACCATTTCCTCCATTTCCCCGGCGACGGTCAACCTGAAATTCGACCGTATGGTGACTAAAAAATTTGGCATAGAGCTGGAAATGGAAGGGATATCTGTCCCGGAAGAGGGATATTTGATGGAAGAGGCGATTGTCAATCCATCCCAGGTTTCGGTGACGGGGCCGGATACGGATATCGCCAAGATTGCAAAATGCGTGGTCGTAGTGGATCAGGAAGGCAGTTTGACAGAGACGACGGTGTTTACGCCGGATATCGTCCTATTGGATAAGGATGGCAACAAAATCGATACTTCCGGGTTGACGATGGATGTAAAACAGGCGGAAGTGACGATCCCGATTTTGAAGACGGTGGATCTGCCGGTAAAAGTGGAGTTCTTAAATGTACCGGCAGGCGTGAATACGGATGGACTGGGCTATACGATTTCCAACGAAACCATTACCGTTGCAGGCCCAGTGGATGAGGTCAATCAATACAGCGAGCTGGTTTTGGGGTACATTGATCTGAAATCGCTGGATCTGGACAGCAGCTATACGTTTGACGTGGAATTGCCGGAAGGCTTTACGAATGTGGGCCACATTGAAACGGTCACGGTGACGTTTGACTGGTCCAACATGGACGCCAAAGAATTTACAATCACCAACCTGTCTTTGCTCAACATCCCCGTCGGGTACGACGCGCGGCTGCTCACAGAGCAGATCAATAAGGTGAAAATCGTGGGCCCGGCGCTGGTGCTGGAGACTATGACCTCCGACGATCTGATCGCGCAGATCGATTTGAGCAAACGCGCCGTGGAAACTGGGCAATTTAAGACGGCCGTCACGATCCTGGCGCCTTCCAAGAATCAGGTTTGGGCTGTAGGGGATTATACGGCAGTTGTTGTCATCAGCGAAAAGCAGTAGAGCAATGGAATCAGTTTGGAGAAACCGTCTGGACATCTGGTTCAGGCGGTTTCTTTGTGAAAAGAGGGAACGTATGGCAATTGTGTTGACGGGGATCCAGGTAGGATTGGAGGATCCGTTTGAAACAGCGGTAGAAATTGCCCGGAAACAGCTGAAAATCAGGCAGCAGGATATCCGGGCCGCCTATCCGGTTAAAAGCTCGATAGACGCCCGGCATCCGGAACGGATCAAGCTGGTGTATACGGTGGGGCTGGAGCTGGGAATCGACGAAGCGCAGGCGTTGCGCCGGGCAAATCCGGCGAATGGGTCGCTGCGGGAAGATCCGGTGCTCACGGTGCAGATCGGCTCCCAGCCGATGCCGTACCGGCCGGTGGTGGCCGGCTTTGGACCGGCTGGGATGTTTGCCGCGCTGCTGCTGGCGCAGAACGGGTACCGCCCGATTGTGCTGGAGCGGGGAATGGATGTGGACACGCGCGTCCAGGCGGTGGAACGGTTCTGGAAGACCGGGCAGCTGGATTTTGACACCAACGTCCAATTTGGCGAAGGGGGCGCCGGGACCTTTTCGGATGGAAAACTGACCACCCGAATCCATGATCCGCGGTGCGGCTATGTCATGGAGCAGCTGGTCCGCTTTGGCGCGCCAAAAGAGACGATGCAACGGGCAAAACCGCACATCGGCACCGACCGGCTGCGGGCGGTGGTCAAAAACATGCGCTTGGAAATCCAACGCCTGGGCGGCGAGGTGCAGTTTGGGACTTCGGCGGCGGGTCTGGAAATCCGGCAGGGGAGGCTCTGCGGAATCCGAACAGCGGACGGCGTCCTGGCGGCAGAACAGCTGATTCTAGCCATCGGGCACAGCGCCAGGGATACGTTCCGGATGCTGATGGAACAAGGGGTGCCCATGACGGCGAAAGCGTTTTCGGTGGGCGTGCGGATCGAGCATCCCCAGCAGATGATCGACCAGGGCCTTTACGGGAAATTTGCAGGGCATCCCGCGTTGGACCGGGGAGAATACCAATTGTCCCATCGGGAAGGCAGCCGCGGCGTATATACCTTCTGCATGTGCCCGGGCGGGGTTGTGGTGCCGTCTGCGTCGGAGGCCGGGATGGTGGTGACCAACGGGATGAGCGAGTACGCCAGGGACGGCGCCAACGCCAACGCGGCGCTGGTGGTCTCTGTGGATGGGTCCGATTTTGGCGGGAATCCGCAGGACGGCATCGCGTTTCAGCGCAGACTGGAACAGGCCGCGTTTTTAGCGGGCGGCGGCGGGTATGCCGCGCCGGGGCAGACGGCAAAAAGCTTTCTTTCCGGCCGGCCGAGCCTGCCTGCGTCGCTGCAGCCGACCTATGCGCTGGGGGTTCGGCCTTACCCGTTGGCGGAGCTGTTCCCCGATGTGATTAACCGGATGCTGGAGATCGGGCTTCGGAAATTTGAACGGCGGATTCCCGGTTTTTCCGGGGCGGACGCCTTTTTGACCGGGGTGGAAACCAGGACCTCTTCCCCCGTCCGTATTTTACGCAATGAAGAGCTAGAATGCCCCGCGGTCAAAGGGCTGTATCCCTGCGGGGAAGGCGCCGGTTATGCCGGCGGCATTGTCAGCGCGGCGGTGGATGGCATCCGCGTGGCGCAACAGCTGATGGCCCGGTACGCGCCAGCCAAGGGATAAAACGCCAATATTGAATTTTTGCCGGAAAAGTGATAAAATTATCCTATTATCCAGCTGAGAAAGGAGAGCAATTCCCATGAGACAATGGAATATGGCGGCTCCTTCTCAGCAGGCGGTAGACCTGCTGCAAAAAGCCGGGATTCCGCCGATGGCGGCGCAGCTTCTTGCCGTGCGGGGGATGACGGATCCGGAAGAGGCAAAAGCGTTTTGGAACGGAGAGGAAACGCTGTCCGACCCCTTTTTGTTAAACGATATGGACAAAGCGGTAGAGAGGATCCGGCGGGCGGTGGAGGAAGAAGAAAAAATCTGCGTGTATGGCGATTACGACTGCGATGGAATTACCGCTACGGTGCTGTTGTACACGCATTTACAGAACATTGGAGCGGACGTTTTTTTCTATATCCCGAGCCGGGAAGAAGAAGGGTATGGGATCAACTGCCGGGCGTTAGACGCCATTGCATCAGAAGGAGCGGCCCTTGTGGTGACGGTGGACAACGGCATTTCCGCCATAGAAGAAATCGCGTATGCTTCCCGCCTGGGGATGGATGTGGTGGTGACCGACCATCACCAGCCCAGGGATCAGTTGCCCGTTTGTGCGGCGGTCGTGAACCCGCACCGCAAAGACCAAGAAGCTGGTTTCCGCGATTTGGCAGGCGTGGGTGTAGCGCTGAAACTGGTCTGTGCATTGGAAGAGGACAGCGGCAGCGAAATGCTGGAGTATTACGGCGACCTGGCGGCGCTTGGTACCGTGGCGGACGTAGTGCCGATGCGGGGAGAAAACCGATGCATTGTGCGGCATGGGCTGCAGCAGCTGCAAAATGGTCAAAATCTGGGATTGAGCGCGCTGTTAAAAGTCTGTGGACTGGCGGAAAAAGAGCTTAGTGCCTCAGATGTCGCATTTGTGCTTGCGCCGCGACTCAATGCGGCGGGACGGCTGGACCAGGTGGAAAAGGCCATGGCCCTTTTGCTGTGCGAAGAAGAGGAAATGGCGTCGGCGCTGGCGGAGGAGCTTTGCGGATACAATCAGCAACGGCAGGCGCTGGAGGCGTCTGTTTTAAAGGACATCGCTGTTTTTCTCCATGAACATCCTTCGGTATTGTCCCAGCGGATCCTGCTCATCAAAGGGAAAGGATGGCACCCGGGGGTAATCGGGATTGCCTGCGCCAGACTGGTGGAGAAGTTTGGCAAACCCTGCATCCTGTTTTGCGAAAACAGCGGAGAACTGCGGGGATCCGGCCGCAGCGTGGATGGGTTCGACCTGATCGGTTGCATTAGCCGCTGCCATGATTTGCTGGACCGGTATGGCGGACATCCGGCTGCCGCAGGGTTGTCCTTGCAGACGCAGCAGTATGACGCGTTTTGCACACGGATTCAGCAGGAGGCAGCCTGTCAGCATTTGTATATGCCGCAGCCGGTGCTGCGGATTGACCGGCCGGTCCCGGCGGCAGAGTTCACGGTTCCGGTTTTACGGTCTCTGCAGGCATTGGAACCCTTTGGCGCGGAAAATGAGCGGCCAGTGTTTTTATTGGAACAATGCCGGATCGAAGGGATCTATGCCATGGGCGGGGGAAAACATCTGCGGATCAAGTTTTCCCAACAGGGACAGTCTTTCTACGCGGTATATTTCCGGATGCCGGTAGAATCCTTCCATTATCTGGTGGGGGATACCGTGGATTTTGCGGCGGTTTGTCAAATCAATCTTTACCAAGGAAAAGAGCAGATTTCCATCCAGATTCAGGACCTTCGGTTGTCCGGGTTCCGGCAACAAGACTATTTTGAGGGCCGGGAGCAATACGACCGGTTTTGCCGCGGGGAACCTTTCGCAGAGGATTCTGCCGCCCGGTCCATACCGGACCGGCGCGTCATTGCGCAACTGTATCGAGGGTTGCGGGACCGCAGTCCGTTTTCTTGCGATTATGATACGTTGTACGCCAGGCTGGCGGTCGAACAGGCCAACTATTGCGCATGCCGGTTGGGGCTGGAAATCCTGGAGGAACGCGGTCTGATCCGCGTGGAAAAGGGAAAACGGGGCCTTTCCATTTCCGTACCGGTGGCAACCAGGAAGGTGGATTTGGAACAGTCTCCGATTATGCAGAAACTTCATCGGTAAAAGGGGTAAATCAATGCTAAGTAGCTTTGAGGAACTTAGAAAGCAAATTCAAAATGGTGCAAAGCAGCTGAACCTTGCTGAGATTCAGCGCGCCTATGAGACGGCGGAACAAGCCCATGAACAACAGCGAAGAGTTTCCGGCGAGCCGTATATTATCCATCCGCTGAATGTGGCGTCGATCCTGGTCGGGCTGGGGATGGATACGGAAACCATCGTCGCTGCGCTGTTGCATGACGTGGTAGAAGATACGCCGGTTACGCTGGAAGAGGTTTCCCGCAGTTTTGGGCAGGAGGTTGCGCTTTTGGTAGACGGCGTAACCAAATTAGGAAAAATCCCCTTTTCTTCGCGGGAGGAACAGCAGGCGGAAAACATCCGAAAAATGCTGCTGGCCATGGCCCAAGATGTGCGGGTGGTTATCATCAAGCTGGCGGACCGGCTGCATAACATGCGCACCATTGACTGTATGCCGGACCAAAAACGGCGGGACAAAGCCCTGGAAACCATGGAGGTCTATGCGCCTTTGGCGCACCGGCTTGGAATCCGCGGAATCAAGGAAGAACTAGAAGACTTGTCCTTGCGCTGTTTGGATGGGATCGCTTATGAAGAGATCGAAAAGACGTTGGCGTTAAAAAAAGAAGAGCGCACGGCTTTTTTGAACCGGATGAAGGAAAAAATCCGCGAACGGGTGGGAAAAGAACACAAAAACGTCTATATTGAAGGGCGGGTCAAAAGCATTTACGGCATTTACCGCAAAGTCTATATGAACGGGCGCGCGTTTGAAGAGATCTATGACATTTACGCCATCCGCCTGATCGTGGACACGGTGTTTGACTGTTATAACATCCTGGGGATCATTCACGACATGTTCCGCCCCATCCCCAACCGCTTTAAAGATTATATTTCCACCCCCAAATCCAACATGTACCAATCGCTGCACACCACGGTAGTGGATAAGGAAGGGATCCCTTTCGAGGTGCAGATCCGGACGTGGGATATGCATTATACGGCGGAATACGGCATTGCCGCCCACTGGAAGTACAAGGCGGGGGTCAGCGGCAACGATAAACTCAGCGAGCGGCTGGCCTGGGTGCGGCAGCTTTTGGAAGCGCAGCAGGAATCGGAGGATGCGGAGGACCTGATCCGGTCGATTAAGACGGATCTGTCGCCGGAAGAGGTCTTTGTGTTTACGCCCAAGGGGGACGTGATCAGCCTGCCGGCCGGCGCCACTGTTATTGATTTTGCGTATGCGATTCATACGGCTGTAGGGAACCGGATGGTGGGCGCAAAGGTCGACGGCAGGATGGTGTCCATTGATTTTGAAGTAAAAACAGGCAACATCGTGGAGATTTTGACCTCCAACAGCGCCAATCACGGCCCGAGCCGCGACTGGCTGAAGATCGTCAAAACCAGCGGCGCGCGCAATAAAATCCGGTCCTGGTTTAAAAAAGAACGGCGGGAAGAGAATATCCAGGAGGGCCGGGAAGAGCTGGAGCGGGAATTCAAACGCAACAGCATTACCCTTGGCGAAGAGCAGTTCAAAGAATTTGTCCTGGACATCGCCAAGCGGCAGCACTTTACCAATATTGAGGATTTCCTGGCGGCCATCGGGTATGGCGGGGTATCGCTTTCCCGGATTATTCCGCGGATCAAGGACGATTATCTGCGCTTGTACCGCACCACCGACGAGGAAAAGCTGGATAAATCGCTGACCAAACCCAAGCGGGAGCGCAAAGCCCAAAGCGGCGTCATTGTAGAAGGTCTGGACGGGTGCCTGGTCAAATTTGCCCGCTGCTGCAACCCGTTGCCAGGAGATGAAATTGTGGGCTTTATCACCAGAGGATTCGGCGTTTCCATCCATAAGCGGGACTGCGTCAATGTGGTAAACAGCATCCACAACGAAGAGCAGAAAGAACGCTGGGTCCGCGCCGAATGGGCGGACAATGTAAAAGATTCGGTGTTCAAGTCTTCGGTGGAAATCTATGCGGCGGACCGGGGCGGCATTTTGGCGGATATCAGCATCGCTATTGCGAATATGCGGGTCCCGCTGCATGCGCTCAACGCAAGAGAGGCAAAAGACAACCATGTGATCATCCAGATTACGCTTGGCATCACCCATCTGGATCAGCTCAATCATATTATCAGCACCTTCCAGGGGATTCCGGGCGTGGTTTCCGTAGAGCGGGCCAACCAGTAACAGGAAAGAAGGAGAAAGCGGATGCGTGTTGTAGTACAGCGGGTCAAAGCTTCCCGCGTGGAGATCGACGGCCAGGTGGCCGGGGAAATCGGACAGGGGCTGATGGTGCTGCTGGGCATTACCGAGGGGGATACCAAAGAACATTGCGCGTTTTTGGTGGATAAGCTGATTCACCTGCGGATTTTTACCGACGAGCAGGAAAAGATGAACCTCTCTTTGGCGGACATCGACGGAGAAATGCTGATTGTCTCGCAGTTTACCTTATATGGGGATTGCAAAAAGGGGCGCCGCCCCTCGTTTATCGCGGCGGCGCGGCCGCAAACGGCCATCCCGCTGTATGAGTATTTTGTGGAAGTTGCCCGGCAAAGCGGGGTGAAAAAAGTAGCCACCGGCCGGTTCGGGGCAGATATGCAGGTGTATTTGCAAAATGACGGGCCGGTCACCTTGATGCTGGATACAGATGAAATCATGAAACGAGGCGCAAAATGAACATAAGAACGCTGGTAGTCGGAGCGATCCGCGCCAATTGTTATTTGATCTGGAACGAACGGGCCTGTGTGCTCATCGATCCGGGAGACGACGCCGACCGCATCCACGACGCGGTGGAACAGACGGGGAAACCGCTGGCGGGGATTTTACTGACCCACGGGCATTTCGACCATGTGGGGGCGGTCAAACAGCTGAAAATTTGGTATCCCGACGCGCCGGTTCTGATCGGCGCCCCGGACGAGGAATTGCTGTTGGAGCCGGAACGGGTGTACCGCGGCATGCTTTCCCGGATCCCGGACCGGCTGCATCTGCGGGCGGACCGCCTGTTGCAGGACGGGGAAACGGTTGATCTGGAAGGAATGCGCTTTACTGTTCTGGCCACGCCGGGACATACCAAAGGATCCGTTTGCTATTTATCGGAAAACGCCGTGTTTTCCGGCGACACTTTGTTTCGGGGAACCTGCGGCCGCTGCGATTTTTATGGCGGGGACGCTCACGCGATGCGCCAATCTCTAGACCGGTTGGCGGCGCTGGAAGGGGACCGGGTCGTATATCCAGGGCATGAGGAAAAAACTTCGTTAGATTGGGAACGGAAATACAATCGATTGATGGGACGGCAGCAATGAATTTGATTTTAGACGGGCATTCTTATAAATATGAGCTGGAGTCGCTGGCAAACATGTTTTTCCATGGAAACCGGGTGCGGGTGACACAGGAGAAGGACTTTAGCGGGGAAGATTGGATTTATACTGGGGTTTTTCCTGCGGAAGGGGGGAAACTCCGGCTGGAGGTATCCACCCAGATGGACGCCAAACGGCGGGCAGAAACCTTTGTCGGGGACCCGGCGGGAAAAGACAAGGACCGGTTTTGCGAATATCATCTGTGCCGGATGCTGTATTTGCAGCTGGTCGAGGCGACAGGCCTTTCTTTGGCATGGGGGATGCTGACGGGGGTTCGCCCGGTACGCCTGATTTACCGTTACCGCGAGCGTGGCATGGACGATAGGCAGATTCGGGAACATCTGCACCGGGATTATTTTGTCAGTCAGGAGAAAATTGATTTGCTGCTGCGCACGGCGGACAAGGAACAACAAATTTTGTCTTTGTCTCGGCCGGAATCGTTCAGCTTATACCTTTCGATTCCGTTTTGCCCTTCCCGCTGCAATTACTGCTCGTTTGTTTCTCACTCCATTGAACGGGCCAAAAAACTGATCCCGGATTATGTGGATCTGCTGATTCAGGAAATTGCGTATGTCGCGCCGATGGTCAAGACATTGGGGCTGCGGTTGGAAACCGTTTATTTTGGCGGAGGCACGCCGACAGCGCTCACCAGCGAGCAGTTAGAACAGATTATCCGCGCCGTGGCAGCCCATTTTGACCTGTCCTGCTTGCGGGAATATACGGTGGAAGCCGGCCGGCCGGATACCATTACCAGGCAGAAACTGGACATGCTCAAACAAAATGGGGTCACCCGCATCAGCATCAACCCGCAGACGATGAATGACGACGTCCTCCGGCAGATCGGCCGCCGGCATACCGCCGCGCAGACGGTGGAAGCGTTTGCATTGGCTCGGCAGGCGGGGCACGACAATATTAATATGGATCTGATCGCAGGCCTGACGGGCGATGATCTGGAGAGCTTTTGCCGCACCATTGACCAGATTATTGCACTGGGCCCGGAAAACATTACCTTGCATACCTTGTCGGTCAAGCGCTCCTCCCGGCTGGGCCAGCAGGAAAAGGCGTTTTACCAGCAAGAGCATCAAAAAGTATCGGACATGCTTTCCTATGCGGGCAAACAATTCTGGCAGAATGGGTACCAGCCTTACTATTTGTACCGGCAGAAGAATACCATGGAAAATCTGGAAAATGTGGGTTATTGCCAAGCGGGCCGGGAAGGATACTATAATGTGTATATCATGGACGAGACCCATTCGATCATCGCGCTTGGCGCTGGCGGGGTCTCCAAATTGCGGCAGCCCGGCGGGTCTTTGCTGCACCGCATTTTTAATTATAAATACCCATACGAGTATATCAGCCGATTCGATTCGGTGCTGGAACGGAAAAAGGAAATCCTGCGCTTTTATCAGCAGCCGTGAGCAGGATCCTTCCTTGCCCAATCCGGTAAAATAGGGTATAATAACCGTATCCTCATAACAGATGAAAGGAGAGTCGTTATGGCAAATTGGAACGATTGGATCAATACGGCGAAAGATCTGGCCGACTTAGCAGGGAAAAAAGCAGGCGAAGCGGTAGAGGTTTCCAAATTAAGACTCAATAATGTAAAAATAAACGGCGAAATCCAGAAAACGTATGAAAAATTAGGGGCGTTTGTTTATCAATTCCGCAAGCAAGGGGAGGAAAACCCGGAACTGATTGATATGTGCGTGCGGGAAATTGATGATCTGCTGGCGCAAATGGAAGAGAATGAAGAAAAAATCAACGAGACCAAACATAAAGTCAAATGTCCGAGCTGCGGGACGCTCAACGATGTGCAGGCGGTTTACTGCATGAAATGTGGCGGAAAGCTGCAACAAACCGACGAAAGCTTCTATGTGGAAATGGAAATGAACGACGATGCCGCCTCCCAAGGCCGTTCCTGCGGCAACGAGGCGGATCCGACAACCAAACAGCCGGATGAGGCAACGGCCGATCCCGGAAATCTGGAATAAAGCCGGAAGAACCAAAAAAGGCTGCGGATTGTTCCGCAGCCTTTTTTAGAGAATGAATGCGATGGGATTACGCCTTGGCGGCAGCTTTTTGCGGGCGGCGCAGCGTTTTGGGATCAATGGCAAGGCACAGCAAAACGATGATCAGCGCCGTCAGAATCATGTTGGGGATCATGTAGCCGCCGTTGTAGGTCAGGGAGTACAGCCAAACGGGCTGCCCTTCCGGCGCGTAGGAGTCCCAGATCAGAATTCCGGACAGGAAGCTGCAGACGAAACGGATAAACGTAACGACCAAAGCACCTACCGCGTAACCGACCAGCCGGTTGGAAAACGGTTTGGCAAACAGGTCGGCGGCGCCCAAAATGGTAAACGCAATGACATAATCCAACAGGATGCACAGCGTAAAGGCCAAAATGGTCCCGGCCGGCGGCGCATAAAATCCGGTAATCATTTGGACAATGCAGTAAGCAAAGCCGGTTAGCAGCCCCCATTTCATCCCATGCCGGTAGGACAGGAACACGATCGGTACCATGGATACGGAAACCGATCCGCCGTTGGGCCATTTGGGCAGCGGGATCAAGTCCAGCACCACCGCCAGGGCGATCATCAGGGCGCATTCTACCAGAATGCGGGTTTTGTTTGTCTTTTGCATACAGGTCATCTCCTAAAAAATCTACAAAAAAACGTTGCATGGATAAAACCATACAACGCGCATTTTAAACTTCCTACGCTGGCATTATCCAGATCAGGTTATGGGTTTCGGATATTTTCCCTTATCCGCTCTCAGCCGCGGGTACGCAGCACCCCAGTGATTCAATTCCCGCAACGTTTCATTGCGACTAATATTATATCGATTTGCAAAAAAAAGTCAAGAGGCAGACGCGGCGGGCTTGGATACGGGGGCGGAGGAAATCGGACGGCGGCAAGATACAGGAATCTGAAAAAATTGAAGGATAAACAAAGCGATTCTCGTTTGTATGGATGAAGGCAGCTACAAAAGGTGGTGGTGCAGAGGAAATGACGGATGAGAAATTTCGGGACCTTGTGATTCAGTATGAAAAATTGGTATTTACCGTTTGCTATCAGCTGGTCCATGATTATCACGAGTCGCAAAACTTAACCCAAGAAACATTCCTCGCTGCCTACCGCCATATGGATGGCTATCAGGGCGAAAACTACAAGCCATGGTTGATCCGCATCGCCAGCAATAAAGCGAAAGATTATCTGAAAAGCGCCTACGCAAGACGGGTGCAGCTGGATGAGGATCCTGCCAGAGAGCAGATCGCCGATCTGCGGGCCGGGCCGGACGAACTTTACATCCAACAGGAAACGGCCGCTGCTGTGCGGGATGCGATCCGAAGCCTGAAGGAACCGTATCAAAAAGTGGTGTCGATGTATTTTCTGGAAGAGAAATCGGCGGAAGAAATCGCGCAGCTGCTGGAGCGGCCGGTGAAAACCGTACAAACGCAGATTTATCGCGGCAAATTCTTGCTGCGGGAGATGCTCAAAGAAACAGTGGGAAAGGAGAGAGAGTGACCATGTTGGAATTGTTTCACGAAAACGGACATTTGACCGACGAAGCCATACAATCGCTGATTCGGGAAGAAGAACTGGATGAACTGCAGCGACTGGAGATCTCCGAACACTTTTCTTTTTGTGACGCATGTACTTCCCGTTATGCAGAACTGTTAAGCGACGACGTTTTGCAGTCCCCGCCGGTACCTCTTTATGGACAGGTGATGAAAAACATCCGGCAAAAAGAACGCAGGATGTTCTGGCGCCGGCTGACGACCATTGCGACGGCGGCTTGCCTGGCGCTGGTATTCTGGTGGAACGGAGTATTCACCTTCCCCAGCAAAAATTCCGGCGATAAGGTTCAGACCGGTCAGGCAGAGCAAATTGCGGTGGAAAAACAGGAACCTTCTAAAATGGAAGGGATCCGCACCGGATTGCAGCAGCTGACGTCGGGGCTGGGCGAGTGGACTCAAAGCTTTTTAGAGCCTTTGGATAAGGTCTTTTCCAAAACTTACGAAAAGGAGAATCTACATGGAGAGAAATAAGTTTTTGGTTTTTTGTTTTGCGTTTGTGCCGGGAGCCGGGCAGATGTACCTTGGCATGATGAAAAAAGGCCTGGCGATCATGTGCCTTTTCTGGGGTGTGATGGCGGCGGCCGTAATGTTGGGCCTGGGGGTTTTGTTTTTGTTTTTGCCGGTCATCTGGTTCTATTCGTTTTTCGATACCTTCAACAGCGCGCGGTACAATGCGGATCAGCGGCTGCAGATGGACTATAAGTTCTGGATGGATCTGAAAGGGGGCTGCTGGACGCCGAAAATGGAGGGGAAAGCCGCCAGCAAAACGCCCAAGTTCCTGGGGCTGGGCTGTATTTTGCTGGGGATTTATTCGCTGTATGAAACGGTGATTGCCCCGATGTTCTGGTACTTTAACCTGCCGGATTGGCTGTTTTACTTCCTGGAGCGCATCCCCAGCCTTGTGGTTGCCTGCGCGGTCATCGGGTTTGGCGTGTATTTGCTCAACCGAGGCAAAACGTCGAAAGAAATGGAAGATTTTGTAGCATATCAGGAGGAACATCATGAATAATTTTGCATCGAATACCACTATGCCGCCGGAGCAGGACACGGCTGCTGCGGCGAAAACCGGCGCCGGACAGGCGCAAACCCAACAGGGGTCGGCGCAGCGCCCAATTGGTTCGCAGCCCATGTGGTATCCGGTCCCGCCGGCGCCGCAGCCGAAAGGGCGCAGGGTGGGGACGGTGACCATGGCGTGCTCCCTCATCGCCGTAGGCGTTTTGCTGGTGATCGGGACTTTCAACCAGTCGATCAGCTTTTTGCTGCTGACCCGATTGGCGCCGATCATCCTGATTGTGCTGGGAATCGAAATCCTGTTTCGCTATTTTGTTTCCAAAGGGGAAAAACTGCGTTATGATTTTCTCAGCGGATTCATTTGCTTTTTGCTGATCGTGGGCAGCCTGGGTATGGCGGCGATTCCGGAAATTTGGAACAACTGGGGCCCGCACCGCCACATCCTGGAAGAATCGCTCCGCGCCCAGGCCAATCAGATTTGTTCCCAGGCGCTGAAGGAAGAACAAAAGGTAACCGGCATGAGCATTGAAGTCTACCTGCAGCGCAGTGACCTGCCGGAAACCATGACGGTAAGTGACATCCGGCCGGCTGATTATATTGAGGCAGATTTGAAAATGGCCAACACCTTTGCCAGCGAAGAGGAATTTGCGCAAGCGGCGCAGCCGGTATTGGCCAAATTGGCGGGGACAGGGATCCCGTTTGACCAGATCTATCTGCAAACGCCGTCGGTGGAACAGCGCTATGGATACAGCCTTTATCTGGACGACGGGCTGGGATTCAACCTGTCGCTGGAACAGCTGATGGACAATATCTCCGTCCATTACAATAGTGAAGAGGATGCCCCGGAGGAATATGAGCAGGTACAGAAGTTTGCCGAAACTTATTTTGCAGAATTCGCGGCGTTTTTGCAGCAGTACGCACAAGCGGTTCCGGCGGAATATCCGGCACGGTGCCGGGCGTTCGCTAGCCATTTTGCCGAACAATTCGATCAATTTGTCAACGGGGAGTCGGTAGTTTTTCCGCAGGAAGCGTCCCCCGCTCCTTCGCCGGAACAGGCTGATCCGGGACAGGCGGCAGAAGAAGCCTAATTTGAAAAATAAGAAAAACGCGCCGGTATCCTATCCGGCGCGTTTCTTGTTTGAACCGGGACCCGGTTAAGAAAGAGTCCCTTTGATTTTATCCAGCGCTCCCTTTTCCAGCCGGCTGACCTGCGCTTGGCTGATCCCGATTTCCCCGGCGACCTCCATTTGGGTTTTTCCGGTGAAAAAGCGCAAAGACAAAATCTTTTTTTCCCGTTCGGTCAGATTGGAAATCGCTTCCCGGATGGTCAATTCCTCCAGCCAGTTGCTGTCGTCGTTTTTGTCGCCCAGCTGATCCATGACGTAAATCGTATCGCCAGAATCGGAATAGACCGGCTCGTAAAGGGAAACCGGCTCGACAATGGATTCCAGCGCAAGAACGACTTCCTGTTTGCGCATCCCCATTTCCCGGGCAATTTCTTCGATGGTGGGTTCTTTCAGATTCTCGCCGGTCAAGCGCTCCTTGGTCTGCATGGCTTTGTATGCGATATCCCGCATGGAACGGCTCACGCGGACGCTGTTGTTGTCCCGCAGGTACCGGCGGATTTCGCCTACGATCATCGGCACGCCGTAGGTCGAGAACCGCACGCCCTGGTCCGGGTCGAAATGGTCGATGGCTTTGATCAGGCCGATGCAGCCCACCTGAAACAGGTCGTCCAGGTTTTCCCCCCGGTTGGTGAACTTCTGCACGACGCTTAAAACCAGCCGTAGATTTCCATTGATCAGCTCTTCCCGCGCTTGTTCGTCCCCTTGACGCACCCGCCGAAGCAGTTCCATCTTCTCCTTTTCCTTGAGCACTTTCAGCTTTGACGTATTAACGCCGCAGATTTCCACTTTGCTGTAGTACAACCCCATCACATCCGCTCTTCCCGATTTTGCCGCCCCTTGCGGCTGTGTCCTTATCATGGGCGCAGACGGCGGGTTGCATTCACAAAAAATTGTTTGGGAATTTTTGTTAGGCATAAGCGGACGGACCCATGCCATATGGTTAAAAGAAGGGGGAGATGCGGATGATCTACCGGATTTCAGATTTTAAATATAAGGATGTGATCAATATCCTGGATGGAAATTGCCTGGGGGCCATCTGCGACGTGGAAATCGAAAGCGAACGGGCACAGGTGGTTGCGGTAGTGGTGCGCGGCAGGTTTCGATTCTTCGGCCTGTTTGGCAAAGGGGAGGAATTTGTCATCGCCTGGGAACAGGTCAAGGTGATCGGCGAGGACGCCGTGCTGGTCTGTTATGACCGAAGACCGGAACCCAGAAGGCCCAAGTATCCCAGACATTTTGAAGAATGAGTTTGTAAAAAAAGACGCCGTCAAAAAAGGTACTTGTCTTTTGCGCGGGGCCATGCTATAATATTTCAGCAAAACGCACGTCAGGATGGAATTTTGGTAGGTGCCGGGGCGGTGTCCCGGTGGGCCAAAAGGTGTCCAGGCGGAGGAAAAAACCTAAGGAGGAACTGTAAACATGAGCGTAATTTCGATGAAACAGCTGTTGGAGGCCGGCGTGCATTTCGGCCATCAGACCAGAAGATGGAACCCCAAAATGGCCCAGTACATCTTTACGGAACGCAACGGGATCTACATTATCGACCTGCAGAAAACCGTGAAAAAACTGGAAGAGGCCTACCTGTTTGTTAGAGACGTTGCAGCCAACGGCGACACGGTTCTGTTTGTCGGGACCAAAAAACAGGCGGCGGAATCGGTAAAAGAAGAGGCGCTGCGCGCCGGGGTGCATTATGTCAACGCCAGATGGCTCGGCGGCATGATGACCAACTTTAAAACGATTCAGCGCCGGATCCAGAGACTGGCCCAGCTGCGGAAAATGGAAGAAGACGGCACGTTTGAGCGCCTGCCGAAAAAAGAAGTCATCAAACTGAAGCTGGAAATTGAGAAGCTGGAAAAATTTCTGGGCGGTATCAAAGAAATGAAGAAACTGCCCGGCGCGCTGTTTGTCGTCGATCCCCGCAAAGAAAAAATTGCGGTTTCTGAGGCGAAAAAACTGGGCATCCCGGTGGTTGCCATTGTGGATACCAACTGCGACCCGGATGAGGTGGATTATGTGATCCCCGGCAACGATGACGCCATCCGTGCGGTGAAATTGATCTCCTCGGTCATGGCGGACGCGATTATCGAAGGAAGACAGGGCAGTGCGGAAGAGGCGGCCGTAGAAGAAAAAGCGGAAGCGGAAGAGGCCGAAGAAGCGGAAAAATAAGAATCTTACCGAAATGCCCGAGCTCGTCCCGGGCATTTTACGGGATATTTGGAATCATCCGGGCGTTTGTAAAACCGGAAGGATCATTGTAGAAATAGGAGGAATTTTTCATGGCATTTACAGCAAAAGATGTTCAGAATCTTCGTGAAAGAACCGGCTGCGGTATGATGGACTGCAAAAAGGCGCTGACAGAAGCCGAAGGCGATATGGAAAAAGCAATTGAACTGCTGCGGGAAAAAGGGCTGGCGGCCCAGGCGAAAAAATCCGGCCGTATTGCCGCGGAAGGAATTGTTTACACCTATGTGGATGAGGCCAAAAAAGTTGGCGTTGTCATCGAAGTCAACGCGGAGACGGACTTTGTGGCCAAGAACGAAAGCTTCCAGGGATTTGTAGCATCCTGCGCAAAAGTGGTTGCGGAACAGAACCCTGCGACGGTGGAAGAACTGATGGGCTGTAAAGTGGACGACCAGTTCACAGTGGAAGAGGCCCTGCGGGAGAAAATCCTGACCATCGGGGAGAATATGAAGATTCGCCGTTTCGCCAGATACGAAGGGGCGGTTGTGACCTACAGCCATGGCGGCGGCCGGATCGGCGTCATGGTGAAATTCGACACCGCAGACGACATTGCGGCGAAGGATGCGTTCCACACCATGGCCAAAGACGTGGCGATGCAGATTGCGGCGGCGAACCCCACCTATTTGGACAAGGATGCGGTTCCTGCGGATGAGATTGCCAAAGAGAAAGAGATCCTGACCCAGCAGGCCATCAACGAAGGCAAACCGGCGAATATTGCGGAAAAGATGGTGATGGGCAGAATCAACAAATACTACAAAGAAGTCTGCCTGATGGAACAGCCGTTTATCAAAGACGGGGATCTTTCGGTTTCCAAATATGTGGAAAACTGCGCCAAAGAACTGGGTGGCCCGGTGAAAGTGGTTTCTTTTGTCCGGTTTGAGAAAGGCGAAGGGCTGGAAAAAAGAGAAGACAATTTTGCGGACGAAGTTGCCAGCATGATGAAATAGGCAGCATCTGGTTGATTGGCGTTGCCGTCAAGCGGCGCTCCGGCGGTAAAAAACCGGCTGGGAGCGCAGACTGGCAGAGTAAACACAAGGGCGCGGGACGGTTGTTTCCCGCGCTTTTTTGTTTGGCCGGGACAAAATAGCCAAGTGTTTGCACCGCGCAAAACGATAGGAATCAACCGAATGCTTTTTGGCGTTGGGCAATCGGGGACCGTTGAGAAAAAAGTTCATTGTTTCCTTTCCCTTTTTTCATAAAGAAAACCGAGGAAAGACTTTACAGCGGGGGGAACGATATTGTAAAATAGAACCAGACTCAGCAAGGATCCGATGAACTGGAGTGTGCGTGTTATGGGTTTGAAGTATCAACGAATTTTACTAAAGCTGTCCGGCGAGGCGCTGGCTGGCGAAAAGAAGTTTGGCCTGGACTATGACGTGGTTCAGCGCATTTGCGAAAGCATCAAACAATGCGTATCGCTTGGCGCGGAAGTTGCCATTGTCGTCGGCGGCGGCAATTTCTGGCGGGGACGCAGCAGCGGGAAAATGGACCGGACGCGCGCGGACCATATGGGTATGTTGGGAACGGTCATCAATGCGCTGGCGCTGGCGGATGCGCTGGAGCAGCTGGAGGTTCCGGTGCGGGTGCAAACAGCCATTGCCATGCAGCAGGTGGCGGAACCGTATGTGCGCGGCCGTGCCGTGCGGCATCTGGAAAAAGGCCGGGTGGTCGTGTTCGGATGCGGCACAGGGAACCCGTTTTTCTCCACCGATACCGCCTCTGCGCTGCGGGCGGCGGAAATCGGCGCGCAAATCATGATGAAAGCCACAATGGTCGACGGCGTGTACGACAAGGATCCGCATCGGTATCCTGACGCGGTGAGGTATGATACGTTGACCTTTACCGAGGTGTTAAACAAAGAACTGGCGGTAATGGATATGACGGCGGCGTCGATGTGCAAGGACAACCATATCCCCGTGCTGGTTTTTGATATTGGAGATCCGGATAATCTTGTGCGGGCTGTTCAAGGGGAACAGGTCGGCACGCTGGTAACCGAAGCATAGGCACCGGCAAAGAAGATCCTGACCGGGGCTGACCCTTTTGGCGGGAAGGGCAGCTTGCCGATTCAAAATTCAGGTCCGCCGGAGAAAGGGAGCGTTTTTATGAAAGAGCATCTGAAATTGTATGATGAGAAAATGACCAAAACCCTCAATGCACTCAACCACGATTTTTCTTCCATTCGTGCAGGTAGGGCCAATCCAGGCGTTTTGGATAAAATCCAGGTGGATTATTACGGCGTTCCCACCGCGATCAACGCCATGGCTGCGGTAACGGTTTCCGAAGGGCGCACGCTGGTCATTCAGCCGTGGGACAAATCCACCCTCAAAGGGATTGAAAAAGCAATTTTGTCTTCGGATATCGGCATCAATCCCACCAATGACGGCAATGTCATCCGGCTGGTATTCCCCCAGCCCACTGAGGAGCGGCGCCGGGAGCTGACCCGCCAGGTGGCAAAAACGGCGGAGGATTCGAAAGTGGCGATCCGTTCGATCCGCCGGGACGCCATGGAAAAATACAAAGGAATGAAAAAAAACGGGGAAATTACGGAAGATGATCTGAAAGGGTATGAAAAGGATATTCAGGACCTGACAGACAAATACTGTAAAGAGATTGACAAAATGGCAGAATCCAAAGATAAGGAAATCATGGAGATCTGACCCAAAGCCCCAGTTGTTTCCCAAAAGGCATAGGCGGCGCCTATGCCTTTTCGATCCAAAGGGGACCGGAACATGGAAAACGGTCCCTATTTTTGAACGGGAGAATCTGCTATGCCGAATGACCAAACGCAACCCCTTTTGATTCCCAATCATATCGCTTTAATTATGGACGGCAACGGACGCTGGGCCAAACAGCGCGGACTGCCGCGGAATGCCGGCCATAAGCAGGGGGCAAAGGTGTTTGAGACCATCTGCGACTACTGCCAGAAAATTGGCGTGCGGTATGTCACCGCGTATGCCTTTTCCACCGAGAACTGGAAAAGGCCGAAAAACGAAATCGATGCCATCATGGACCTGCTGCGCAGCTATTTGAAAGAGGCGTCCAAACAGACCAAACGGAACGTGCGATTGCTGTTTTTGGGAGACAGAGCGCCGCTGGCGCCGGATGTGCAGCAGTTGATGCGGAAAGCGGAGCGGGACAGCGCCGGTAACGATGGGATTACGGTCTGTATTGCGCTCAACTACGGCGGAAGGGCGGAAATTGTCCACAGCGCGAAAGAATTGGCACGTCTGGCGGCGGAAGGCCGGCTGGACCCGGAGTCTATTGACGAAACCGTCCTGGTACAGCACTTATATACCAAAGGGATTCCCGATCCGGATTTGATGATCCGTCCCAGCGGCGAGCTGCGGCTTTCCAATTTTCTGCTTTGGCAGATGGCCTATACGGAGTTCGTCTTTTTGGACGTTCTTTGGCCGGATTTTACCCCTGCGCATCTGGATTTGGCAATTGCCCAGTATGCAAAACGAAATAGACGGTTTGGAGGCATTCGATGAAACAGCGGCTTGCAACGGCTGTGATAGGCCTGTCAATTTTTTTTGCCGTTCTGGCGTTCTATCGTACCCCTTTTTTAAATGTCAGCGTAGCGATCGTGATCTTTTTATCCATTTATGAAATCATGCAGGTGACAGGGCTATGGCGGCACAAGGCGATAGCTGGTACCTGCTTGCTTTTTGGATGCGGGCTGCCTTTGCTGGAGGTGGTCTGGGAGAAAGGATGGCTGCCTTATTATGAGGCGTTGTTTGCGCTGGCTTTGTTCTGCCTTTTGCTTTTTTTCCATGAAACGGTTTCTTACCAGGAAGCGGCTACTGCATTTGTCGTAACCTGTGTGATCAGCGGGACTACCAGCACCTTGATTTGGTTCCGGCAAATGAACGAAAGAATGGAAATCGGGATTTTCTATACGCTGCTGGCGTTTGGCATCGCCTGGCTGACGGATACGGGCGCTTTTTTGTTTGGAATCACCCTGGGTAAGCACAAGCTGGCGCCGAAAATCAGCCCGAAGAAGACGGTGGAGGGCGCAGTAGGCGGCGTGGTGTTTTGTATTGGGACCGTCTTGTTGTTTTCGGCGCTTTATTGCTGGATCTGCGCCGGCATCTGGGAGATCCCGGTCAAGGTGGATTACCGGCTTTTGCTGCTGGTGGTGCCGCTGGGGTCGGTGCTGTCCATGCTAGGCGATCTATCTGCGTCGCTGATCAAGCGCCAGTGCGGCGTAAAGGATTATGGCTCTTTGATGCCGGGGCACGGCGGAATTGTGGACCGGTTTGACAGCGTCTTTTTTGTGCTGCCGTTTTTATTTTTGTTTGTCCAGCTGTTTCCCATTGTGTAACAGCCACAGGAGGCACAGACTATGGATCAGAAAAAAATAACAATATTGGGTTCTACTGGGTCGATTGGCACCCAGGCCTTAGAAGTTGTCCGCCGGCTGGGATACCATGTGGAAGCGGTCTGTGCCAATACCAGCGTGGAATTGGTAGAACGCCAGGTACGGGAATTTTCTCCGCGGTATGCGGCCATGATGGATCCCCGGGCGGCGGCGGATTTGAAGGCGCGCCTGGCGGATACGCCTACAAAGGTACTGTGCGGGATGGAAGGGTTTTGCCAGGCAGCGGCGTCGCCGGAAAATGATCTGGTTCTCAACTCGGTGGTGGGGATGATCGGCCTGCGCCCGACCCTGGCGGCAATCGAAGCCGGGGTGGATGTGGCGCTGGCCAATAAGGAAACCCTGGTGGCTGCCGGGCAGCTGGTGATGGAGGCGGCCCGCCGGAAAAAAATCCGCATTTTGCCGGTGGACAGTGAACATTCTGCGATTTTTCAATGCCTGCAGGGGAATCCTAACCCAGGGGCACTGCATAAAATCATTTTGACCGCGTCCGGCGGACCGTTTTTTGGAAAAACGCGGGCGCAGCTGGAACAGGTTACGGTGCAAGAGGCGCTGCGCCATCCCAACTGGGTGATGGGCGCCAAACTGACCATCGATTCTTCCACCTTGATGAACAAAGGACTAGAAGTCATCGAAGCGAGCTGGCTATTCCAGCAGCCGGTGGATCGGATTGAAGTGGTCGTCCACCGGGAAAGCGTGATTCATTCCATGGTAGAGTATGTGGATGGATCCTGCATTGCCCAGCTTGGCGTACCGGATATGCAGATCCCGATCCAATATGCCATGACCTATCCCAACCGGGTTGAGAGCGACGTCAAGCGGCTGTCGCTGGTGGATTATGGGAAACTTACCTTTTACCCACCGGATCTAGATACCTTCCGCTGCCTTCGCGTATGTATTGACGCGGCGCGGATGGGGGGGCTGTACCCCTGCGCGGCAAATGCGGCCAACGAGGAAGCGGTGGACCTGTTCCGGCAGGGCAAGATCCGCTTTTTGCAGATCGGCGAATTGGTAGAACAAGCTGCGTTCGCCAATCGTTTGCCGCTGGACTATGCCCTGGAAGACGTGTTTGCAGCGGAAGAGCAGGCCAGGCATTATGTCCGGGAGCATTACCGGTAAGCGAAAAAGGCCGGTGGAATCCTGCGCGGGAAATAGAAAGGATTGCTGCGTTGGGAACTGATCACAAAAGGCCGAAAGAAGCGATAAAGGAGGATTTCATTTGGGAATTATATTGACGATCCTTTTGTTTGGCGTATTGATTTTCATCCATGAGTTTGGGCATTTCATTACTGCAAAACTTTCCGGCGTACGGGTCAATGAATTTGCGCTGGGGATGGGACCGGTTATTTGGAAAACCAAGAAGAACGAGACGCAGTATGCGCTGCGCCTGCTGCCCATCGGCGGGTTTGTGAGTATGGAAGGGGAGGACGAGCAAAGCGATGCGGAAGGCTCGTTTTCCAAAGCGCGGGTGTGGAATAAAATTTTAATCGTCGTGGCCGGCGCGGTGATGAACCTGCTGCTCGGTTTTTTGCTGTTGGTGATTGTGGTCAGCCAGCAATCTGCAATCGGTACCACGACCATCGCCCGTTTTGAGGAAGGCGCCACCAGCAGCCAGATGCTGCAGCTGGATGATAGGATCGTCCAGATCAACGGCTCTGCCG
>CALWNU010000036.1 GCA_944382905.1 uncultured Clostridia bacterium | reverse complement strand
TCCCAGTGCTTCTGGCGCTGGAAATGGAAAAGCACAGGCCGTTTTCCATCATCCGGTTCAACTGTTCCCGCGCATAGGGGGAAAGGGTCGCGTCGTTTTGCAGCAGCGTCCCGTCCAAATCGGACAGGTATAGGGTTTTGGGTGTCATGGCTTCTCCTTTCGCCAAACCGGCCGCAGCTTTGGAAAAAAGCCCGCCGCTGCGGCCGTTGGGGTTATTTCAGGATTTCGCTCAGGGTCAGTTTCAGCGCCAGCTCCTCCGCGGTGGTATTCCAGTCCCGGAACCGCTCCCCGGTCAGGCGGCGCAGCACTTCTTTTAAGAATACGGGGTTTTTGACCAGCACCGGCCCCAGCTGCCAGGTACCGAAAAAGTTCCGGTACAGGTTGCCCTCCTGCTGCGCCGGCGTCTCCTGCCCGTCCCCTGCGCCGTAGCTCACAGCGAACAGCGGATCCCGGGTATTGCCATGGATATGGGCCGTCCGGTTGATAAAGCCGTAAGACGCCGTCTGAGGCGCGAAAACCGGATAGGCCACCACGTCGGAAACAAATACGTTTCCGGTCTCTTCCCCGGTATAATCAAACAAGCCAATTCCCGGCAGCGTTTCCCCGTCGGCGCCGGTAAAGGATTTCCCGAACAGCAGCCGGCTGTTGCCTGTCGCCAAAAACAGCACGTCTTGCTCCACCGCATCCAGCACCTGCTTCTTTTTTTGGACAAAATCCTTGGCGGCCTGGGCCAGATTGCGGGCCTTGCCCGGCCCGAGGTAAACCATCTGGTACTGGGAAAAGTCCGTCTCATCCCCCAGGCTTTTATGGTCGATGTGCCAGGGGATTTCCATGGCGTCCAGCCCTTTCGTCACCGCCAGCAGATTGCCCCAGTCTCCGTACAAATCCAACAAATCATCATAGAGCCACAAAATGGAAATCGGGTTCATTTGCTGATCACCTCCAGAATGGATTTGGCGTCGTACAGCTCGGTCAAAATGCAGATGTCCCCGCGGGTTTTGTCCACCACAGCTTTCAGCTGGGACAGATTCCGTTCAATGCGGACCTGCTCCGACGGGAATCCCGCCAGCTTCAGCCGCACTGCCAGATCATACGCCCGGGGCCCGGTGCCGACGATGGCGTTCACCTTGCCCAGCAGCCGTTCAAAACTAATATCGTACAGCCAGGTGGTATCCCGGTGGCCGGTATGGTTGATATTATTGATGAAGACGACAACGGTTTTCTCCCCTTCCCGTTCCAGCAGGTGGGAAATGGACTGGTCAAAGGAAACGGGATTTTGGTTCTTGGACAGGATCATCACCGCCCGGCGGTCCCCTACCTGGAACTCGTCATACCGCTGCTTGAGGGGCACAAAGGTAGAAACCGCCCGGCAGCACTGCTCCAAATCCAGGCCCAGCTCGGAGCAGGCAGCGACCGCTGCGGTGATATTCAGCAGGTTAAACAAGTCCTTATAGTCCGTATGGACCCGGTATCCATTGATGGTAAAATCGCCGCTGGCAAAATCCACCTGGTCCGCCGTATAGCGCCAATCCGGATTGGTATATCCGCATTTGGTACAGCGAAATCCGCCAATGTGGTTGTAGTGGTAGTAGGAATAGTCCATCCGCCCAAAACAGCGCGGGCAGACTTTGGCGTCGTGGGTGATATTCAGGCATTTCTGCGAGGACTGGGCTGTTTGGGCCATCCCGTAATACACCCGCTGGTTGGCCGGCGCCAGGTCCGCGCTGATGGGGTCGTTGCCGTTGAGGATCAGCTTCACCGACGGCCGGATCGCCTCATGCAGTTTTTCCAAAATCACGTCCACATTGCCGTTGCGGGTCAGCTGGTCGCGGAACAGGTTGGTACACAGCAAAGCATCCGGGGAAAAATCCCGGAAAATCAGCCGGGAAAACCGCTCATCCACTTCCAGCACCACGAAATCCCTGCGGACCCGCCCGCTCAGGCTGGCGGCGGTGAGCAAAGTGGTGGCCACCCCGCCGGTGAGGTTGGACCCTTTGGCGTTATGCGCCACCGTATACCCCTGCTGCTTGAGAATATACGCCACCATGTTGGCAGTGGAGGTCTTGCCGTTGGACCCGGTGACGGCCAGCACTTTGCCGTCAAACCGGAACTTGCCCAGCAAATGGGGGCAGATCTTCAGCGCCAGCTCCCCCGGCAGGTTGGTGGACTTTCCAAAAGGTTTGCCCAGCAAATACAAAAGCTTGCCCAAAATCAGGGCCAGTTTCATCTTCATAGTAGCACCTCGATTGATCGCGCCGGCCAAAAACGGCCGACGAAGCTTGATGCGCGCGGGAACCCCGCGCCGCTTGTTCTATTGTACCACAGACCGTCCCCAAAAGGAAGAAGATTCCCGCACAAACCCCAAAAGACGCCGCTGGCCGCCGGGCCAAAATTCTCCCAAAACGTTCCAGAAAAGCACTTGCAATTGTGCTGCCTTTCCGGTATGCTAAAAAAAAAGGATGTTATAGCCTGTCTTGTTGTAGTGAAAGGGGTGCGTCTATGTCCAATCGGATCCTTCGTATCGCGCAAAAAAGCAGCCTCATCGCCCATTTGATGCGGCTGGAGGGGAATGCAAAATGGTGCGTGCTGTGTGAGCCGCTCTGGGCCATCACCAATGCGCTGTATGTCGCTTACGCCGTGGAATACCGCAAGGCCATCCTCGGCCCGCAGAGCGAAAACCTCGGCACTCTGCTGGGGGTACTGGTCAGCATCCAGCTGGCGGCGCAATTCATCAGTTCTTTCCTCGGCGGCGTTATCACCGACAAGCTGGGGCGGCGGAAAACCTGCTTTTATTTTGATTTGGTATCCGGTGCCCTGTCCGTCCTGCTGCTGGCCTGCGCGCAGAATTTCTGGTGGTTCGCCGTTTCCATGGCGCTGAGCGGCTGCTGGCAGATCAATACCAACGCCTGGAACGGGCTGTTGACCGAAGACTGCCCTCCCAATCAGATCGCCTACGCCTTTTCCGGGATTACCATGGCCCAGCTGGCCGCCACCTTCCTGACCCCCATCTCCATTTTGCTGGTGCGCCAGTTCGACCTGATTCCCGCCATGCGCGGCGTATACCTGTTCGCGTTTCTCTCCCAGGCCGCCAAAAGCACCCTGCTGTTTGTCCATGCCAAAGAGACACGGCAAGGGCAAAAGCGCATGGAGCAGACCAAAAACACGCCGCTGTTGCGCATGTTTACCGGGTACGGGCAGGTCGTCCGCCTGATTTTCACCACCTCAGTGACCCGGATCCTGCTGATGCTGGTCATTACCATCGGCATCAACAACGTGATCATCGGCACCTTCTTTTACGATTTCGCCACCGAGCGGCTGGGCCTGCCCACCGCGTCATTGGGCTATATTCCCATCATCCGCGCCGCCGTCTGCCTGTTGTTTATGATGACGGCGCAAAGCTGGATCAATGAGAAAAACCACCGCCCGGTTTTGTGCATCGGGCTGGTTTTGTACGCGGCGGCCTTTGCCTGCCCGCTGCTGTTCCAGCACTCCTCCTGGCTGGGCGCGATCCTGTACATCTGCCTGGAAGCCGTCGCCAACGCGTTCGTCATCCCGCGCAAGGAATCCTTGCTGTTTTTGTACGTGGACAAAACCGAACGCTCCCGGGTCTACGCCATGCTCCATGTCATCGCGCTGGTGATTACCTCCCCGTTCGGCACCATTATGGGGGCCATGAGCGACGTCAACCGGCTTCTGCCCTTTTTGCTGGCCATTTGCGCCTCCCTGGCCTGTTCTGTGCTGATCTTCCTGGCCAAATCCACCGCCGCGCGCACCGCTCCCACCCACGCCGATTGACCTGCCTTGCCGCCGTGTTTTTTTCGCCGCGGCAGCAAAAATTTTAGTTGCAATTTTCGCTTACCTGTGTTAAAATGCAAGACATTAAATAAAAAATTGCAGAACGATGGGGGAGTGAAGGACATGTCACTGCAAAAATTGATTTTGCCCGATCATTATACGTCAAAATTAGACGTACTGAACACGGAAATCGCAATCAAAGCGGTCAAAGACTGCTTTGAACAGGCATTGGCCGACGCGCTGCATCTGGTGCGCGTGTCTGCGCCGCTGTTTGTCCGCCCGGAATCCGGGCTGAACGACGACCTGAACGGCGTAGAACGTCCGGTCCAGTTTGACGTCAAGGAAACCCGGTATGATGTGCAGGTGGTCCACAGCCTGGCAAAATGGAAACGGCTTGCGCTGAAGCGTTACGGCTTTGGCCCGGGCACCGGCATCTACACCGATATGAACGCCATCCGCCGCGACGAGGACCTGGACAACCTGCATTCCATCTATGTGGACCAGTGGGACTGGGAAAAGGTCATCACCCCCCAGCTGCGCAACCGGGCCTTTTTGCAGGATACGGTGAAGGCGATTGTCCTGGCTTTGCAGCGCACCCAAGATCATATTTGTCAGAAATTCCCCATTTTAAGCCGGGTCATCCCGGAAAAAATCACCTTCCTGACGACCCAGGAACTGGAGGACCGGTACCCGGATTTGACGCCAAAGGAACGGGAAGACGCCGCCTGTAAAGAATACGGTCTCGTGTTTTTGATGCAGATTGGCGACCGCCTGCGTTCCGGGATCCCCCACGACGGGCGGGCGCCGGACTACGACGACTGGGCGCTCAACGGGGATATCCTGGTATGGTACCCGCTTTTGGACCGGGCGGTGGAAATCTCCTCCATGGGGATCCGGGTGGACAAGGATTCTTTGCAGCAGCAGCTGAAAAAAGCCGGCTGCGAAGCCCGCGCCCAGCTTCCCTTCCACCGGATGCTGCTGGAAGACCAGCTTCCCCTGACCATGGGCGGCGGCATCGGCCAGTCCCGGATGTGCATGCTTATGCTCAATAAAGTACATATTGGCGAAGTCCAGGCGTCCATCTGGTCGGACGAAATGATTGACGCGTGCGAAGCGAGAGGCGTCCATCTTCTGTAATGCATTGCGGCGGGATCCGGATGCTGCCTTGGATCATCCATACAGACAAAAGGAGGAAGCGGCAATGAAAGCAAAACATTTTTGCACCTGTGTTGTGATTCTATGCCTGCTGTTGGCAGGATGCGCTCCCAGTGAGAGAGAAAGCTATCCCGCCTCTTCCGCAGAGGACCGTTCTTCTGTTTCTTTGGAACAACCGCAAGAGGAGGGGGATTCCCTTTGGACGCCCAGCGATCCGAATGCGGTAATGGAACTCATTCAATACAATGGCCCCGGCTACTACGATGCGCGGCCGGACCCTAACGAAATCATCCTCGATTATGGGGACAAGAAGATCAAAGTTCCCGGATTCACACGGGAAGACAATATCAGCTGCGTTTTTGCCAATGAGGGAACCGCGGCAGTAGCTTGGCATTCGCAGCAGGATGATCGGGATTCGATTTGGGTGAAAACCAGCGCCGACCAAGGAGAAACCTGGACGCTGTACGAAATTCCGTCAGCTGATATGGAAAAGATTGAACATCTGTATCTGTCGTTTGACCAGAATGGGGAAGGGATCCTCGCCATTCAATGCGTGGGGAACCGTCTTCATTTCCTGCGCACTTCCGATAGGGGAAATTCCTGGCATGGGGAGGAACGTATCTCCAGCCCGGATACGGATCCGCATGGAATCGCCGCGTATACAAACGGGATCTATCTCTATGGCTGGGATGATTTATGGAAACTCCAGGATAACGGGACATGGGAAAAGGTGTCCTTTCCCCAAACGGCAGAGCCTTATGCCAATCTCAAAATCGACTGCGTAAAATCTGACGGCAACATTACCCTTGTCACGATGATGCTGAAATCGGACGGGGAGAGTCCTTGGGAGAATCTTTATTTTGTCAGTGAAGATCAGGGACAGACATGGCATCCGTACCGTTACGCGAATACGGAAGGGTAACGCGGCCTTCGTCCGGCGCAGCTGCTGCGCCTATCAAATAAAAAAGGGGAGCGTTTTCCCTTTTTCTCCTCTGTCAAAAAAAGGCCGCCTTCCGGTGGCCTTTTGGTATTATGGAAGCAAAGTATCCGTCTGCGTCGGGAGCTGGTCATTGGTTTTCCCAAAGAAATATTCGTCGAAAATCGCTTTGGCCACCGCCGCGCCCCAATAGCCATGGTAGCCGTTTTCGATGACCACCGCCACCGCGATTTGCGGGTCGTCGGCCGGCGCATAGCAAATATAGGTTCCGTTGGGGTATCCGGTAGTCTCCGGCGTACCGGTCTTGGATGCGACAGAGATGGGGTAATTGCCAAAATAGGCGCCAGAGGTACCGCTGTACCCGTTTTGGCCGGAAGCCCGGATCATGCCGTCGCGAATGGCGCTGACCGCCGTATCGGAAAGGTCCATATCCACCACCACTTCCGGCTCGATTTCCTCCACCGTCTCATCCAGATTGTAGGTATGGATGCTCTTGACCAGATGGGTTTTCATCCGCACGCCGCCATTGGCCAACGTGGCGGTATAGGTAGCCAGCTGCAGCGGCGTAAACAGGCTTTTGCCCTGCCCAATGGAGGCCTGCAGCACATCGCCCGGATTCCAGATCTCCCCGATGGACTCGCTGTACGCCGGGCTGGCCATATGTCCGATGGCCTCCGGCAATTCAATGCCGGTGGGTTCTCCCAACCCGAACTGTTTGGCATAATCCAGCAGCGTATCAATCCCCAGCCGGCGGCCCAGGTCGTAGAAAAAGATATTGCAAGATACCCGCAGCGCATCCATTACCGTATAATTGGGGTGCCATCCCAAACATTTGGGCTGGTAATCGTCGTAATAGGTGTAAACGTGGTTGCAGGTATAAGTATAGCTCGGCGTAATCAGGCCCTCCTGTAAACCGGCAGTCCCAACCAGCGGCTTGAAAATCGAGCCCGGCGCATAGGTCCCCTGCAGCGCCCGGTTAAACAACGGATTGTCCGGGTTGGCCAGCAGGGTATTGTAATCCTGGTTATAGGTAGCCAGATTATATGTCGGATAGCTGGCCATGGCCAGAATCTCCCCGGTCTTGACCTCGATGGCTACCACCGCCCCGGCGGTGGCTTCTTTTCCTTCCCCTTCTTCCCCGTTGGCCTGCAGCCATTGGATTTCATCTTCCAAAGAGTCCTGCGCGATCCGTTGCAGGTCCAGATCCAAGGTCAGCATAATGGAATTGCCCGGCACCGGCGACTGGGTTACCGTCGCGTCGATGACCTCGCCGTTGGCGTTTAAAGTAATGGTACGTTTGCCGTTTTCCCCCCGCAGCTGGGATTCAAACGCTTCTTCAATCCCGCTTTTGCCGATGGTGTCGTTCATGGCATATCCCTGATCCTTGAGCTCGGCATACTCTTCGGCGTAAATGGGGCCGATCTGACCGATGAGATGCGGCGCGATGTCCCCGGCCACATATTCCCGGATGGTGCTTTCCGTTACCATCACGCCGGACAGCTCATAGGAGCGTTCCTTGATCTGAATGACGGTGGACACATCCACATCCTCCGCCAGGGTGTACGGGGTGGTGATGGAAAAGCCCTGCCGCTCCATTTCATACCGGATGCCAGCCAGCATCCGCTGCTGGGCCGGCGTATAGCTTTCCAGTTCATACCGCTCCACCAGCCAGCTCATAACGTCGTCCACACTGGTGTAGGAGCCTACATCGAGAAAATCCTTGAGCTTGGCAATTTCCGTCTCCTGCTCCTCATAAAACGAAAACGGCTCCGTTTGGGTAATCGGCAGCTTGTCAATCCACTCTTCCCCCGCCGCTTGCAGCAGCGACAAAAGCCGCAGGATAATTTCGTTTTCCTCCCCGCGGGTTAGATACGCTTTGTCCAGCGTCACGTTGTACCCTACCTTGTTTTGCACCAGGGGCCGCCCATACCGGTCGGTGATTTCCCCCCGGGCCGCCTGGATGGTCTGGGAACGGGTCGCGCCTTTGGTAGCCAATTCCGCATAGGACTGCCCATGCACGATTTGAATTTCAATAAGTACAATGCCAAAAATAATGCAGACACAAAGAATCAAGCCAAACAGGATCCAGATCCGCTTTTGATTGGCTTTTCGTTCCATGCCGTGAACCTCCTTGCTGTAGCACTTGCCGCAACCCGGCGTTCTTTTGCGCCGGAACCTGCGTCGAAAACCGTCATTCCCGCCATTGGCTGTCGCATGTTTCCTTGAGATGCCGCACCAGCAGCAAAAACAGCGGGGTCAAAGCCGCAGTATAGACGAACATCGGGCAAACCGAATAAAAAAACACCTGGTAAATATCCTCGTACCCCCAAATCAGGTAAAAGAAAAAGAATTCCAGCAGCGCCCGCGCCGCCGCCAGCCCGCTGCCTAACAGCAGCGCGCTTTTCCAGTTGATCTTAATCAAAAAAATACTCAGCAGGCTGATGGCTACGCATCCGCACAGCATCAAAAACCCATTAAACCCAAATAGCGCCTGGGTCCCCATATCGCAAAGCAGGCCGCTGAGCGCCCCGAACACCGCGCCGGCCAGCACCCCTTCGCACATGGCCAGTGTCATGGCAAACGGCAACACCCAAATGGGCCGGATCCCGCCGATTTCCAGGATGCCGGAGGTCGTTTGCATTGCGTATAGGATAAGTAGGATCAAAGTATACAAAAAGTATTTTATCGAAAGCCAAATCCGTTTTTCCCGAATCATTGCCCCGCCTCCGACGAAGACGCTTCCGACGCCTGCTGGGAAGCCGATTCATCCGGCGCCGGCGTTTCGCTCATCAAATCCTCGTCCACCGCGATGCCCTGCCCCTGGAAGGAGGTGATGACAAACACGTCTTTCGTGTCGTAAATATCGGCAAAGGGCTCTACCACGGCATACAGGGAAACTCCGTGATCTTCCTGCCGGATTTCCTTGATGGTGCCCACCTTCAGCCCTTTGGGGAACACGTTGCCGCCGGAGGTTAAAATCATGTCGCCAATGGCCGCGCCGCTGTCCCGCGGCAGATAGGTCATCTTGCACTGGCCTTCCTGCGCCAGATCAATGGACCCCACGACGATGCCCGTATCCCGGGTGCGGGAAACATAGGTCCCCACATTCAGGCCCGGGTCATAAATGGTAATCACCCGGGAATAGGTCAGGCCCACTTCCTCAATCACGCCCACCAGCCCATCTGAGGTAATGACCGGATCCCGTTTGGAAACGCCCTGCATCGTCCCTTTGTCAATGATGAAACTGCCGAATTGGCTGTTGGCGTCCCGCCCGATGACCATCGCCGGGCAAAATTCAAAATCCGGGTTTTCTTCTTTGATATCCAAAAACTTTTTATAAAGCTGGTTTTCATTTTTTAACGATTCGTAATCGATCATCTGGTCCTGCATCTGCCGGATCTCTTCCTTGAGCTGCTCATTCTCCTCCTGAAGCTGCTCCGTGCGCAAATGGCCCTGCAACAAACCGGTCACGCCGGCAGAAATTTCGCTGGTAATTTTCTGGAACGGATAGGTCACCGCCCCCAAGACCTGCTGCGCAAAAATCGCAATGCCATCGGTATAGGCGGCATGCAGCATAAACGCGCACATCAGCACGGCCATGCCCAGAAGGACTTTGAATATTTTGGTTTTGAGAAAATCTTTCATGCCGCCGCCTCCTTGCTGTCTTGCTTTTTCCCCAGGGAGCTCCCGGTGGAAGAAAAAGCGGCGAGGCCATCCTCCCCCATTCCGCTCCGGGATGGGAAACGTCCCGCTTGTCCATCCTTCGCATCAGGGAAAATGGCCGTCACCGCCGCAAACACACCAAACAATTGCAATTATCCGCGCCGATCGTCCTCCGCCAGAACATCGCGCAGCTTCTCCAGGTTTTCCAGTACGGTACCTGCGCCGTCCGCCACGCAGTCCAGCGGACGCTCCGCCACATAAACCGGCATACCAGTTTCCTTGCTGATCAGCTGGTCCAGCCCTTTGAGCATCGCACCGCCGCCGGTCAGGGTAATGCCGTGGTCAATGATATCCGCCGACAATTCCGGCGGTGTCCGCTCCAGGGTGGTCTTGATGGCGTCCATCACCTGCTCCAGCGGGTCCGCCAAAGCCTCCCGGATTTCATGGGGTTCCACCATGATGTTTTTCGGCAGGCCGTCCACCAGGTTGCGCCCTTTGATTTCCATGGGCGCCTCCCCTTCATACGGGAAAGCCGACCCGATTTGGATCTTCACGTCCTCCGCCGTCCGTTCGCCGATCAGGAGATTATATTTTTTCTTGATATACTGGATAATGGAAGAGTCAAACTCGTCGCCGCCGACCCGCACCGACCGGGCCGCCACAATACCGCCTAGGGAGATCACCGCTACTTCGCTGGTGCCGCCGCCGATATCCACCACCATGCTGCCGGTGGCTTCCGCGACCGGCAACCCGGCGCCGATGGCCGCCGCCATGGGTTCTTCAATAATCGATACATATTTGGCGCCCGCTTTCTGGGTCGCCTCTTTTACCGCGCGGCGCTCCACTTCCGTCACGCCGGAGGGGATGCAGATGACCACCCGGGGCCGGACGAAAATCGAATTGCCCAGCGCTTTTTTGATAAACAGCTGGAGCATGCTGGTGGTAATATCAAAATCCGCGATCACGCCGTCCTTCAAGGGCCGGACCGCTACAATCGATCCCGGCGTTCTGCCGATGACGTCCTTGGCCTCCTGGCCGACAAACTTCACCGAATCGCTGCGCACATCCACCGCGACCACCGATGGCTCCCGCATGATAATGCCTTTTCCTTTCATGAAGATCAGGGTGTTGGCCGTCCCCAGATCAATGCCGATGTCCTTGGTAAAAAACACGATTGCGTCCCCCTTTGATTTTCCTTGTCCCATCCGTTGGCATCGCCGCGCCGTTGTCCTTTCCGGCCGAACTGCCGGGCGGCGGAATTTTCTTTTCCTTTGCAGCAGGCGCACCGCCGCACAATCACATTTATTATACCCGCTTATGCAGGATTTCTCAACCGGTCCGCAGGAAATTTTTTTCAAAAATCATCTGAACCTGCCCAGCGGCCCGGCATACGCTCCAATTCAAATAAAAAACCGGCCTGCCCGGCAAAACGTTACACAAAAACGGCAAATGGCCAAAGGCCCGCTCGCCAGAGGGAAAGGCGCTCACGCTACAGCTGTTTTGCCATCATCAGCTCATACGGGTCTTGCCCCAGCAAAAAACCTCCGATCACCCGGTACCCCAGCTTGCCGTAAAAATGCTGGCTGCATTCATCCGACGGGGTGGACAGCAGCGCGGTTTCGTATCCCCGCTTCCGCAGCTGTCCTTCCCATTCGGCCATCATCCGGCTGCCATACCCCATCCCGCGCCAGGGTTCCAGCAGGTACAGCAGATTCAAAAAGGGCGTATTATCCCAAAACAGGTGATACCGCAGCCATCCGATCCGGCCGCCGCCCTCTTCCGCCAGCAGCACCCGCCCCCGGCCGATGCTGTACGCCAGCTCATCCCGCCCAATATGCCGGTCGTGGGCGGCCAGCCAATCCAAATCCGCGGTACCCGCCAGCCGGATTGTCATCCCATCATTCCCCCCGTCCGATCATCATGCGGTACTCTGCCTGGAAGGCCCCACCGGGGGCGACACAATTTCCGTATTCCCGCTGTTCCAGCGTCCCGGAAAAATCGGCGGCGTCGCACCGCCCGTACCAGGGCTCAATGCAGACAAACGGCGCGTTTTTCCCCGCCGGGGACCAGATTCCGAACAAAGGCGCGTCGAATTCCACTTTGACAAACGGCCGTTTTTCCCGGTCCGCCAGCCAGACGGCCCCCGCCTGCTTGCCCTCCACGATCAGGGCGTCGCGGTCGAACATCGACGGCTCGATCCGCACCAGGCCATCCTCCAGCGCCAGCCGATGGGTCTGCTCCGTGACCAGGCCCTGCCCGTTGAGCAGCCGGTAGGAAAGATCTTTGCCCGCATCAAACCCCAGGTAGCACCCTGCCATTCCGCCGCCCTCCGGCGGGCACAAAAACGCAGGGTGCGCGCCGATGGAAAAGTACAGCGGCTGGGTATCCGACGGGTTTTTCACCTTCCACATTACCCGAATCGCGCTGCCCTCCAGCCGGTACCCCGCTTCCAGGACAAAGGGCATGGGATACCGCTCCAGCGTCTGGGGGCTACTTGCCAGCTGGAACCAGATTTCCTCTTTCTGCTGGGATACCAATGAAAAGTCCAGATCCCGGGCAAACCCGTGCTGCCCCATGGGATACCGTTTCCCCTCATAGGAAAAGGCTTTATCCCGCAAGCTGCCCACAAACGGGAACAAAACCGGCGCGCTGCGCGCCCAATAGGTAGGATCCGCCTGGAACAGGAATTCCGTTCCCGCCTGGTCCTGGATGGAACACAGCTCGGCCCCTTTTTGATGGATGCGGATGGTCAAAGCCTCGTTTTGGATGGAATATGTCATATCCTTTCTCCTCTCTGCTTAAAAAACCGGTGCATGCCGCAGCGGCAGCCATTGTTCCATCGCCGTGCGCAGGCTCAAATCCCAAAAATCCCATTCATGCCGGTATCCCGGCACCTCTTCGTAAAACACGTCGCAGCCCAGGCCGGTGAGGAAATCCACCGCGCTGCGGCAGCGGGAAAGGGCCAGATCATCCTGCGCGCCGCAGGTGAAAATCATCTTCGGCATGGCGGCGCCTGCGCTGATTGTCCGGCGGATGGCAGCGTACGCGTCGAACCGGGACCCGGAAAACTGTTCCAGGTCGCCGTAAAAATCCGCCAGGTTCGGCAGCGCCGGGCTGGTATCCATTCTCCGCTTTGCGAATTCCGTCAGCCCCTCGCCGGAACGCGCCGCGCCGGACATCATCAGCGCCGCGGCAAAGCGTTCCGGATAGGCCGCAGCAATCTTCATCGCGCCGTTGGCCCCCATGGACAACCCGGCGACAAACGTATCCTCCCGCCTGTCCGAAATGGGGAAAAGCGTCTGCAATACCAGCGGAAGCCCTTCTGTCAGCCAGGTAAAATACTTCGGCCCCTGCAAATAATCCGCATAATCCGAATTGGCCGCTGCAGGCATGACCACCGCCAGCTTATGCGCGTCGGCATACCGGACAATGTTGGTAAAGTGCAGATAGTCGGTCTCATCTCCGGAGGTGCCGTGCAGCAGGTACATCAGCTGGTAGCGCATGCCAGGCCGATAGACCTGTTTTTCTGTTACCATTTCCTCATAGGTCATGGTGGGCAGAATCACCGTAAGATTGGTTTGCCGCCCCAGGCTTTTGGAAAGCACATTCATCCGCAGAACCGCCATAACAATCCCTCCTTTTGATCTATTTTACCATATTTTCCTTGCGCTGTAATCCGAAATCCGGCTGTTTTTTCTTTTTTGCCGCCGGGGCAAAAAAACGCCGCTTCGCCGCCCCCTGGGGCGCGGCAAAGCGGCGTTGCGAAAAAAGAAGCCAAACCCGCTATTTCGAAAGCGGATTCGGCTTCTTGGTGAACCACCGGGGATTCGAACCCCGGACCCTTTGATTAAAAGTCAAATGCTCTGCCAACTGAGCTAGTGGTTCATCTGCGTTGAGCGCTTATTTAGTATAGCAGGATTAGATTTCCATGTCAACACAAAAATATCCCTTTTTCTCGAAAAAAAAACAAAAAAATGTTTCCGAACCAAAAAAACTGCTTTTTTCCGTGAAAAAACAAGGCGTCCCCGCCCTACGGCAGGATCTCCAGCAGCTGTCGCAGCCGCCGGATTTCATAGGTGCAGACAACCCCCGTCCGGTTGGGCAGCGCTTTGGGGTTGTACCAGCAGCAATCCAGCCCCGCGTTGTTGGCGCCTAACATGTCGGACGACAACGAATCGCCGATGACCAGCGCTTTGGCCGGGTCAAACTGCGGGATTTGACGGGCAACCGCGTCAAAATATGCTTTTTGCGGCTTTTGCACGCCCATATCCTCCGAAATAAAGATCTTGCAAAATAGGGGCGTCAGCGGGCAGACCGCAAACCTGCCGTGCTGGGTCAGGCTGGCGCCGTTGGTAATGATATACAACTCGTATTTTTGATGTAAAATATTACAAATTTCTTCCGCCTCTTCCAACAAATCCGCATGGCGGCTGAGCTGCTGCATATAATAGCGGTTCATCTCGCTGGGATCGCCCGTCCGGCCCAGCCGGCGGCAAAGTTGCGCAAACCGGTCCCGCAGCAAAAAGGCGCGGTCGATTTCACCCCGGTTGAACCGCTCCCATAGCCCGGCGTTGATTTCATGATAGGTTTGCACCGTCTGACGGCTGTCCGGGATCTGGTATTGTTTTAGCGTGTCCCGCAGCGCTTGTTCCTCGCAGCGGTCGAAATCCAACAAGGTCCCGTCGGCGTCAAATAGCAAAAAACGGTAGCGTTTCACAGCAACCCCTCCTCCTTTTGATTATCCCATCCCAGTGGCGCTTTGTCAATTGCCCGGCGGGCAAACATGCGATTCGTGGTTGACAGGGGAATTTTAGTATGCTATCATAGTACCACACTAAATTGAAAGAAGGGCTTGCCGTGTCCCCACCTGATAAACGGACCCCCGAAGGAACCCAGGACCGGTTGTTTGAAAGCTGTACCGTCCGGCAGAAGGCCGGCGATGCCGTTTTTACGCTGCTTTCCCGCCGAGGGTTTCGCCCGGTGACGACCCCGGCCATGGAATTTTACGATCTATTCGGCGCCAACCGCTATTTCCCCCAGGAAAGCATGTATAAGCTCATCGGCGCCCAGGGGCGGATTTTGGTGCTGCGGCCGGATTCCACCATCCCCATCGCCCGCTTGATCTCCACCAAGTTGCGCCAGGAGCCGTACCCGATCCGGCTGTGCTACAATCAGACGGCCTATCGGGTGAACCCCTCTATGCGGGGGCGGCTGGATGAAATGCTCCAGTGCGGCGCGGAACTGGTTGGGGCCGGCGGGTCCGACGCGGACCTGGAAATGCTGCTGACCGCCTGCGACTGCCTGCACGCCTGCGGCGCCCAGCCGTTTACCTTAGAGTTAGGCCACATCGGCATTTTCCAGGCGCTGATGGAGCAGCTGGGCGCGGACCTGCCTTTGCAAGAGGAGATCCGCCAGCTGGTGGAATCCAAAAATTACACCGCCTTGGGCGATCTGCTGGACCAACTGCCGGATTCCCCGGCAGCGCAGGCGCTGCGGCGGCTGCCCCGGCTGTTCGGCGGCGAAACCGTTTTGGAACAGGCCGCCGCCCTTTCCCCCAGCCCGGCGTTCCAGCAGGCATTACAGGAATTGGAGCAGCTGTACCGCCAGCTGATGCAAAATGGGCCGGACGCCCAGGTGTTGGTGGATTTCGGGCTGGTCAACCAGGCGGAGTATTATACCGGTATTGTCTTCCGCGGGTATCTGCCGGGGGTGGGCAGGCCGGTACTGTCCGGCGGGCGATACGATCATTTGATGGACGATTTCGGCATCCATCAGCCCGCCATCGGCTTTGCTTTGCATCTGGACGCCATCGCCGATTACCTGCAGAAAACAGCCCCCCTCCCGCCGGCGGGATCCCAGATTTTGGTCTGGTGGCCAAAACAGCAGGCGACCCGGGGGATCGCCTACCTGCGGCAGCTTTGGCAGCAGGGGGAACTGTGCGAAAGCAGCCTGGCCGAATCCAAAGAAGAAGCCGCCGCCTACGCCAAAGCCCGGCAGATTCCCTGGCTGCACATCGTCGACCAGACGGTGACCAAACACTGGATGGGAGAGGAGCGATAAACATGGCAAAACCGTTGCGGATCGCCCTGACCAAAGGGCGGCTGGAACAGCAGACCATCGCATTGATGGAGAAGGTGGGGCTGGACTGCCAAAGCCTGCGGGAAAAAGGGCGGCGCCTGATTTTGCCGCTGCCGGACGCAGGTGCGCAGGTGGTGCTGGCAAAAGCGGCCGACGTGATTACCTACGTGGAAAATGGCGTATGCGATATGGGCATTGTGGGCAAAGACACCATTTTAGAATCTTCTTCCAGCTTATATGAATTGCTGGACCTGGGATTTGGCCGGTGCCGGTTTGCCCTGGCAGTGAAGCAGGGCGTCGATTTTTTCCAAGGGTATGCGCCCAAAACCATTGCCACCAAATACCCCCGGATCGCCCGCAGTTATTTTGAAAGCCAGTCCATGGATGTCTCGGTGGTAAAAATCGAGGGGTCGGTAGAACTGGCGCCGCTGCTGGGTTTGGCGGACGGCATTGTGGATATTGTGGAGACCGGCGCCACTTTGCGGGAAAACGGGCTGGAAGTTTCCCGCTGGATCTTCGACATTTCCGCCCGGCTGGTGGTAAACATCGCAAGCTTAAAGCTGCGCAAAGAAGAAATTGAATCTCTGGTCAACCGGCTGGAACAGGGGTTGGGCCAATAAAAAAGGAGGATTCCCTATGTTATCTATGGTTCGGGCCGATGGGACGGCGGAACGGGAGGTGCTGGCGCTGCTGCGTTCCCGCAGCGGAGAAGTCGACCGTCAGGTAACCGCCGTCGTGACCGATATCATCGATTGTGTTCGCCGGGATGGCGACGCCGCTTTGGCGCGCTACGCCCAACAGTTTGACGGGGCGGCGCCCCCTTCGCTGGAGGTGCCTCGCGCGCAAATCGACGCGGCGCTGTCCCAAGCGGATCCTGGCTTTGTCCAGGCGCTGCGCCGGGCGCAGGAAAACATCGCCGCTTTTCACGCCCGCCAAAAGCAGCAAAGCTTTGTAGACCTGCAGCCCAACGGCGTGATCCTGGGGCAGCGGGTGCGGGGGCTGCATCGGGTCGGGCTGTATGTCCCCGGCGGCACGGCGGCGTACCCGTCCTCGGTTTTGATGAACGCGGTGCCGGCGAAAATCGCCGGCGTGGGCGAATTGATCATGGTGACCCCGCCCGGGAAAACCGGCGCCGCGAACCCGGATATCCTGGCGGCGGCCGCCATCGCCGGCGTGGATCGGGTCTTTCTCACCGGCGGCGCCCAGGCGGTGGCGGCGCTGGCCTACGGCACCGAAACCATCCCCCGGGTGGATAAGATCGTAGGACCCGGCAATATTTATGTGGCCACCGCCAAAAAGCTGCTGTATGGGCAGGTGGATATCGATATGATCGCCGGGCCAAGTGAAATTTTGGTGGTTGCCGATCAGACCGCAGATCCCACTTATCTGGCGGCGGATCTGCTCAGCCAGGCGGAGCATGACCGGCTGGCCAGCTCGATTTTGCTTTGCACCGACGAAGCGGTGGCGCAGAACACCGTCCGGGAAATCGAACGGCAGACCCAGTCTCTTTCCCGCCGGCAGATCATCCGCCAGGCGCTGGAAGATTTCGGCGCCGTCATCCTCTGTCAGGACTTCGCCCAAATGGTGGCGCTGGCCAATGAGATTGCGCCGGAACATTTGGAATTGATGATCCAAAATCCCCTGGAAGCGGTCAGCGCGTTTGACAACGCCGGATCCATCTTCTTAGGCCGCTATTCCCCGGAACCGCTGGGAGACTATTACGCCGGTCCCAACCACGTGCTTCCCACCGGCGGGACCGCCCGGTTTTTCTCCCCCTTGTCGGTGGACAGTTTCGTCAAGCGGTCCAGTTTTCTTTATTACACCCAGGACGCGCTGCGGCAAGCTGCGGCGGATATCGTCACCATTGCAGAAAAAGAAGGGCTCACCGCCCATGCCAATGCGATTACTGTGAGGTTTTAACATGTCCTGTCTTCTGTGTGAAAAAGTACGTTCCCTAACGCCCTATCAGCCGATTACCGGGTCGGAACCCATCCGGCTGGACGCCAACGAAAGCTTTTTCGATCTAAACCGCGCGGATTTTTTCCCGCCGCAAATGCAGCCGTTGCGAGAAAAAGCCCTGTCCCAGGTGCAAGAGGCGCTGTCCCAAACCGCGCTCAACCGCTACCCGGATCCCGCTTGCACCGCGGCGGCGCAGGCGTTTGCCGGGCGGTTTGGCGTGGACCCGGCGCAGGTGACGGCGGGAAACGGGTCCGACGAGCTGATCAGCTTACTCTGCGGCTGCCTATTAGAGGCCGGGGGCAGGCTGGTCACCGCGGAGCCGGATTTTTCCATGTACCGCTTTTACGGCAGCCTGTACGGGCTGAAACCGCTGTCCTGGCAAAAACCGCCGGATCTGACCATCGACCCGGCGGCCCTGGTGGATTTTTGCCGGGCTGCGCAGGCAAACGCGCTGATTTTTTCCAATCCCTGCAACCCCACCTCCCTGACCCTTTCCCGGGACGGCGTCCGCTTTATCGTGGAATCGCTGCCGCAAACGCTGGTGGTGGTGGACGAAGCGTATATGGAGTTTTCCGTGCCGGAATCGGTGTTGGATCTGGTGGGACAGTACGATAACCTCATCGTGCTGAAAACCTGCTCCAAAGCGCTGGGCCTGGCGGGGATCCGTTTGGGATTCGCCGTGGCGGGCCCGACGCTCACCCAGGCGCTGCGGGCGGCCAAATCCCCGTATAATGTCAATGCGCTGTCCCAGGCGGTGGGCAGCGTGGTGCTGCAAAACGGGGCATTGTGCGACTATTGCGCCGGCGCGCTGATTTCTTCCCGGGTTTCTCTGCAGCGGCAGCTGGAAGCGCTGCTTTGCGGCCGGCGGCAGGTCGAGGCGATTTATCCCAGCCAAACCAACTTTGTCTTTCTCAAAACCCCGGCGGCGGAAGAATGGTATGCCGCGCTGCGCCGGCGGGGAATCGTCATTCGTCAAATGGGCGGCTATCTGCGGATCACCGCAGGCAGCGAAACAGAAAACCAGGCGCTGTTGCAGGCGCTGGAACAGGTGGTGCAATAACATGCGGACAGCACAAATCACCCGCAAAACAAAAGAAACCGAAATTTCCCTCTCCCTGGCGCTGGACGGCGCCGGGCAGGCAGACATCCGCACCGGGATCGGCTTTTTCGACCATATGCTCACCGCGCTGGCCGTCCACGCGGGGATGGACCTGTCTGTCCAGGCAACGGGGGACCTGGAGGTGGACTGCCACCACACGGTGGAGGACACCGGCATTGTCCTGGGCGATGCGCTGGCGCAGGCGCTGGGCGACAAGTCCGGGATTGCCCGGTACGGCAGCGCGCTGATCCCCATGGACGAGGCGCTGGCCCAATCGGTACTGGACGTCAGCGGGCGGGCGTTTTTGGTTTTCTCCGCCCCGTTTCGGGGCGAGCGGGTTGGCAGCTTTGACACCTGCATGACCGAAGAATTTTTCCGCGCTCTGGCCTTCCACGCCGGGCTGACGCTGCATCTGCAGGTCCCATACGGGGCCAACGACCATCATATGATCGAAGCCGTGTTCAAGGCGTTCGCCCACAGCCTGCGGCAGGCGGTATCCCCGCTGGCCGGCGGGCAGCCGCTTTCCACCAAAGGGGTATTGTAAAAAAGGAGGCAGAGCGTATGATTGCGGTGGTGGATTATGGCGCCGGCAACCTGTTCAGCGTTGCCAACGCGCTGGAATATCTGTCCATTCCCTATGGGATAACCCAAAATCCGGCGGAGCTGGAACAGGCGGACGGTATCCTGCTGCCCGGGGTCGGCGCGTTTCCCCACGCCATGCAAATGCTGGGGGAAAAAGGACTTGTTCAGCCCATTCGGCGTCTGGCCAAGGAAAAACCCTTTTTGGGGATCTGCCTGGGCATGCAGGTGCTGTTTGAAGAAGGGGAAGAGATCCAGCCCACCCAGGGGCTGGGCCTGCTGCCCGGCCGGGTGGTAAAGCTGGACGCGCCGGGCCTGGCCGTGCCCCACATGGGCTGGAACCGGCTGGAACTGCGCCGGGAATGCCCGCTGACCCAGGACCTTCCGCCGGATCCTTATGTTTATTTTGTCCATTCCTTCCGCGCGGCGCCGCAACCAGAACACCTGGTGGCTTGGGCGGACTACGGCGGTCCGGTCCCCGCGCTGGTGTGGGACAAAGCCTATTGCTACGGGGCCCAGTTTCATCCGGAAAAAAGCGGAAAAACCGGGCTTGCCATCCTGCGGCGGTTTGCGTCGCTGTGTAAACAATAAACGCTTTTCTTGAAAGGAGAGGTTCGGATGATCTTGCTTCCTGCCATCGACCTTTTGGCGGGCCGGTGCGTCCGGCTGCGGCAGGGCGATTTTTCCACCGCCCACCAGGTGGCCGGCGACCCCCTGGCCGCCGCCCGCTCTTTTGCGTCCGCCGGCGCGCGCTGGATCCACCTGGTGGACCTGGACGGCGCCAAATCCGGCAGCCCCCAAAACCGGGAAATCATTTTTCAAATTGCCCGGGAAACCGGCCTGCAGGTGGAAACCGGCGGCGGGATCCGGGATCTGGAAACCATCCGCACTTATTTGGAACACGGGGTCGCCCGGGTGGTCCTGGGCTCGGCCGTGTGGGAAAACCCGGGGCTGGCAGCCGCCGCCGTGCGGGAATTCGGGGAGCGGATCGCCGTGGGGATTGATTCCAAACAGGGAAAGGTCGCCGTCCGCGGCTGGCTGGATACCACGCAGATGGACGATCTGGACGCGGCCCGGCAAATGGAGCAGGCCGGCGTCCAATGGATCCTCTTTACCGATATCGCCACCGACGGCATGCTGTCCGGCCCCAATCTGGACCGGCTGGCTCAGCTGCGCGGGCAGCTCTCCTGCCATTTGGTGGCCAGCGGCGGCGTGCGGAACCTGTCGGATTTGCAGGCGCTGGACGCGCTTTCCATTGACGGGGCCATTCTGGGCAAATCCCTGTACAGCGGCGGCGTCTGCCTAAAAGAAGCGGTGCGCTGGGCCAACGGCCCCAGCTCCCGGCCCAATCCGGATGAAAAGGAGGCGTAGCAATGCTGGCAAAACGCATTATCCCCTGCCTGGACGTGAGAGACGGCAAGGTGGTCAAAGGCGTCCATTTTGTGGGGATCCAGGAGGTGGGCGATCCGGTTCAGTGCGCGGTGGAATACGACCGGCAGGGCGCGGATGAAATTTGCTTTTTGGACATTACCGCCACCCACGAAGGCCGCGGCACCATGCTCGACGTGGTCCGCCGGACAGCCAAACAGGTCTTTGTCCCGCTCACGGTAGGCGGAGGGGTCCGCACCGTGGACGATTACCGCGCCATCCTGCGGGCCGGCGCCGATAAAGTATCGGTCAATTCTGCCGCCGTGCGCAATCCGCAGCTGATCCGGCAGGCGGCGGACCGGTTTGGCAGCCAGTGCGTGGTGGTGGCGGTGGACGCCAAATGGCAAGGACGCAACTGGTCCGTTTTTGTCAACGGCGGGCGGGTGGACACCGGCCTGGACGCTTTGGAATGGATCCAGCGGTGCGAACAGCTGGGGGCGGGGGAAATCCTGTTGACCTCCATGGACGCCGACGGCACCAAACAAGGATTTGACCTGCCGCTGACCGAAGCGGTCAGCCGGATGGTATCCATCCCGGTGATCGCGTCCGGCGGGTGCGGAAAGCTGGAGGATTTTTCCGCCGTATTCGAACAAACCGGCGCCAGCGCGGCATTGGCCGCCAGCTTATTCCATTACGGCGAGCTGACGGTCCCGCAGGTAAAGGAACATCTGCGGCAGCGCGGCATTCCGGTACGCAGCTAGGAGGGATTGGGATGAATCTGGACCGTTTTTTCCAAAAATCGCCGCTGATCCCTGCCATCGTGCAGGAAGAATCCACCGGCCAGGTGCTGATGCTGGCCTACATGAACCGGGAGAGCCTGGAAAAGACGCTGGAAACAGGGGAAACCTGGTTTTACAGCCGGTCCCGGGGCGCATTGTGGCATAAGGGCGAAACGTCCGGCCACCGGCAGAAAGTCCAGCAGCTGTTTTACGACTGCGACGAAGATACGATTTTAGCCCTGGTCGAACAAACCGGGCCGGCGTGCCATACCGGCGCGCACAGCTGTTTTTACCGGGCATTCCCCGGCTATGAAGGAGGCGCAAAAAGACAAATGCTAGCCAATCAACCGCTGCAGCGCTTATATCAGGTAGTCCAGCAGCGCAAATCCCATCCCCAGGAAGGGTCCTACACCTGCTACCTATTCGAGCAGGGGCTGGACAAAATCTTAAAAAAATGCGGCGAAGAATGCGCGGAAACGATCATCGCCGCAAAAAACGGGGTGCAGGAGGATACCGCCAACGAGATCTGCGATTTGCTGTATCATTTGACCGTACTCATGGTACAGCAGCAAATCCCATTGGAAGAAGTACTCGCCATTTTGGACCAGCGCAGCCAAAAAATCGGCAATCTCAAACCCATCCACCCGTCGGATCACAATACCTGACCGGTATTTTCGGCAGGCGGGGTTGCGCCGGTCCGGCATTTGTGGCATAATGATATCAGTGTGCGTGTGGGGACAACCGCTGTCTTTGTACGAAGTACAAGGGCAGCTTTTTTGTCTTTGCCGCCAATCAAATCAAGGAAAAAGGTGGAGTGTATGGAGACATCAAACCGGGGATCCTTTACCGGGAAATTGGGCTTTGTCCTCGCGGCGGCAGGCTCAGCGGTCGGATTGGGCAATATTTGGCGGTTTCCCTATCTTGCCGCAGAATACGGCGGCGGTATTTTTCTGCTGGTGTACATTGTGCTGGCCGTGACGTTGGGGTTCACCCTGATGACGGCGGAAATTGCCATCGGCCGCAAAACAGGGCTTTCGGCCATTGGCGCGTATGGGGCCTTAAACGCCAAGTTCTCATTTTTAGGAAAATTGACGGCGGTAATCCCGGCGATCATCCTGCCCTATTATTCGGTCATCGGCGGCTGGGTGCTGAAATATCTGTTCATTTATCTGTCCGGCGGTGGCGCTAGCGCGGCGCAAAACGGATACTTCCGCAGCTACATCGGCCAGCCGGTCCAGCCCATCCTGTGGTTTTTGCTGTTTATCGGGATCACCTTTGTGGTGGTGCTGCTGGGCGTGGAAAAAGGGGTGGAAAAATGCAGCAAAATCATGATGCCGTTTTTGGTTGTGCTTTCCATTGTCATCGCCGTCTATGTGGTGTGCCTGCCCGGCGCCATGGATGGGGTGATCTACTACCTGAAACCGGACTTTTCCAAGTTTACGCCCATGACAGTGCTGGCAGCCATGGGGCAGCTGTTTTACTCCATGTCCCTGGCCATGGGGATTATGGTGACCTACGGCTCTTACATGAAAAAGGACGTGAACCTGGATCACGCCGTCCGGCAGATCGAGATTTTCGATACCGGGATCGCCCTTTTGGCCGGGCTGATGATCGTGCCTGCGGTGTATACCTTCTCCGGTGGGAATGAATCCGCCATGCAGGAAGGGTCGGGACTGATGTTCATCACCCTGCCCAAGGTCTTTTCCCAGATGCCGTTCGGCTCGCTGCTGGGCTTGGTGTTTTTCCTGCTGGTGCTGTTCGCGGCGCTGACCTCCTCCATTTCTTTGATGGAAACGGTGGTTTCCATCCTGCGGGACAAAACCGGTTTGTCACGAAACAAGGCCGCTATGCTCACGTTAGGGGTCAGCATCCTGCTGGGGCTGCCGTCCTCGCTGGGGTTTGGCCCGCTGTCCGGCATCGCGCCGCTGGGCCTGTCGATCCTGGACTTCTTCGATTTTATCAGCAATGCGGTTCTCATGCCGATTGTAGCGCTGTTGACCTGCATTTTTGTGGTCTGGTTTGTCGGGACCAAATCCATCGTGGAAGAGGTCAAGCTCTCCTCCCAGTTCAAACGGGAAAAGATGTTCTGCGTGATGATCAAATATTTTGCCCCGATCTGCATTGTCCTGATCCTGATTTCCTCCATCCTGGACAGCCTGGAAATCGTCATCATCTAAAAAAAACCGAAAAAAAACCTTGCTTCCGTAAGGAAGCAAGGTTTTTTTCATCCCTTTCGGGAAGGTTACGCATGTTTGCGTTTCTGAGACAGAACAACGCAGACGCCAGAAGCCAGCAGAGCCGCCATGGCCAGCGCGACATAGCTGTTGTCGCCGGTGCCCGGGTTCTCTTTGTCGGTATCCGCATCGGTATCGGTATCGGTGCTGGAGCCGCCAACTTCGACTTTGCCGATTTCTTTGCCTTCATCGGGATCGACAACCGGTTCCGGAGTCGTCCAGGTACCGTCGTTGCCGACAGAGATGTTGTTCACAGTAACTTTGCCTTCGCCATTGTTTGCTACCGTGATGCCGGAAGCAATATCATGCAGAGTCAGGTCGCCCTGCAGAACGGTGATCGTGTCGCCTTTCTGCGCTTTTGCCATCATGGTCTCGGCAACCTCGTCCGCCGAGCCGATGTAGAAGGTGGTGTCCCCGTCAGAAGTCAGAGAAGCGGAGGTTTTGC
>CALWNU010000035.1 GCA_944382905.1 uncultured Clostridia bacterium | reverse complement strand
TACCCCTTCTACCACCGAAAGCCCGCGTCAGCGGGTTCGGGGGCCTCTGGGCGGCGTCCTTCAAGCGGCGGCTCTGCCGTTGCGGAAGGCTGCGTCACCGGAAAGGCGGCGGGTCAGGATATCTCGTGCGGTTTCGAACTCCTCACCGATGAAGCCCAGGCGGAGGAGCCAGGTGCGCATGGCGTATTTGGGGTTCTCGTTCTGCTGGGGCTTGGGACTGGCAGTTCGCACCGTCTTGGCCATCTGGCTGAGCGCCAGGCAAAGCTGGATGTAACTCTTCAACTGGCCGGCGTGAAGGCCGTTGCGTTTTCCGTTGCCGGGGGCATCGAATTGGAAAAGCCGGAACTCGACCGTGCCCTTGGTGAAGGTGGCGTGGAGGTTGAGCATATGGAGAACAGCATCCTCGATGAATCTGATTCTCTGTGGTATACTAAAGAAGAAAAGGTACAGGATCATAACGCGCAGGAAACTGCCGCCCGTACCAAAGAGCGAAGCCTGCAGGAAACGATGTTGGACATCAAAAGAAAGTATGGAAAAAACGCCATCCTCAAAGGGATGAACCTGGAAGAAGGAGCCACGGCAAAAAAACGAAACCAGCAGATCGGAGGGCATCAGCAATGAGCGGAAAGTACGAAGATATCATTTCTCTGCCGCATCCCACTTCGGCCCGGCATCCACGCATGCCAGCGGCCAACCGGGCGGCGCAGTTTTCCGCCTTTGCCGCGCTGGCCGGTTATGGGGATGCAGTTTTGGAAACCGCACGGTTTACCGAGTGTAAAAGGGAATTGAGCGAAGACGCCAAAGCCTTGCTGGATCAAAAACAGCGTATTTTGTTCGAGCATCTCCCAGAACAGCCGGAAATTTGCGTTACCTGGTTCCAGCCGGATGCAAAGAAATCCGGCGGGCGGTACCGGACGGTTACGGCCCGGCTCCAAAAGATTGATTTATGCGCCAGGACGATGGTTTTGGCGGATGGGACCGCCATTCCGCTGGACGAGATGACGGATTTGACAAGCAGCCTGTTTGTTTGACGGGCCAGGCCGACAGGGCCGCGCCTCCAAGATGGTACCGCAATTTTTTTTTGCCTTCTATAAATTTCTGCGTTTCCTTCCGGGACGGTTTACAAATCCAGGAAAATATGATATTATAACGTCATAGGATAACTCTTGAGGTTATATCGTTATCCTAGCGTTTCCTTCCCCAAAACAATGGGGATCGGAAGTAGTATGGTCAGCCGAAGAAAAAAGGAGGAAATTGTAATGGCTTGTTGCCCGAAATCCATCGTTGCGGACATCCTGAAAGCAAGAGAGGAAAAAGGCGGTATCGTAAACGTATACTATGTCGCCTGCGGCGGTTCCTATGCGGGACTGTATCCTGGAAAATTCTTTTTGCAGAGTGAAGCGAAAAAAGTGACCGTAGATCACTATACCGCCAACGAATTCTGCCATGCCACCCCGAAAGCGCTGGGCCCCAACTCGATCGTGATTACCCAGTCTCATTCCGGTACGACTCCGGAGACGGTAAAGGCTGCTGAAATTGCGCAGAAGGCTGGCGCTGCCTCGGTTGTCATCACCTTTGACGATCAGAGTCCCCTGGCGAAAAACGGCGACTACGTCCTGAAATATGAAGCGAAAGCCAAAGCGGATATGACCGGAACGGCGTTTGGACTGAAATTGGCGGTGGAAATCCTCCATCAAATCGAAGGGTATGAAAACTACGACGAGATGATGAACGGGTTCGATCGCATCGGCGGAATCGTGGATCATGCCAAAGAATTTTTGGCGCCCAGAGCCAAAGTGTTTGGGGAAAAATATCAGGATGAAAAACTGATTTATATGATGGGTTCCGGCGCAAACTACTGCGTCGCGTACTCCTTTGCCATCTGCCTGCTGATGGAGATGCAGTGGGTCAACTCCTCTGCGATCCACTCCGGAGAATATTTCCATGGCCCGTTTGAGATCACCGATCGGGAAACCCCCTTCATCATCCTGATGAGCGAAGGACGGACCCGTCCGCTGGATCAGCGCGCGCTGGATTTCCTCAACCGGTTTGCGGAGAAGGTGACCATCCTGGATGCGAAAGAGCTGGGGCTGGAAACCATCGACGATAAAGTTTCCGAGTTCTTCAACCCCCTGCTGATGGATGCGGCCCTCGGTTGCTTCTCTCGGGAGCTGTCGATTGCTAGAAAGCATCCGCTGTCCTGCAGAAGATACATGTGGAAACTCAAATACTAATCGGTATTGGCAACTGTTTCCGAAAAAAAGCCCGGCGTTCCAAAACGCCGGGCTTTTTGCCGTCTTGCTAGTCTTTCTTTTTCAGAGTAAACCCGCGCCCTTTCACCTCGTTGACCGGGGTTACCGTCATAAAGGCCATCGGGTCGATCTGGGAAACCAAGCGGTTGAGATGGGGCAGCTCCCGGGGAGAGAGCACGCTGAGCACGATCAGCTGATCTTTTTGCAGGTGGCCGGTAATGGACCGCAAAAAAGTAGAGCCCCGGTCCAGATTGGTTTGGATGGCGGCGTTGATTTGCTGGTATTTTTCGCTGATGATCATGACCTGGACCTGGCTTTTTCCCATCAGCATCACTTTGTTGATGACCAGGGAGGTCAGGAAGGTGATCAAAATGCTGTACAGGATTTTTTCCAGATCGGAAAAAAACGCCTGGGACAGCAAAATGATCGTGTCGAAAAGGTAGAGAAAAACGGATACGGAAATCCCGGTATGCTTGTTTAAAATCAGCGGCGGGATATCCATGCCGCCGCTGGAAGCGCCCATCCGCAGCACAAGGCCGACCCCGGCGCCCACCAAAGCGCCAGCAAAACAAGCGCAAAGCAGCGTGTCGCTGGTTAGGTGGATCCCCGCCAGAAGCCGCTGAAAGATCCCCAAGAACAACGGGTAACAAACGGAGCTGAGAATGGTAGTTAGGGCAAACTGTTTGTCCAGCGCAATCCAGCCAAGCAGCAACATGCCCAGGTTGATCCCCCATACGGTGACGACCACGGGGACGCCCAGCGCGTATTGCAGCAGCAAAGCGATGCCGGTGGTCCCGCCGGACAAAAAGCCGCCGGGAAGAATAAACGCCGCAACCCCGAAGGCAAAAATGGCGTTCCCCAAGAGTACTAGCGGAATCTTAATCCATTTTTCGTTCATTGTTCGACCTTCCTTGCCCAATAAAATCTAAGGGTATTATAGAGGGGAAAGGCAAAAAAGACAAGAAAAACTTTCACAAGCTACCTTGTGAAAGATCCGTAGACCGCCGAGGCGAATTGACTTTCCACCTTCCCCATGGTACCATGAAAAGCAAAGGAAAGAAAACTGCTAAAGAAAGGAAAGGTGACAAATGCGATATGATTTTGAAACGTTGATCCCGCGCAAAAATATGGGATCCCGGAAATGGAATGTTATGGTGCAGAACAATCCCAATACCGGGGAGGACGTCATTCCGCTGTCGGTGGCGGACATGGAGTTTAAAAACCCGCCGGAATTGGCCGAAGGGCTCAAAGAGTATATTGACCATTCGATTTTGGGTTATACCCTGCCCAACGACGCCTTTTATGAATCGGTGGTCCGCTGGATGAAGGACCGCCATGAGTGGGATATCCAGCCGGACTGGCTGGTGCAGGCGCCGGGTGTTGTCAATGCGCTGTTCGGCATTGTGAAAACCTTTACCGAGCCCGGAGACGGCGTGATCATCATGCAGCCGGTCTACTATCCCTTCTCGATGGCCATTACCCAAAATGGGCGCACGCTGGTCAACAATGCCCTGATCTACGAAAACAACAGCTATCGGATTGATTTTGACGACCTGGAACAGAAAGCAAAGGATCCCAACAATAAAATGCTGATCCTGTGCAGCCCCCACAACCCCATCGGTCGGGTTTGGACCCGGGAAGAGCTGGAGCGGGTTGGCCGCATCTGCATTGATAATCATGTTCTGGTGGTGTCGGATGAGATCCACTTCGATTTTGTTTTCACGGGGCATAAGCACACGGTATTCGCCAATATCAGCGAAGAATTTGCCCAGAACAGCATCATCTGTACTGCGCCGAGCAAAACATTTAATATCGCGGGGCTGAAGATTTCCAATATTGTCATCCCCAACCCCAAGCTCAAAGAAAAGCTGCTGGAAAAATATCAGCGGGATTTTGCTTCCAATGCGCTGGGCATCCAGGCCTGCCGGATCTGCTATGACCGGTGCGGCGCGTGGAAAGACGAAATGCTGTGCATGATTGAGTACAATTATCAGCAGGTGAAACGGTTTGTAGAAGAAAAGATGCCGCAGATCAAAGTGGTGGAACTGCAAGGGACCTATTTGCTGTGGCTGGACTGCACGGCGCTGGGCTTGTCGGATGAGAAGCTGGAGCAGTTGACGCTGGGCGCAGACCTGTATCTGGACGAAGGATATCTGTTCGGGCCTGGTGGCAGCGGGTTTGAGCGGATTAATCTGGCTTGTCCTACCCGCTATCTGATTGCTGCTATGGAGCGGTTCGAAAAAGCGGTTGCTTCAATCAAGCGCAAATAATTTTGACGGAAGGAAGGAAAAAAGAATGGCAAAAATCAATGTTGGGGATACCATGCCGAATTTTGTTTTCGACACCCCCTATCAAAGAGGAATTGACCTGAAAACCGTTGTGGCGGGTAAAAAGACAGGCTTTTTGTTTTCCCGCTATTATGGTTGCTCTCTGTGCCGGTACGATATGATCCAGCTCAAGGAGCAGTACGATAAAATTACGGCTACCGGTGGTCAGGTGGTATTTGTGCTGCAGTCGGATCCGGATTTGTTGGCGAGAAACTTCACCGAGCGGGAGTATCCGTTCTGGGTGATCGCAGACCCGGAGCAGAAACTGTATCAGGCGTTGTCCATCGAACCGGCCACTTCGATCAAAGACGCCATTGATGAAAAGGCGCAGAAAAAGATCCAGGCGGCCAGAAAGCTTGGGCTGACCCATGGGGAATACGAGGGCAACGAGGACCAGCTGCCGGCGGCGTTTGTGGTAAACCCGGATTTGACGGTGACCTATGCCCATTACGCGAAAACGGCCGGGGACATCCCGGACCCAGAGGAATTCGCCCAGCTGCTGGCCGAACCGGCCGGTTGCTGTTGCTGCCGGTAACCGATTTTCCGGCAAACCAAAACCCCTCCCATCGGGAGGGGTTTTGGTTTGGCGATTTTTCCCGTCCTCATCCGGCAAAGCAGAAGCAGCCGGCGCATAACATAAAAAGAGGAGGGGAGAACATGAAACGATATCGGGTCATTGGCAAAAAGCGGGCGGTGTGGTTTTTTCTGGGCGCGGCCGTTTATTTTTTGGTTCTAGTGTTGGGGGTGGGCAATCTGGTCGCGTCCTTGCTGCCAGACCGCCGCGCACCTGGCGGCGAGTGGGAAGGGAAGGCCCATTTGCCGGTGGTTTGCATATGCGGCAGTTTGCCGAGCGGACTCTCGCTGCCGGACGGAGGGCCGGAGCATATTGGGCAGCTATGAGGAGAAAAAGGCCTGGCAGGAACGGGATCCCACCAGGCCTTTTCCCTTTTGCACAAGCACAGAAAGAGGGTTATTTGATTTGATGGGAAAGGCACCAGCCTTTTGCCATTTCCGCCGTCTCTTGGACACAGCCTGCTTCGAAGGGCGTTTTTAGCCCCGCTGCTTTCACCACATCGACAAAGGTGCCGGTCCCGGCCTGATCGACCAACGTCAGATACCGCTGCCAGGCCATTTGGGGATTTTGCAGCCAAAGTGCCCAAAATTGGAGCGCCACCGTCTGCGCAAGACAGTAGTCGATGTAATAAAACGGATTGAGATAAATATGCATCTGCCGCTGCCAACCTGCGCCCCGCCCGTAAAAGGGAAGATCCCCCAGTTCTAAATAGGGCCGGTATTTTTTCTCCAGCGCCAGCCAGGCTTCGTTGCGCTGTTTCGGGGTCAGTGATGGGTTGGCATATACAATATGCTGGAATTCGTCCACCATACAGCCGTAAGGCAGGAAGTAAACGGCGCTTTCCGCATGGAACAGCTGATACCGGTCCGTCTGGTCGGCAAAAAACAGATGATGGTAATCTGAGGTCAGAAATTCCATGCTCATGGAGTGAACTTCGCAGGCTTCCAGCGTGTTGTCGGCATATTCCGGCAGAAGATCCTGCTTGGCGGCCCGATAGGCGGCAAACGCATGCCCCGCTTCGTGGGTCAGTACGTCCACGTCGCCGGCAGTACCGTTAAAATTGGAGAAGATGAAGGGGCTTTTCTGGCTTGGAATATAAGTGCAGTAGCCGCCGGGGGCTTTCCCTTCTTTGGCCAGGACGTCGAACAGCTCCCGGTCCATCATGAAGTCGATAAACTCGGCGGTTTCCGGCGAAAGGGCGCGGTACATCTGCTGGCCGGCCGCTAAAATTTCGTCCGGAGAACCGAAGGGGACGGGATTGCCATCCGGGAACAGGAAAGCGTCGTCAAAGTATTGCAGGCGATCTACCCCGATCCGATGTTGCTGCACCTGTTTGAGCGTGCAGACCGCCGGGACCATTTCCTGTGCAATCTGTTTGCGGTAGGCTTCGACCTCTTTTACGCCGTATCCGTTACGCTTCATGCGGATATACCCCAGAGGGATGAACGAGTCGTACCCCATTCGGCGGGCCTGCTCGGTACGGTTTTGGACCAGCTGGTCGTAAATGCGGTCGAACGCCTGCTGGTTTTCGTCAAAGAACCGGCCTTCCGCTTCAAACGCGGCTTTGCGCACCTGGCGGTCCGGATCCTGCTTGTACGGCGCCAGCTGGGCAACCGTCAAAATTTTCCCGTCGAAGGGGATCTGCGCCGAAGCGTACAGCTGCTGGTATTCTGTCTGCAGCCGGTTTTCCTCCTGCATTAGCGGGATGATCGCAGGGTCGGCGGAGCGCACGTCGATTTCCATTTTGTCAAACAGCAGCCGGCCTAGTTGCTGTTCCAGCGCCTGCCGGTGCGCACTGGACAGCATTGCGCGGTATACTGCTAACTGCTTGTCCATAAAAAGGGGAAGCATTTCGTCCCAGAACGCGTTTTCCTTTTCATAGAACGCATCTGTGGTATCAATGGTATGCCGCACATAGCAAATGGAAGACAGACTTCCGACCTGTTGGGCAATCTCCTCGTAGGACAAAAATGCGGCTTTCGCTTCATCGGCATTTTTGGCTTGGCCAATGGACTGAGCCAGCGTATCCAGGCGGTCCATGGCGGCGGCAAGATCTGGCCGCGCATAGGAGAATTCGGTAAATTTCATACAATCCCTCTTTTCCTGAAAAGAATACACTTAGTATACCACAGGACAGGTGGAGAAAAAAGGGAATTGTGCGTTTTCACGATTTTTGCCGGGATGCGCGTGGATTTCTTGCTGCAATGACAAAATTTTCGATGTTTTGCGTGGTTTTGTTGTTTTTTCCTTGTTTTTTCCCTTTTTTTGGCGCATGATAGAAAAATACCAACGATCCAAAAGTCCAATCGAACGAAAGAAACCCATCGGTGGGAAAGGAGCGCGACGATGTTTTCCAGAAAAGACTTAAGCAGACTGATCCTGCCGCTGGTAGTGGAACAGTTTTTGGCGATGACCATCGGCATTGCAGATACGCTGATGGTGGCAACCTGCGGGGAAGCGGCGGTATCCGGCATTTCCCTGGTGGACTCAATTAATATTTTGCTGATCAACGTTTTTTCCGCACTGGCCACCGGCGGGGCCATCGTCTGTTCCCAATATATTGGCAAATCCCAGCCGGATCAGGCCAGGAAAGCGGCAAAGCAGCTGGTGTTGATTACGGCAGTCCTTTCGGCTGGCGTTATGCTGCTGTGCCTGATCGCCCAGCGGGGACTGCTGCGGCTGCTTTTTGGGTCGATTGAAGAGGCGGTCATGGACAACGCGGCGACCTACTTGTTCCTGTCGGCCTTGTCGTATCCGTTTATTGCCATGTACAACGCCGGGGCAGCGTTGTTCCGCAGCATGGGCAACTCCAAGATTTCCATGTATGCCTCTTTGATGATGAACATCGTCAACGTAGGGGGCAATGCGCTGTTGATTTTCCAGTGCAACATGGGTGTGGCAGGAGCTGGGCTGGCTTCGCTGATTTCCCGGATTTTGGCGGCTGTGCTGGTGCTGTTTTTGCTGGGGAATAAGAAAAACATCATTCGGATCGAACATTGGCTGCACTGGAAACCCAACGGGGCTATGATTCGCAATATCTTGCGCATCGGCATTCCCACCGGGCTGGAAAACGGCATGTTCCAGATTGGGAAGCTGCTGGTGGCCAGCTTAATCGCCACCTTCGGCACCGCGAGCATCACGGCAAACGCAGTGACCAACAGCGCATGTTCCTTGGTTTTTGTCCCGTCTTCCGCCATCGGGTTGGGGATGATCACCGTTGTGGGCCAATGCGTAGGCGCCGGGGATTTCCAACAGGCGGGCCGCTATATGTGGAAGCTCACCGGCCTTTCGTATGTGTTTATGGCGGCGTTAAATATCGGCATGTTCTTCTGTATCGACCCGATGATCGCGCTGTACCAGCTTTCGGCGGAGACCGGGGAAATTGCCCGGGAGCTAATGATCTGGCACAGTGTTGCCGCCGCTGTTTTGTGGCCTGCCGCGTTTACCCTTCCCAACGGCCTGCGCGCAGCGGGGGATGTCAAGTTTACCATGATTGTTTCGGTTTTTTCCATGTGGACCTTCCGGATCGGCTTTAGTTTCCTGATTGGTAAATACCTGGGCGTTGGCGTCTTGGGGGTTTGGATCGCTATGTTTATCGACTGGATTTTCCGCATCGCCCTGTTTGTCTGGCGGGTTGTCAGCGGAAAATGGAAAAACCGGCAGCTGGTCTAAAAAAAGCCCGCGAAAGGCAGCTACTCATAAAACAGTATTACCAACCAACTGAAATAGGGTAGTTGCCATACGGATTGCAGCAAAAAGTGGGAAAGAAGCTAAAGGCTTCTTTCTCGCTTTTTTATACTGTACGAAACCAGAGAACTACACGCTCGCTTCAATAGCTGTTAATTGTTGCTTATTGTTGAGAACTATGGAAAAATGTGCTATAATAAATCACAGTGTTTTTTGCGACAAGTGAAAAGTGACACTGTACAGCAAAGCCTTTCTAAAATTATCTGAATGGTAGCTTTGCAAGTAATGTGAAGCACTCTGCCAATTTGGAGTGCTTTTATTTTACTCTATTATATGAAAGGGGTTTATATATGGCAACTAGCATTTTTGTTTATAATTTGACTCCTTCTGCATCTAAATTGGCAGCGGATATCTATAGAACATTATCTAATATTCCTGATGATGGACCAAACTATTTTAATTTACAGTTGTTAAATGAAAATGAGTTGTCAGGTGAATACGTCATTGTACAAACTGTAGAAGAATCATTTTATAATCCCATTGACCGAGTTTTTGAACAACGAAAGGCGTCAAAAGCAACTATTGTTGGTTTTACTATTTGCAATGATCGTTTAGAAATTTGGGGAAATAGAACAAACGCAAACAAATTGATATTTGCTATTTCATCTGCAACACAAAACAAAGTTTCGATAAATGCAGTAAACATTTCTATCGAAAATATTATTAGTAAGCTTCAAACTTATAAGGTGAAGGTTTCAAAAGTGTGTTTTGAAGATTTTTTATTTTCGGAAGATATCGTAGGAAATTTTACTGTTGATCTAT
>CALWNU010000034.1 GCA_944382905.1 uncultured Clostridia bacterium | reverse complement strand
CGCTGTCTTCCTTGGCCCGCACGATCACAAACTGTCCCGGCTGCGCCTTCTTCGCGATCAGCTGCGCTTCCAGCTCCATCCGGCTCACATTCTCGTTTAACCGTTCTTTCTTCTTTACTCGTACCATGGCTATTGCCGCCCCCGTTTCCGGCTTGTTTCTTCGCAAAAAGGCCCGCATTCGGAAGAGATCCTTCCAATGCGGGCCTTCCCTGCGTTTTTCCTTATCTTGCTTGGTTGAGATCGGTCTGGTCCCTGATTAGAAATCTACTTCGATATCGTAGAAGCAGCATTTCAGCAGTTTTTCCATCTCTTCCTGGCTGGGCTGTCTCGGGTTGGAACCGGTGCAAGCGTCGCCGATGGCATTTTTCGCCACTTCCGGCAGCTTCTCCAGGAATTCTTTCTCGTCGATGATGCCACCCTCATAATCTTTGATCCCGTCCGGAATCTCCAGGGCTTTATTCATGGCGCGCAGCTCTTTGACCAGAGCGTCGACCAGCTCTTTGGTGGTTTCGCCCTTCAGCCCCAAGAAGCTTGCAATCTGCGCGTAACGCTCCGCCGCTTCCGCATTTTTCGCATTGTATTGGATCACCTTGGGCAGATACATGGCGTTGGCACAGCCGTGAACGATATGCCCGCCGGAGAAGGCGGCGCCGGTCTTATGCGCCATGGAGTGAACGATTCCCAGCAGCGCGTTGGAGAACGCCATGCCAGCCAGGCACTGCGCGTTGTGCATGTTGTCGCGGGCAGTCATATCGCCGTCGAAGGACGCTTTCAGATCCCGATGGATCATCTTGATGGCATGCAGCGCCAGCGGATCGGTGTAATCGCAATGCAGGGTGGATACATACGCTTCAATCGCATGGGTCATCGCGTCCATGCCGGTATGGGCGGTCAGCTTTTTGGGCATGGTCTCCGCCAGTTCCGGATCGACGATGGCCACATCCGGCGTGATGTTAAAGTCCGCCAGCGGGTATTTGATCCCCTTCTGGTAATCGGTAATCACCGAGAAGGCCGTAACTTCCGTCGCCGTGCCGGAAGTGGACGGGATCGCGCAGAATTTCGCTTTCTGCCGCAGGGTGGGGAAATTAAACGGCGTGATCAGATCTTCAAAAGAAGTCTCGGGGTATTCATAAAACGCCCACATAGCTTTGGCCGCATCGATGGGAGAACCGCCGCCCATGGCCACAATCCAGTCCGGCTCGAATTCGCGCATAGCCGCGGCGCCTCTCATGACGGTTTCCACGCTGGGGTCCGGCTCTACATTTTCAAACAGGCGGACTTCCATCCCCGCTTCTTTCAGATTATTCACCGCTCTGTCCAAAAATCCAAAGCGTTTCATCGAACCGCCGCCGACCACGACGATCGCTTTTTTGCCCTTCAAATTCTTTAATTCATCCAAAGAACCTTTGCCATGATACAAGTCTCTGGGAAGTGTAAAACGTGCCATATCCATTTCCTCCATATCCGATAATTTTCGAAAGGGTTTTCTTTGGTTTGCCCCTCATCCAGGGGCCTTCCCTTTCCTTCGTTAAAAGATTAACACATATCCGCCCAAAATGGAAATATCAAAATGACATACCACTATGTTGCACCATGAATAGACAAAATTTCCCCCAGGTCCCGCCGGCAGATTGTCCCGCCGCCAGGTTTCTGGTATACTATAGATACCGAAAAAACAAGATCTTTGGAGGGAATAGGATAGGATGCGTACAGAATCACAGATGATGGAGCTGATCCTCTCCACCGCCCGGGAAGACGGCCGGATCCGGGCCGTTTATTGCAACGGGTCCCGGACCAATCCCAACGTCCCGCGGGATTTTTTTCAGGATTTTGATATCGTCTATGTGGTGACGGAAATCGCCTCGTTCCGGGCGGATCCCCATTGGATCGACCGGTTCGGCCCTGTGGCGGTGATGCAGGAACCGGACAGCCCGATCTTTGACGACCCGCAAACCGATCCGGAAAACCGGTATGCCTATTTGATGCAGTTTGAAGACGGCAACCGGATCGACCTGTCCCTGCAGACCATCGGCTTTTCTTTTTCCGCCTACCTGTCCGATCCGTTGACCCTGCCTTTGCTGGACAAAGATGGGATTCTTCCCCAGATCCCGCCGCCTTCCGACCGGGCCTATTGGGTGAAGCGTCCCAGCCAGGATCAGCTGCGGGCCTGCGCCAACGAGTTCTGGTGGGTTTCCACCTATGTAGCGAAAGGGCTTTGGCGCAGGGAAATGCTGTATGCTTTGGACCACCTGAATCTGTATGTGCGCCCCCAGCTGATCTGCCTGCTGAGCTGGTACGCCGGCTGCCAGACCCAATTTTCCGTCAGCGTGGGGAAAAACGGCAAATATCTGGACCGGTACCTGCCCCGGCGGGAATGGGACGCCCTGCTGCGCACCTACCCCGCCGCCGACCGTGCCGCCGTCTGGGACGCCCTGTTTGCCGCCTGCCAGCTGTTTTCCCAGGTACATCCCCTTGTGGCCCAGGCGCTGGGATACCCCTACGATCCGCAGGAAGGGCGGCGCACCACCGCCTATTTGCACCGCGTCCATGCGCTGCCGGACGACGCCCTGTCCTTTGACGACGCCGAAAAATAGCCAGGTTTTCTTTTTTTCATACATTTTTCTGTTTAAATAGGCTAATTTTTTGCAGAAATTTTCTTTGCTTTCTGCCAAAATTATGCTATAATAGGAAAAATTTCATCGCATTGGTCGGCTTTTGCCGACTGCCCATGAGCCTGAGGAAAGGATCTGTTACCATGAATGACTTCCTGCTGGAAAAAATTAAGGACGTAGTCGTACCAGCCACCGGCTGTACGGAACCGGTTGCCATCGCGCTCAACGCTGCGACGGCGCGGGATCATCTGAAAGGTACCATCAAGGCCGTCCATGTGAAGATGGACATCTGCCTGTTGAAAAATGCCATGGGTGTGGGCATTCCCGGCGTAAGCGAACGGGGCGTCGCCATGTGCGTGGCGGTCGGCCTGGCCGGCGGCGATGCATCCCGGGGGATGGACGTCTTAGGCCAGATTACCGAAGCGCATCATCAAAAGGCGCTGGAACTGTTGCCGCTGATTGATGTCAAAATGGACGATACCCGCACCAATTTATATGTGGAAACCGTACTGGAAAGCGACGAGGACACGGTGCGCGTCATTACCGACGGCAACCATGACCGGATTGTCGCAGTAGAACATGCGCCGTTTGCGCCGTATATTTCCCAAAACTTCACCGATAACAGCCTGGAAGAATATACGGTGGCTGATTTCCGGCGGTTTGCCGACACGGTGGAATTGGAAAAGCTGGATTTCCTCAAAGAAGGGGTTGCCATGAACCTGGCTGTTTCCCAAGCGGGAGAACAGCTTCCCTGGGGCAAATCCATGGAAGCTTTGCATCAGAAAGGGTATATGGGAGACAGCCTTCTGCTCAATGTGCAGCGGGTCACTTCCTGCGCCTCGTTTGCCCGGATGAGCGGCGTGCAGCTGCCGGTGATGACCACCACTGGGAGCGGAAACCAGGGAATCACGCTGATTTTGACTGTTGCGTCTACCGCCATGCAGCTGGGCATCTCGGAAGAAAAGATGCTGCGCGCCATTGCGTTTGCCCAGGCGATCAACCTGTATGCCAAACATTATCTTGGCACATTGTCCTGCCTGTGCTCCTGCAGCGTTGCCGCCGGTTTGAGCGCTTCTGCTGGGATCGTCTATATGATGGGCGGGTCTGACCAGCAGGTGCTGGATACCATGCGAAACGTGCTTGGCAGCATTTCCGGCATGATCTGCGATGGTGCGAAAGAGGGATGCGCCGGAAAAGTTTGTCTTTCCACCGGTGTGTCTGTGATGTCGGCCATGATGGCGCTGAATGGAATGAATACCAAACCGGCAGACGGCATTTTAGCCGACAATCTGAAAGACTTGTTTATCAATCTAGGGAATATCGCGAATATTGGCATGGCGCCTGCCAATGCGGCAATTGTGGACATCATGCTCAAAAAATAAGTTCATTGCTTCGGCCGGGACCAAAAGATCCCGGCCGTTTTTTCTTTTGGCGACGGAAAGGAGGAAACGCCTTGTTGTTTCATACGTTCCCATCCCAGGAAGCGCGAAGAGCATTCGGCGGCTCGGATTTCATTGAAATGCAGTATTGCAAACTGGGAAAAGATTGTGAAATCGGAACAATTGTATCGGTCAATATGATTCCGCATTGGCAAACAGATTCTTTATATCTGTTCGGCAATGATATGACCACATTTGAAACTCATTACGGAAAGATTTTTACCGGCGGCATTTACAATAATGGAAACCGTGGGCCGGTTGATCTATGCGGCATCAATTTTTACTCACAAAAACAGCTGATCCAAATAGCAGATCGGATCCGAAAAGACAAGCCTTTGGATTATCAAACCTTACTCAACTGGCTGGAAGCCGGAAAGCAGTACATTGGATTTTATCTGCTCGGGGTATGAGGCCCCACCGTATCCAGAAAGAAAAAGCAAACGGAAAGAGGCGCAGATGCGATTTGCATCTGCGCCTCTTTTGGTGGCTCCCCAAGTAGGGCTCGAACCTACGACCCTGCGGTTAACAGCCGCATGCTCTGCCAGCTGAGCTATTGAGGAATA
>CALWNU010000033.1 GCA_944382905.1 uncultured Clostridia bacterium | reverse complement strand
TATCTTCTACCGGGATATCGGCGCGGTGGACAGCGGGATGCTGCCGGGTGAAACAAAGCCCGCCTTACCCGCATCCCAACTTCACCAGGCGGAGTCCAATACCGGCCAACCGAAGGATATCCCCGCACAACGGAAAAGGCGGACAGCCGTAGCTGTCCGCCTCCTAGCGCCCCGGGGCCGATGGGTCAGATTTCGTACCTATCGATAAGGCCCCGAAGGCCGTCTTTTTTTTGGAGCTTTTGGACGCGGGCGCGTTAGGCCAGCGCTTCGTCCACCGCCGCCAAGGCGTGCAGGGTGGTGGTGTCGAATACCGGAAGGTCGGTGTGCTGTTGTTGGATCAGCAGCGGAATTTCCGTGCAGCCGAGGATCACGCCCTGGGCGCCCTGCGCCCGCAGCGTGTCCAGCACGTCCAAAAAGTAGCGGCGGGACGATTCTTTTAACAGGTGAAAGGTGAGTTCCTCCTGGATCACCCGGTAAATTTCGGCGCCCTGTTCCGGAGTGGGAATGACCACGTCAATGCCGTGCAGCTGCTTGAGCCGGTCCTTGTAAAAGGGCTGGGTCAGGGTGAACGGGGTCCCCAGCAACGCGACTTTCGTAAGGCCCTGCCGCCGGATGGCGGCGGCGGTGGCGTCGGCAATATGCAGGACCGGGACCGAAAGGCCGGCGGACAGCGTATCATAAACGGCGTGCATGGTATTGGTGCACAGCAGCACCATATCCGCCCCGGCGGCGACCAATTTTTGTCCCACTTCCAGGAATTCCTGCCCCAGCTGTTGGTACTCGCCGCGGGTCATCCGTCCCAGCTTTTCGGCCAGGTTCACCGAGTACAGGATGCACTCGGCGGTGTCCAGCCCGCCCAGGCGGCGGTTGGATTCCTCGTTGATGATCCGGTAGTATTCCACGGTGGACTGCCAACTCAGCCCGCCGATCAGCCCGATTTTTTTCATCTAGTATTTCCTCCGTTCCCGCGTTTTGGTGAAAATTAATCCATTGTATTGTACTCCCTTCTTCGTTTTATGGCAAGGAGCAAGCCGGCCGGACAGCATTTTGGCCGCGGCGTCCCTTGATTTTTTCGGCCCGCCGCGCTACCATGGAAAAAAACGAAAACAGAGGGCGCAGCATATGACAGGCGAAATTTTATGTGTAGGCACCGAGCTTTTGCTCGGGGATATTCTCAATACCAACGCGGCGTTTTTGGCGCGGCAGCTGGCGGAACTGGGCATCGGCGTGTACCATCAGACGGTGGTGGGCGATAACGCCGGGCGGCTGGGCGGGGCGGTGGCGCTGGCGCTTTCCCGCAGCGATCTGTTGGTGATGACCGGCGGGCTGGGACCTACTTACGACGATATTACCAAAGAAACTGCCGCCGCGGCGCTGGGGAAAAAGCTGGTGTGGAACCAGCAGGCCTACGACCGGATGGCGGCCTATTTCGCCCGGACCGGCCGGGTGATGAGCGAAAACAACCGCAAACAGGCGTATGTGCCGGAAGGGGCGGTGGTGTTCCAAAATGAAAACGGCACCGCGCCGGGGATGGCCATGCAGGCCAAAGGGAAACTGGTGATCCTGCTGCCGGGGCCCCCCAACGAGATGGAACCCATGTTCCAAGACCAGGTAAGGCCCTATTTGCAGGGGCGGACCGGCCAGACGTTTTACTCCAGGACGGTGCATTTGTTCGGGATTGGGGAATCGGCGGCGGAGCAGCAGCTGCGGGATTGGATGGAAGCCGGCACCAACCCCACCATCGCGCCATACGCCAAAACCGGAGAGGTGCTTTTGCGGGTGACCGCCGCGGCGACAGATGAAGAACAGGCAAAAAAACTGCTGGCGCCGGCGGTGCAAAAGATTCAGGGGCGGCTGGGAGACTATATCTACGGGGTGGATGTGGTCAGCCTGCAAAACGCAGTGGTCCGCGCGTTCCGGCAACAAGGGCTGACGCTGTCCACGGCGGAATCCTGCACCGGCGGCGGGGTGGCCCGGCGGATCACCGAGATTTCCGGCGCGTCGGCAGTGCTGCGGGCCGGGATCTGCACCTACACCAACGAGATGAAAAGAAAGCTGCTTGGCGTGCGGGCCGCCACCTTGTCCCAATATGGCGCGGTATCCGCCCAGACGGCGCTGGAAATGGCCCGCGGCGCGAGAACACAAACCGGCGCTGATGTGGGGGTATCCACCACCGGCGTGGCGGGGCCGGAGCCGTCGGAAGGAAAACCGGTAGGCCTTGTCTATGTCGCAGTTTCCAGCCCTTGGGGTGAATGGGTGAAAGAATTGCACTTGGCCCGCGGCAGCGGAGCGGAGCGGGATCGGATCCGCCATCTGGCGGAAAACCATGCGCTGTACGCCGCGCTGCAGGCGGCCAAGCGAAAAGAGGAAGAATCCACGCAGGGAGAGAAAGAGGAAGATGCGCAAAACGTATAAAATCGGAGAAGCAGCCAATATTCTTGGTGTCTCGGCGGATACCATTCGGTATTATGAAAAAATGGGGATCGTCTATTCCAAAAAGGACCCTGCCAACGGATACCGGTATTTTACCGCCGGGGATATCTATATGCTATTGGACGTACTGTTCTACCGGAGCATGGATATCCCGGTGGAAGAAGTGCGCAATATTATGAACACCTACCAGCACCGGCAGGTCAAGGGGCTGCTGGAGGAAAAGGAAAAGCGGGTTCAGGAAAAAATCCGGGAACAGCAGGCGCTGCTGACCCGGATCCGCGCCACGCTCAAAGATTATCGGATCATGGATGAAAGCCTCGATGTATTCCGGGTGCAGCCCATGCCGCCCATGGTGTTGCTCAGTGAGTCCACAGCGGACAGCCAGGCCTATTTTACCAGCGTTCTGGAACGGGAGGAAAAGTCCCTGTTTCAGTCGGTCAGCCCCCTGGTCAAGCAGGGTTTTATCGCGGCCCGGGCCGGCGGCGGATGGGAAATGACCCGATTGTTTACGGCGGTCCTTTTGCAAGGAGAGAGAAAACCGCCGATTTCAGAGGCCAGCCGATTGGTCCGCGTGCCAAAAGCGGTTTGCACCGTTTTATGCTCCCCTTGGGGGGAAAGCATGGAGCAGATGATGGCGCCTGCGCTGGAATACGCAAGCCGCCAGGGGCTTCGCGTCAAAGAGGAGGTCTATGGCCTTTGGATTTTTACGGATTACAGCCAATCCCCGCCGCTGGATTACGTGGCTTGGTATTTGCCGGTGGAGGGCAGGTGAAACTTAGATCTTTTCTTGACATGCCATGCGGAAAGAGATAAGATGAAAATGGTAAAAAACCGATTTTGCCACTCCAGATCGGATGATAGAAAGGATGGTCAAGATGAAACAGATTATTGCAACCAATAAAGCACCCGGGGCGATCGGCCCGTATTCTCAGGGGACTAGCTGCGACAAGCTGGTGTTTACGTCCGGACAGCTGGGGATTGATCCTGCCACCGGGAAACTGGCCGGCCAGTCGGTCGAAGAGCAGACCATGCAGGCTTTGAAGAACCTGGGAGAAGTCCTCAAAGAGGGCGGCGCGGATTACGATACCGTGCTGAAAACCACCGTATACCTGCAGAATATGGGCGATTTTGCGTCGGTCAACTCCATTTACGCGACTTATTTTAAAACCGATTGCCCTGCCAGAAGCTGCTTTGCCGTTGGAGCTCTGCCCATGGGCGGCCTGGTAGAGATTGAAGCGATCGCGCTGAAGAAATAGTCTTGACGAGCAAAAAAGATCCGCGAGCGCCAAGCCTGCGGATTTTTTTTGCAGGGAACGAACAAGCCGTGGGCTGGTCTTGCGGATGGCGGCTGTCTTCCGCCCGGATGGGACGGAAAAGGCGGCGCCGGAAAGGATGATGCGGACAAGTGAACCGTTGGAAAAAACTTTGGAAAGAATGGATCCTTCCGCTTGGGGTGGAGGTCCTTGTCATTGTCTTTTTGCTTAAGGTGGTGTTTATGCTGGTGCTGGTACCGTCTGGGTCCATGCTGCCGACCATCCAGAAAAACAGCGTGCTGTTTTGCACCTACCTGCATAATATGGACAAAGTAGAGCGCGGGCAGATTTTGGTGTTTGACTCGGAAGAACTGGGAAAGACGCTGATCAAACGGCTGATTGGATTGCCGGGGGAAACGGTGGTCATCCGGGAGGACGGGAGCATTACGGTAGACGGCCAGCCGCTGGAAGAACCCTATGTGGTTTACCCGCAGATGGGCCAGGAAATGGAGTTTGAGGTGCCGGAAGGGCATTATCTGTTTTTGGGCGACAACCGTGCGGGCTCGGAGGACGCCCGCTATTGGGAAGAGCCATTTATCCCTGCGGAAAAAATCAAAGCCAGAGCCCGGTTTACCCTGTGGCCGCTGAGCCGTTTTGGCGGATTGTCGTAAAGAAGGGGAGAGACAGCATGTTTTTATGGATTCAAAACGCGGATGTTTATAATCCGGACCCCATGGGGAAAAATGACCTATTGATCTGCAACGATAAAATCATAGCGATGCAACCGAAAATCGAGTATGTGCCGGATGGCTGCCGGGTGGTAGACGCCGCCGGCCGGCGGGTCATCCCGGGGCTGATTGACCAGCATGTGCATATCACCGGCGGGGGCGGCGAAAGCGGGTTTACCAGCCGCGTGCCGGAGCTGCGGTTTTCCGACAGCGTAAAAGCCGGGGTGACCACGCTGGTGGGACTTTTGGGAACCGATTCCCGGACCAGGAGTATCCAAAACCTGCTGGCCAAGACAAAAGCGCTCAATGAAGAAGGCCTGACCGCTTATTGCCTGACCGGCGCCTATGAGATCCCGTCGCCGACGCTGACCGGCTCGGTGGGGGACGACATTATGTTTTTGCAGGAGGTTATTGGCGTAAAAGTGGCCATCTCGGATCACCGCAGTTCCAATTTGACCAGGGAAGAGATGATCAAGCTGGCCAGCGAAGCCAGGATTGCCGGCCTGTTAAGTCACAAACCGGGCGTGGTGCATATGCATACCGGAGTAGGACGGCAGGGGCTGAAGATGATTTTGGATATCGTCAAAACCACCGATATCCCCATCAAGCATTTCCGCCCCACCCATATGCGCAAATCGCTGGAGGATGATGTGGTGGAGTTTGCCGGCCTGGGCGGCTATGTGGATTACACCAGCGGCGAGCAGCCGGATGAAAAGGCGCAGGAAATTCTCGATGTGCTGGCCCGGGGGATCCCGGCGGACCATTTGACCATCAGTTCTGATTCCAACGGGAGCATGCCCAAATGGGGGCCCAACAAAGAGCTGATCGGCATTACCTACGCGAAGATGACCAGCTTGTTTGGGGTCATCCGTTCTTTGGTACAAACCAAGGGGATGCCGCTGGAACAGGCGCTGCGTTTTGTCACCAAAAATGTAGCTGAGGCGCTGGAACTTTATCCGAAAAAAGGATGCCTGATGCCGGGCAGCGATGCGGATTTGGTCATTTTAGGACCGGCGATGGAGATTGACACGGTGGTGGCGAAAGGGCAGGTGCTCATGGAAGAGCGGCAGGTACTGAAAAAAGGGTTGTTCGAAGATTAGCGGATTCCCCGGCCGACTTGAGTTGACAGCTGGCCGGTCAAGGAATATGATAGAGAAAGATCGAAAATCTGGTTGAGGAGTTGAACGTTTTGGCTGAAAATTGTAATCATGATTGCGCGTCCTGCGGCGAGGATTGCGCAGCCCGTGAGGTGCCGGAAAACTGCACGCACGATTGCAGCAGCTGCGGCGAAAATTGTCCGTCCCGCACCAAAAGCCTCAAGGACTTTTTGGAAGCGCCCCATGAGATGAGCTCGGTGAAAAAGGTTATCGCGGTGGCCAGCGGCAAAGGCGGCGTCGGCAAGTCCCTTGTGACCTCGCTGCTTGCCGTGAGCATGAGCCGGCTGGGATACCGCGTGGGAATTCTGGACGCGGATATTACCGGCCCGTCTATCCCCCGTTCGTTCGGGGTGCATGACCGGGCAATGTCCGACGAAGCGGGGATTTACCCGGCACAGACGCAGACGGGCATCCATGTGATCTCCGCCAATATGCTGCTGGAGGAAGAAACCGCCCCCGTCATTTGGCGTGGCCCGATGATTGCCGGCGTGGTCAAGCAGTTCTGGACGGACGTCATCTGGAATGATATCGACTTTTTGTTTGTGGACATGCCTCCGGGAACCGGCGATGTGCCGATTACCGTGTTCCAGTCGATCCCGGTGGACGGCGTTGTGGTAGTAGCTTCTCCGCAGGAACTGGTGGGCATGGTGGTAGAAAAAGCGCTGAATATGGCAAATGCCATGCAGGTCAACGTCATTGGCCTGGTGGAAAACATGAGCTATGTGGAATGCCCGGACTGCCATAAGCAGATCAAGATTTTTGGGGAAAGCCATATCGACCGGATCGGCGAGGAATTCAACCTGCCGGTGCTGGCCAAAATGCCCATCGACCCGCAGCTGGCCAGTTTGTGCGACGAGGGGCAGATCGAGCAGGCCAATGTGGATTATCTGACGCAGGCATGCCAGAAAATTGTGGCGTTCTGCGAGAAGGAAGACTGATCCTTGTACCAAAAAAAGATACCGGCGGCGTTACACGGGTGCTCATAAGAAAGTAATTCCAGAAATTACGATTATGGCATTTGTCAGACGGGGTTGGTAAACGAGATAACGGGTATTCGGTGAAAGCCGAGTACCCGTTATTTTTTTGCCTATGTGTGGAAGCAATAGATTTATTCACATTTTTCGAGTATAATTAACTCATATCTTTCCCATCCTTTCCATTCCGAGATTTTTTCAAAAAATCTCAAAAAATTTTGGAAACATTGGAACATTTCAGCTTTTCTCATGCCATATATAGTAGAGGGCTATTTCAAAACGATTGGAGGTGACGCTTATGGAGAAGCGGAAAAGCCCGAAAGGTTTCATTGTGGTGCTGCCCGGTGAGATCATCGAAATACCGCAGGACAGCGACAAATCATGGCTGACCCTGTTTTACAGCTTGCCGAG
>CALWNU010000032.1 GCA_944382905.1 uncultured Clostridia bacterium | reverse complement strand
GGCCCCATCGTTTTCCAGGCCAGGGAAGAGACCAATCCGTGCAGCCTTTGCGCCAGGATGCGGCGCGGCGCTTTGCACGACGCAGCGAAGGCGCTAGGGTGCAATAAAATCGCCCTGGGCCATCATTATGACGACGCGGTGGAAACGTTTGTGATGAATCTGTTCCGGGAAGGCCGTATCGGCTGCTTTTCGCCGGTGACCTATCTTTCCCGCAAGGATTTGACCATGATCCGCCCGCTGCTGTATGCGCCGGAACGGGAAATTGCATCGGCAGTGCGCCGGGCGGGCTACCCCATTGTCAAAAACAACTGCCCGGTAGACGGCGCGACCCAGAGGGAATGGACCAAAAATTGGCTGCGGCAGATGGAAAAAGAGGACCGCGGGATCACCAAACGGCTGTTCGGCGCAATGAAACGGGCCCATATCTCCGGCTGGTGACCCCCGGCAAAAGGAACATGCAGGCAGGATTGTAAAAAGGCCCTCCGCTTTTTGGCGGAGGGCCTTTTTTGCCGGCGCGCGGATCCGGGCGTCCGGCTAACGCTGGCTGCAGGGTTTGGCGGTTTCGTAATAGAAGATAAAATCGTCCACATCGCCGGCAACCTGGAACCAGGAGGGTTCCTGCCGTTCCGGCATGTTTTCCCCTTGTTTTGTATTGGGATAATCCATAAAAAATCCCCTCCTTTTTTTCTCTCATATTTTTTTATTGTATGAAAAAAGAAGGGGGAAAATTCCTCGAATCCGGTCGTGGGGAAAAAAATAGCGGCGCCTGATGGCGCCGCTAAAAATACGATCACTCCTATACTTTCCAATCCGGATCCGGGGTTTCGCCGTTGATGATCTGCTCGCAGGCTTCCTGGACCTTTTCGACGAAGGAGGACATCATGGTAAATTCAATGGTCCCGTTCATCTCCACGTACAGCTTCCGCGTCCCGGCATCGTAAAATTTCAGCACGTCGGAATTGCTGTCATTGCGGTAGTCGAAGGTGATGGTCAAAAGAGGATCCCCTTCCGGCTGGGCGTCGGGCACATAGTTGCCGTCGTGGGAAGCGCCGATGATCAGCTGATAGAATTTCGAAAAAGCGGTTTTGTCAATGGCGCTGCCATTGTATTGGATATTCTCGCTTTCTTCTCCAGAGATGTCGAACGCATAGGTCTTTCCGTCGGTTTCCACCGTCAGCTGGGATACCTCGTAGATACTGGGCAGCACGAACAGGCTGTGTACCACATCTTCGTATTGCAGCGTCATCCAGTCCTCTTTGGCCAGCGTATACACGATCGGCACGTCGTCGCGCAGGGCATACACCGTATCCTCCTGGAACGACAGGCGCAGGGTAAACGAGGTATCCTCCTCGTACTCTTCCGAGAAGGTCAGGTCAATCTGCACATCCGGCTGATCCAGGCCGTATTCCTGCAGCTGTTCCGGCGTATAATTCCCGGCCAGCACCGAGTCGGCGGAGGTGCCAAGGATGTCTTCCTCATAATTGTAGATCAATTCCGCGTCCACCGGCTTGATGGACGGGGAGGTGACGGCATAAGAGAAATACGAATAGGTGGCATCGTCGTCCTCGTCAAAGCTGTATTTTTCGATGACCAGCGGCTGAGAATAATCCGTCCCGCCGTAGCTGATGCGTTTGAGTTCCACATTTTCCGACAGCTCCGGCAAAATCTGACGGGAAACAAAGCTTTCCGCCGTATAAGCAAAGCTGGTCAGGTCGCTGGTATAGACCAGGTATACCGGATCTTCGCCCTCCAGCTTGACATAGGTGCCGTAGGATGCGGAAGATTCCAACCCGAATTCCAGGGTGAAGCTGCTGCCGTCGGTCTTGGTGACGGTCATGGTGTAATTGGGCTGATCCAGACCGTACAGGCCCAGGTTCTGCGGGGATTCCTCCACCATTTCCTTGGCCGACATGGAAGTGGCCTGGGAGAGGACGCTGGAGGTTTTCTCTGAATCCAGCGGCAGTCCCTCCAGTCCGTCGATAGCGGCTTCCCCGTCGGTCATCCGCAGCGTGAAGCCGCCTTCCGGACGGGAAACCTCCACCATGGACACTTCTTCCGAAGACATGGAGATCAATTTGATCGTGCTGGTAGAGGTTTGGGACGAGGTTTCCTCTTCCTGCTGCGGCAAAAACATCTTCACCGCGAAGAACAACCCGACCAGCACAACGAGGGCGATCAGCGCCAGCAATAAGGTTTTGGTATGTTTGGACATAAGCAGGTTCTCCGTTTCTCTTTTCGATTACAGTTTGGCGGCTCAAAGGCAAGCCAGGCTCGCCGTATTTTATTTATGCCGTCTGCGCAGCCATACGACGACGCCCACCACCAGCAGCGCCAACGGAATGACGATGACAAACGTGGCGCCGACGGACAGGATCTGGAAGTTCGTCATAACCAGTGTGGTGTCGTCCAGAGTTTTGGCGGTGACGGAGAATTCGGATTCCCGGCCGATCAGGCTGTTGAGCAGGGAAATGTAATACTTCCCGTTGACGAAGGTGTTGCCGCTGAGCAGGCTGGATTCGCAGCTCATTGCGGAGGAGGAGACCACCACATGAGATTCCAGCAAGGCTTCCCCAGTGGCGTTGGCGTCACCAGCGGATTTCTGCATCGTAGATTTGATCAGAGCGGGGAACGCGTAGGTCTCCGCATCTTCAATATCGTAATCCTCGCCAGCGTTGTTGGGCAGCGCTTTGGCGGTTGATCCGAATTTCAGCAGTACTTCGGTGGTACGGCCGTCCCGCTCGGTGTAGGCGGTATCGATCACCCGTGCATTGGGCATCAGCAGGTAGGCGGAGGTATCCTCGTAAATTTCGGTGTTGACAAAGTCGACAATGCTGTAATAGGGGCTGTAATTGTAAATCCGGCGGTAATCGGTTTCGTAGATCGTCGCGTCTTCCATGACGATGCCCCATTCACTCAAAAACGCCTCCAGGTTCGGCAGCGCAGGCTGGTTGGCAGCGGCAAAATACAAAAGCGTTTTCCCTTTTTGCCCGTCGTTGTCCAGGAAAGCGTCCAGCTTCTTCAGCTGTTCTTCATCCAGATCCTCGCTGGGGGCAAACAGGATGGCCGCTTCGGCTTCCGGATCAATGTCCTCCAAAAGCAGGTCCTGGGTCACCACTTCAAAGTTGTTCTGGCTCAGCAACGTGGAAAACGCGCTGGCGTCGAACGAAGAGTGGGCACTGAGGATGGTGACCTTGGGGGTGTAGTCCGAAGTCACGTTCATAATCGCCGAGGTGATCGCTTCATCCGTCCGGGAGGAGCGGATATAAGTATATCCCGTGCTGGAATCGTTCTCCAGGTTGAACAGGTCGCTGGTTTTGACCACCTGCGCCTTGTCGCCGCACTCTACCAGAATGTCCCGGGTGCCCATGGAATAGGAAGAATACTGCGATTCAAAAGAAGGGTCTTTTGCCAGGTCGATAAACTGCAGCTTGATCTTGGAGTTGTACTGCGGGAATTTCTTGATGGTCTCGCAGGCCTGCAGGTAATAATCATTGGGGCTCCCGAAGGAATCCTCGGTGGCAAGCACGTAGATATTGACGTCCTTTTCCACGGTTTTCAAATAGTCGATGGTCTCGTCGCTGAGCCCGTAGATTTTGCCGGTAGTCAGATCCAGCTGAATCGGATAGCGCTCGGAAATGGCGGAGACAATCATATTCAGCACAATCAGCACGGCGATGAAGATCACCGTCAGCACCGTGGCAAAGCTGCCCATCCGGAACCGGCGGTTCCTTAAAATTTTCGATAGCATGGTCTTTTCCTCCTATTAACCCCATCTTCTCTTTTCAAGCACCCGGCTGGTCAGGAAAATGAATAGCGCGATGATGCTTAAGAAAAAGAAGGCGTCGGCAAAATCAAGTATGCCCATGGTAAAATTGCCGTAGTGGTCCGACATGGAAAGACCCATGATCAGATTCTGCAGCCCGGTGGTCGGCATGACCGATGCCAGCGCGTCTACCAAAAGCAGCGCCACGTCTACCACCACGGTGACAATCGCGGCAACCAGCTGGCTCTCGGTCAGGGAAGAGATGAACATGCCCACGGCGATCAGCGAAGCGCCCAGCAGCAGAATGCCGAAGTAGCTGCTGATGATCACCGCCCAGTTTAAAGAGACGAATACGGAAAGGACCAGCGCGTACACCAGCGTGATGGAAATGGCGATCACATATACCAGCAGCGCCGCCAAAAATTTCCCCAGCAAAAGGCTAAACAGCCCGATAGGGGCGGTCAGAAGCACTTGGTCGGTTTTCTGGCGCATGTCCTCACTGAGCATGCGCATGGTCAAAATCGGCATCAGCAGCGCCGAGCAGGTAAACAGCATGGAATACACATACCGCAATTCGGCAGAACCTACTGCCAGGTTGTCCAGAAAGAAGAAAAAGCCGGACAGACAGTAGAACATGGCGATAAACACATATCCGATGGGGGAAGTAAAATAGGCGTTAAACTCCCGTTTGAAAACAGCCGACATTATTCTTCCCTCCCTTCATTGGATTTTTGTTCGGCCGCAGGGGCGGCTGCTTCCTTGGCCGGCGCCACATACTCGCCGGAAGTCAGCTTCAGGAAGATCTCTTCCAAGGTCATTTCGGTGGACTTCATGGACAGAATGGGCCAGTTGTTGTCCTTGGCCAGCCGGAACACATCCCGGCGTACATCCGCGCCCGCTTCCGGTTCCACCAGATACTCGAATACCCCTTTTTCCCGTTCGCCCAGAGGATTGCAGGAATGGACGTTTGGTAGGGCGCGCAGCGCATTGTGTACCGTGGTGACGGGGCCTTCCAGCCGCACGGCCAGCCCGGATTCGCCGCTCATGGAGCGGGCCAGATGGTCCGGCGTGTCGTCGGCGATGATCTTGCCGTCGTTGATGACGATGACCCGCTCGCAGATGGCCTGCACTTCCGGCAGGATATGGGAGGACAAAATGACCGTATGGGTTTTGCCCAGCTCCTTGATCAGGTTGCGGATCTCAATAATCTGCTTGGGATCCAGCCCCACCGTAGGCTCGTCCAGGATCAGTAGCTCCGGGCTGCCCAGCAGGGCCTGCGCCACGCCGACACGCTGTTTATACCCTTTGGACAGGTTCCGGATCAGGCGGGTATAGACATGGTCGATCTTTACGGTTTTGCAGATCTCCTCGATATGCTTTTGCCGGGGAAGCTTGACCTTTTTTAGTTCGTACATGAAATTCAGGTATTCCTTTACCGTCATATCCATATACAGCGGCGGCTGCTCCGGCAGATAGCCGATGTGGGATTTGGCGGCAATTGGGTCTTCCAAAATCTCATGGCCATCAATCGTCACGGTCCCTTCCGTACTGGACAGGTAGCCGGTGATGATGTTCATGGTGGTGGATTTTCCGGCGCCGTTCGGGCCAAGGAAACCCAGGATTTCTCCCCGTTCTACGGTAAAGCTGATGTCATTGACGGCAAATTTGCTGCCATACCGCTTTACGAGGTTTTTAACCTCTAGCATGTGCAATACCTCCTATATTCGAACCCGCGTACGGGCCAGCGCCTTAAAACGGCGCACTCACACAATTGATAATAAAGGAAAAATATGTCCAAATCATCAATAGAAACCAAAAACATTCATGATTTTCCAGCTTTCCACCGGGGAAGAGGGGGTTGCGCGGCGTTTTCTTTTTGTGAAACGCCGAAAAGCGTGGAAAAAGTACCGAACAGGATTTGTCTGCGCTGGGCGTCGCTCAACGGCAGGGAAAAGAAACGGTCCAGCTCTTTTTCCATCACCCAGAGCGGGTAGTCGGTGCCGAACATCAACCGTTCCGGCCCGTACCCTTCGATCAGCCGCATGGCGGTTTCATCCGAGAGGAAAGACAGGGAACTGCTGGTATCCAGATGCAACCGGTCATAATCCCGCAAAATGGAATAGGCCTGTTCCCACTGGCTGTACCCGCCGAAATGGGCCGCAATGACCGAAAGGTCGGGGAAGCGGTCCAGCACATGGGCCAGCCGCCGGGGCGAGGACCGGTCGTACCGGGCGTCACCGCAATGGAATAGAATGTGCAGGCCCAGCTCCCGCTCGCAAGCCCGGTATAGCGCGAACAGATGAGGGTCGTCCAACAAGAAATCCTGAATATCCGGATGCAGCTTGATCCCCACCAAGCCCGCTTCTTTTATCCGCACCGCCTGGGTGATCATTTCCGTTTCGGTCATCCCGGGATGGATGGTGCCAAACCCGACAAATTCCGGGTGCGCCGCGCAATTTTCGGTGATAAACCGGTTGATGCTGGGCACCTGCTTCGGCGTGGTGGCTACAGAACAGACCAGATAATGGCGAATCCCCAGCTTTTCCCCGTTTTGCAGCAGGATGTCTACCGTCCCCACATCTCCTGCCTGCACGTGGTAAAAATCCGCGATGGAATGGGCGGCTTTTTCCGCGATCTTAAAAGGATAGATATGGGTATGGGCATCGGCGATTTCATATTGCCCTTCGATCATACAAAGGCCTCCATAGCGATAAAGTCGAAAATAACTATGCTTATTGTAGCGATTGAACAGTCATTTGTCAAAAGAATTTCTTTTTTCTGCGCCGAGCGCAAAAAAGAAAGAAAAGAAAAACATATAATAATGTATAAAAGAAGAAAATTCAGGAAAAAATTTTCCCGAAAAGGTATTGACTTTGGAAAGGGGGATGTGATATAGTAATGAAGCTGTCTCGCAGGGGGCGGCGGGAAAAGAATCCCCGCAGGTTGGGGAAAAAAAGTACTTGACAAAGCCCGCAAGAGATGGTAAAATAAAGACCCTGCAACCGCAGGGAGGAACCTTGAAAATTGAACAACATTCGAAACGAATTGAAACTACCCTTGAGATTCGAAAAGAATTTCATCAAGCAGGTAATTCCAGAACGAAGCGAAAGCTAGATGTTCGGAATCGGCTTGGACAAACTTTATTTGATTAGGAGCCGAAAGGCTTTTGATACCATTCATGAAGAGTTTGATCCTGGCTCAGGACGAACGCTGGCGGCGCGCCTAACACATGCAAGTCGAACGGAAATGACCGG
>CALWNU010000031.1 GCA_944382905.1 uncultured Clostridia bacterium | reverse complement strand
TCACAACCGTCTCCTATACTGAATCTGTTCCCGGAAAGCCAAGAGAGATGGCTTTTCCGGGGCAATAATATGGAAAAGGAGAAAGAACCATGAAGAAACTAATGGCGTTGCTGTTGGCTTTGGCGATCTGGGCGCTCCCGCCGACGCAGAGCCGGACAAACCCGGCGCAACCTATTACTACACCATCCTGGACGAAAATGATGATTCCGGCATGCTGACCGACGACGATATGGCCAAGCATTTGACGGTTTCCATCAAAGAATCCGGCGATTCCCTGATCGAGGCCTATGCGATTGTCAAACAAAACGGCGTTTATAAAGTCAAGGTAGAGACCAAGGAAACCTTTACCACGGAAGAAGCTTCCGCCACCTGGACCATCACCTTGAAAAAGGACAGCAAATATACCGTCGCCGAAGCTTCCGTTGAGATTGCTCAGAAATGGGCTGAGATCTGCGAAGCCGGTTACGAGGATGACGGCTACGGCGAATACACCTTTACGGTAGACCTGGCCGATGCCCACGACGGCTACGAAGGCGCTTCCTATGACAACTACACCGACGACTGCAACGTCGAGGCGCTGGCCGTGATCCCCAAAGACGCTTCCTATGCACAGCTGTACTTTGAAGGAACGGAATTTTGGTACTCGGTGAAAAACTCCTCCAAAACCACCGTCAACGTCTATTTCCATACGGACAACAAGACCCTCTCCACCACCTATGAGGACGCCGACCTGGAAATGATCTTCTTCGACGGCGCGCCTGAGTTCGACTACACCGGGACCCTGCACGCTCCTTATAGCGAGGATTCCTATGTGTACGCCATCATCGACGGCAAACTGGTGGCCGATGAATTCGAGTGGGATGCGGACGCTGAGTGCTGGGAATACAACTCCAGCAAGATCGAAGGCGCCGTTGTTTCCGATATCGAGCTGGACGTCAGCCTGTATAACACTACCGTAGAAGACAGCGATTCCTCCAGCTCTGCCGACGAGGACAAGGACAACCCCGGGAACCGGGTCGGTTGATTTTGTGAATGTTGCCATTGCGCTGGGCGTTGTTTCCCTGGCTGCAGCTGGCGCAGTTGCGATGAAACGGTAATCTTACGTCCTCTTCTCTGGTCTATATACGCTGCCGCCAGGACTCTCCTCTTACCAGGCGGCAGAAAAAACCTTCCAAATAATTGTTTGCCGGGCGTCTGCCGTTTGCGCAGACGCCCCTTTTTTCGGGAAAACCCAAAAACAAAGCCCCTCGGAATCCGAGGGGCTTTGGGATGCGGCTTTAGATTTTGGAATACCCATAGCTGTTGACAATGGCGTCGACCTTTTTCCGCGCCGCGCAAAGCGGGCATTCTGCACTGAGATAAGTCTGATAATCCGGAAGATCTCCAGGGGTAAAAATCGAGTTGATCTGGATCCCCCTGCTTTCCGTGGCCGCGCTGAAGATCGCTGCAATCGCCACCAGCTGCCCGCCATAATACTGCAGGCACTCCACTGCGCGGTTGATGGTTTTCCCGGTGGATACCGAAGCCATCAGCAGCAGCACATGCTTGTTCCAAATCTTTTTCTGGGTATTATCGCGGAAAATCATCTGATTGCTGGCGTTGAGCTCCGGCGTAATCACGTTGATATCATGCCCTGCGTTCAACACCGGGACCGAAGGATCGCTCAAAGCCTGGGCCAAAAACGCCCCCAGCATCTCCGTCCCTTCCAAGCATACGATGGTATCGATATTCGTCCCCATCATATATTCCTGCGCCAACAGGGACGCCGCTTCCTTGGCCGTGGAAGAGCTGGTCTTTACCGTCGTCATATCCACATAGTAATTGACGTGGGAATGGTTGGTGGCAAAATGGCCGGGAATCACACCAATTTTTACTTTACTCGCTTTTCTCGCATGGATTTCACGCATTCTGGTTTCCATAAATCATACTCCTTCCGGAACCTTTTCCCACAGGAAAAAGGAAAAAGCGGGCAAAGCCGCCTTTTTTTTATGATAGCATAATACATGATACTTTTCAACCAATCTTTTTAAGGTTTGTTTAATTCGACACATCTTTCCCCTTTTCCCCTTTGTTCGCTTTTTTCCCAGGCAGCAAAAAAAGCGGAGGATCTTTCCCTTGATCCTCCGCTTTTTCACTCTGTTGGATTATCCGCTGAGGGGGCGCCGTCAGTACCGGATGCAGGTATTTTCCCCAAAGATTCCTTCAAATCCTCCCCGGGTAGCCACCACCGAACTGTCCTTGTGGCCAAACGCCCACTTGTTCCGCGCCATAATCAACCGGTCCTCATGGTTCACCGGATGGGTCGGCTTTTCGATGGGCTCGTTGGTGCCCTTTTGCAGGATCACCAGGCATTGGAAGCCTGCATCCGACGTTTTGCAGGGCGCGTAATGCAGCGTATGCGGATACAGCTCAATCGCCACGCCGGCCGGGCAGTAAAACGCCACGACATCTTTGGAATGGACGGTGCCGTCGTCGGCCAGGTCTTCCACCTTATAAAGCAGAAACACCATATCCGTCGTCCCAACGCTGATTTCCGAGCATTTATGGTATTCAAATGCATTGAGCAATGACCCATTCCCATTGCAATACCCTACCTGCACGGGCATCCCCGCGAACAAGAAATGTTCCACCTGGGCGGTAATGGGCAGCGCCTCCATTTCCGGGACCGACGCCACATACTGGTTCCCCGACTCCGGCACGGCGGTATGTTCTTTCAAATAGGTAACATAAGGCGTAAAATCATAGCCCTGGATGACCCGTCCGTATTTTTTGAACGCCGGGTCGGTGACCAGGTACATGGTCACGCCGGGATTTTTTGCCTTTACTGCTTCAAACTGCATAAGATCCCTCTTTTCTTGTCTTCTGTTTGGGTTTCTATTGGTAGTATAACATTATAATACCGGATGTGCAATCTTTTCTTGCAACCTTTTGGAAAAATTGCTACAATAACAAAAAAAGCGAGGAGAAAGAACAACATGGTTTGGGGAATCATCGGTGCAATGCCGTCGGAAATCGCGCTGTTAAAAGCGCAGATGTCCGGCATCAAACAGGAAACGGTTTCAGGGCTTACCTATTATTCCGGCAAAATCCGCGGCAAAGAAGTGGTCCTTTGCTGCAGCGAGATCGGCAAGGTCAACGCCGCCATGTGCGCCCAGACGATGGTGCTGCGCTACGGGGTGGGATGCTTGATCAACACCGGCGTTGCCGGCTGTACCTGCGACGATTTGGATGTGCTGGACATTGTCCTGTCCCGGGATTTGGTGTTTCATGATTACGACTGGGCCCTGCAGGAAAAATACCACCCGCACACCAGCAAATTCCCCGGGGATCCCGGCCTGATCGCGCTGGCGCAGCTGGCGTTGGAGCAGATGCCGCAGCGTATGTTCCGGTATAAGCTGGGCCGCATCGCCACCGGCGACGTCTTTGTGGAACAGGAGGCCCTGCGGGAGGACATCATCCGGCGGACCCATCCGGACTGCGTGGAAATGGAGGGCGCCGCCATTGCCCTGGTAGCCTATTCCAACCAGATCCCCTGCCTGGTCATCCGCAGCATGTCCGACAATGCCAACGGCGACGCGGGGATGTCCTTCGATACGTTCGAGGCGGCCGCCGCCGACCACTCTGCCAAATTATTGCTGGCCATGCTGGAACAGTCGGATGCTTAAAGCGTCCGGCCCAACCGCCAAGCCAAACGCCGCGGGAGAAAGGATTCTCCCGCGGCGTTTTTTGCCTGCCACCTTCCGGCTAGTTGGAAGTAAAGCCGTCTGCAATCCAGGGATCAATGGGATCCTCCTGGTATTTCATTTTCATCACGCCGTCTGCCAAAAGCTGGGTACGCTGTTCGTCTGCATACACCTGCACCGGCACCAGCGCGGTGTTTTCATCCTGGTAGGTGACGTCTCCGTAATCGCACCAATATTTCCGTTGGAAATCCTGCTCCCCAATCACGCCTTCGATTTCCTGGATGCGGTAATTGCCGGCCTGGGCGTCATAATACTGGCTTTGCCGCAGGATGGCGGGATCCTCCAGATGGTACCCGGTATAGGCGTAAAAATAGGTCTCCACCGTATCGGAGGGAAGGGTGGTATCGTTTAACCCGGGGCTGTATCCCGCGATCATCCATCCGTATAATTGGTCCGGCGTCAGGCTCTGGACGCCATCCCAGTCGAAAAAGGCCAGCCCGCCGCAGATGGCTGTATACGCATAATAGCCCGGCGCGCGGGAAACCATGTCCCGGATGGTATCTACAAGATGGTAGCCGGTGATCCGATACCCGTCCTCGGTTTTTTCCAAGGTGAACCGGTGCCGCTGCTCCCGGGTGCGGATAGACTGTTCTTCCTCCATATCCGTCAGTGTTTTCATGGCGTTGCCGGCGCTGCCGTACAGCCTGCCGTAGGCGACGGTCGCCTCTACGGTATCCCCCTGCTCGGTATAATCCAGCAAAAAGATATCCGGATACCATCCTCCCATATGGCGGGGGGTATAGGCCATGGCGTATTCCTGATAATAGCCGTAGGTTGGCTTTTCATGGGTGATCTGGACCGTATCCCCAAACATCTGCCGCGCCGTCTGTTCCAGGATCTGCTGCGGGATGCATTGGAAATCATTGACCAGCGGGGTCAGGATGGAAAAATCCATCCGGCTGTTGGGCTCTGTCCCGTCCTCATACCAAAAGACATACGGCGACTGAAAATAAGCGGCGTTCAGCAAAAAGGCGTTGGGCGCCTGCGCAATGGAGTCAAACTCCCGCTCCGGGAGATTGTTCCAGATGGTAGCTTCCCAAATGGTATCCAAAATCCCTTTTGCCGTTTGGTCCCCCTGCAGGTCCCACCGGTCGATGGGATTTTGCTCCGCGGCGCCGACGTCCTCGCCTGCCGCC
>CALWNU010000030.1 GCA_944382905.1 uncultured Clostridia bacterium | reverse complement strand
GAGGTCGTGGGTTCGAACCCCATCCAGGTCGCCAAAAAAAGGGATGTGGCCCTGTAGCTCAGTTGGTAGAGCAGAGGACTGAAAATCCTCGTGTCGTTGGTTCGATTCCGACCGGGGCCACCACTTTCATGCGGGTTTAGCTCATCTGGTAGAGCGCCACCTTGCCAAGGTGGAGGTAGCGAGTTCGAGCCTCGTAACCCGCTCCAAAAAGCCGGAACGCCAAAGGGAAGAGGCGTTCCGGCTTTTTTCTTTGTGTTTTTATTTGTCTTGCTCTTTGGAGGGCTTGGAGGAAGGGGAGGGTTTTTGTTTGACATTTTTTAACGGGGAACGTTCCGCAGCCTCCTGCAATTGCTGATTGGATGTGTGGGTATAGATTTCCGTGGTACCCAGGTTCACGTGCCCCAGCATTTGCTGCAGAACCCGGATGTCGACACCGCCTTGTTGATAAAGCAGCGTTGCCGCCGTGTGGCGCAATTTGTGGGTGGAAAATCCTTGCCCGCTCAGCCCGGCCTGATCTAACGAACGCTGAATGATCTGCTGTACCCGGCGGGCGGTGATGCGCGTGCCGCGGCTGGAAAGGAACAGGGCTTTTGGATCTTTGACCGGGACGCCGGAACGTTCCTGGAGATATTCTTCTAATGCGTTGACGCAGGCGCTGTTTAAATACAGCATTCGCTCTTTGTTTCCTTTTCCCAAGACCACCATCGTTTTACTGTCCAATCGGATGCTGGACAAATTCAACCCCACCAATTCGGAAAGACGGATGCCGCAGTTTAAAAATAAGGTCACCATGCAATAATCCCGCTTAGGGGCGGAGGAGTCGATATGAGAGAGAAGTTCCAGGCTTTGTTCTAGGGTCAAGTATTTGGGAAGCGATTTTTTTAAGCTTGGGACTTCCAATTCCTGGATGGGATTTTCGGACAAAACATTGGCTTTGGTCGTCAAATATTTATAAAACGAACGCAGGGAGGAAACTTTTCTCGCCCGTGTTTTCGCGTTGTTGTCCCGTTCGGACATGGTGTAGTTTAAATATTCATAAACGTCTGCCAGGGTTACAGAACGGATAAAATCCAGAGAAATGTCGGAAATGTCGATTTCAGAAAAAGGCGTATCAGGAGAACAAAGTTTTTTTTGTATTTTCATAAAACAAAAAAAAGTATGCAGATCGATATAATAAGCATCCACCGTTTTGGGCGAACGTCCGCGGATGGTTTCCAAATAAAATAAAAATTCCCGTAACAGCTTCGGACAATTATCCAGTATGGCGCGATTCATGTTCCAACCCCGATTCCAATATAGGTTGTTTTTATTATAAAAGATTTTTTACCTATTGGCAAATGAGCAGGGAATGGAAAAAGAAAAATATTTAATTTCGCTAAATCAAAATTTAGCGAAATTAAGGGAGGCGAAAAAACAAAGCAAAACGATTTGTTCCTAATTTTTGGTTTTGGCTTGTCTTCCTTTGGGCGGCGTGGTATTATAATGTTATCCAAATCTTAGAAAATTAGAAAAAGGAGTTGTTTTCATGCCGGCAGATATTTTGTTGTATTCCCAAAATGTTTTTACCGCGAAGACTTTGGAACCTGCCCCGCTGTATGTCGCTATCCAAGGCGGAATGATTGCGGGCGTCGGCCCGATCGCAGAAAAAGACCAGTGGATTGACGATCACACAAAGGTTTATGATTTGGGCGACCGAGTGATCTCTCCCGGTTTTACAGATACACATTCTTTCTTTACCGGATATGAATTTGGGTTTTTAGGCGCTGATTTGACGAACGCCAAAGGGCTGGATGATGCATTGTCTTTGATCAAAACCTATGCGGACGCCCATCCTCTGAAAAAGATTGTATTTGGACATGGCGTGACCTGGGAAAATGTAGGCGGAAAGAATCCCGGCCCGCAAGCGCTGGACCGCATCATTTCCGATCGTCCTGTGATTATCGTTCACGCAAACCGGCGGCAGGCGTGGCTGAACACCATGGCGCTGGAATTTTACCGCATTGATCCGGACCGTGTATTTGCGGAAGGCAACTGGCGCACCATGAACGCCTATTTGAGCGATGAAGACTTTGTAGTGGATGATTTTGTGGCATATATGAAGCTTTTGAACAGCCGCGGTATCACTACCACCATGGAAATGGGATTTGATGAATTTTATGGATTCACCAATATTCTGCGTAAACTGGAAGACGAAGATCGGCTGACGCTGCGTGTTGCGTTTATGTCCCAGGCAGTTGCCGATCTGCCCAATGTGCCGTACGGCGTTTGGGCCAAAAACAACTTCCACAGTGACAAGCTTTTCTTTGATGGGTATAATCTGTATTACCCGGCCAGCGATTTGCTGACAAAAGACGACAAATATGCGGATGACTTCGGAAAAGAAAAAATTGGCGTATTCCATGATTTCGATTATGAATCGCTGGAAAAATGGGTTCTGGAAATCGACCGCGTCGGTCTGCGCAGCACTCTGACTGCCGGCGGCGATGCCTCGGTGCGCCGGATCCTTGACATGTATGACAAATGCCAGAAAGATGAAAATGGCCGCCTGATCAACCGGCAGGGATTTGTCCTGTTTACCTCTGTGATCCATCCGGACGATCTGAAGCGGATGGCGAAAATGGATACTCCTGCAGAAGTGTGTTTGCAGATGGGTGCCTTTGGTGGAAAAGAAAGAGTTGCGGCCATGTCGGAGAAATTAGGCGAATGGCGTATGGACCGATATAATAACTATCGTGCTATGGTGGACGCCGGCGTGAAGATCGGCGCGCAAACAGATTTGCCGCTGTTTATCCCGGATGTTGCCCAATCGATCTATCACTGCGTGAGCGGACGCCTTGGCAATGAAACAACTCCGGCTTTCGGCGGAACGCATACCATGACCGTGGGCGAAGTGATGCAGGCTTGGACCATCAACAACCATATTGGGATGGCGCGGGAAGACCGTGTTGGCACTTTGGAAGCTGGGAAATGGGCGGATATTGCCGTGTTGGACGGCGATGTCTTTACCGCTTCTATGGATTCCATTCGGGATATCAAAGTATGTCTGACCATCTGCGATGGGAAAATCGTTTATTCTACGCTGGATTAATTTACCTACCTAAAACCACAAAAAGAAAACAGGGCGGTACAGTTTTTCTGTACCGCCCTGTTTTTGTACCGAGATCAAGCTATGAACGGTCTTCCCTCGCCTCTTCTGTCCGCTGAAAACCGGAGGGCAGGTGCTTATGGACTCCGGTGATAGAAAATACAACCCATTCTGCAATATTTGTGGCATGGTCGCCGATCCGTTCAAAATATTTGGCGATCATCAAAAGATCGACTGCATATTCGGCGTCTGCGTGGCCGGATGCGATCAGCTCGATCAGTTCATTTTTCACGGTATCAAAAAGCTGATCCACCACATCGTCATAGGCGACAACGGCTTGGGCGGCATCGTAATCCCGTTTGACAAAAGCGTCCACACTGTCCATCACCATTTTAATGGTGGCCTTGGCCATTTCGCCGATATGCATGGTTTTATCGGACGCTTTGAAATGGGACAAACCGATGATTTCCGCAATGTCCGCCGCCTGGTCTCCAATTCGCTCCATGTCGGTGATCATTTTCAGCGCTGAGGAAATTTGCCGCAAATCTCTGGCCACCGGTTGCTGCTGGAGCAGCAATTTCAAACAAAGGCTTTCGATCTCCCGCTCCTGTTGATCGATTTCCGAATCGATGGCGATGGCATGTTCTGCCAACGATTTATCCCCGGTCATCAGCGCTTTCGCGGAACTGGCAATTGCGCTTTCGCACAGTGCCCCCATCTCGTTTAGTTCTTCATTCAGCAATTTTAGCTGCGCATCGAATTTGTTTCGCATACCCGTTCCCCCTTATCCAAATCTTCCCGTAATGTAATCCTCAGTGCGCTTATCCGATGGAATCGAAAATAAACTTTCGGTATTTCCATATTCGATCATTTCGCCCAACAGAAAAAAGGCTGTTTTATCGGAAATCCGTGCAGCTTGCTGCATATTGTGGGTGACCATAATGATCGTATATTCTTTTTTTAATTCCATCGCCAGGTCCTCGATTTTGGAGGTGGAGATCGGATCCAGCGCGGAAGTCGGCTCATCCATCAGCAAAACCTCCGGCTGAACTGCCAACGCACGCGCAATGCAAAGCCGCTGCTGCTGTCCGCCGGAAAGACCCAGCGCGCTTTTATTTAATCGGTCTTTGACTTCATCCCAAATAGCGGCGTCGCGCAGCGATTTTTCCACCAGTTCATCCAGTTTCGCCTTTTTGTGGATGCCGTGGGTCCTGGGCCCAAATGCAATGTTATCATATACGCTCATGGGAAAAGGATTGGGTTTTTGAAACACCATCCCGACTCGCTTACGAAGGAGGTTGACGTCCATATCGCCATAGATATCTTCCCCATCTAGTTCGACCTTCCCGGTAATGCGGCACCCTTCCACCAAATCATTCATGCGATTCAGCGTTTTTAAAAAGGTGGATTTTCCGCATCCCGACGGACCGATAAATGCAGTGATTTCATTGGCCTGCAGCGCAAGATCAATGGATTTCAATGCGTGAAAATCCCCATAATACAAATTCAGGTTTTGAATGTGAAATTTCTCCATATCTGCTATGATCCTTTCGCGATTTTCTTTGCGATAAAGTTTGACAAGCTGTTGATCCCAATGACTACAACCAGCAAAACCACCGCGGTGGCATACGCCTGGTCAAAATACAAAGCCTCTTGGGAGAGAATGTACATATGCAGCGCCAGCGTTCTGGTGGAATCAAATACGCTTTCCGGCAGATTGGGAACCGTACCGGCGGTAAAAATCAGGGCCGCTGTTTCGCCCACAATCCGGCCAATGGCCAAAATTACGCCGGCCAGAATACCGGGCGTCGCCGAAGGGAGTACAATCCGGAATACGGTACGCAGTCTTCCCGCCCCCAGTCCGAAACTGCCTTCCCGATAGGTATCCGGGACCGATTTGAGCGCTTCCTCCGTCGTTCGCATAATCAAAGGTAAAATCATGATCGCCAATGTCGCCGCCCCTGATAAAAGAGAACGGTTCCAATGCAAGGTGACGACAAAGAAAAGCATTCCGAATAGGCCGTAGACAATGGATGGGATCCCGGAAAGGGTTTCTGCTGTTACCCGGATCACGTTGACAACTTTATTCCCGCGTTTGGCGTATTCCACCAGATAGATCGCTGAGAAAATGCCAAGCGGGGTTGCGATCAGCAAGGAAAGCAGGGTCATCAGAATGGTATTGATGATCGAAGGCAGCATAGACACGTTTTCGGAATTATACGTCCAGGAGAAGAGTTCCGGCGTAAGATGCGGAATCCCTTTGATCAGGATATAGGCAATCAGCAAAAAGAGGACGAAAACCGTAATCACGGCAGAAACCGTCACCAGCAAAAACAGGAACAAGGACAAAGGGGTTCTGCGGTAACTTTTGAGTTTTTGCCGAAAACGCTGTGTATTGATTTTTTCCATTATGAATTCGTCCTCCTTTTCAGTACAGAGAACAGTAAATTGATCAGCAAAATAAAGATAAACAGCACCACAGCAGTAGCAATTAGCGCTTCCCGGTGCAGGTCGGCAGCATATCCCATTTCCATGACGATATTGGAGGTCAAGGTACGAACCCCCTTGAGCAGCCCTTCCGGCATACGCGGCTGATTCCCTGCCACCATAATGACCGCCATCGTTTCGCCAATGGCGCGGCCTACCCCGAGGATCACGCCGGCCAAAATGCCGGACTTCGCTGCAGGAAGGGTGGCGAAAAATACGCTTCGTTCATGGCTGGCGCCCAACGCCAAACCGCCTTCGTAGTAACTTTCCGGTACGGCACGGATCGCCGATTCGCTCACGCCAATGATCGTCGGCAAAATCATGATGCCGAGCAACAGTGAAGCCGCCAGCATGCTGGTCCCCTTACTGTCCGGGAATAGCTGCCGGATCATCGGCACAATGACCACCAATCCAAAAAAGCCATACACGATAGATGGGATTCCGGCTAACAATTCTACCGCCGGTTTTAAAACGCGATACAACTTCTTGGGGCAAAATTTTGCCATGAATACGGCGGTAAGGATCCCGATGGGGACGCCGACGATCATGGCGCCTGCGGTTACATAGATGCTCCCTAAAATCATGGGAAGTATCCCGTATAAATCGTTGCTGGGCCGCCATTCCTTCCCTAACAAGAAATCAAATACGCCGATTTTTCCGATAGCAGGCAGTCCGTTGGCAAACAAAAACAGGCAAATCAAGGCGACGGCCAAAATTGAGGCACAGGCCGCCAAAAAGAATACGCCTTGCATAATGGTTTCCTTGTTGAAATAACGATGTTTCATAGACGCTCCATTCGCCGTTGTGGTTCCGGCCGGAATTTTCTATTTTCTTCTGCCACATGAGATTCCAGAAGCTCCGACGACGATTTTATTCCAAGATACAGCAAGGGCTGCGGCCAAATCACGCCGTAACCCTTGCTTTGTTTATGTCATTCATCGATTAGGCGACTTCGGACCAGGTAACCGTTTCCCCTACGTAGATGGATTTCACTTGATCTTTGGTCAAATCTTCAATCGGGTTTTCGTTGTTGACAATCACCGCAATCCCATCGGTGGCGATGGTGGTGGAAGTCAGACCTTTCTCCGTTTCGCTGTCTTTCAAAGCTCTGGAGGCCATCCCGATGTCGCACACGCCGTCAATGGCGTCGCTCATTCCGGTGGAGGAGTCGCTGGTCTGGATTTCGATTTCCGCGTTGGGGTTCACAGCCTGATACGCTTCTTTGAGTTTCTCCATCACCGGGGAGACCGAGGAAGAACCGGAAACGACAACCTTGCCGGAGGGTTGGTTCCCTGCATAGGCTTCGCTGGTTTCTTGCGGGATATATCCGTTTTCTTCTACAACTTTCTGCCCGTCAGCGCTGAGGATGAAGTCAATGAAATCCTGGGCCACTTCGCTGATTTCCGCTTTGGTCGCGATGTTAAACGGTCTCGAGATGCTGTAGCTTCCGTTTTTGATGTTTTCTACAGAAGCTTCGGCGCCGTCAATTTTTACCGCTTTTACCGTTTCGTTGAGGGATCCGAGCGAGACGTACCCGATAGCGTAAGGGTTGCCGGACACAGAGGTCATCATAACGGAAGTGCTGTTGGTGATGTCCGCTTCCATGCTGGTTCTGTCCACCTTATTTCCCTGATCGTCCTTTTCTTCTACGCCAAACAGTTCAATGAAGGCAGTTCTTGTACCGGAACCATCTTCCCGGGAGGTTACGGCAATTGCTTTGGAGGTGTCAAACGCGTCCGCTTCCTGGCTGGATTGCGTCGTACTGGAAACATTCTCGGAATTGCCGGCGCTGGATTGTCCGGATGCAGAGGGCGTTCCCGAGCAGCCGGCCAATGTGGACAACATGAGCGCTGCCGTCAGGCAGGCCGTAATCAATTTTTTCATTGCTAAAATCTCCTTTTATCTTCTTTCTTTTGTGCATCCCCATCATACAAATTGGTTGTAAAATGTAAAACAATTGGATGGAAAAATTCTTGTAAAAGAAAAAAGGGGGAAATTTTACTTATAAACGGACAGAAAAAAACCGGCAAAGCAACTGTTGCTTTGCCGGTTCAGGATTTTTGTTAGCATCCAAGATACGCCATCACCAATTTCATGGTGTTTTCTAACCCGCGGTAATGAGTCCGTTCCATGCCGTGGGATGCGTGTACGCCCGGGCCGATGAGGGCGCCTTTTACATCGTTGCCGGCCGACCACGCGGCGCCGACATCGGATCCGTATCGCGGATAAATGTCTACCGCATAGTCCAGCTGGCGTTCCTGGGCCAGACGAACCAGACGGCTGACCATTTCATAATCATAAGGACCGTGGGAATCTTTGGCGCAAATGGACACATCGTATTCCGTACAGCTCAGATCGTCCCCGATACACCCCATATCCACCGCCAAAAGTTCCGAGAGTCCTTGTGGCAAATAAGCGGCTCCGTGCCCGGTTTCTTCATAGACGGAAAAGAAAAAGATTGTGTCGTATGCCGGACGTAGGTTTTGGTCGTGCAGGGTCTTCAGGACGGTCAGCAAACAGGCAGCACTTCCTTTGTCGTCAATAAACCGCGATTTTAAAAAGCCGCTTGGCGTGACGGTGGTTTTGGGGTCCAGGAAAATATAATCCCCCGGATAAATTCCAAGGTTCTGTACGTCCTCTTTGGAATGGACGCATTCATCCAGCCGCACCGCCATATTGACGTCGTCTCTCGCCCTGGTGGATGCGTCGGGAAACACATGGACTGCCGGGCTCAAACTCAAAACGGTCCCGGTATAGATCCTGCCGTCCCGCGCCAGGATTTTACAATATTCCCCGTCCAATGTAGGAAGAATCGGCCCGCCGACGGCGGTAAAACGAAGCATCCCTTCGCTGGTGATGGAACGTACCATCAGACCAAGGGTATCTACATGGGCGGAAACGGCAACTTTTTTGCCGCTGTCCCGTCCCGGGATGACAATCATACCGCAGCCTTTCTGCGTTTTTTCAAACCGGAACCCCAACCCTTCCGCCACCTTCCCAATGGCTTCAATCACGTTTGCCGTATATCCAGTTGGGCTATCTGTCCCCAAAAGAAGTTTTGCATAGGAAAAAACATCCTGTTTCCAGTTTTCGTATCCCATTGTCCATCCTTCCTTTCCATTTTTAGTATACAACGGCAAGTTGGAGGATTCAACCAATTTTTGCCCGGCTTGTATGGAGGACAACAAAAAAGCTTCTTTCCAAGAGGAAAGAAGCTTTTTTGTTATTTTTGATAGGTTTTCTGGTAAAAACGCTCCCCGTTTACCATAACTCTGCTATGGGTGCCTTCTCCAATCAAACCGCGTTCATCCTCTGCGGTTACTTTAAAATCGTATTTACGTCCTTCCTGCCCGATCAGTTCGGCAGTGGCTTTGACCTTCATGCCGATCGGCGTGGCAGAAACATGGCTGACGCTGATCATGGTTCCCACCGAAGTGTTTTCTTCTCCCAATTCATCCGCGATGCAAGCCGCCGCCGCGTGTTCCATCAGGGCGATCATCATGGGAGTGGCAAAAACCTCCAAATCCCCGCTGCCAACCGCCAAGGCAGTATTTTCTTCATCTACAATCGTCTCTACCGAATACTGTTTCATATCCCCTTTTTGCGCTCCTTCCCGCATGAGATTCTGGTTTATTATACCATAGCGGATCTGGTTTGCAAAGAGCGATTCTATAATTTGCGGACAATCAGTTCCCGGCTAAACTCGCAAAAAATCGAATCCCCTCTGGAAAAGGTGCCGGAAAGATATTGCTGCGCCAACGGGTCCTCGATCTGCTGGCGGATGGCTTGCCGCAGCGGCCTGGCGCCCTCCGCCGGATCCAATTGCTTTTGTTCCAGCAGACAAGCCACCGCCTGGCGGTCGATGGTAGCCTGAATGCCAATCTGCCCCAGCCGCATCTGCAGCTGCTCGATCATTCGGGTCCCGATCTGCTCCAATTGCGGTTTGGTCAAATAGCGGAAAAATAAGATTTCATCAATTCGGTTTAAAAATTCCGGACGGAAGTATTCTTTTAGTTCTTTCTGAATCTCTTTTTTCATATTCTGTTCCTGGATACTGCCAGTCCCGAAGCCCATGTTGTTATGCTGGGCAATCTTTTGCGCGCCGATGTTGGAGGTCATAATAATAACGCAATTTTTAAAATTGACCCGTCTGCCGGACGAATCGGTCAGATGCCCTTCGTCCAGAACCTGCAGCAGCAAATGGAAAACGTCTGGATGGGCCTTTTCCACCTCGTCGAACAGAACAACGGAGTAGGGATTTCTCCGGACTTTTTCGGTGAGCTGGCCGCCTTCTTCGTACCCTACGTAGCCCGGCGGGGTGCCAATTAGGCGGGAAACCGCATGCTTTTCCATGTATTCCGACATGTCGATACGGATCATGGCGTCTTCTTTGGAAAACAGGGCTTCGGACAATGCCCGGCAAAGTTCTGTTTTTCCCACGCCGGACGGCCCTAAAAACAAAAACGATCCGATGGGGCGGTTGGGGTCGTTGATGCCGGACTGGCTGCGCCGGATAGCCTTTGCGACAGCGCAAACCGCTTCCTCCTGCCCGATGACCCGCTTGTGAAGATTTTCTTCCAGCTCCAAAAGCCTTTTATTTTGATCTTTTAACAGCTGCTCCACAGGGATTCCCGTCATATTTGCCGTTACCCGCGCTACATCCTCCGCATTGACCACAGAAGGGCCTTTGTTCTCTTCTGAGAACTCCGGCATCCATTTTTTGCTTTCCCCTGTTCCTTGCGATTCTCCAGCGGCAACCGAAACACAGCCTGCTTTGGCGAGGACAAGGCTTTTTTTATTTTGCAGGCGAATCGAGGAAGCTGCTTCATCCATCAGGTCGATGGCTTTGTCCGGCAAAAACCGGTCCGAGAGATAGCGAACCGACAGGGATACCGCCGCTTCCAGAGCTTCGTCGGAGATCCGGACATTGTGATAGCTTTCGTATCGCAGCCGGAGTCCTTTTAAAATCGTGAGGGTTTTCTCCGGGGAAGGTTCTTCAATGCATACGCTTTGAAATCGTCTGGCGAGGGCACTGTCTTTTTCAATGTGCCGGCGGTATTCGTCCAGGGTAGTCGCTCCGATGATCTGCAATTCTCCCCGCGCCAGCTGCGGTTTGAGGATATTGGCCGCATCAATGGCGCCTTCTGCTGCGCCGGCCCCCATGATGGTGTGGATTTCATCAATAAACAAGATAATGTTGCCTGCATCTGTTACTTCCTGCAAGCAGTTGCGAACCCGTTCTTCAAATTCACCGCGGAATTTGGTGCCGGCGATCATATTTGTCATATCCAAAGACAATAAACGCACATCCTGCATTCCTTCTGGCACTTCTTCGGTCAGCATCAGCTGGGCCAGCCCTTCGACTACCGCCGTTTTTCCAACGCCTGCTTCCCCGATCAGGCAGGGATTGTTTTTGGTTCGTCTGGTTAGAATCTGCAGCGTGCGATAGATTTCTTCATCTCTCCCGACAACCGGATCCAATTTCCCTTCTTTGGCCAATTGGGTCAGATCCCGGCTGAACCGGTCCAGATTTGGGCACTTGGAGGCAGAGGGTTTTTGCCTGGAAAGTTGCTTTTTTCCTTTCCAGTATAGATTTTCCACTAGTTCATTGCCGATTAAATCCAGGGTATCCCGGTATAGGATATCGCAGTCATAACCCAACGCGATCAAAAATTGAATGGCATAGCTGCCCTGCTCTTTCAGCAGGGAAAGAAGGATGTGTTCGGTCCCTGCGATGTTCTGCCCAAGCAACCGCGCTTCGGTTAACGCATTTTCCAGGATTCGGCGGCACCGGGGCGTAAAATGCTCTGTCGATAGATACGTGCGAATGCCCCGCCCAACCGTTTCGATCAATTTTTTTAGAATTTGTTCTTCCTGGATGCCCCGTCCGTGCAAAATATTTCCGGCGATACCGCTGTCTTCCGCCAATAATCCAAGCAACAGGTGTTCGCTGCCAACATAGGTATGCCCAAGTTCGCAGGCGCGTGAGATCGCCATATTGACAGCTGCATTGGCTTTTCCGGTAAATCCCGAAAATTTAAACATGTCACTCATCCTCCCGCCCCATCATATGATATAGCAACACCAATATATGAGTTGCCTGATGGATGATTTCCTTTCGACAATCTTACTATTGGTTTTTATCCGTCACTTTATGCGAATCCTTTTCGCGGAACACTTTGTGAGGCGGATTCATAGAATAAGGTGACAATATTTTTGATAGGGAGGCTTTCTCATGCCCTGCTGTGAAAACAAAAACAAAACCTGGATCATCGTCCTGGCGTTCATCCTGCTGTACGTTCTGTACTGCGATTTTGACCTGTGCAGCATTTTTGGCGGCAA
>CALWNU010000029.1 GCA_944382905.1 uncultured Clostridia bacterium | reverse complement strand
TTTTCCGGATATCACTTTTTCGGACATCGGTTCTTCGGACATGGGAAGAGAAGTTTTCAACTCTTTTCCACCGTGTTGCGATTTTTCGGACAAGGGTACATCTGAAGGCCCCTTGGGGTCAATGGGTGTATTTGTGTCCGCCAGTTCCAGCTCAATGGCTTCATGCAGACGGTAGATGCAGGGAGCAAAACGTCCCTCTTCCTTTTTCTGTTCCGCAGAAAGATATCCATGCTCCACCACTCGTTCGGCAACGAATTTGTCAGCTTGATCAAGGAAACCTCCGTGCTTTCCTATGTCGGCGTAGTGGAAATTCTGCGCAAAGGCGCTTTGTGGAACGCCGCGACCTTCAACACATTCGAAGCGTATATCGGCGTCGCCTTGGTCTATATGCTGCTGACCATCCCCACTTCTAAGTTGGTCAAACGCTTTGAGAAGAAAATGGCCACAGACGCCGCCAAATAAAGGCCGGAAATATTTTGCATAGGAGAAAACGGTGATAGCATGGGCAATATAATCGAGGTCAAAGGGTTGCGGAAAAGCTTCGGCTCCCTGGAAATTCTAAAAGGGATCGACGAGGTCATCCAAGAAAACGAGGTCGTCTGCATCATCGGCCCGTCCGGGTCGGGGAAAAGCACCTTCTTGCGGTGCCTCAACCGGCTGGAGGAGCCGTCCGCCGGGACCATCGTGGTGGATGGGATTGTCCTTTCCCAGGAAAGCGAGAACCAGGTGCGCACCGAAATGGGAATGGTATTCCAAAGCTTTAACCTATTTCCCCATATGTCGGTGCTGGACAACGTGACCATCGGCCCGCGCAAAGTGCGCAAAGCCGATCCGGAAGCGGCCAAGAAAAACGCGATGGAGTTGCTGGCGCGGGTCGGGTTGGCGGACAAAGCGTCCGCATTCCCCTCTTCCCTTTCCGGTGGGCAAAAACAGCGGGTAGCCATCGCCAGGGCGCTGGCGATGAACCCCAAGATCATCCTGTTTGACGAACCCACCTCCGCGCTGGACCCGGAAATGGTCGGCGAGGTGCTGGACGTCATGAAAAACCTGACCCACGGCGGGATGACGCTGGTCATCGTGACCCATGAAATGGGGTTTGCCCGGGAGGTAGCCGACCGGGTGCTGTTTATGGACGACGGGCGGATCATCGAACAAGGGACGCCCGACCAGATTTTCAACCATCCCCAGGAGGAACGGACCAAAAACTTTTTAAGCAAAGTGCTGTAACAAAAACCCCTCTCCGCCCAACGCGCGGGGAGGGGTTTTTGCCAGGACATGGCTGGGCCGGTGAGATGGCGTTGACACAGCAGCCCGGTGTGTGGTAGACTAAATTTGTAAAAGATGCCTATAAAATCAAATAATCGGATGACGGATTTGGGAGAATCGGGCGGCGGAACGGACGCCCGTACCGAAGGGGAATGCAGAAACTCTCAGGTAAAAGGACCAGGTCCCGACGAACCTCTGGAAAGCGGCCTTTTCGGGCTGCACCGAAGAAGCAAATCTTTCAGGTCGATGACAGAGCATGCAAAACCCATTTGTTTTTGCGTGCTCTTTTTTCTTGTCTTAGGAAAAAAACAGCGCCTGTGGCGCAAGGAGGAGAAAACATGGAGAAAAAAACACCGCTTTATGACGCCCATGTCCGCTGCGGCGGCAAAATCGTCCCCTTCGCCGGCTACCTGCTGCCTGTACAGTATGGCGCCGGGGTAATCGGCGAGCACATGGCGGTCCGCACCGCCTGCGGGCTGTTCGACGTCTCCCACATGGGGGAAATCCTATGCACCGGCCCCGACGCGGTCAAAAACCTCAACCGCCTGCTGACCAACGACTACACCACCATGTATGACGGGCAGGCGCGTTACAGCCCCATGTGCAACGAACAGGGCGGGGTCGTGGACGACCTGATCGTATACAAAGTGCGGGACGAACACTATTTCATTGTGGTGAACGCCGCCAACAAGGACAAAGATTTTGCCTGGATGCAGGCGCATGTGCAGGGAGACTGCAAGCTGGAGGATATTTCCGACCAGGTTGGGCAGATCGCGCTGCAGGGCCCCAAGGCCCACGCGATTTTGGCACGGCTGGCTGGGGAAGAGCAGCTGCCGGCCAAATATTACAGCGCCAACTTCCACGCCGACGTCAAAGGCATCCGCTGCGTACTGTCCCGGACCGGGTACACCGGCGAGGCCGGGTATGAGATCTATCTGGCGGCGGAAGATACCCCGCGGATGTGGGACCTGTTGCTGGAAGAGGGCAAACCCGATGGGCTGATCCCCTGCGGCCTGGGCGCCCGCGATACCCTGCGGCTGGAAGCGGCCATGCCGCTGTACGGCCATGAAATGGACGATACCATTACTCCTTTGGAAACCGGCCTTGGCTCGTTTGTCAAAATGGGGAAAGAAGATTTTATCGGCAAGGCGGCGCTGGAAGCCAAGGGAGAACCCACCAAAACCCGGGTGGGCCTGCGGGTTTCCGGCCGCGGCATTGTGCGGGAAGCCTGCCCCATCTATCAGGGGGATACGCTGGTAGGCCAAAGCACATCCGGCACCCACTGCCCGTTCTTGGGCTACCCTGCGGCAATGGCCTTGGTGGACAAATCGGTATCGGAACCGGGAACCTGCCTGGAGGCGGAAGTCCGCGGCCGGCGGGTTGCGGTGGAAGTGTTGCCGCTGCCGTTCTACAAACGGCCGAAAACGGTCTAGCAGAAATTACATATAGTATATTAAAATTATTTTATAACTGGAGGAACAGATTATGAAAATCGATGCGCAGCTGAAGTATTCCAAATCCCATGAGTGGGTCCGCCTGGAAGGCGACACCGCCACCATCGGCCTGACGGATTTCGCACAGAATTCCCTGGGCGACCTGGTATTCGTCAACCTGCCGGATATCGGCACGGAAGTCACGGAAAAAGAGCCGTTCACCGATATTGAATCGGTCAAAGCGGTATCGGATGTATACGCGCCGGTGAACGGCACGGTATGCGCGGTAAATGACGCGCTGCTGGACGCGCCGGAAACCATCAACAGCGATCCATACGGGGCCTGGTTGATCAAGGTGGAAGGCGTATCCGGTGGGGAGGACCTGATGGACGCCGCCGCTTATGAGGCGTTTTGTGAATCAGAAGCGGAATAACCGCCTCAGGAGGTGAAACAGATGGGAAGCTATATTTCCAATTCCCCGGACGAACAGCAGCAGATGCTGTCCGCGGTCGGGGCAACGGATTTTGAATCGCTCTATGCGGACGTCCCCGCATCCATGCTGCTGGAAGAAGGCGCGCTGCATCTGCCGGATGGACTTTCTGAGATGGAAGTCAGCGAGGCGGTCAAAGCGCTCAGCGCCAAAAACCGGGTATTTCCCCACATCTTCCGCGGCGCCGGGGCGTACCAGCATTACATCCCGGCCATTGTCACCAACGTGGTGAGCAAGGAGGAATTCGTCACGGCGTATACGCCGTATCAGGCGGAAATTAGCCAGGGCGTGCTGCAATCCATTTTTGAATACCAGACCATGATCTGCGAACTGACCGGCATGGAAGTGTCCAACGCATCGGTATACGACGGCGCGACCGCCGCCGCCGAGGCGGTGGCCATGTGCCGCGAGAAAAAGCGCAACGTGGCACTGGTCAGCGCGGCGGCGCAGCCCCAGGTGATCAGCGTCATCCGCACCTATTGCTTTGGCAACGGCATGGAAGTCCGGCTGATCCCGGAAAAAGACGGCCGCACCGATCTGGAAGCGCTGGCAGGTATGCTGGGAGACGACGTGGCCTGCGTCTATCTGCAGCAGCCCAATTTCTACGGCTGCTTGGAAGACGGGCAGAAAGCGGCGGACCTGACCCACGGCGGCAAGGCGAAGCTGATCGTCGGCTGCAACCCCATTTCCCTGGGCGCGCTGGAACCTCCGGCGGCCTATGGCGCAGATATCGCCGTGGGCGAAGGGCAGCCTTTGGGGATGCCGCTTTCCTTTGGCGGCCCGTACCTGGGTTTTATGGCTACCGGCAAAGCGCTGATGCGCAAACTGCCCGGCCGTATTGTCGGGCAGACCACCGATACCAATGGCAAAGTCGGCTATGTGCTGACCCTGCAGGCCAGAGAACAGCATATCCGCCGGGAAAAAGCCGGGTCCAACATCTGCTCCAACCAGGCGCTGTGCGCCATGACCGCGTCGGTGTACCTGGCGGCCATGGGGTGGAATGGGCTGTCGCAAGCGGCGAAAAGCTGCATGGCAAACGCCCATTACTTGGCGGACCAGCTCAGCGGGATCGGTTATCCCCGCAAACACACCGGCCCTTACTTCCATGAATTCGTCACTATCTGCCCGGTCCCGGCGTCGAAAGCCCTGGCTGCTTTGGCGCAGCACGGCTATCTGGGCGGGCTTGCCCTCAATGACCGGGAAATCTTGTGGTGCGCCACGGAGAAAAACCGGAAAGCGGAAATGGATGAACTGGTATCGATCCTGAAGGAGGTGCGCGGGGAATGAAACTGATTTTTGAAAAAGGCGCGGCCGGCCGCGGATGCTCTATCCTGCCGGAATGCGACGTCCCTGCGGTGGACGCAGGATCGTTTGCCCGCAAAACGCCAGCGCGGCTGCCCCAGGTATCCGAGACGGAAATCAGCCGCCATTACACGGCGCTGGCAAAGCAGACCCACGGCGTCAACGACGGATTTTACCCGTTGGGTTCCTGCACGATGAAATACAATCCCAAAATCAATGAAGCGATGGCCGCGCTGCCCGGCTTTACCGGCGTGCATCCGCTGCAGGAGCCGGAAACGGTCCAGGGCAGCATGGAAGTGCTGGGGAAAGCGGAGCAATACCTGTGCGAAATCACCGGCATGGACCGGATGACCTTCCAGCCGGCGGCCGGCGCCCACGGCGAATTTACCGGCCTTTTGCTGATCAAGGGCTATCATACTGCCAGAGGCGACCAGGCCCGCACCAAGATTCTGGTGCCGGATTCGGCCCACGGGACCAATCCCGCCAGCGCGGCAATGGCCGGCTTTGAGGTGGTCAATATCCCTTCCGGGGCGGATGGCTGCGTCGATTTGGACGCGCTGCGCGCCGCGGCCGGGCCGGATACGGCCGGTCTGATGCTGACCAACCCCAACACGGTGGGGCTGTTTGACAAAAACATTCTGGAAATTACCCGTATCGTGCATGAGGCCGGCGGCCTGTGCTACTACGACGGCGCCAACCTCAACGCGGTGATGGGCGTGGTGCGCCCCGGCGATATGGGGTTTGACGTGGTGCACCTGAACCTGCACAAGACCTTCTCCACGCCTCACGGCGGCGGCGGCCCCGGCAGCGGCCCGGTAGGCTGCAAATCGCTGCTGGCGCCCTTTTTGCCGGGCAAAATGCCTGTGCAGGGCCCCGACGGCTGGCAGTGGGAAACACCTGCCCAAAGCGTGGGCGACGTCAAGGCGTTTTACGGCAACTTCCTGGTGGTGGTCAAAGCGTTTACCTACATCCTCTCTTTGGGGCGGATGGGGATTCCCGCGGCAGCGAAAAACGCCGTGCTCAACGCCAACTATCTGATGTACCGCCTGAAAGACCATTACACCATGGCGTACAACCATCGGTGCATGCATGAATTTGTCATGTCGTTGGAAGATGTGAAGCATGAAACCGGCGTTAGCGCGCTGGATGTGGCGAAAGCGCTGCTGGATCACGGGATCCATCCGCCGACCATGTATTTCCCGCTGATCGTCCACGAGGCGCTGATGGTGGAGCCCACCGAGACGGAAACCAAAGAAACGCTGGATGAAGCAGCCGACGTGCTGATTGAGATCCTGGAAGAGGCGCGCCGTGCGCCCCAGTCGATGCATCAGCTGCCGCTGACCACTCCGGTGGGGCGGCTCGACGAGGTAACGGCGGCCCGCAAACCGGTGGTCCGCTACGACTTTTCCGCCGGCCAGGCGGGATAGCGTCGAATCCGGCGGCTTTCTGGAACCAAAATAAGATGGAAGGACGCGCGGCCCACAGCCCGTTGCGGAAGACGCCGGCTGTCCATCCATTGGCGTTTCAGCAAAAAACAGGCGTCTGCCTTTTGGCAGACGCCTGTTTTCTTTGTTTGCAATAAAAGGCGAATGGTTGTGCGTGCCCTGCGGGGAGACCAGCGTCAATCTCATCCAGGACAGCGGCACCAAATGTATGGCAGGCCGTTTCTTTTTTTATTCCGCCAACGTTCGCTTCATGACAAACAGCATGGTGCTGTAGCAGCATACGCCGGCCACAAAGTTGGAAACCGCTTCCGCCAGGAAAACGCCGTTGACCCCGAATCCGCCGACATGCGGAAGGATCAGCGTCAAGGGGACCACGACGATAATTTTCCGCAGCAGGGAGAAAAAGATCGCCGGTTTGGCTTTGCCAAGGCCCTGGAAAGTAGCCTGCCCAGCCATATGGAACGCCATCATAAAGAACCCGAAAAAGAAAATGTGCATGGCCGGCGCCGCTTTGCGGATCAGTTCCGGATCGGAACTGAATACCCGGGCAATGGGTTCGGGGAACAAAAAGATCAGCAGCCAGGCCGCCGCCATATACACCGCGCTGGCGATGGTCACAAAGCGGATCGCCTTTTTGACCCGCCCGTATTCCCGGGCGCCGTAGTTAAAGCCCAGCACCGGCTGCACGGCGTTGGTAATCCCGTGCATGGGCAGGCAGGCCACGTCCCGAACCGACTGCAAAACCGCCATGATACCTACATACACATCCCCGCCGAACCGGGACAGGGTGCTGTTCGCCGCGATCTGCACCGCGCTGTTGGACGCCTGCATGATAAACCCGGCCGTGCCCAGGCTGACGATCTCCCGGACCAGGCTGCCGTCGAGCTCCAGCGCTTTTTTGCGCAGCCGCCACAACGTCCGTTTGCCCAGCAGAAAGCTCATAACCCACACCACCGACAGCAATTGGGAAATCACCGTGGCCGCCGCCGCACCGGCGATGCCCATCTGCAAAACAAAAATAAAGATGGGGTCCAGGATGATATTGGCAATGGCGCCGATCAAAAGGGTCGCCATGCCGGTTTTCCCAAACCCCTGGGCATTGATAAACCCATTCATCCCCGTGACGATCATAATCGCAGGCGTCCCGATCAGATAGATCCGCAGATAATCCTCCGCGTACGGATAGCTGGCGTCGCTGGCGCCAAACAGGTACAGCACCGGCTTCATAAACAGATAACTCAACCCCATCAGCAGCACCGCGCTGATGCAAAGCATCGTAAAGGTGTTGCCCATGATCTTCTCCGCCCGCGCATCATTGTGCTGTCCGCGCGCAATGGAGAAAAGCGGCGCGCCGCCGGTCCCGAACAGGTTGGTAAACGCCATGACAATGGTGACGATGGGAAAGGTCAGCCCCAGCCCAGTCAGCGCCATGGACGACGCCCCCGGCATATTCCCGATGTAGATGCGGTCCACCAGATTGTAAATCATCTGGACCAGCTGCGCTACCGTCATGGGCACCGCCAATGCCATAATCCGGCCGTATACGCTGCCTTTGGAAAAATCGTTTTTTTCGTTGTCCATGCCTTCTCCTTCCTGTTTGGACACGGGCCTGCCATGTCTTGCGGCCCGCGCCTTGCCCGCTTGCGTTCTCCCAATGCCGCGGTACCTTCACAAATCCCGCGAAAAACAGCACAGGCGGCCCCTTGGCGGAGCCGCCCCGTCGTTGCAATCCAACCATCTTTTTTTACAAAAAATGGCGCTAGCATTATTGTATGCCAACGCCATCCTCTTTGTCAAGCAAGCCCTGTTCGTTCTTTTAAGACCCTTGCCCGGCGTTCCCGCCGCCCCCGTTGCCATTTTTGTGCGGCCCATAACCCTGGCCTGCACCGCTTGAGCCGCCGGCACCTGCGCCGCTGCCATAGCCTTGGCCCTGTCCGGCCGGAGCCTGCTGGGCGTCGCCGCTTAACTGCCCGATCCAATCCCGGATCTGGCGCATGGTCAACCCCTGCACCTGTTCCGGCGTGACCTGGGGCGCCAGGGCCTGCAGCTCCAAAAACGCCTGGTATTTCCCAAAGGACATCCCCGCATCATGGGCCTGGGCCGTCTGCTCCCAATTGGCCGCACAGCAATAGGCGTCGCCGTACTCTGCGGCGCAGGCCGAAAGCTGGGTGAGCATCTCCTGGTTTTTGGCCTCGTTTGGGCTGGCGACGGTGATGGAAATGGCCGAATCCTCCGTCAAATAAGGCTGGATCTGCTCGTCGGACAAAATCTGCCGGACGGCGTCGGCATAGTTGGAAAACCGCAGATGCATCCCGCCGGCGGCCTGTTGGCCCGATTCGTTGAAACCCACTACCTGGATGACCTGGTCGAACCGGTTCAGCCGCAGTTCCAAAGAGGGGTTGATATCCAGGCTGATGGCAGCCACCGGCGTAAAATACGCCCAGCCACCGGCGCCGCACAGCAAAAGCAGCACCGCGCAAACCACTGCCGCCCATCGCCAAACCGGCTTGGGCGCGCGGGCGGACCGGTTTTGGGCCAGAAACTGTTTGGTCTTGTCTTTCAGCTCGTCCGAGGCCCGGACCTGGTCAAACGCCTGTTGGATCTGCTTTTGCATCGTCATCGCCTCCCAACTGTTCCTGCAGCAATTTTTTCGCCCTGGTCAGCAGCGTGTAAACGGTGTTGACCTTTTTTCCCAGCATCTCCCCAATTTGCGGAGCGGTATATCCCTCGTAATAGTGCAGGTAAACCACATCTTTGTATCTCCCCGGCAGCGACAGCACCGCCTGCAGCACCTCCCGGTTTTCCTGGGTGAGCTGCTGGTCCGGCTGCTCCGCTAGGCAATCCAGCGGTACCGTACGGCTGCGGAACACGCTGCGGAGTAGATCTTTGCAGGCGTTCACCGTAACCCGGATGAACCATGCTTTTTCATGCTCCGGGCTTTCGAAGGCAGTCGGGCTCAACAGATATTTCAAAAACACCGTTTGAAAGATATCCTCCGTATCCGCCTGGTTTTTTAAGTGCACCATGCAAATCCGGCGGACCATGTCCGCATATAAATCAATGGCCCGGTTTGTTTCCTGCTCGCTTCTCATGCTGCATCCTCATGTTTCCGTCTTATTTGCCCCGTCCGCCGCAAAAGCCGCGGCGACCGCCTGTTCTGGCCCCGGCGTTGTCGCAGATCCCGTCGCCGTCTGCATCCGCGTACCGGCCGCCCCATCCTGCTGCAAACGCACTGGTTGCGCCAAGGGCAATGACCAACGCCATCATCAGCAACCCGATCGTCCATTTTTTCATTCCAATTCCTCCCCTATTTTCCGTTTTCATCTACAATACGGCTCCCACGGGCAAATCCATTCATTTTCTTTTTCTTTTTTATCGGCGAAATCCGCCCCGCGGGCGCAAAATGGCAATGATCGCACGGTACAGCCCGTCCGCCGCCTGATTGGCCTGGTAAAATACGGCGGTGGGTTCTCCGGCTTCCAAAAGCGCTTCCTCTCTGGGGGGAAGCGCCCCCACCGTTTGGCCCCGGCTGTTGTGGACCAGATAGCGGCGGGACGCCTCTTCCCAATGAAAGGAAAGCGGTTCCCAGCGTTCTGTGCGGCTGATCTGGCTCTGAACCTGTCGGTCCGCCGTGTGTTCCAGGCAGACAAATCGGAACCCGCTTTTTGGGGGCGACTGGTAAAAACACAATTCCAGCCGGCCTCCCTCCTGCCCGTCCCACTGGAATATCCTGGCCAACACCGGCAGATCCTGGTCCAACGAAGCGTTCACCTGGTCCCGCAGCGGACCGTCGGGCAAAGAACCGATGTGGCGGCCTGCATAATACAGGCTCACCGTATCCGGGTCCTCCTGGTTTTCCGGTTCCTGTTCCAGCAGGACCTGTCCAAACTGCGGGCAGGGATCGGCGCCGGCGGCAAGGTGCGGCGGCGGGACAATTGGCGTCTGCTGCGCCAGTCCCGCCGGGACAAAGCCCTGTACCGCCGCCGGGAACACGGGGATCTGCGCGGCGCCGCGCCGCTGTTCCCGCCTACTTCCCACCGACGTTTTCGCCTGCCAGATGGCGGCCATGGCGTTGTCCACCGCGCTGGTTTTTCCGCCGGACGGTTGGGCTGCCGGGGGATTTTTTGCGGTCCCGTCCAGCGTTTCGGCGATTGTTTTGGCATATTCCGCCGTGCTGGACCGAAAATAAGGGACGCTTGGGCGCAATTCCTCCAACTGGCGGACGGCTTCCATCGCCTGAGAAAGCAGGGGGCGGATCGCCTCCCGCTGCGCGGCGGACGCCGCCTGTTCCGCCTGGGCCGCCGCGTCTTTTACCTGCTGCAGCAGCCCTTTGATCCGATTCCGGATGGCTTTGTCACAGGACGGGCAAAACCCATACCGGTTCACCGTTTGCAAAAATCCGCCTTTCCCGCACCATCTGCATGTCGCCATTGCCATTCTCCTTTTCGTCTGGTCTTGCGCCTCGGGGCTCCTGGCTTTATTCTATGCCAAACCCGGACGAGATACAAGATCCGGCTGGATTTTCCCATCCGCCGCGCTACAGCCCTTGCGGCAATTCGTCTGCAAAGCAGCCGCGCAGGATCCCCACCGCTTTCTTTTCAATCCGCGACACATAGCTGCGGGAAATCCCCAGCAGCGCCGCCACCTCCCGCTGGGCCATGGGGGTCCGCCCGCCCAGCCCGTACCGCAGGCAGATGACCTGGCGTTCCCTGGGATCCAGCGATTGCGCAATGTACCGGTACAGCCGGTCGTTCTTCATTTTCAAATCCACATCTTCCAGGATATCTTCCTCTTGGGCCATGATATCCATCAGCGTCAGGGCATTGCCATCCCTATCTACGTCGATGGGGTCTTGTATGTACACATCCTGGGCATATTTTTTTCTGCCGCGGAAATGCATGAGGATTTCATTTTCAATGCAGCGGGACGCATAGGTGGCAAAACGAATGCCTTTTTCCGCGTCAAAGGTGCTCACCGCTTTGATCAGCCCGATGGTCCCGATGGAAATCAAATCCTCCTGCTCCTTGTAAGAAGCGTAGTATTTTTTGACAATATGGGCCACCAGCCGGAGGTTATGTTCAATAAAATAGTCCCGCGCCTGCCGGTCGCCCTGCCGGATTTTTTGCAGGCATTCCCGCTCCTGCGCGGCGGTCAGCGGCTTGGGAAAGGAACCGGACGCAGTCAAATGCAGCGCAACATACAAAAAGCCGCCGGCTAAGGCGGATAACCAGACTGACAGCATACTACCTCCTTGCCTGACCAGTCCCCAAAAGGACGGCCCACGCCGCGGAATTTCGGCCGCGGCCGCCGAAAATGGCCCGCCAAAAACAAAGGCCTTATTCCCAGCTTATGCGCCATTTTTTTCTTTTGTGCGCGTCCGAAAAATGAAAAAGCGCGTCTCTTGCGGCCAACCGGCGGATATGCTACACTATGGAGCAGAAAAAGGAGGCGCGGCCGTATGCGAAAATCGCTGCTGGATCTTCCCACCTGCTGGGAATCCCTGCAACAGACAAAAAAGCCGGTGGTCATGTACGGGATGGGCAATGGCGCCGACCATATTTTGCGTTACCTTGCCGCATATGGGGTGCGGGTATGCGATTTCTTTGCCAGCGACGGCTTTGTCCGCGGCCACAGTTTCCACGGCAAGCGGGTCAAACGGCTGGAGGAAATCCAGGCCCAGTACCAGGATTTCGTCATCGTCACCGCCTTCGGCGTCCACGACCAGCCCACCATGGACGCCATTTTCCGGCTGGACCGGCAGTATGAGCTGTATGCGCCGGACGTCCCGGTCGCTGGGGATACGCTGTTCGACCGGGCGTTTTTGCGTTCCCATCTGGAACCGGTGCAGCAGGCGCTGGATTTGCTGGCCGACGAAGCCTCCCGGCAGGTGTTTTGGAACCTGGCCGCCTATAAGCTGACCGGGAAGCTGTCCTACCTGGCGGCGACGGCGTCCCCCCGCGAAGAGGCTTTTTCCCAGCTGCTGCAGCTGGGGGACCAAGAGGCCTATGTGGATCTGGGCGCCTATACCGGGGATACCTTAGCGGAATTTCTCGCGGCAACCGGCGGGCGGTTTTCCTCCATCTGCGCCTGGGAGCCGGATCCCAAAAGCTACCGGAAATTATGCCGGCGGGCAGAGCAGCTGGGCATAGTGCCGGACAGCCGGGTACAGCTGCTGCAGCTGGCCGCCTGGGAGGAACCCGCGTCCCTTTGCTTTGCGCCCCGGGCTGGACGCAATTCCGCCGTAGCCGCCGGCGGGCAGCCGGTGCCGGCGGATTCGGTGGATCATGTGATGGGCAAAGCGCCGGTGACGTTTTTGAAAATGGACATTGAGGGAAGCGAGGCCGCCGCATTGCTGGGCGCGGCGAACACCATTCGCCGGCACCGGCCTAAGCTGATGATTTCCGCTTACCACCGCAGCGAAGACCTGTTTGCGCTTCCCCTGCAAATCCAGCGCATCCAGCCCGGCTACCGGCTGTACCTGCGCCGGTTTCCCTGCATCCCCGCCTGGGAAACCAACCTGATCGGTCTTTGGAAAGAAGGATGAGAATGGAACGCTTGTTTTCGGCGGCCAGCCAAAAATGCTACCGCACCTGGAACGACGCCATGCGCCAGCGGTACGGGAAAAAAGTGTGCAAAATCCCGCTCAACGCCGGGATGGACTGTCCCAACCGGGACGGGACCTGTGGCACCGGCGGCTGCACCTACTGTTCCGGGCAAAAAAGCGGCGATTTCGGGCCGGATGCGGCGCTGCCCGTTGCGGCCCAGTTTGACCAAATGCGGCAGGTCTTCGCCCAAAAATGGCCGGACTGCCTTTATTTTGCTTATTTTCAAGCGGGAACCAATACCTATGCGCCGGTGGAAACCCTGCGGGCCTGGTTTGAGCCGGCGCTGGCCCTGCCGGGGGTGGTGGGGCTTTCCATCGCCACCCGGGCCGACTGCCTGCCGGAAGACGTGCTGGATTATCTCGAGCAGCTTTCCCGCCGGACTGATTTATGGGTGGAATTGGGCTTGCAGACCATCCATGACGAGACCGCCCGGCGGATCAACCGCGGCCACGATACCCGCACCTTTTTGCAGGGCTACCAGGCGCTGGTCCAGCGCAACATCCCGGTCTGCGTGCATCTGATCAACGGCTTGCCGGGCGAAAGCCGGGACATGATGTTGGAATCCGTCCGGCAGGTCGCCTTGCTGCGGCCCGCCGGGATCAAGCTGCATCTGCTGCACCTGCTGCGGGGCACTCGCATGGCGGAAGAGTACGCGAAAAGCCCCTTCCCGCTTTTGGAGCAGGAAGCATACGTCCAGCTCATTTGCGACCAGCTGGAGTATTTGCCCCCGGAAACCATCATCCAGCGCCTCACCGGCGACGGGGACCGCCGGCTGTTAATCGGCCCGCTGTGGAGCACGCACAAGCGGGAGGTGCTCAACGCCATCGACCGGGAGATGGCCCGCCGGGCAACCGTGCAGGGGGCCCGGTTCGCCATTCTTTCTTCACAACAGGGGGGAATCGCATGAAAAGCATCCTGCAAACCGCCAAGGAATTGCTGCTGCCTGCGCTGCGGCCGGATGGTACCGCCGCGGATTTTACCATGGGCAACGGCCACGATACGCTGTTTCTCAGCCAATCCGTGCCCCGCGGGACGGTGTGGGCCTTTGACATCCAGCCCGCCGCGCTACAGGCCACCGCCGCCTTGTTGGCGGCTCACGGCGCCGGGGAGAACGTCCGGCTGATTTTAGACAGCCACAGCAACCTGGACCAGTACATCCGCCAGCCTCTGGACGCAGGCATGTTTAATTTAGGGTACCTGCCCTGGGCAGACAAAACCATCACCACCCGGCGGGAAACCACCCTCCAGGCGGTTGGCAAAGCGGTGGACCTGCTGCGGCCCGGCGGGGTATTGACCATTGTGGTCTACCCCGGGCACGAAGAGGGCCGGCGGGAAGGGGAGGCTTTGCAGCAAAGGCTGTCTGCCCTGGACGCCAAGCGGTACGACGTGCTGCTGCACCGGCTGATCCATGTGCCGGACTGCCCGTACATCCTGGCGGTGGAACGGCGCAAATAATTGGCCGCAAGTCTGTCAAAAGAAAAAAGGCAGGGACGAAAACGTCCCTGCCTTTTTTTCTCTCCTCCGCGGGGGCAAAAAGCCCGCTCCCGGCAACAGGGGAAAGGTTATCTGCCTAAGAATTTCCCCAGATAATCCAACGCTGTGGAAAGCCCCCAGCTGTACGCCACCAGGGCAAGGGGCTTGCCCAGCAGAATGATGGCCGCAAACCGCCGGAACTTCATCGGGGTCAGGCCGGCCAGCAAACACAGAAAGTCGTCTGGCGCCACGGGGAAAAAGATCGCCAGCGCAAAATACAGGTCGAATTTGGGGGAATCCAGCCATTTGATATACCTTCCCCACATCTTTTGGGAAACAGACCGCTCCACAAATGGCCGGCCGTACTGTTTTGCCAGCGAAAAATTGATCCCCGACCCAATGCAGATCCCCACATAGTTATACACAAACCCCCACACCGGCCCAAACAGCAAAACTCCTGCCACGCAGGTCAGCCCGCCGGGGATGATGGGAAACACCACCTGTACGATCTGGATCCCCACAAAAACCAGCGGTGCCCACCAGCCTGTCCGGCGCAAAAAAACCTGCAGTGTTTCCGGGGAGGTGAAAACACCCATTTTCAGTCCCATGATCACCAACACCAGCGAAAGGACGATCCCGATGGCCGATACCGCCATGCTGGCAATTTTTCCGCTTCGGATGCTCATAAACGCACGTCCCCCCGCGCCTGCGGCACCGGCCGTGCCTGCGGCAAAAGAGAAGCATAGCAGTTCTTCCAATAGGAAAGCACCGCCGCCTTGGTATACCGCTGATGCCCCTGGGCAGAGCGGTCGGCGGCAGCCGCACAAACCGCTGGATCGGTCATGGTGCGCAATTCCCGGGCAAAGCCGTCCACATCCGCGGCCGCGGTGTAGTACCCGTCTAAAATGCAGCGGTACAGCTCTAAATCCCGTACCAGGATGGGCTTGCGGCAGCACATGGATTCCAGCAAGGTCATGGGGAACAGCTCGTCATACGACGGCAGGAAAAAGACGTCCGCCGCATTGTACAGCTGATTCATCTGTTCCCGGGGGACGATCCCCGTCAGCTTGACATTGGCCGGAAGCTGCTGCACCGCCTGACGGATTTCGTCATACCCATCGGTAATTTTGCCGAAGGAAAATCCGCCCGCCCAGACAAACTGCATTTCCGGGCAGCGGCGCGCTGTTTCCAAAAAGTCTAAAAACCCTTTGCGTTTCTGCATCTGCCCGGCGCACAAAACCACAAACCCATCGGGATCCAGCCCGAACTGGCGCCGGCAGGCAAGCCGTTCTTGCTCGTCCAAGGGGAAAAACTGCTCGTCGTCCACAAAATTGGGGATGTACTCGATTTTCTCCGCCGGGATCCCGCATGCCTCCAGCTGGGGGATGAACGACGGATTCACTACGATCAGCTTGTCCATCGAGCGGTAAAACAACAAAACATACCAGCACAGCATCTTTTGTACCAGCCCGGGAAGGCGGATGGAGCCCTCCAGCGTTTGAGGCAGGAAATGGACATATCCCACCTTTACCGCGGACGAACACCAGCTGCGCAGCAGAAAGGTGGGGTTGATGGTATGAAAATGCAAAATATCTGCTTTTTTCCAGCTGTTGACCAGTACTTGATACTCTGGGCCCAGTCCCTCCGACACCAATTTCGTCTGTTCCTCAAAAGCGGACAAGACCCCGTGCCCTTTGGTCATCCCAGCGCGGGACAGCATATTGATCCGTACCATGGAAATACCCCCTTTTTCTTTTTCTCTTCTTTAAAAGAAACGATTGGACAACGGATTTTTCTTCACCGGGCGCTGGCCGCCAGGTGAAAAAATTTTTGTCCCGCCGGGTTTGCTGTCAAACGCCGCCTGGACGGACAGTACTGGGAATCGGTTTTTTCTTATTTTGCCCTGCGGTTTCGGATTTCATCCGCCGGCGGCGCAGGTTCTGCGGTTCGCCGCGGCAACCCATCCTAAAACAAAAAAAAGACCCTTTTTGCAAAAGGGTCTTTTTTTGTTTTTTTACAGCCGTTACCGCCCCAATTCCCGCAGCGCGTCTACCAGTTCGGTCTTCTGCGCGGACCGTTCATCCTTTTTCTTCACCACTCTGGCGGGCACGCCGGCCACCACCATGCCGGGGGCTACATCCTCAATCACCACCGACCCGGCGGCGACAATGGCGCCTTCGCCAATGCGGACCCCTTCGATGACCACCGCGTTGGCGCCGATGAGCACATTGTCCTCTACGACCACCGGCGTTGCGGAAGGCGGCTCTACCACGCCGGCCAGCACAGCGCCGGCGCCGATGTGGCAGCGTTTGCCCACGATTGCCCTACCGCCGAGAATCGCACCCATATCAATCATGGTTCCTTCTCCGATGACCGCGCCGATGTTGATCACCGCGCCCATCATGATCACCGCGTGATCGCCGATTTCCACCTGCTCACGGATGATGGCGCCCGGTTCAATCCGCGCATGGATCTGCTTTTTGTCCAGCAGCGGGATGGCGGAATTGCGCGCGTCGTTTTCCACCTGCTGGGCCAAAATCTGATCCTGATTTTCCTCCAGCACCGGCCGGATTTCTTCCCAATCGCCAAACACAACGGAAAACCCGTTGCCGCCAAAAAACTGCTGGGCCGTCGGGAAGGACAACGCTTGCGTCGTTTGCAGCCAAACCCGCACCGGCGTCTTTTTGGGGGAGGTGCGGATATATTCAATGATCTGCTTTGCATCCATACTCATTTCGTCCTTTCTTCTGCGTGATGGGAAAACAAAATCTCATCCAGGGAATAAAAGCCCGGCGCTTTGCCGGCCAGCAGCGCCGCTGCCTTGATGGCGCCCGCTGCAAAAATCCGCCGGCTGGCGGCGCTGTGGGTCAAAGAAAGGGTTTCCTCTTCCCCGAAGAAATACACGGTATGCTCTCCCGCAACCGTCCCGCCGCGCACGGAGAAGATCCCCATTTCGTCCGGCGTTCTGGCGCCGCAAAAGCCTTCCCGGCCGGCGATGCGCCGCAGCTTCTGCTGCGGGTCCAGCGCATCCGCCAGCATTTTGGCGGTTCCGCTGGGCGCGTCTGCTTTGAGCCGATGGTGCTTTTCCACCATTTCCACATCAAAATCTTCCAGCAATGCCGGCCCAAATTGGGCCAAGATCTGCCGCAGCAGCGCAATACCCAGGCTGTAATTGGCACTGTAAAGCACCGGCGCGGTCTGCCCCAAAGCCCCAAGCCGCTGCTGCTGCGCCGGCGTGTATCCCGTGGTGCCGCTGCATAGCGCCGTACCGGTGCGCTGGATATATTCCGCCAGCGGTTCCAGCATATCCGGGTGGGAAAAATCAATCGCCACATCCGCCCGCGGCAATTCCGCCAGCGCCGGCGCGTCCTGGGCGTCCAGCGCCGCTAGGATTTCCCATCCTTTTTGCCGGGCCAGCTCTTCCACCATCCGCCCCATTTTGCCATGTCCCATGATCACAATCTTCATGCGCGGTACTCCTTTTTCAATGGGTTTTCTCTTTTCTTATTGTATGTCCAGCCCTGCTTGTTTCATGATGGCTGCCAGTTTGGCGCGATGATCTTCGCTCATGGCGCACAACGGCAGCCGGTATCCGCCCACATCCAGCCCCATCAGGTTCATGGCCTCTTTTACCGGAATGGGATTGACTTCCATAAACAAGGCGTGGATCAAATCCAGATACCGCAGCTGGGTTTCCAGCGCCTGCTGGCAGCGGCCCGCCAGATAATCCGCCACCATCTGATGGCAGGCCGCCGGCATAATATTGGCCCAGACGGAGATGACCCCGCTGCCGCCCAGGGACATCAGGGGCACCGTAATATCGTCATTGCCGCAGAACATCTGGAACTCATCGGACAAAAAGCGGGCGGTCTGGGTGGCGTAGGCGATATCGCCGCTGGCCTCTTTGATGCCGCCAATATTGGGGTGCTGCGCCAGCCGTCCTACCGTTTCCACCGGGATGGAACAGCCGGTCCGTCCCGGCACATTGTATAAAATCACCGGCACGTCCACCGCGTCTGCCACATCGGCAAAATGCCGGTACATGCCTTCGGCGTTGGCCTTGATATAATACGGGGTGATGCATAATAGCGCATCCGCCCCCATTTTGGCGTACTTGACGCTTTTCTCCAGCTGGGTTTCGGTGGAGTTGGACCCGCTTCCGGCAATCACCGGGATCCGGCCGGCGATCCGCTCAATGGTATACCGGCAGACGGCGTCGTCCTCCTCGTGGCTCATGGTGGAGGACTCGCCGGTAGTCCCCAGCACCAGGATCCCGTCCGTCCCCTGGGCGACATGCCAGTCCAACAGCTGGCCCAGCCGGTCAAAATTCACGGTGCCGTCCGGGTAAAACGGCGTGACCAATGCGACAATCGATCCTTGTAATTTCATCCCTCATACACTCCTTTGCAAATCCGTTTTGCCGGTCCGCTCATCCACACGCTGCCATCCGGCTCGATTTGGATTTGCAAGCTCCCTTTCGGCAGCAAAACCGTCACTTCCTGTTCGCATGCTCCTTTGCGGTAGGCGTCCAGCGCCGCTGCGCAGGCGCCGGTCCCGCAGGCCAGCGTCATCCCCACGCCCCGTTCCCAGGTGCGCATCCGAATGGTCCGCCGGTCCAGGATTTTGACCATATTCACATTGGTCTGTTCCCCATACCACGGATGCCGGCAAATCAGCCCGGCGATCCGCTGGGTCTGCGGGTCCTCCGGCTCGTCGGTAAACCAGACAGTATGGACCGTGGATAGAAAAAAGCTGTCTACCGGCACCGTGGCGCCCTCCACCGGGACTTGCAGCCCCAGCGGGGATCCCGGTATCGTCAGCCCAACCGATTCCGGGGAAAAATCCGCTTTCCCCATGGCCACTTTGGCGACAAACGGATCCCGCCCTGTCACGGTTACCGTTTTGACGCCTGCCAGCGTCTGTACGTCAAACTGGTCCGACGCGACGATCCCTTCTTCCAGGCAAAACCGGGCAAAACAGCGCAGCCCGTTCCCGCACATGGGCGCGCGGGATCCGTCGCAATTATAAAACAACATGGTCAGCGGCTGTTCCCGCACCAGGATAAACCCATCCGCGCCAATCCCGGTATGCCGGTCGCAGGCCGCTACAATCAGCTTTTGCAGGTCATATCCCGCAGTATCCGTCTCCCGCGCCAGGAGAAAATCGTTGCCGCATCCATGGTACTTGCTCACCGGCAGCCCGCGCGGCCTCGCCCCTGCCGGGCTCGCGGCCTGGGCCGGCGCATTGGTTTGTTTCATTTTCTCTCCCCCATTCTTTCATTCGCCGCCTTTTTGCCATTGTATGCAGCCGGCCGGGCCGCCATCCCGCAGACAAAACAAAAAGGCCGCTAAGGGGAGCGCCCCTTACCGACCTAATACAATACGGCCATTGGGAACCTGGCCGTTCCTGTTGTAATAGACGTCAAGATAGCACTCCTGCATTGGATTGCAGACAGTCTTACGGATCTTCTCCGCAAGCCCACCAGCCCGGCATGCCTGCCGCGGCCAGTTCGGCAAAATTGCTTTCCCATCCCCTCCTCGCCCGCCGGCTAAGAGATGGGTCGTCGTTTTTGCGCCTCTATCAATTTGATGGGTATCATAGCACGATTTTTCCCAAAAAGCAAGTCTTTTGCCAAAAAAAATGACAGATCGTAAAAAAAGAATTGCATCTGGCGGCGTCTGCGCGTACAATAGCCCTAAAGACAGGGAGGAGGAAACCGTATGTTGGAACGATTGATCGCCCACCGCCGGGCGCTGCACCGCATCCCGGAACTGGATGACCAGCTGCCCGAAACGCAGCAATATCTGCTCTCCCAGCTCCAACCGCTTGGGTGCCGGATTTTCTTGCCCGGGCATTGTGCCGTCGCCGCCTATTTCGATGCGGGAAAACCGGATACCGTGGCGTTTCGCAGCGACATGGACGCGCTGCCGATCACCGAGAATACCGGCCTTGCTTTTGCATCAGCCCACCCCGGCAAAATGCACGCCTGCGGCCACGACGGACATATGGCCATGCTGCTTTGCCTGGCGGAATGGGTCAGCGCCCGGCGGCAGACGCTGCCCCACAACGTACTGCTTGTCTTCCAGCCGTCGGAAGAAACCACCGGCGGCGCCCAGCGGCTGTGCCGCAGCGGGATCTTTTCCCAGCTGCAGGTCCGGCATATCTTCGGCATCCATCTGTGGCCGGATCTGCCCGCAGGAACCATCGCCACCTGCAAAGGGCCCATGATGGCCCGTTCCAGCGAGGCCACGGTAGAAATTTGGGGCAAAGCCGCCCATATCGCCAAATGGCAGGAAGGGAAAGACGCCCTGGCTGCCGGAGCGGCATTTTTGCAGCAGGCCTACCACATGGCCAAAACCGAACTGCCCGCCGCTGGGCCCCGGGTGCTGCAGTTTGGCCGGATGCAAAGCGGGACGGTGCGCAACGCCGTCAGCGATTATACCCGGCTGGAAGGGTCCCTGCGCACCTTCCAGGACGAGGCGTTTTCCCATATTACCCGCCGCTGCGCAGAAATTGGGGAATCGCTGCAAGAACAGACCGGCTGCCGGTTTTCCGTACAGTTTAGCGAGGGGTATCCGCCGGTGGTCAACGATCCCGACCTGTACGACCGCGCGGCGCAGCTGTTGAGGGAGGGCGCTTTTGTCCCCCTGGAACAGCCGGCCTTAATCGCCGAAGACTTTTCTTTTTACCAGCAGCAAATGCCGGGCCTGTTTTTCTTTCTCGGCATTGGCTCAGACCAGCCGCTGCATTCCGACCGGCTGTGTTTTGACGAATCGGTACTGCAGCGGGGCGTGGCGTTATACCAGTCCCTGCTGCAGCTGTGAGCAAAAACCATGCCCTTATACGGGGCGGATTGGGAGGAGATCCACAAGATGGTCGAACAGATGAATTCTGCGCTGCTGCGCATCCAGCCCAGCGGCATCCGGGCGTTTACCGCCATGGCCAAGGCCGAACCCGGATGCCTGTTTCTCACCATCGGGGAGCCGGATTTTGCCACCCCGGACCCGATCAAAGAAGCGACCAAGGCGGCATTGGACCAAAATTTAACCCACTATCCCCCCGGCGTAGGGGAACGGTACCTGCTGGAGCGCATTTCCCGCTTTGAACGGGAACGAAACGGCGTGTGCTATGCGCCGGAAGAAATCATCGTCACTGTCGGGGCCACCGAAGCGCTTTTCCTGGCTTTGCGGGGCATTGTAAACCCCGGCGATGAGGTGATTGTCCCCACCCCCGCGTTTGGGCTGTATGAGCCGCTGGTCACGCTGTCCTACGGGACCTATGTTCCCATGGATACCTGCGGTGACGGATTCCAGATTACGGCGGAAAATCTGTCGCGCCATCTCAGCCCCCGGACCAAAGCGATCCTGCTCAATTCTCCCAACAATCCCACCGGCGCCGTTTATGACGAAGCGTCGCTGCAGGCGGTGTATCAGGCGGCCAAAGAACGGGATTTGTTTGTCCTCTGCGACGACGTGTATGCCCAGCTGGTCTACGGGCCGTACCAAAGTTTTTCCCGCTGCCAGGACCTGCGGGAAAAAATCATCCTCGTCCAGAGCTTTTCCAAGCCCTACGCCATGACCGGATGGCGGATGGGATATGTGTGCGCCGACCAGCCTGTCATCGAACAGCTGGCAAAACTGCACTCCTATACGGTGGTATCGGCGGTTTCTTTCTTGCAGAAGGGCTGCGCCGCCGCATTGGATTACGATCCGGCCCCCATGATCCAAACCTACCGCCGCCGCCGGGATTATGTGTACGGCCGCCTGGCCGCCATGGGCATGGAGGTGCAAAAGCCGGACGGCGCCTTTTACCTGTTCCCGTCCATCCGGCAATACGGGCTGGATTCGGAAACCTTCTGCCGGCGGATGATCCGGGAGGCGAAGCTGGCGGCGGTCCCCGGTTCGTGTTTCGGCGCGGACGGGTATATCCGGCTGTCCTACTGCTACAGCGACGACGCGCTGCGCCAAAGCCTGGACCGGCTGGAAAAATTTCTTGCCACCTTATAGCCTTGCAAAAACAAAGCCGTCCGTTCCCAGTCTTGGGAACGGACGGCTTTTTGGATTTTCTTATGCTTCGGGCAGCTCGATTTTGATATGCAGTTCCTGCAGCTGCTCTTGTGTAACTTCGCTCGGGGCGCCCATCATCACATCCTGGGCATTTTTGTTCATGGGGAAGGGGATAATCTCCCGGATAGATTCTTCCCCGGCCAGCAGCATGACAATGCGGTCCACGCCGGGGGCGATCCCCGCATGGGGCGGCGCGCCGTAGGTAAAGGCGTTGTACATGGCCGGGAATTTGGATTTGACATCCTCTTCGCCCAGCCCCACCAGCTCAAACGCGCGGATCATGATTTCCGGGTCATGGTTGCGCACCGCGCCGGAAGAAAGTTCCACGCCGTTGACCACCAGGTCATACTGGTCCGCGGTAATCTGCAGCGGATCGATCTGCCCGTTATGAGCCTGTTCCAACACCGCCAGCCCACCAGACGGCATGGAAAACGGATTATGGCAAAACTCCAGCTGGCCGCTTTCTTCCCCGATTTCGTACATGGGGAAATCCACAATCCAGCAGAATTCATAGGTTTCCTTGTTCATATGGTTGGGGCAGAATGCGCCCAGTTTGTTGCGGAAAACGCCGGCGGTTTTCTGCGCCGCCAAAAGCTTGCCGGCAGTCAGCCCGACAAAGCAGCCCGGTTTGAGCCCCAGCGCTTCCACCACCTGCTGCTGGATGGGCTGGACAAATTTGGCGATGCCGCCGACGATCTGCTCGTTTTCGTCGTACCGGAACCAATACGCCTGATTGCCGGACTGCACCTGCACCTCGGCGCACAGCCCGTCGATCTGTTTGCGGGTCCCGGTAAAATCCGTGACCACAATGGCTTTGACCACATTGCCGGCAAACGGCGCAAACCCGCAGCCGGACAGCAGCTCGGTGGCGTCCTGCACCGTCAGGTCGATCCGCAGATCCGGCTTGTCCGTCCCGTAGGTTTCCATCGCATCCCGGAAGGAGATCCGGCGAAACGGCGCTTGCGACGCCGTGTGGTAGCTGCCATACTGGGCAAAAATCGGCGGGAACACGTCCTCAATCACTGAGAATACGTCTTCCTGGCTGGCAAACGCCATCTCCATATCCAGCTGATAAAACTCGCCGGGCGACCGGTCGCCGCGGGCGTCCTCATCGCGGAAACAGGGCGCGATTTGGAAATAGCGGTCAAACCCCGAGGTCATCAACAGCTGCTTGAACTGCTGTGGCGCCTGGGGCAGCGCATAAAACTTCCCTGGATGCTTCCGCGCAGGCACCAGGTAATCCCGTGCGCCTTCGGGAGAGGATGCGGTCAAAATCGGGGTGGTGATCTCCAAAAAGTCATGCTCCATCATGGCCTTGCGCAGCGCCGCCACCACCTGGCAGCGCAGGACGATGCGGTCCCGGACCTGGGGATTGCGCAGATCCAAATAGCGGTATTTCAGCCGCTGGGTCTCATCTGCTTCCCGGCTGCGATTGATTTCAAAAGGCAGTTCCCGGTGCAAGCAGCGGCCCAGCACCTGGATCTGCGACGGCACAACCTCGATCTCCCCGGTGGGCTGCTTGGGATTTTTGCTGGAACGTTCCCGCACAACCCCCGTCACCTGCAAGGTGGTTTCCTTGTTGAGCCCCTTGATCAGCGCCAGCAGCTGGGCGTCTTCCACCACCAGCTGGGTGGTGCCGTAAAAATCCCGCAGGACCACAAACGCCAAACTGCCTCCCACTTCACGGACATTTTCCATAAATCCCGCCAGCGTCACGGTCTGGCCCGCATGTTCCAGCCGCAGCTGCCCGCAGGTATGGGTTCTCGACTGCATCATCACATCCCACTCCTATCTATTTGCATTTTTGGAATCTGCTGTTTCCCCCGGGCCCGCCAGCGCCCCGGCCACCTCGTCCAGCCGGCTGGCATACACCGCCTGCACCAGGCTGCCCGGCTCGTCCGGACCGGCGTCCAGCCGGATCTGGGTCACCGACCCGTCGTCCATCTTTTTCAGATCCGCCGTCCCCGACTCCAGTTCGCTGTCGCCGAGAATCGCAGAAAACCGCGCGCCCAGCTTGTTGGCGTATTTCATCTGCGCCTTGACCGACCGGCCCACGGTATCGCATTCCGCCCAGAAGCCCTCCTGCCGCAGCTGCTCTACCAGCTGGGCGGCTTTGGCGCCGGCCGCGTCCCCCATGCTGCCAAGGTACACCATACACTCCGGCTGTGCCGGGAACGGGCTGCCGGAAGCTTCCATGGTCATCAGGATCCGTTCCAGCCCCATGGCAAACCCCACGCCGGGCAGCGCAGGGCCGCCCAGCTGCTGGATCAGCCCGTCATACCGGCCACCGGCGCAGATGGTGCTTTGCGCGCCAATTTTGTCGCTGACAAACTCGAATACCGTCTTGGTGTAATAATCCAGCCCCCGGACGATCTTGGGGTTGATTTCATAGGCAATGCCCATGGCTTCCAGCCGCGCTTTGACCTGCGCGAAATGGGCGGTACATTCCTCGCACAAAAAGTCCAGCATCACCGGGGCGCCCTGCCCAATTTGCTGGCAAATCGGGCTTTTGCAGTCTAATAGCCGCATGGGGTTTCGTTCCAGGCGGTCTTTGCAGGTGTCGCAAAGCTCTTCCCTGCGGGCGGCAAAATGCTCATACAGGGCTTTTTGATAGTTTGCCCGACAGGTAGGGCAACCGATGGAATTAAGCTCCAGCTTTGCTTGGATCCCCAAAGCCTGGAACAGATGAAACACCATGGAAATCACTTCCGCGTCGCTGGCGGCGGCGGAAGATCCCAACATTTCCACACCGAACTGGTGGAATTCCCGCAGCCTGCCCGCCTGCGGTTTTTCATACCGGAAGGCGGACAGCAAATAAGCGGCTTTTACCGGCAGCGCATCCCCCAAAAGGCCGTGTTCAATGGCGCTGCGCAGCGTCCCGGCCGTCCCCTCCGGGCGAAGGGTAATGGACCGCCCCCCTTTGTCCTCGAACGTGTACATTTCCTTTTGCACCACGTCGGTGGTATCCCCCACCGACCGGTTAAACAGTTCCGTATGCTCAAACGTCGGCACCCGAATTTCCCGAAAGCCGTACAGTCCGGCAATTTCCATCACTTTATGCTCCAAATACTGCCATTTGTAGCTTTGGCTTGGCAGCACATCCTGGGTCCCTCTCGGCCCCTTGGTCAAAATCGCCATTTTCGTTCCTCCCATCCTGTTTTCGGCTTCTTGCCGCTTGTTGTAAAAAAACTCCGTTCCTTCCTCCTTGGAAGGGACGGAGTTTCATCCGCGGTGCCACCCTCATTGAGGACAAGCTTGTCCTCCACTTTTTGACCGTTAACGCCGGTCAAACGAGCAGGGCTACCAGTTCCTATCAAACGAGGTCGTTCCCCCTGCCTGCCAGACGGGTGTCGGTTTCCCCTTCGCCATTGGCGGCGCCTTTTCAGCCAAGAGGCGCTTCTCTGTGCCGGTTTCGAGGAAAATTCCCGCCGAATCCACATTTCTTCCTTTTTCCAGCCATCCACCCAGCTGGATCAATTCACGATTATACCCCAAACAGGGCAAATTTGCAAGCAAAATAAACCGTCCGCCGCCTTACCCCGCGTGGACAATATTTCTCCAATCCAAATCGCCCCGTTCCAGCGCGTGGATCAGCGCTTCCGCCGTGGCGATATTGGTCGCCACCGGAATATTATGGACATCGCACAAACGCAACAGCTGGGCGCGGTCGTTTTCTTCTTCCTTCTGGGTCAGCGGATCCCGGAAAAACAAAAGCAGGTCAATTTCGTTGCAGGCAATCCGCGCCGCAATCTGCTGGTCCCCGCCCTGTTCGCCGCTTAAGAACCGGACGATCTCCAATCCGGTGGCTTCCGATACCATTTTGCAGGTTGTTCCGGTACCGCATAAGGCATGATGGCTGAGAATGCCGCAGTAGGCGATACAAAACTGGACCATCAGCTCTTTTTTTGCGTCGTGCGCTGTCAAAGCGATTGTCATTTCCAAGATCATCCTTTCTGTGTGTTCTCTTAGATCCCCAATTCCACCGCCTGCCCCAACAGTCTCCTTGCAATCCGCTGGCAGGCTTTTCTTGCGCCGCTGTCCTGCGGCAGTGATTTTCCTGCGTTGATCCAATAAGACAGCCGCCCATCCTCCGGGACCACGCCCAGCAGCGGGACGCCCACCTGGTCGATGGCCACATCCAGATTCGCGATGGGCCGCCAGGCGCAAAAACGCTTGCTGTCCAGCCGGTTGACAATCAGCCGCTGGCGGACCGACGGCCAATCCTCCAACAGGTCGGAAACTTCCCTGCCCTGCCGCAGGCACGGCAGGTCCGGGGTGGCCACAATCACCGCCTCGTCCGCTGCCTGGCAGGCTGCGGCAAACCAAGAACCATATCCCGGCGGCGTCTCGATCAAAATCCAATCAAAAGATCCGGCCAGTTCGTCCATTTTTTCTGCAAAAACCGCCGGATCATAGACAAAATCTTTCTCGTTGACAGACAAAAGCGCCCACAGCCCCGGTTCCCCCGGCACCGCCATCACGCAATCCTTTGCGTCGCACCTGCTGTCCAACAAGTCGGCCAAACAGCAAACGCCCCGTTCCAGCCCGAGCATCACGTCCAATACGCCAAGCCCCAATTCCATTTCCACCAGCAGCGTCCGCTGCCCCAGCCGGGCCAATTCTCTTCCCACCGTCACCGTCAGGCAGGATTTCCCAACGCCGCCTTTTCCGGAGACGGCCATGACAATCGTCCCTTTTTGCTTCATGATTTCCTCTTTTCCATTCCTGCTGGCCAAATACACCGATTTGGATATCAGTATACCATATTTTTGAAAAAGAGGGAAGGGATTGACAAAAGTTCTACAGATTTACTCGTTTTGTCCATGACTTTTTGGATAAAAATACAAATAAATCGCTGAAAAACCTTTTCCTATCCTTCCTCGCCGTAAATGCTCAACGAGGTGCGGTTGGGCATGCATACTGCCGTCTGCCCCTCCATAGATAGATACCCCGCGTTCTCGCAGATATGGTCCGGGCAGGTCACGTTCACAAATCGGATCCGGTGATCTTCAATTTGAAAGGAAACCGGCACGCCATATACTTCTTCCAGGGAAAGGATCCGGTCCTCCTCCTCCAGCAGGTTGAGCCGCAGCACTTCTTTGCCGTCGATGGCAATCACCGCAAGATTCGTTTGCTCCGGCGGCTGATGCGCGGCGCGGTAAAACAGCCAGCAGCCTGCCGCTGCCAAAAGCAAAATACCAATCACAATCCAATCTTTTTTGCCCAGGGCAAAGGAACGTTTTTCTTCCATAACTCCTCCTTCTTGCGGATGATCAGATCCGCCCCGCTTCCCGCAAAGCCTGGTATTTGAGCAGGGCGATCTGGGTTTTTGCATCGATAATTTCCCCGTTTAACACCATATCCAACGCCTTTGCAAGCGGAATTCGCTCCACCGACAAAAACTCGTTTTCGTCCAGATGCTGCTGCCCTCGCGTCAGGTCTGACGCAAAAAACAGATGGATGACCTCCGTATCATACGCGCAGGTAGGGATCAGCTTTCCCATGGACTCAAACCGCCCGGCGGTACAACCTGTTTCCTCCCGCAGCTCCCTTTTTCCGCATTCTGCCGGGGTTTCCCCCGCTTCCAGCTTTCCCGCGGGCAGTTCCAAAAGCGTCTGCCCGAACGGATAGCGGAACTGCCGGACAAAAAAGACATTTTGGTCCTGGTCCAGCGCCAAAATGCTGACGCCGCCTGGATGGTCGATGACCTCCCGGAACGTCTGCTTTCCATTTTCCAACTCCACCGTGTCTCTGCGCAGGCGGACCACCCGCCCTTCAAAAATCCGGGTGGAATCAATGGTTTTTTCGGTATGTTGCATGTTGTCTTGTACCCCTTTCTGCAGAAAATGCCAAACCTTTCAAAAGGACAACGCAGCGGAAATATCCTTGCAGAACCCGCTCATATAATAAAAAGAAATTGCAGTGAGGTGATCGTTTCATGGAATCGTCCTTTTACGCCAACCCGCCCACCTTTCCCCGGATCCGGGAAAAAATGCTCTCCTATCAATCCGTCTGTGACGGCAAGCAGTCCGCGGTCTTCCCCATCGGCCGCTCGGTGCTGGGCCGCGGGATTTACGCCGTCCGCCTTGGAAATCCCCGGAAGGTCTCGCTGTTTGTCGGGGGCGTCCACGGGCAGGAATGGCTGACCTGTCTGCTCTTATTCCGATTTTTGGACGACCTTATGACCAGTATAGCACAAAACCGCCCGCTTGCGGATATCCAAGTGAAAAAAGCGCTGGATCACCATGGGCTTGTGGTCATCCCGGCGCTCAATCCGGACGGGATTGCCATCGCGCTGGAGGGTCTCGCCGCGGCGCCGGGACTCCAGCGGCAGCTGCTGGCCTGGTCCGGCGGGGATTTCTCCCGCTGGCAGGCCAACGCGCATGGCGTGGACCTCAACCACAATTTCGACGCAGGGTTTGCCCTGTGCAAACAAGCGGAACGGCAGGCCGGCATTTTTGGGCCGGGCCCCGGCAAATACGGCGGCCCTGCGCCGGAAAGCGAGCCGGAAACCCGCGCCATCTGCCGGTGGATCCGCACCCAGCCGGTCCGCCAGCTCTATGCGTTTCATTCCCAGGGCGAGGAAATTTACTACCGGTACGGAGACCACACCCCGCCCCGTGCCCAGCTCATCGCCCAGGTGCTGGCTTCTTCCAGCGGCTATACCCTGGCCACCCCCACCGGCACCGCCAGCCACGGCGGACTCAAGGACTGGTTTATCCAAGCCTTCCGCCGGCCGGGCTTTACCATTGAAATCGGCCGGGGGCAAAACCCGCTTCCCATCGAAGAGCTGGAACCCATTTACGCAAGGCTCATTGAAATGCTGCTGGCCGCCATGATCCTCTGACCGGCTGCGCGAGAAAAGAAGGTGCTTTTCCTCTAAAAAGGAAAAGCACCTGTTTTTTATTCTTCCGGTTGGTCTTCTTCTTGTTTTTCCATGGCAAAATCTGCAAATTCCTGGACCGCCTGGGATAATTTCTCTTGCACCGAATCCGGATTTTCCGCTTTTTCCAAATCCAAAGGCTGCCCTTCTTCCGGTGAATCCGGTTCCTCTTCTTCCTTCGGTACCCGGGCCAGGGTGACGATCTTCCCGTTTTCCGGCACCCGCATCACCCGGACGCCGCTGCCGTACCGGGATTGCATGGTCACGTCGTCCGAATTGATCCGGATGACGATCCCGTCGTCGGTAATCATAATCACGTCGTCGTCGGAGGTGACGGCCTTCACTGCCGCCACATGCCCTTTTTCCTCGGTGACCTTGTAATTGCGGATTCCTTTGCCGCCGCGGCTTTGCAGCCGGTACTGGTCAAAGCTGGTCCGCCGGCCGGACCCTTTTTCCGTCACGGTCATCAGGGTGGCCCCTTCCCGGATCCGCGCCATGCCGATGACTTCGTCCCCCGGGTCAAGACTGATGGCTTTCACTCCTCTGGCGGTACGGCCCATGGACCTGGCGTCCGCCTCGTTAAAGCGGATGGCCATCCCGTCGCGGGTGGCGATGAGCAGTTCGCTGGAGCCGGACGTCTCCCGCACCCAGGCCAGCTCGTCGTCCTCATCCAAATGGATGGCGATGAGCCCGGACTTGCGCGCATTGCGGTAGGCAGACAGCTCCGTGCGTTTGATCACGCCTTTTTTCGTCACCATGACCAAAAACCGGTCGTCGGCAAAATCCGATACCTTCAAAACCGCCTGGACCTTTTCCTCCTGTTCCAGCGGCAGCAGGTTCACAATGTTGGTGCCCCTCCCGGTCCGCGAGCTCTCCGGAATCTCATAGCATTTCAGGCGGAACAGCCTGCCCCGGTTGGTAAAGAAGCAGACATAATCGTGGGAGGAAGCGACAAACAGATCCTCTACCACATCCTCTTCCCGGCGGGTCATGCCGGAAATGCCCCGTCCGCCGCGTTTTTGCGTTTTGTACACGTCGGCGGGCAGGCGTTTGACATAGCCGAAATGGGTCCGGGTCACAACGCACTCCTCTACCGGGATCAGATCCTCGATATCCACTTCCCCGGAAACGGACTGGATTTCCGTCCGGCGCTCGTCGTTGTATTTTGCTTTGAGGGCATTGAGCTCTTCTTTGATGATCGCATACACCCGCCCGTCGTGGGACAGGATGTCTTCCAGATCCGCTACCTTTGCCAGGATGGCGGCCAACTCATCTTCAATCTTGGCCCGCTCTAACCCGGACAGCTGCCCCAACCGCATGGCGACAATGGCCGCCGCCTGGACGTCGGACAGGCCAAACCGTTCCATCAGCGCCACCTTTGCGGCAGGCTGGTCTTTGGACGCCCGGATCAGCTGAATGACCTCGTCAATAGAATCCAGCGCGATCTTCAGCCCCTCTAAAATGTGCTCGCGCTCTTTTGCTTTTTTCAGTTCATATTGGGTCCGGCGGGTAATCACCTGGAACTGGAAATCCAGATAGCTGCGCAAAATCTCCTGCAGGGTCATGACTTTGGGCTGCTTTCCATCGATGGCCAGCAAAATCACGCCTACGGTTTCCTGCAGCTGGCTGAAGCTGTACAGGCGGTTTAACACCACCTGGGCATTGGCGTCCCGTTTTAACTCGATGACAATGCGCATCCCGTCCCGGTCGGACTCGTCCCGCAAATCGCTGATCCCGTCGATCCGCTTGTCTTTGACCAGGCCCGCGATGTTTTCAATCAGCCGCGCCTTATTGACCATATAGGGGATTTCGGTCACGATAATCCGCATCCGGTTTTGATGTTCTTCGATTTCCGCTCGCGCCCGCAAAGCGATCTTGCCCCGGCCGGTGGCGTAGGCGGCCCGGATCCCGGAACGGCCCATGATAATGCCGCCGGTGGGGAAATCCGGCCCTTTGATATGTTCCATCAGCTCATCCAGCGTGGCATCCGGATGGTCGATCATGCAGCAAACCGCGTCGATGACCTCTCCCAAGTTGTGGGGCGGGATGTTGGTCGCCATGCCCACGGCAATCCCCGTGGATCCATTGACCAAAAGGTTGGGGAACCGGCTGGGCAGCATCACCGGCTCCTGCAGATGGTCGTCGTAGTTGGGCATAAAGTCCACCGTATCCTTGTCGATATCGGTGAGCATGGCCATGGCGATCTTGCTCATCCGCGCTTCCGTGTACCGGTAAGCCGCCGCCGGGTCGCCGTCCACCGAACCGAAGTTGCCGTGCCCGTCCACCAGCGGATAGCGCATGGAAAAGTCCTGCGCCAGCCGGACCATGGCGTCGTACACCGAAGCGTCGCCATGCGGATGGTACCGACCCAATACCGAACCTACCGTATCCGCGGATTTGCGGTATGCCTTATCCGGAGACAGCCCGTTTTCATACATGGTATACAGGATCCGCCGATGTACCGGCTTGAGCCCGTCCCGCACATCCGGCAGGGCGCGGCCGATGATGACCGACATGGAATAGGCAAGGTAGGATTCCTTCATTTCCTTTTCCAGGTCTACCTGTATCACTCTGTTTAACTCTTCACTCATGTTATTCACCCTTTGGCCTGGAAAACGCTGTTTGCGCTTTCCGATTCTATTTTTTCCAATTAGATTTTTTCCCGGTTAAAACGGTCCGAACGCGGCGGGATTGTCCAGCCGCTGCCGGAGAAACGAAGACATCTGCTCGGCGTACTGCTCATGGGGAACCGGCATCATGGCGCCGTTGGCCAGATGGAAGATCACCAGCCGGTGGGTATGGTCCACCCGCCGGATTTCTTCATATTGCCCGTCGAACGAAAAGGTCGGGTAATGGACGGTAAAATACCCGTCGTACAGCCGAATCTGCGTCTGCCGGTCACCGAGCATGGCCTGTCGCCACTGCTGCCTGGTTTTATGGGATACCCGCATCAGCCAGCCGAGCCGGACTACAAAATACAGCCCTACCCAAACCATGGCCGCCACCGCTGCAATGTTCCCCACCAGGCCGCCGGCTCCCCCGCCGCGGCACAAAAGCGAAAGAATGGCACACAAAACGCCGGCGCCCAAAAACCATTCCGGGGCAAGCCACACCGGATGCCGTTGGCTGCTGCAATATAGATAATAATCCCGGTATTGGGGATAGCTGAACAAAAAAGACAGGGTATGCGCCGGTTTTTCCAAACAAATCCCCCCAACAGGCTGCCCTGGCGGATGTCCGGGCAGGCGGCCCGTCAAATATCCAGGTTCTCCACGTATTTGGCGTTTGCCTCGATAAATTCCTTGCGCGGGCCGACCTTGTCACCCATGAGGATGGTAAAGGTCTCGTCTGCCCGGACCGCGTCTTCCATTTCCACCTTTTTCATAATCCGGGTTTCCGGGTTCATGGTGGTTTCCCAAAGCTGTTCCGGATCCATCTCGCCCAGGCCTTTATACCGCTGGACGTCCTTTTTCACGTCGTCGGTTCCGTACAATTCCTGGATTGCCACATCCCGCTCCTCGTCGGTATACGCATAGCGGACCTTTTTGCCGCGGGTCACTTTGTAAAGGGGCGGCTGCGCCAGATAAACGTGGCCTTCTTCAATCAGCGGACGCATAAACCGGAAAAAGAAGGTCAAAAGCAGCGTCCGGATATGGGACCCGTCCACATCCGCATCCGCCATGATAATGACCTTTCCGTAGCGGATTTTTTTCACGTCGAAATCCTGGCCGATCCCGCAGCCTAGCGCGGTAATCACCGGCATCAATTTATCATTGCCATAGACCTTGTCGATCCGGGCTTTTTCTACATTGAGCATCTTGCCCCACAAAGGCAAAATCGCCTGGAACCGGCGATCCCGGCCCTGCTTGGCGGATCCACCGGCCGAATCCCCCTCGACGATATAGATTTCCGTATAGGTGTTGTCCCGGTCTGAACAGTCTGCCAGTTTGCCCGGCAGCTGGCTGCCCTCCAGCACCGATTTGCGGCGGGTCAATTCCCGCGCTTTCCGGGCCGCCTCCCGCGCCCGGGCCGCGTTGAGGGATTTTTCGAAAATCATCTTGGCCACCGCCGGGTTCTCTTCAAAGAAGGTCCCCAGCTTTTCGTAGACGATCCCGTCTACCAATGCCCGCACGTCGGTATTGCCCAGTTTGGCCTTGGTCTGCCCTTCGAACTGGGCGTTTTCCAATTTCACCGAGATAATGGCGGTCAACCCTTCCCGGACGTCCTCGCCGGTCAGGTTCTTGTCGCTTTCCCGCAGGAAATTATGCCTTCTGGCGTATTCGTTGAACACCCGGGTCAGCGCGGTCTTGAACCCCTGCTCATGGGTGCCGCCTTCCACTGTATGGATATCGTTGGCAAAGGACATCACCAGTTCGTTGTAGCTTTCATTGTATTGCATGGCGATTTCCGCCGTGGTCGTTCCTTTGGAGCCGGACAGATAGATCACCTGGGGATGCAGCACTTCCAGTCCCTTTCGCTTGTGGATATGCTCCACAAAGGACCGGATGCCCCCTTCGTAGCACAGGTCGTTCTCCCTGGGCTCTTCCTCCCGCAGATCCCGCAGCAAAATGCGGACCCCGGCGTTTAAAAACGCCTGTTCCCGCAGGCGGGTCAGCAGGGTATCGTAATCGTATTCCAATTCTTCGAAGATTTCCGGATCCGGCGAGAAGGTCACTTCCGTACCGGTTTTGTCGGTATCCCCAATGATTTTCAAGTCTGCCAACGGCTTGCCGCGCTGGAATTTCTGATAATGGATGTGCTTGCCGTCGGATACCTTGACCTCCAGCCAGGTGGACAGCGCATTGACGACCGAAGCGCCCACCCCATGCAGCCCGCCGGATACCTTATAGCCGGATCCGCCGAATTTCCCGCCGGCGTGCAGAATGGTAAAGACCACCGTAACCGCCGGGATCCCCATTTTCGGCTGAATCCCCACCGGGATCCCCCGGCCGTTATCGGTAACGCGGATCACGTTGCCCTTTTGGATTTCTACGGTGATTAAGTCGCAATAGCCGGCCAGCGCCTCGTCAATGGCGTTGTCTACGATTTCATAGACCAGATGGTGCAGACCCCTGGGGCCGGTAGAACCAATGTACATGCCCGGCCGTTTACGAACCGCTTCCAGCCCTTCCAATACCTGGATTTGGTTTTCGTCATATGCTGGCGTTTGATTTTTTTGTTCCAAGCTTGTTCCCTCCAGACAGGATTTCTTGTTTGCTTTCGCCGTTGTTCCAAACGCCGCTTGGAAAAACGACGCTGTTTTTATAAATTCGCCAGCCCCTCTAAAAAGCTGGTCCGTTTGCGCAAGGTCGCTGGGGAGATCTGAGACAAATAGACAAAAACCCCCTGTTTTTCCTGGCAGACGATAAAGGATTTAGGCAGGTCCGCCGATACGTTGATCACCCTCTCTGCCTTTTGCGCTTTTGCCAGGTACTGCCGCGTGATCTTCCCCAAGGAGGTGTTTTCAATATCAAAAATTCCAATGACGGTGGAGGTACGCACCACCACGTTCTGTCCCAAATGCAAATACACCCTGTTGTTCCCTCATTCCTGCGAAAGCTTGCCGTTTTCCATATGGAAAATGCTGCCCTGTTCCAACCGGGAAAAATACCCTTTGTCGCAGCAGGTAATAAAAATCTGGTTTCCGCTTAAATGGTTGAGCAAATAATCCCGCCGGTTTTGATCCAGCTCGCTCATGACGTCGTCTAATAAAATCACGGGGTTTTCTCCCAGCAATTCCCCGATACAGCGGCTTTCCGCTAATTTTAACGCCAGCACGCAGCTGCGCTGCTGCCCCTGGGAGCCGAATGCGCGAACGCTGCGTCCGTCGATGGTAATCTCCAAATCGTCCCGATGCGGGCCGGTCAGGGTGAATCCGCTTTTCAGGTCCTCCCCCCGGCCACGGGCCAGCGCCTCCCGCAACAGCCCGGCGATTTCCTGCTGATCCTGCCCCGGGCGGATCGCAAGCCCCGCCGGGCGGTAAGCAATGGAAAAATCTTCTTTTTCCATGGAGATCCCGTGGTAAATTTCGTTGGCCTGGATCTGCAGCCGGCGGGTATATTCCATCCGCATCCGGATGATTGCCCCGCCCAGCGCCGCCAGTTTTTCATCCCATACGTCCAGCGTATCCAATAAAGACGGCGCGCGGGAGATATCCTTAAGCAGGGTATTGCGCTGCAGTACAATCCGCTGGTACCGGCCGATCATTCCGATATACCGCGGCAGGATCTGGCACAGGGATGTATCTAAAAACTTCCGCCGCACCGCAGGTCCGTCCCGGACCAGCCCCAAATGAGACGGGGAAAAGACCACCGCGGTAAAAATCCCTGCAAAGCTGCTGACCGATTCTTGCAAAATATCGTTGAGCCAGGCGGTTTTTTTCCCGTCCCACACAATCTTCGCCTGCTGCCGGCGCCCTTGGCAGTCAAACGCCGCTTCCACCCGGGCCCGGCCTGCGCCGAACCGGATCAGATCCCCGTCTTTGGCCCCGCGAAAACTTTTTGCCCCGGACAACAGCCAGATCGCTTCCAACAGGTTGGTCTTGCCCTGGGCGTTGTCTCCGTAGATGATGTTCACCGACGCCCCAGGCGAAAAGGATAACGACTCCATATTGCGGAATTGCTCCAGTTCCAGCTGGTTAACCTTCAAAGGTACCGACCTCCAGATCCCACTGGTCCACCTGCACATGGTCGCCGGGACGCAGCTTTTTCCCGCGCATGGTGCAAACTTCCCCGTTGACCGAAACCGCCCCTTCTTCTACGATTTCCTTTGCGTGGCCGCCGGTTTCCGCCAGCCCGCAGTATTTCAAAAACTGATCCAGCCGGATCCATTCCGTCCGGATCGGGAAAATCCTGCATTCCGCCATGGTATTCCCTCTTTCCGCTTAAATCTCGCTTTTGAGCCGGACCGGCAAAATCAAAAACAAAAAGCTGTCTCCTTCCATAGGCAGCACCTTCATCGGCGAAAGCGGCCCGCTGATCACCAGTTTGACCTGGTCGCAGCCGGCGGCGCGCAGCGCCTCCAGCATATAGCGGTTGTTAAAGCCGATTTCCACCTCGTCCCCTTCCAGCTGGCATTCCAGCTGATCGTAGGCTTTGCCGATGGCCGTGGAACAGGACATTTTGATCTGCCCTTGTTCAAAATGAATCCGCAGCGGGCTTTTCAGCCGGTCGGAAATCAATAGGGAAGTCCGCTCGATGCTGTCGATCAGCGGGCGCACCCCTACGGTAACCGTGGTATTCCCCCCCTGGGGGATGGCTGCCTGGTAGTCGAGAAATTCCCCTTCCAACAGCCTGGAAATTACCCGGTATTGGCCGATCTGGATCACCACATGCTTTTTGGAAAGGTATAATTTGGCTTCCTGCTCCTCTTCTTCGGACAGAAGCTTGCTCATTTCAGACAGCGTCTTGCCCGGGATGATAAACTGGGCTTCCCCTTCCGCCGCCACCTGTTCCCGGCGCAGCGCCAGGCGGAACCCATCCACCGAGACCACCCGCAGCTGCCGGTCAGACAGCTGGAACAAAGAACCGGTATGGACCGGCTTGGCATCGTTGGTGGAAATGGCGAACAGCGTCTGATCAATCATGCTTTTTAGTAGGTGCTGCGGCAGGCAAATCGACTGTTCTTCCTGGACAGAAGGGATTTCCGGGAATTCGTCCGAAGGAATCCCTAAAATCGTAAATTCGGTGGCGCCGCTTTTGATTTCGGTGAGATATTTTTCGTCGGTCTGGATCGAAACCGTCTCTCCGTTCATCCGCCGCATCATATCCACGAACAGTTTGGCAGATAGGACGATTTCTCCCTCCTCTTCTACTTTGGCGCCCATCTGGGCAAAGATGCCAAGGTCCAGATCATACCCCAAAAAAGAAAGGGTGTCCGCCTTGGCGCGGATGAGAATGCCTTCCAATACAGCCAGGGAGGTCTTACCGGAAACCGCGCGGGACACGTTGGAAACGATCTCATATAATTCCGGACGGGAACAACTGAACTTCAATGAAGTCACACTCCTTTTCCACAAGTCACATCAATGGGAAAGATCCATTGAAGAGAGAATATAAAATTTAGTCTTAGTAGTAGGGGCCGTGGATTTGTGAAAAAACGGCCTAACGCCGCATTCTGGTGCGGTTTGTCCCTGATGGGGGCAGGGGGAATGGTCGGTGGGAAAATTGTGAAGAAGTGAAAAAAAGAAAATGCCGCAAAGGTTTCCCACCAAAAAGCATGGGGAAAGTGGAGATATTGTGGAAAACTCAGTGAAAAAAGAGGAAAATACCAAAGAACCTGCTTCTTTTTCCACAAGCGGTGGATGGTGGAATGGTGGAAACCGGGGAAACTTACGTATTTTGGATGTTTTTGATGATATCCTCCACCATTTCCCGGTACCGGAAATCCGCTTTCATGTTTTTCTCCACCTGCTGGATGGCGTAGACGATGGTAGAATGGTCCCGCCCGCCGAATTCCTCGCCGATGGCCGCCATGGACATCTGGGTGATCTCCCGCACGATGTAAATGGACACCTGCCGGGCGGAGGAGATGGTGGCAGAACGTTTGTTGGAGCGGATGTCCTGGGAGGAAACGCCGCAGGTCCTTCCCACTTCCGCAATGATGCGTTCCACCGTTACCGGGACAGGCTGCTGGTCGTTGAGCACTTCCCGGATGGCGTTTTGCGCAATGAGCACCGACGGCGGGGTCCCCGCCAACAGTTTGTAAGCCTTAAGCTTTTTGACCACGCCTTCCAGCTGGCGGATGTTGGTTTTGAGCTTGTTGGCGATGTACTCACAGACCTCGTCCGGCACGTGGATGTCCAGCAGTTCCGCTTTTCTTTGGATGATGGCGATGCGGGTTTCAAAATCCGGCGGCTGGATATCCGCCAGCAGCCCCCATTCAAACCGGGTGCGCAGCCGGTCCTCCAGGGTTTTGATTTCCTTGGGCGGACGGTCGGAGGTCAGCACGATCTGTTTTTCCGCCTGGTACAGCGTGTTAAAGGTATGGAAAAATTCTTCCTGGGTCTGGTCCTTGCCGCCGATAAACTGGATATCGTCCACCAACAGCACGTCCGCCTGGCGGTATTTGTTGTGAAACGCCATGGTGGTTTCCGATTTGATGGCCTCGATCAGCTCGTTGGTAAAATCTTCCCCTTTGATATAAATGGCGTTGGTGCCCGGGCGGTTTTTGACAATTTCGTTGGAAATGGCATAAAGCAGGTGGGTCTTTCCCAGCCCGGACCCGCCGTATATGAACAGGGGGTTATACGCCCCCGCTGGGTTGGTGGCTACAGCCAGGGACGCGGCATGGGCAAACTTGTTGGAGGGGCCTACGATGAAGGTACTGAACGTATAGTCATAATCCCCGCCTGAACTGTTTTTTTCCATTTCTTCCGGCGTATATTTCGGCGGGAAGGAAGGTACCGGGCTGGGGGTAGAAAGGGAGGAATCGCTGAATTTGTATTGGATGACCACCTCTACCGGGAAGCCTACCACATCTTCAAAGCAGGAAGCGATCAGGTCCAGATAGCGCCCCATGATTTGGTCCCGTTTGAATTGGGTTTGTACCTGCAGATAGACGGTCGAACCTTCCATTTTCAACGGTTCGATTCCTTTGATCCACGCGGCGTACGCAGTGGGATTCATATTTTCCTGGAGTTTTTGAAAAACGAGGTCCAGGATTTCCTGTAAGGATTCCATCGAGAGTCAGTCCCTCCGTTCTCAAGGTTGAAAAACAGGTGGAAAATTTGGAAAAAACTTTTTTTTTCCACAACAAATTACTCCAAAATTATACCATACATAGGACTGAGTTTTCAAGGTTTTCCACCGATGAAAGAAACTATATTTATAATAGTATATTGGGCCGCCGTCCTGCCCGGCAATCAAAACGGGGGAAAAACAGGTTCGGCGGGATCCCAGTCCCGCCCGGCCGGGGCAAACCGGAAAAAAACAGCCGCCGGACGCCGGATTCTCCATGTTTTTTTTGGTTTGGATATTGACATAACAAGTCCAGGTAAGATATACTATATTCTTGCAAGGTTAGCCTCGAAAGGAGGGACATTTATGTTCAGAACATACCAGCCCAAAAAGCTGCAAAGAAAAAAAGAACACGGTTTTCGCAAGAGAATGTCAACCAGAAATGGGCGTAAGGTTTTGGCACGCAGAAGAGCCAAAGGAAGAGCGCGTCTCTCCTACTAAAAGGGGGTTGACCACATGCCAATGTGGTCTTTCTTTTTATGTGCCGTATTTTTCGGCCGGCTTGGGACATCATACCAAAAAAGGAAACGCCTTTTGATTTGATCAGAAGGCGTTTTTTGTTGGAGAAGGCGGGAATTCGGATGAAAGTTGTCAAACTCAATCAAAACCGTGATTTCCAAAGGGCCTATCGGAAGGGAAAATTTGCGGCGCATCCGTTGCTGGTCACCTATGCGGTGAAAAACCGGATGGGCGAAAACCGCATCGGCATTACCGCATCCAAAAAAGTAGGGAATGCGGTCAAACGAAACAGGGCAAGGCGTGTGATTGCCGCGGCGTGGAACACGCTGCAACTGCAAAAATTGAAAAAAGGCTATGACATTGTTTTGGTCGCGCGGGCCAAAACGCCCCTTGCGAAATCAACTACCATCGCGCCTGTTTTGGAAAAACATCTGCAAAAGCTGGGACTGATGGAACATGATCAAAAAAGGGATGCTGTGGATGATCCGGCTGTACCGGAAATATCTGTCTAGGATCAAGCCAGTTCCCACCTGCAGATTTTATCCCACCTGCTCTTCTTATGCTCTGCAGGCCATAGAACGCTTCGGTGCATGGAAGGGCGGGATTTTGGCGCTTCGGCGCATTCTGCGTTGTCACCCTTTTCACCCCGGCGGCATCGACCCGGTGCCGGAAGAGTTTACCTGGTTTTCCAAACGGAAAAAGGGATAAGGCCGCTCCTCCTACTACTTCGAGGCCTTGAAACGCGGAAATGGATGAACACTTCGAAATGCTGGAAACGGAGGACGAGGAATGAATTTTATTTATACGGTATTCGGCTGGCCGCTGGGCTGGATTATGTATGTCTGTTATTTGATTGTGCAAAATTATGGGCTCGCGTTGATCCTGTTTACGATTTTGACCAAAGCATTGCAGCTTCCGCTGGCGATCAAACAGCAGAAATCCATGATGAAAACCGCCATTTTCAAACCGCAAATGGATGCGCTGCAGCGCAAATATAAAAACAACAAAGAAAAGCTCAATGAAGAGATGATGAAGCTGTACGAAAAGGAGCATTACAACCCCATGAGCGGTTGTCTTCCTTCCTTGATCAGCTTCCCCATCCTGTTCGGGATGATCGACGTTATTTATAAGCCCATTACCCATATTATTCGGCCCGGCGCGGAGATTATCGAAAAGGCGACGGAAATCCTGGCGAGCCTGGGAATGAACACCGGCAATACCATGGCCTCGCAGATCACGATGATCCACGCCATCCAGGCGGATCCCGCCCCCTGGAGTGAGCTGGGCGCGGACTTTATTCAAAAGGCGCAGGCCATCAACTTTTCCTTTTTGGGGGTCAACTTGGCGCAGACGCCGACGCTGACGCCCAATGGGCAGCCGCTGTCGGTTTATATCCCCCTTCTGCTGGTGCCGATTCTGTCCGGCGTGACCTCGCTGCTCATCTCCATCCAGGCCCAACGGCAGAACAAAATGACCATGGGCGACGCGGCCGGCGGCGGGATGATGAAAGGCATGATGTACTTTATGCCGCTGTTTTCGCTGTGGTTTGCGTTTCAGGTGCCGGCGGGCGTCGGCATGTACTGGCTGCTGTCCAACGTGTTGACCATGGGGCAGACGGCGGTGCTGCATAAAAAATACGATCCCACGGCGGCATTAGAGGCGGCGAAAGCTGCGGAAGAAGCGGAAAAGGAAAAAGAGCGGGAAGAACGGCGCCTGCTCAAGGAGAAAAAGGCGCAGGGATCCCAGCTGGATGAATCGGAACAAGAAAAGAGCATGAGCGCCAAGGAACTCAACGCGAAAAAAATCGCGGAAGCCCGGCGGCGCATGGCGGAAAAATACGGGGATGTTTATACAGAGGATGAGGAATAAATCCTTTTTGTTTGGATTGGAGGTTGCATTGTGAATCGTGAAGTAATTGCGACTGGCAAGACAGTCGATGAAGCGCTGGAAAAAGCGTATGAACAGTTGGGCGTTTCCCGGGAAGAAGCGCAGTTTGAAATTATCGACCTGCCGAAAAAAGGATTTTTGGGGCTGGGGGCGTCCCCGGCAAAGGTACGGGTTTATGTGGAACAGTCCAAAGCCCAGTGCGCGGTGGAGTATTTGCAGAGCATTTTCCATGGGATGGGCTTAGACCAGGTCCAGATCGACGTGGAAGAAAGCGAAAACTGCGCGAAAATCACCCTGAATGGCGAAGGGCTCGGCGTATTGATCGGGCGCCGCGGCGAGACGCTGGACGCGCTGCAGTATCTGGCGGGCCTTGCGGCCAACCGCCTGGAAGGGGAATATTACCGCATTGTGGTGGACAGCGGCAATTACCGGGAAAAAAGAGAAAAAACGCTGGAAAAACTGGCGAAAAAATTGTCCGGCCAGGTGGCGCGGACAGGGCGCAGCGTGACATTGGAGCCGATGAACCCATATGAAAGAAGGGTCATCCACGCCACCATCCAGGGGATGGAAGGGGTCACTTCTTCTTCCATCGGGGAAGAACCGTCCCGCCGGGTGGTCATCAGCAGCACCAACCCGGTGAAGAAACCCTATCGCCGGGAAGAGGGATCGGAACACGGTGGCCGGGGCCGGTCCAGAGGCGGCCGGGGCGGCCGGGGCGGCCGGGGCGGCCGGGGCGGATATGAAAAACGCCAGCCGAAAGAAAAATATGTTCCGCAGGACGTGACGCCCAACCGTACGAAGGTGGAAGTGGAAGACGATAACAAACCGCTGTATTCGAAAATCGAAATTGACTGATCCGCGGTTTTCCCAAGCGGTTGTATCCAGTTAGAAAAAGGCGGCGGGACTTTCGTCCCGCCGCTTTTTTGCACAACCGGACGCGGATCGAAGAAAGGAGGTGTTTTGCCGGTGGAGTACCGCATTTTGGCACAACAGGAAATTACCTTGGAATTGTTTTCCCAGTTTCACCGCCGCCAGGTGGTTACAAAATGCTGGCGAAAGGAAGAGGGGAAATGGGTGGTCCGGCAAGATCCCTTTGTGGACGATTGGTCCCGGGAGGATTACCAGAAACTGGTTTGCGACCTAAAACACACCGCTGCCAGCGGCGGTTTGGTCTGCGCCGCCTTTCGCCAAGGGCAGCTCAAGGGCTTTGTATCGGTGGAAGCGGGGCTGTTCGGCGGCGAGCAGCGCTATCTGGACCTGTCCAGCCTCCATGTGTCGGAAGAATGTCGGCGCCAGGGGGTGGGAACCGCTCTTTTTCTGGCGGCAAAGGCGTGGGCCAAAGAAAAAGGGGCGAGAAAATTGTACCTTTCCGCTCATTCTGCGGTGGAAAGCCAGGCCTTTTACCGGAAGATGGGCTGCGTGGAAGCGCAGGTCTACCATCCGCGGCATGTAAAAGAGGAACCGTTTGACTGCCAGCTGGAGTGCCTTTTGTAATCGGCTGCAGACCATTTTGGCCAAACAAAGCGCCGGGATAGGAACCATCCTGCCCGGCGCTTTTATTTTGGAAAAATACAGAGCGTTTTATTTGGGGCTTCCAGCGGATCAAACCGCGCCCAGGTCCGGCGAATTTCCCGGATCATCTAGTTCCGGGACCAATTCCAGGGAATAGTCGTCGAATTCCCGCCCCAAGGCGTCATAAATTTCATGATACGCCTCGTGCAAAAGCGTAATGGAAAGTACGTCGCATTTGGGTTTGAAATAAATGGAGATCCACATTTTCCGCCCGGTATACACCACGTCATAAAAGGTTCCCGTATACTGGAACACATCCAAAATGGAATGGGAAATCTCCTTGACCTTTTGCACCACTTCCTCTTTCGGCGCGAACAAGAAGATGCTGCGGAACGCATCGGCGATCATCTTCACCGGCTGCGGCAGCATAAACAGGGCAATGACGATGGCCACAATCTGGTCAAAATAAGGGGAAATCCGGTCCACCGGCGTATTGGACAAAAAGAACTGGGCAAAAAACGCCACCGAGATCCCGATCCCGCACAAAAAGTCCACCTTCCAGCCGTAGATTTCCGCTTCCACCGTGGGGGTAGTGACCTTCTTGTGAAAATGGTGCATGATGAAAAGCACCATAAGACTAAAAAACGCCAATAAAAACTCGAAAATGGAAATGAGCCCGTAATTCAAATGCCGCCCGCCTTGCAGGATGATCTGGATATTGTTGGTAATCAGTCCCAGGGTGACGGAAATAAGCATAAACCCTTTGATAATGATGAAAACCGATTCAAACTGGGCATAGCCATAGGGCTTTTTCTCACTGACCGGCTGATAAAACAGCGGGGTCAAAAACAACGAAAGGCCAATGACAATCAGTTCAGCGGCGTCGAAAACCGCGTCCATCAAAATGGCCTGGGAATTGCTCCACAACGACATGAGGATTTCTACTACAACGAACAAGATTCCCGCATACAGGGATATTTTTAAAATCAACTGTTCCTGTTTTTGCTTTTCATTCACAATCTCACCTTGCTTTACAAATTAAAAAATAAAAATCGGCTTGTGAATGAAAACGCTACGGATCCTTGCTCCCGCGGTAGAACAAAGCCGGCGGCTTTCAGCCGCCTGTCTGCAGATCCTCCAATTTCCAGCTGATCCGTTTGCTGACCAGCGCGTCCAACAGCAGCCCGTCGGGGGTGTACTCTTCCGAAAAGATTTTCCCATCCGCCCGGATTTCGGCGGCCAGCGCGGCCTTGTCGTAGGGGACCAGCAGCTGCATCCGCACCTGGCTGGGGAGAAGCGCCTTGGCAATCGTCTGCAGCAGCCGTTCCAGGCCGAACCCAGTTTTGGCTGAGATCAGCACGTTTCCCGCGCCGATGGGTACCGGCGGCTGGACCAGTTTGTCGCATTTGTTGAACGCCGTCACCATCGGCGTCCCGGCGCAGCCGAGTTCTTCCAGCAGCCGGCGGGTCACCTGGATCTGGTCTTCCGCTTCCGGGCTGGAAATATCGCAGACATGTAACAGCAGATCCGCGTCCGCCGCCTCCTCCAGCGTGGAGCGGAACGCCTCCACCAGCTGGTGCGGCAGCCGCCGTACCAGCCCTACCGTATCGATGAGCATGACGGAGCGCCCATCCGGCAAGGTCAGGGCCCGGGCGGTGGGATCCAGGGTAGCGAACAATTTGTCCTCCGCCAGTACCCCTGCCTGGGTCAGGGCGTTGAGCAGGGTGGATTTCCCCACATTGGTGTATCCGACGATGGCGACAGACACAATCCCGTCTTTTTTGCGCCGCGCCCGGCGGGTGCTGCGCTGCCGTTCCAGTTCCCGCAGCTGTTCTTCCAGCGATTCAATCCGCCGCCGGATATGCCGCCGGTCGCTTTCCAGCTTGCTTTCGCCCGGGCCGCGGGTCCCGATGCCGCCGCCCAATCGGGACAGGGCGGTCCCCTGTCCCATCAGCCGGGGCAGCCGGTATTTTTGCTGGGCCAGCTCGACTTGCAGCTTGCCTTCCCGGCTGCGGGCCCGCTGGGCGAAAATATCCAGGATCAGGGTGGTCCGGTCCACCACCGCAATCCCCACGGCGTCTTCGATGTTGCGCAGCTGGCTGGCCGTCAGCTCGTGGTCAAAGATCAACAGGTTGGCGTCCAGCGCCGCCGCCTGGCCTTTGATTTGTTCGAGCATGCCGCTGCCTACGCAGGTGGCTTTGTCCATGGCGGGGCGTTTTTGGCTGATTTTCCCCAGCACAACGGCGCCGGCGGTCTGCGCCAATTCCCCCAATTCGTCCAGGGAGACCGCCGCGTCGTATGCGCCGGTATCGACAGCCACCAAAATGGCGCGCTCTTGCTCTTGTTTGATTTCGATCATGGTTTCCCGCCTTTCCGCTTTTAGTATACCACAGGGTCCGCCGTTTTGGGAAGGGGGGACCGCGGCCGGTCCGGCGCAACAAAAAAACCGGGCCCGTCAGGACCCGATTTGTGAGGACTTATTATCTGCCGCAGCAGTGTTTGTATTTTTTGCCGCTGCCGCAAGGACACGGATCGTTGCGGCCCACCTTTTTGCCGACCTTGACCGGCTGTTTTTTCACGGTCCCGTCGCTGGCGCCGGCAGAAGCGGTCATGGGTTTGGCCACCTGCTCGCGGCGGGGCGCCTCCCGGCTGACCCGCACGGTCAGCATCATCTTTACCGTATCTTCCTTGATGGACTGCACCATCTCGTCGAACATGTCGGAACCGACCATCCGGTATTCCACCACAGGATCACGCTGGGCATAAGCCTGCAGCGAAATCCCCCGTTTGAGTTCGTCCATGGCGTCGATGTGGTCCATCCATTTGGTATCCACGTTCCGCAGCAGCACCACCCGTTCCAGTTCGCGCATCAGGTCGCTGCCCAATTCCGCTTCCCGCTGTTCATAGCGTTCTTTTGCCCGGCGGATCAGCGTATCCCGGATATCGGCCTTGGATACGTCGTCCAGCTGCCGCCCGTCGTAGACAAAGTCCTCTTCGCTGCACAGCCAGCCGCCAAAATGGACTTTCAGCCCTTTCAGGTTCCAGTCTTCCTTGTTCTCGTCATCCGCCAAGAACAGGTCCACCGCGTCGGAAATGGTGCTCTCGGTCATTTTGAGGATGGTGTCTTTCAAGCTCTCGCCGTTTAATACGCTGGCCCGCTGCTTGTAGATCGTTTCCCGTTGCTTGTTCATGACGTCGTCGTACTCCAGCACCCGTTTTCTGGTGGCGAAGTTGCGGCCTTCTACCTTGCTCTGGGCGTTTTCAATGGCGTTGGACAGCATTTTATTTTCGATGGGGGTATGTTCGTCCAGCCCGATGGAATCCATCATATTGTAGATTCGCTCGCCGCCGAACAGCCGCATCAGGTCGTCTTCCAGCGACAGATAAAACCGGGTAGCGCCCGGATCCCCCTGGCGGCCGGACCGGCCCCGCAGCTGGTTGTCAATCCGGCGGGATTCATGCCGCTCGGTGCCGATAATATACAACCCGCCAGCGTCTTTGACCTTTTGGGCCTGGGGGGCAAACTCGGCTTTGTAATGCTCCATCAGCTGGGCAAAACGGGCCCGCGCGTCTAAAATTTCCTGGTCGTCGGTTTCGCCGAACCCGGTGGCTTCCAGGATCATCTCCTCGGTCATGCCCTCTTTGCGCAGCTGGTCTTTGGCGGCGTATTCCGCGTTGCCCCCCAACACGATATCGGTACCGCGTCCCGCCATGTTGGTGGCGATGGTCACCGCGCCGAAATGGCCGGCCTGGGCCACGATCTGCGCTTCTTTTTCATGGTGTTTGGCGTTGAGCACTTCATGGGGGATGCCCCGGCGTTTGAGCATTTTGGACAGGCGTTCCGATTTTTCGATGGAAACGGTACCCACCAGCACCGGCTGGCCTTTTTCGTGGCAGGCGGCAATATCGTCGATGACCGCGTCGAATTTGCCCTGCTCGGTTTTATACACCACATCGGGATAATCGTTGCGCTGCACCGGCTTATTGGTGGGAATTTCAATGACGTCCAGCCCGTAAATTTCCCGGAACTCGCTTTCTTCCGTCATGGCGGTACCGGTCATGCCGGCGAGCTTGTGGTACATGCGGAAATAGTTCTGGAAGGTGATAGTGGCCAGGGTTTGGGATTCTTTTTGAATATTAACCCCTTCCTTGGCTTCAATGGCCTGATGCAGCCCTTCGTTGTACCGCCGCCCCATCATGATCCGGCCGGTAAATTCGTCGACAATCAGCACCTGCCCGTCCTTGACCACATAATCGATATCCCGGTGCATGATGCCGTAGGCTTTGATGGCCTGGTTGACATGATGCAGGTAGGTGGCGTTTTCCATGTCCATGAGGTTTTCGATCTGGAAAAACGCTTCCGCTTTTTTCACCCCCGCCGGGGTGAGGGTCGCGGTCCGCGCCTTTTCATCCACGATATAATCGCCGTCTACATCGTCGTGTTCTTCTTTGGCGTCCAGTTCCTTGACTTTGACAAACCGCATTTTTTTCACCAGCTGATCCGCCAGCTGATATAAGTCAGTGGATTTGGCGCCCGGCCCGGAAATGATCAGCGGCGTCCGGGCTTCGTCGACCAGGCTGGAGCCCACCTCGTCCACGATGGCGTAATGATGGCCCCGCTGGACCTGGTTTTCCTTGCGGACCGCCATATTGTCCCGCAGATAATCAAAGCCCATCTCGTTATTGGTGCCATAGGTAATGTCGGCAGCGTAAGCTTCCCGCCGCTGGTCCGCATTCAAATCGTGGATAATCAACCCCACCGAAAGGCCCAGGAACCGGTATACCTTACCCATCCATTCCGAGTCGCGCTTGGCCAGATAGTCGTTGACGGTGACGATGTGGACGCCTTTTCCTTCCAACGCGTTCAGATAAGCGGGCAGGGTAGCCACCAGCGTTTTGCCCTCGCCGGTCTTCATTTCCGCAATGCGGCCCTGATGCAGCACCACGCCGCCCAATACCTGGACGGGGAACGGCCGCATCCCCAATACGCGGTCCGCCGCTTCCCGGCAGACGGCGAATGCGTCCGGCAGGATGTCGTCCAACGTTTCCCCTGCAGCCAGCCGCGCTTTCAAGGCGGGGGTTTGTTCTTGCAGCTGCTGGTCGGACATGGCCCGGTACTTTTCTTCCAGCGCCAGGACCTGATCCACAATGGGGCGAATATTTTTTAGTTCCCGTTGGGAATAGGTGCCGAAAATTTTCTCTAAAAGACCCATGCTATCATCCCTCCTCGCGGCAAACAAGCCGCTTTCCAGGCCAAAAGCCCGATACTGTTTTATTGTATCTCTTTCTTTGTGGAATTGTCAAACAAGCTGGTTCGTTTTTGTGAATTTTCTGTTAAATTCCAGCCGGCAACCGGTGATTTTGCGCTTGTGCCCGCGCGACAGGGCGTGTATACTGGAACAGGAATCTTGTTTGGAAAAGGCCCGGCGGATTGTTTGGCCGGGAAAAAGAAAAGGGGAAAAGCAGATGTTGGGAACTTGGGTCAATGTGGCGGCGGTACTCGCCGGCGGGTCCATCGGGCTTTTGGTGAAAAAAGGGATCCCCCAGCAGCTCAGCGACGGGCTGATGAAGGCGCTGGGACTGTGTACGCTGGCAATCGGCATTACCGGCTCGCTGGAGGGGGAGGATTCTCTCAAAATGATCCTGTCGGTGGTGATTGGCGCCCTGATCGGGGGCTGGCTGGACCTGGACGGGAAAATCCAGCGGCTGGGCGGCTGGGTCGCCCGGAGGTTTTCCCAAGAGGATGGCGGCGCCCGCATTGCAGAGGGGTTTGTCACCGCCAGCCTGGTGTTCTGCGTGGGCGCCATGACCATTGTGGGCGCGCTGCAAAGCGGGTTGACCGGCAACCATCAGATGCTGTTTACCAAATCCATGCTGGACTTTGTTTCTTCGCTGGTTTTTGCATCTTCTTTGGGAGCGGGGGTTTTGCTGGCCGCCGGGTTTGTGTTGGTGTTCCAGGGCGGCATCACCCTGCTGGCAGGGGTTGTGGCGCCGTTTTTGGGCGAGATGGTTATCGCGGAGATGACCTGCGTGGGCTCGGTGCTGATCATCGGGCTGGGGCTTAATTTATTGGGGGTGACCCGGCTGAAGATCATGAATCTTTTGCCGGCGATCTTCCTTCCCGTTTTGCTTTGCGTATTGTGGTAAGAACCCAATAGAAAAACCGGCCCGTGCTGGGCCGGTTTTTTCGTAGCGCAAAACAACAGGGCGCTATTTTTTTTCCCATAACGAAAGGATCTGTTTGCGGTATGCCGCCGCAGCCTGTTCGGTGCGGTTGTCCTGGAACTGGTAGTACACCCGGTCCCGGATTTCGTCCGGCAGGTACTGCTGGGGATAATAGTGCCCCGGGAAGGGATGGGGGTAGTGGTAGGTAAGACCCCGCCCCAGCGACGCCGCGCCGGAATAGTGGTTGTCCTTGAGGTAGGCGGGAATGTCGCCGGTTTTGCCTTTTTTCACGTCGTCCATGGCCGCGTCGATGGCCAGGACCCCCGCGTTGGATTTGGGCGCGGTGCATAACAGGATGGTGGCGTCAGCCAACGGCAGCCGCGCTTCCGGCAGGCCAAGCTGCAACGCGCTGTCCACGCAGGCTTTGACGATGGGGATCGCCTGGGGCCAGGCCAGGCCGATGTCTTCGGCGGCGATGCACAACAGCCGCCGGCAGGGGGAGAGGATGTCTCCGGCGACCAAAAGCCGCGCCAGGTAATGCAAGGCGGCGTTTTCATCCGAGCCGCGGACCGATTTGTGAAAGGCGGACAGGATGTCATAGTGGGCGTCCCCGTCCCGGTCGTAGCGCATGGCGCTTTTTTGGGAGACCTGCGCCACCGCGTCCAGGGTGATGGGGCGCTCGCCGTCCTGCACCGGGGCGGACAGCACGCACATTTCCACTGCGTTGATGGCCTTGCGCACGTCGCCGCCGCACCCCAGCGCAATGGCCTGGACCACCCCGTCTTCCAGCTGCAGCGGCGTTTGACTTTCCTGTTCCAGGAAGGAAAAGGCCCGGCGCACCGCTTTTTCGATGTCCACGGCGTCCACCGGCCGGAACTCGAACACGGTAGAGCGGCTCAAAATCGCGTTGTACACGTAAAAATAGGGGTTTTCCGTGGTGGAGGCAATCAGGGTGATCTGGCCGTTTTCGATGAATTCCAGCAGAGACTGCTGCTGCTTTTTGTTCAGGTACTGGATTTCGTCCAGGTACAGCAGCACCCCGCCCATGGCCTCAAAGGTATCCAGCCCGCTGATGATCTGCTTGATATCCGCCACGCTGGCGCTGGTCCCGTTGAGCTTGTGCAGGGTTTTGCCGGTTTTTTTGGCGATGATCCGGGCCACGGTGGTTTTCCCCACGCCGGAAGGCCCGTAAAAAATCATGTTGGTAATGTGCCCTGCGTCCACCATTCGCCGCAAGACCGCGCCGGGCCCCAGCAGATGGGGCTGGCCCACTACATCGTCCAGTTGTTCCGGGCGGATCCGGTCCGCCAAAGGTGCCGCCATGGGAACGCCTCCTTTTTCTCTCTTTTTCTTTTCGGACAGAAAATTTTTCCTCCCGAAAAGAACCTTTGTTCTTCATGGAAATGCTTTCCGTTCCCGCACAGGAACGGAAAGCGCTTTGTTTATTGGCTTTTCTTGGACGCATGGCCCAGCCAGGCGGACAGCCCGAACAGCAAAGCGGTGACCGCCAGGTACAGCCCGTAGCCAATCCAGGCCAAACGAAGGGGCAGGCCAAACGGGGTGCCGCATTCCGGATGGTTGAGCGCAAAGACGAGAAACCCTGCCGCCAGCAGGACGGCCGCCACGGCGCACCAGAAGAAAACGCGGGCGGCTTTGCGCCGGGACCCGTTTGGCCGCGGATTATTCATACAGCGGGAATTTGGCGCAGACGGCGTTGACCTCGCTGCGGATCAGATCGGCGGAACCTTCGAAATCCGTCGCGGCCAGCCAGATCCACCGGGCGATCTGCTCCATCTCTTCCTTCCCGAACCCGCGGGTGGTCACATAGGGGGTCCCTACCCGGATACCGCTGGTGACAAAGGGTTTTTCCGGGTCGTCGGGGATGGCGTTTTTGTTGACGGTGATGTACACTTCATCCAGCCGGCGCTCCAGCTCCTTGCCGGTGACGCCCATATTGCGCAGGTCCAAAAGCAGCAGATGGTTGTCGGTGCCGCCGCCCACCAGCTGGAACCCTTTTTCGGTCAGGCAATGGGCCAGGTGCGCCGCGTTTTCCACAATCCGTTTTTGGTATTCCTTGAATTCCGGCTTGAGCGCCTCGCCCAGGCAGACCGCCTTGCCGGCGATCACATGCTCCAGCGGGCCGCCCTGGGTGCCGGGGAAAACGGCTTTGTCGATTTGTTTGGCCAGCGCTTCCCGGCACAGGATCAAACCGCCGCGGGGCCCGCGCAGGGTCTTGTGGGTGGTGGTGGTGACCACGTCGGCGTAAGGCACCGGGGACTGGTGCAGCCCGGCGGCCACCAGCCCGGCGATGTGGGCCATGTCCACCATCAGGTAGGCGCCGCAGGCGTCGGCCACCTGGCGGAATTTGGCAAAATCAATGGACCGCGCATAGGCCGAAGCCCCGGCCACGATCAGTTTCGGCTTGTGCTCCATGGCCAGCCGCATCAGCTCATCGTAGTCGATTTTGCCGGTGTGGGGATCCACGCCGTAGGGGACAAAATGATAGTACATGCCGGACATGTTCACCGGGGACCCGTGGGTCAGATGCCCGCCGTGGGCCAGGTTCATGCCCAGCACCGTGTCTCCGGGCTTAATCAAAGCGAAATACACCGCGAAGTTGGCCTGGGCGCCGGAATGGGGCTGGACGTTGGCATGTTCCGCGCCGAACAGCTTTTTGGCCCGCTCGATGGCGAGGGTTTCCACCTTGTCCACGCACTGGCAGCCGCCGTAATAGCGCTTGCCGGGATAACCTTCGGCGTATTTATTGGTGAGAACCGAACCCATGGCGGCCATAACAGCCGGGGAGACCAGGTTTTCGGAAGCGATCAGCTCGATATTCCTTCTTTGGCGGGCCAGCTCCTCTTGCATGGCTGCGCCCAGTTCCGGGTCGTACTTGGCGACAAAGTCGATGGTAGGCAATAAATCTGCGTACATGGGTTTCATCCTTTCTTTGTGTCGGACCGATCCTGTGCGGCCGGTCCGGGATTAGAGGTATAGTGTTATTATACAGGCAAGGCTGCTGGAAAGCAATTCCTTTTCAAAATTGCCGGGCAACAGCGGGATTTTCCACCATAAAAGGAAAAACAAGTGGAAAACAAAGCCTCTTTCAGCTTTTTTAAAGAATCCGCGCCAAAATCGTATTGGAGACCAAAAATCCTTCGGGGGTAAAGCCCAGCCGGTCCCCATCCTGCCGCAAATAGCCGGCGCGGACCATGGGCTGGGCGTTTTGCCAAAAGCGGTCCCAGTCATAATCCGGATGGCGCTGCCGGGCCTGCTTGCGGGAAATCCCCTGCCACAGGCGAAGGCCCAATAAGGCGAATTCTTCCGCCGTGCCGCCGGGTCCGTCGTCCTGCATCAGCGCAAGATCCGCCCCCT
>CALWNU010000028.1 GCA_944382905.1 uncultured Clostridia bacterium | reverse complement strand
AAGAAATTTATCAGATTGACGATGATGTTTTTCAGAACAATGTTTCCCGATTTATTGAGATGTTGGATATGGAACGATATCTCCAAACTCCCGTGAGGCAACTGAGTCTGGGACAAAGAATGAAAGCGGAAATTTCTTTATCCATGTTGCACAATCCCGATATTCTTTTTTTGGATGAGCCGACAATTGGATTAGATGTTTTAGCAAAACATCAGATTCGTGATTTTATCAAAGAGAGAAATCGTCGGTCCCACGTGACGACTTTGTTGACATCTCATGATATGAAAGACTTGGAGGAAATCTGTGATCGTCTGATCATTCTTTCTCATGGTACCCTTATTTTTGATGGATCCATCGTAGAATTTAAAAAAATTTTTTCACACGAATCAGTCATAACTGTCACATGTAACGCGCAAATTTGCGAAACGACTGTACCGCAGAATCCGCATTATCAAATATCGGTAACAGATTCGCATCATTTATCCATTAAATATGATCCCCATAAGATTTCAGTCGCTGAGATTATTTCTCGATTGAATCAAACATATGTGATAACCGATTTTTCTATTTCTCATCCGGATATTGAAGACATGGTACGAACCATTTTTCAAACGCAAAAATAGGAGAATGTATAATGCAATTACCTATTGTAAGTCCCTCGATAAAACATTGCCCCGCAGAAGCTTATTTGCTTTCGATTCCCCAGTGCTATCCGCAAACCGATCCCTGGATCTTTAATAATTTTCTTAATATAATGATGAATAGGGAAACTGGTTTTAACGACTTTTTTAGGACGGCTATGTTTTTTGACTGCCCTTTTGTTTCAGAATCTAGGGTACAGTATTCTTTTGTCAAAAAATTAGGAAAAGATTTTTTTATCGAACCTTTACAAAAGAACAAATGGAACAATTTGAATTTGGATATAAATTAAACAATAAAAACTAGAAAAAATTATAATAAGAAATGGTATTTAAAATAATAGATAGAAAAATAGGGCAGAGAAATCCTGCCCTATTTTTCTATCTCACAACCAGCTAACAGACCTCCTGTAACACGCAAGCGTCAAAGCTAACGGCGTAAAAAGGCCTCCATCTCAGCGCACAGGCAATGAGATGGAGGCCGGCATTGGGAGGTCCCCTCCAGCACATTGCCGCTCTGCTGCTTGCAGGCATGGGCCTTTACCGCCACCTGCTCCGCTGTGGCGTTTCTGGTTCCGTAGGCGTAGTTTTCCGCCTTGTTTGCCATGAAAAGAGACAGCTGGTCCATCAGACCCTCCCGGAAGCGCTCTGAGGACGCCCCCAAACTGTGCTGCTTCTTGGCAAGACCGAGATGTTCCAGAAGCATTGGTTCTGGAGCTTTCCCTCTTCCTATTCCGTCCGTGAAATATTCACCATTTCCGGGATGCTTGCGGCAGTATTTTCTCATTTTTCATAAGAAAATAACACCGCAAGACGAGACAAAAATCCAGTGTTTTCAATGCTTTGCAGTATTATATTGAGCTCAGGCCGGCCACCGCTTTGTTGGCCTGTGGCCGCTCTGTCTGCAGTCCCTCCCATCCATTAGCCAGCGGTATTGCTGGGTCGTCAGGGCCTGCACTTCCTCAGACTTTTATAGTTTGGCAGAGACATTTTATCACGACAAGTCGCCGGCTGTTTTTACGCTTACTTCTACCTTATCAGATATCGTCAATCCGCTTTGCTTTTTTATATCGGTTTCAATATAAATTCCAAAGGTAACGTAGCGGTATCCGTTAATAGGGACAGGGTCCTATATTCATGAACTTTTGAAGGAGAAAAGAACTGTCGTCTGCATGCAATAAGGAGGATAGCCAATCTATTTGCATTTACAGTGGCAAGATTCGCTAATGCGGGCAGATTGAAAAATATTTGAAAAAGAGGGCATGGCATAGTATAATAATATCCGGCTATATCCGATTTCATTTGAAAGAAATCGGAATCCGTATCATGGAAAAAACGAAGCGATCCTAAGCCGCTTATTACAAAACGGCGCACGCGAATGTCCTGACGAGAAGTGGATCTTTCTTTGCACAGATAACGGCCGTAAACGCAACAACGGCGCAGAAAGCACATTCGATACGATGTTCCTATGAAAGTTCTCTCCAATATTATGGGACATCGTCATTTTCGTGTTACCATGGGGCTTTTGCAAAGGCGATAAAAGACAAAAAGTATTGATACAGGTTCCCTGCGGTACGCTCAAGATCTTGTAAAATGGTTTAGCTACAGCAGTTTTCAGACTTTTGAGCGTAAAATGACAAACGTCTTATTTTAAACCATTTTACACCGTTTCAAAGTTAAGATAGGAAAATTTTTAAGAATTTATAGTGTTTGCAGCAATGCAAGAAACTATTAAGATATAGGAATGTAAGCGGTTTTCCGAAGATGTGATAAGATAGGGGCGTGTTTATGTATCTTAAATATCTGGAGATCAACGGGTTTAAATCTTTCCCGGACCGTGTAAAACTGGAGTTTGGCAGAGGGCTGACTGCTGTGGTCGGTCCCAACGGAAGCGGAAAAAGCAATATTTCCGATGCGGTTCGCTGGGTTCTGGGGGAACAGTCCTCCAAGACGCTGCGGGGCGACAAAATGGAAGACGTGATTTTTGGCGGGACGCAGCTGCGCCGGCCTATGGGGTTTGCCCAGGTCACCTTGACCATTGGAAACGAGGACAGGGATTTGCCGGTGGATGCCGATGAGATCGCCATCTCCCGCAAGCTGTACCGCAGCGGGGAGAGCGAATACCGCATCAACAACAATGCGGTCCGCCTGCGGGATATCCACGAGCTGTTTATGGACACCGGCCTGGGACGGGACGGATACTCCATGATCGGACAGGGGAAAATCGCGGAGATCATCAGCGCCAAGAGCACGCAGCGCAGGGAGATTTTCGAAGAGGCCGCCGGAATTTCCAAATACCGCTACCGCAAAAGCGAGGCGGAGCGGAAGCTGGCGCAGACGCAGGAGAACCTGCTGCGTCTGAAAGATATTATGACCGAGCTGGAAGCCCGGGTAGGGCCGCTGAAAGAGCAGTCGGAAAAAGCCAAGCAGTTTCTTGCGCTGGCGGAGCAGAAAAAACAGCTGGAATTGTCTTTGTGGATCGCTCAGTTAAAGCAGATGACGGATCGTTTGCGGGCATTGTCGGACGAGCAAACCGTCAGCCGCTTGGGACAAAGCAAAATAGAAGAAGAACTCGAAAAATTGGAAGGGCAGCTGGAATCGCTTTTTGGGCAGATGCAGCAGGCAGGGGTTGCCATTGAGCAGATGCGGGTGGAAATCGCGCAGACGGAAGGGCAAATCGCTTCCGCCGGCGCCCAGATCGCTGTGCTGCGCAACGACATTTCCCACAATGAAAAATCCGTCCAGACGCTGGAGGAGGAGCAAAAATCCTCCGAGGATTCCAAAGAGGCGTTTTCCCAATTCATGGCGCGACAAGAGCAGCAAAAAAAGGAGCTGGAAGAAAAAGAGCGCCAGGCCAGCTGCCGGTTTCAGGAAAAAGAGCAGGAAAAAGATGCGCTGCGGGAAGAATCCGAACGCTGGCAGGCACAATGGGATCAAAAAAAGCAGGAAGAAGCCCGCCTGTCTTTGGCGATCTCGGAGAAAAAGGTGCTGCTGTCCGCCAAACAGGAATTGCTGCAAGAAGCGGAAGAACGAAAACGGATTCTGGAAGAGGGAAAAGAAGAAAAAGAAGCCAAATTCGCTCAGATGCAGCAGGAAAGGGAAGAATGCCGTTCGCTGCTGGAGACATTGGACGATACGCTACAAAGCTTGGCCAACGCGGCCAAAGGCGTTCAGATGAAACTGCAGTCCCGGCTGGACAAACAGCGGGTTTTGGCGGATCAACAGGAAAAGATCGAACTGAAAACAAAAGAGCAAACCCAGCGGGTCGTTTTATTGGAAGAGCTGGAACGCAACATGGAGGGCTTTGCCCAAAGTGTGAAATACGTCCTCAAGCAAGGCAAAAGCGGTGCCTTGCGGGGAATCCATGGGGCGCTGTCAAGCTTGCTGACGGTGGACGCCAAATATCTGACGGCGGTGGAAACCGCAGTAGGCGGCGCACTGCAGCATATTGTCGTGGATGATGAAACGGCGGCCAAACAGGCCATCCAACTGCTGCAAAAAAGCAATGCGGGGCGGGCAACCTTTTTGCCTTTGACGTCTGTAAAGGGAAGTCGCTTGTTAGTTCAGGGCCTGGATCAATGGGAAGGATTTGTGGGGATTGGGTCCGAGCTGGTTGGATTCCAGGAGCAATACCGGAAAATTGTGGAGTCTGTTTTAGGGCGCATTGCGGTGGTGACGGATTTGGAGGAAGGCATCCGCATCGCCAAACATTACCGCTACCAATTCCGCATTGTGACGTTGGACGGGCAGCTGATCCATGCCGGCGGGTCCATGACCGGCGGATCGGCCAACCGAAGCACGGGGCTTCTCAGCCGCCGCGGCGAAATTGAAACGTTGCAGCGGCAAATCGGGGAAAACAAGCGCAAAGCGATGGCTGGGCAAGAGTCTCTGGCGGCGCTTCACCAGGAAATCTCGGCGCTGCAGGCACAGCTGACCGGGATCGAGAGCGAACAAAGGACCGCGCAGGAGGACCAGATTCGGTATCAATCGGAAGAGAAGCGTCTTGCCGCCATGCTGTCGGATTTGCAGGCGGATCAAAGCCGGTCACAGGAGCAAAAGGAAAAGCTGGAGCGGCAGATGGCCACGCTGAAGCAGCAGCGGCAGGAAGAAGAGGAGGCGCTGGCGGCGTTACAGGGTCGGTGCGATGGCCTGCAGAATGAAATCCTGCAAATGCAGCAACAGGGGGATTCCCTGCGGCAACAACAGGAACAATCCGTCCAGCAGGGGAACGCGGCCCAGTTGGAAATGCTGTCGGTGCGGCAGGAAATCGCGCTGCTGGACCAGGCCATTGCCCAACAGCAGGCCCGCCGGCAGGAACAGGAAAAACAGATCGCCTCGGTGCAGGATCAGATTCTGGCGCTGACCGCCCAAAACGACCGGCTGCGGGAAGAAATTGCGGCGGCTGAGCAGGATGCGCAGGCGAAACAGGACCAGATCCGACAAAAACAAGAGGAGATTGCCCGGCAGTCCGCGCTGCGCCAGCAGGTTGAGCAGCAGACCACCGGGCTGCGGCAGCAAGAAAAGGAGCTGCTGATCCAGAAAGAAAAATACGCCGGCGAGCTGCTGCGCATGGAGGACAAAGTCCTGGCGGTGCAAAAGGAGTACGACACCATCATCTCCAAGATGTGGGACGAATATGAAATCACCCGCTCCCAGGCCGAGGAGATCGCCCGGCCGGCGGAGGATCTCAACCAAGAAAATCGCGCTTTGGCGCAGATCAAAAGCAAGATCCGCGCATTGGGTACGGTCAATGTGGAAGCGATTGAGGAGTATGAGCAGGTTTCCCAGCGGTATACGTTTTTGGATACGCAAATCGGCGACGTGGAGCGGTCCAAAACAAAACTGCAGCAGCTGATCCACGATCTGACCGCACAGATGCGGGAGCTGTTTACCACCAGTTTTCAGCAGATCAACAAGCATTTTGCCGAAATTTTCACCGACCTGTTCGGTGGCGGAAAAGCGCAGCTGAAACTGACCGAAGGGGAAGACGTGCTGGAGTCCGGCATTGAAATCTATGTTCAGCCGCCGGGCAAGATCATCAAGAATCTGGCGGCGCTTTCCGGAGGGGAACAGGCCTTTGTGGCGATTGCAATCTATTTTGCGATTTTGAAAGTCCGCCCGGCGCCATTTTGTCTGCTGGATGAAATTGAAGCGGCGCTGGATGATGTAAATGTCAATAAATTCGCAGCGTATCTGCGGCGGCTGAACCAGCATACCCAGTTTATTGCTATTACCCACCGGCGCGGTACCATGGAACATGCCGACGTGTTGTACGGCGTCACCATGCAGGAAGAAGGGGTTTCCAAGATCTTAACCCTGGAAGTCTCCCAGATCGAAGATCAGCTTGGGATCAAAGAAAGATAGAAGGGGAAACGAATATGAGCTTTTTTCAAAAATTAAAGGCCGGCCTCAATAAGACAAAAGAAGGAATGCTGAAAAACCTGGACAATTTGTTCAGCAGCAATAAAATCGAAGAGGAATTTTATGAGGAATTGGAAGAAATTCTGATCATGAGCGATGTGGGCGCCACGGTGAGCGACAAAATTGTCAACCAGCTGCGGGAGCGGGTAAAAGCATCCGGCTGCCGGGATACCGGCGAGGCAAGGGAGCTGCTCAAACAGATTATTGTGGAGATGATGCAGGGCGGCGAAGCGCTGGATCTGTCCACCACGCCGTCGATCATCCTAGTCATTGGGGTGAACGGGGTCGGCAAGACGACGACCATTGGGAAAATGGCCTACGATCTGACTTCGAAAGGAAAAAAAGTCCTGTTGGGCGCGGCGGATACCTTCCGTGCGGCGGCCATTGACCAGCTGCAGGTCTGGGCGGACCGCGCTGGGGTGGATATGGTAAAGCATACCGAGGGGGCGGATCCCGCGGCGGTGGTGTTCGATACCATTACCGCAGGCAAAGCGCGCCATATGGACGTCGTCATTTGCGATACGGCCGGCCGCCTGCACAACAAGAAGAATTTAATGGACGAGCTGGCCAAGATCTCCAGAGTGATCGGGCGGGAAGCGCCGGGCTGCGCCACAGAGTTCTTGCTGGTGCTGGATGCAACCACCGGGCAAAACGCGTTAAACCAGGCAAAAGAGTTTCGCAATGCCGCCGGGCTTACCGGTATTGTGCTCACCAAGCTGGATGGGACTGCGCGCGGCGGCGTGGTGATTGCCATCAAAGAAGAACTGGGCGTGCCGATTAAGTATATTGGCGTGGGCGAAGGCATTGACGACCTGCAGCCGTTTGACGCGCGGGAATTTGTGGACGCGTTATTTGAAAAAGAGCAAAGCGGGGCGAAAGAATGAAATTTGTCATTGCGACAGGCAACGAAGGAAAGCTGCGGGAGTTTAAGCGGATCTTGGAGCCGATGGGTCTGCAGGCGGTCAGCGTAAAGCAGCTGGGAGTGGCGTTCGACGTAGAGGAAACGGGCAGTACCTTTGCACAGAACGCAAGGCTCAAAGCGGAGGCGGCAATGAAATTGACCGGGCTTCCGGCGATTGCAGATGATTCGGGGTTGTGCGTGGATGCGCTGGGCGGTGCGCCGGGGGTTTATTCGGCGCGTTACAGCGGAGAAGGCGACGAGGAGAATAACCGCAAGCTGCTTCGGGAGCTGGAACAGGTTCCAGCGGAACAGCGGACGGGCCGGTATGTGTGCGCCATCTGCTGTGTGTTTCCGGACGGCCGGGAACTGACGGCGGAAGGAACCTGCGACGGCGTTATCGGCACGGCGCCATCCGGCGATCACGGGTTTGGTTACGATCCGCTGTTTTATGTCGATGGGCGCAGTTTTGGCCAATATGAGGATGAAGAGAAGGACGCCATCAGCCACCGCGGGAAGGCGCTGCGGCAGTTTGCCCAGGCGTTGCGGCGGTTGCAGGAACTACAGGGAGCGCAGCAAAGGGAGGAATCGATTTGATTACCAGTAAGCAACGGGCCGCTTTGCGGTCCCAGTCCAATGGATTGGAAACGATTTTTCAAATTGGCAAAGGCGGCATTAGCGATATGCTGGTGCAACAGGTCAACGACGCGCTCAAAGCACGGGAGATGATCAAACTGCGCGTGCTGGAAAATGCCCCCCTGTTCGCCCGGGAGGCTGCGCAGGAGCTGGCGGAAAAATGCGGCGCGGAAATTGTGCAGGTGATCGGAACCAGATTTATCCTGTTCAAACGCAATCCGAACAAACCGATTTATGAGTTAAGGGGATAAACAAATGGAAAAATTGGGGATTTTTGGCGGTACATTTAATCCGGTGCATAACGGGCATCTTTCTTTGTGTACCCAGCTTGCCGACGCGCTGGAAATCCCCAAGGTATTGCTGATTCCCACAGCGATTCCGCCGCACAAACGGGCGCCGGAACTGGCCAGCGGGGAACACCGCCTTGCCATGTGCCGGCTGGCGGCCCAGTCTGACCCGCGGTTTTGCCCTTGTGATCTGGAATTGCGCCGGCAAGGCAACAGCTATACAGTGGAGACCCTGCGGGAGCTGGGAAGCCTTTTTCCTTCCGCACAGCTGTTTTTGCTGATGGGGACGGACATGTTTTTGACGGTGCAGAACTGGTATTGCGCTTGTGAGATTTTCCAACGGGCTTTTTTGGTGGCGGGTGCACGCCAAGAAGGAGAAGAAAAACAACTACGGGAGCATTTGCAGTTTTTGGAATCGCTTGGGGCAAAAGGGGAAATTGTTCCCTGCCGCGTGGTGCCGGTTTCTTCTACCATGGTCCGGCAGGCGCGCAAACAGGGAGTCCCGCTGCGGGGGATGGTACCGGAAGCGGTGGAGCGGTATATCGAAGAAAAGGGCCTGTATCTGTCAAAGGGGGAGTAGCGGATGGAACCGGTGGAACAAGTGAAGCTGCGATTAGAGCGCATGCTTCCGGAACAAAGGGTGGCGCATTCCTATGGAGTGGCAGATGAGGCGGTCCGGCTTGCAGAGCGGTATGGAGCGGATCCGGAAAAGGCGTACTATGCAGGACTGTGCCACGATCTTTGCAAGAATATGCCGCCGGAAGAACAGTTGCAATGGATTAAAAGGTCTGGTATAATTTTAGACAATGCTTTTTTTCATGAGCCGCCGATTTGGCATGGGTTTGCCGCCGCACAGTATATCCGGGAGGAAATGGACGTGCAGGAAGAAGAAATCCTGCAGGCGGTCCGGTATCACACCACCGGGCGGGCAGGAATGCATTTGCTGGAAAAAATCGTTTTTGTGGCGGATCTGACCGAGCCAGGCAGAGCGTATCCGGATGTGGACACAGTCCGCACTTTGGCGGATCGGTCGCTGGAGCAGGCGATTGTATATATTTTGCGTTATACGCTGGGCAAGCTGCTGGTAAATGGCGGCGCAATCTGCCGGGATTGCTGGGCGGCATATAACCAGCTGGTTCTGGAGCGAAACAGCCAGGCCGCTGAAAAAGGAGTAATGGAATGAACGCATTAGAGCTGACTTATGAAATCGCAAAAATTTTAGATAGCAAAAAAGGGGAAGACATCAAAGCAATCCGGGTACAGGAATTAACGTCCATCGGCGATTATTTTGTGATTGCAAGCGGGGCGAATGTTCCGCAGGTGAAGGCGATGTCGGATGAAGTGGAGGAAAAGCTTTCCAAGCTGGGACTGGAGCCGAAACGGATTGAAGGGTACCAGACGGCATCCTGGATCTTGCTGGATTATTATGATGTCATTGTGCATATTTTCCTGCGGGAAACCCGGGAATTCTACGCGCTGGAGCGGCTTTGGTCGGACGCCGGGCAGGTTGATCTTTCCAGGGTGTTGACGGACTGATTTTGATTGACACTGTCAGGAGGGTTTACAGTGAATTATAATTTTGCGGAAATCGAAAAAAAATGGCAGGATATCTGGGATGAAAAACAGGTGTTTGCCGCCACCAACGATTATTCCAAACCGAAATATTACGCTTTGGTGGAGTTCCCGTACCCGTCCGGTAAAGGGCTGCATGTAGGTCATCCGAGGTCTTATACGGCGCTGGATATCGTGGCGAGAAAACGCCGGATGCAGGGGTATAACGTCCTGTACCCCATGGGGTGGGACGCGTTTGGCCTGCCTACGGAAAATTTTGCGATTAAAAACCATATTCATCCGGAAATCGTCACGCAGCAAAACATTGACCGGTTTAAAAAACAGCTCAAGAGCCTGGGCCTGTCCTTTGACTGGAGCCGCGAGATCAATACGACGGATCCGGCTTATTACAAATGGACCCAGTGGATTTTTCTCCAGTTGTTCAAAAAAGGGCTGGCCTATAAAAAGGAAATGAATGTCAACTGGTGTACGTCTTGTAAATGCGTTTTGGCCAACGAGGAAGTGGTTGGCGGCGTATGCGAACGGTGCGGGTCGGAGGTTGTCCACAAGGTGAAAAGCCAGTGGATGTTGAAAATCACCGCGTATGCCCAGCGGCTGATTGACGATCTGGATTTGGTGGATTATATCGACCGGGTCAAAACCTCTCAGATCAACTGGATTGGACGTTCTACCGGGGCGGAGGTGGATTTCGCCACCACGGCGGGCGATACGCTGACCATCTATACCACCCGCCCGGATACCCTGTTTGGCGCTACCTATATGGTCATTTCGCCGGAGCACCCGTACATTGCAAAATGGGCGGACAAGATCTCCAATATGGAAGAGATAAAGGCGTATCAGCAGGAAGCGGCGAAAAAGTCCGATTTTGAGCGGACGGAACTGGTGAAAGACAAAACCGGCGTCAAAATCGAAGGGGTCAGCGGGATCAACCCGGTGAACGGGAAACAGATTCCGATTTTCGTTTCGGATTACGTTTTGATGACCTACGGGACCGGCGCGATTATGGCGGTTCCGGCCCACGATACCCGCGACTGGGATTTTGCAAAAAAATTCGGCTTGCCGATTATTGAAGTGGTAAAAGGCGGAGACGTGGAGCAGGAGGCGTTTACCGACTGTGAGACCGGCATCCTGGTCAATTCCGATTTCTTGAACGGCCTGCCGGTAGAAGAGGCGAAAGAAAAGATCAAGGCCTGGCTGGAAGAGAATGGGAAGGGCAGGACCAAAGTCAACTATAAATTGCGCGACTGGGTGTTCTCCCGGCAGCGCTATTGGGGCGAGCCAATCCCCATCGTCTATTGTGAAAAGTGCGGGTATGTTCCGCTGCCGGAAAGCGAGCTTCCGTTGACCTTGCCGGAGGTGGACTCCTATGAACCTACCGATTCCGGCGAATCGCCGCTGGCGAAAATGTCGGATTGGGTGAATACGACCTGCCCGCATTGCGGCGGCCCGGCCAAACGGGAAACCGACACCATGCCGCAGTGGGCCGGTTCGTCGTGGTATTTCATGCGGTATTGCGATCCGCATAACGACCATGCGCTGGCTTCCAAAGAAGCGCTGGATTACTGGCTTCCGGTGGACTGGTACAACGGCGGGATGGAGCATACCACGCTGCATCTGCTGTACTCCCGGTTCTGGCATAAATTCCTGTATGATATTGGCGTTGTATCTACGCCGGAACCTTATGCCAAGCGCACCAGCCATGGGATGATTCTGGGCGAAAACGGCGAAAAGATGAGCAAATCCCGGGGGAATGTGGTGAACCCGGATGATATTGTCAACGAATACGGCGCGGATACGATGCGCTTGTACGAAATGTTTATCGGCGATTTTGAAAAGAGCGCGCCGTGGAGCTCCTCTTCGATTAAAGGCTGCAAGCGGTTTTTGGACCGCATCTGGAATTTGCAGGACCGCCTGATCGACGGGGACGCCTATCGCCCGGAGATGGAAACGGCAATGCACAAGACCATCAAAAAAGTGAGCGAAGACATTGAGCAACTGAAATTCAATACGGCGATTGCGGCAATGATGGCGCTGTTGAACGATTTGATGGATACCGGCCATGTCAATCGGGCGGAATACCGGACGCTGCTGATCCTGTTAAACCCGTTCGCTCCGCATATGACGGAGGAAATTTGGGAGCAGCAGGGATTTGGCGGTATGCTCAACGAGCAGAAATGGGTCTCTTATGATCCGGCCAAATGTGTGGAAGAGACCATGGAGATTGTGGTTCAGCTGGCCGGGAAGATCAAGGCAAGACTCAGCATTGCAGCGGATAGCAGCAAAGAAGAGGTCTTGGCTGCCGCCAAACAGCATCCATCCGTCGCCCCGTTGATCGACGGCAAAACAGTGGTCAAGGAAATTTATGTTCCTGGAAAATTGGTTAACCTAGTTGTGAAATGATGCAATATTTTGCTTGCACTTTTTGACGATTTGGGGTATACTAAAAAAGTACTTTGTTTTTAATCGGGAATCTGTGCCAGGTTTCCCTTGACAGAGAAGGGACCGGCATAGTATAATCTTCCCTGTGGTTTGATACCAGATTCGGCTGCTTGCAAACGACAGCTTGGATTTTATGAAATGCAATAGGGAGTAAGCGGCGGGCTTTGCCTGAGAATTTGGGTAATTACTCCTGCCCTGTGGTGAAGGAGGGATTTAGAAATGGCAGAAATTCGTATCAAAGAGAATGAATCTCTGGATAGCGCGTTGAGACGCTTCAAGAGATCCTGCGCGAAATCAGGCGTTCTTGCTGAAGTACGGAAGAGAGAACATTACGAAAAGCCTTCTGTAAAGCGCAAGAAAAAATCTGAGGCTGCTCGTAAGCGCAAATTCAAATAATGATGGAAAAAGCGAGCGTTTGCTCGCTTTTTCTTTGTCAAAGCGAGGATGACAAATGGCATTGTTTTTCCCTACGGCCATGCTGCCCAAGGCGTATGATATCACGGTGCAACAACTGCAACAGCTGGGGGTAGAAGGGTTGATTTTAGATATCGACAACACGCTGACCACCCACGACCATCCGGTGCCAAACGATCGGATTTTGGCCTGGCTGTCCCAGATGCAAAAGGAGGGCGTGAAGATGATCCTGCTTTCCAATAACCGCCCGGCGCGGGTGGCGCCTTTTGCGCAAAAAATTGGCCTTGCCTTCGAGGCAAACGCCAAAAAACCGCTTCCCGGCGGGTACCGCCGGGCGGCGGCGGCCATGGGCCTTTCCCCTGAGCGGACCGTCGTGGTAGGCGACCAGTTGTTTACCGACGTGCTGGGCGCCAATCTAGCGGGGATGGCGTCTATTTTGGTGGAACCATTCCAGATGGAACCGTTTTTCCGGTTTCGCGTCAAGCGCTGTCTGGAACGGTGGATTTTGCAGGGACGGAAAAGGGGGAAAAACGCATGAGCGCCAAGTTTGGACCAGCGGGAAGCGCGGACAGCTTTCGCGCGATGGGGTACCGAAAAACCGTGCAGATGCCTGCATATCTGGAGAGAATGGGACTCAATGCGTTTGAATACCAGTGCGGGCGCGGGGTCAGAATCACCGAAGAGGCTGCCCGGGAACTGGGTGCAGCCGCGCGGGAAAAAGGGATTTCCCTTTCTTTGCATGCGCCGTACTTTATCTCTCTTTCCAGCCTGGAAGAAGAAAAAAGGGAAAACAGCATTCGCTATATTTTAGAAAGCGCCGTCGCGGCAAACGCCATGGGCGCGGACCGGATTGTGGTGCATTCCGGCTCTTGCGCCAACCTGTCCCGGCAAGAGGCGCTGGCGCTGGCGCAGCAAACCTTGCAGGCCGCGGCTGCGGTTTTGGATCAAAACGGGCTGGGGCATATCCACATCTGCCCGGAAACCATGGGGAAGATCAACCAGCTGGGAAATCTGGAAGAGGTTTTGGCGCTGTGCCAGGTGGATGAGCGGTTTTTGCCCTGCATTGATTTTGGGCATCTTAATGCCAGGTCGCTGGGCGGATTGAAAACGGAAAAGGATTATGGCGAAATTTTTCAGCAGATGGAAGACTGGCTGGGGATCGACCGGATGCGCCGGTTCCACGCCCATTTTTCCAAAATCGAATACACGGAAAAAGGGGGAGAAAAACGGCATCTGACCTTCTCGGATACCGTTTACGGCCCTGATTTTGAACCGATGGCGGAATGGATCGTGCGCAAAGGGTGCAGTCCTACGGTGATCTGTGAGTCCGCCGGCACCCAGGCGGAGGACGCGCTGGCCATCCGCCGGTACTACGAGGGCATTTTGGGGAAATAAGGGGGAAGAGGAAATGAAACAGCGGCTTTTGATTATCCATGGGCCGAATATCAATTTAACAGGTATGCGGGAGCCCGGCGTTTACGGGTCGGAATCCTTGGAGCAAATCAATGAGGAAATTGCTGCATTTTGTGCGCAGAAAGGCTTTGCGTTTGAAATCCGCCAGTCCAACCACGAAGGGCAGATCATTGATTGGCTGCATGGAGCGATAGGGAAAATCGATGGGATTGTCTTAAACGCCGGGGCCTACACCCATTACAGCTATGCGATCCGCGACGCCATTGCGGCGATTCGGATCCCCTGCGTGGAGGTGCATTTTTCCAACATCCAAGCCAGGGATGATTTTCGGCGCCTATCGGTGATCGCGCCGGTGTGCGTGGGGTCGATCGCCGGGTTCGGAAAGCACAGCTATTTGCTGGCGGTGGAGGCGTTGAAAAAAATCCTTGCATAATTTTTGCAGAATCCCTTGCAAAAGAATGGAATATAATATAGAATTATAATGTTAAAACGCGCTTGATATTCGATTATGAGTATGGCGATGGAGGTATAATATATGGTATCTGCAGGAGATTTCAGAAATGGCGTAACGTTTGAGATGGACGGCAACGTAGTTCAGATCATCGAGTTTCAGCATGTCAAGCCCGGAAAAGGCGCGGCGTTTGTCCGTACCAAGATCCGCAACGTAATTACAGGGGCCGTGGTGGAAAAGACCTTCAGCCCCACGGACAAATTCCCGACGGCGTATGTTGAGCGCAAGGACATGCAGTATTTGTACAATGACGGGGACCTGTATTACTTTATGGACAACGAGACGTATGAAAACATTCCGATCAATTCTAATATCTTGGGCGATAACTTCAAATTCGTCAAGGAGAACACGGATGTAAAGGTCCTGTCCTACAAAGGGACCATCTTTGGGGTGGAGCCTCCGTTCTTTATGGAATTGCAGGTAACCCAGACGGATCCCGGCTTTAAGGGCAATACGGCGACCAATACTACCAAGCCGGCTACACTGGAGACTGGCGCGCAGATCAATGTGCCCCTTTTCATTGAAGAGGGAGATATGATCCGTGTGGATACCAGAACCGGGGAATATATGGAACGTGCGTAACGGGGAAGATCCGGGGCGCAGACAAATGGAGCGGTAAAATAGCAGAAGCTATTTTTCATTTCAACTTCAAAGGAGGATATTGTGATGACGATTTTGGAAAAGGTTGCATACCTGAGAGGTTTGAGCGAAGGCCTTGGAATAGACGAAAGCAGCAAGGAAGGCAGGGTCCTGAAAGCGATTATCGATGTTTTGGACGATATCTCGCTGACGGTGACCGATCTGGAAGACGATGTGGCGGAACTGTCCGACGGGCTGGATGAGATCGATGAAGATTTGGGCGCCCTGGAAGAGGAATTCTACGGCGACGAATGCGACGATGAATGCAGCTGTGAGGACGATGACGACGAGGACGACGAGCTGTACGAAGTAACCTGCCCTGCTTGCGGCGACAGCATTTATGTCAACGAAGAGATGCTGGATGAAGGTTTTATCCATTGTCCGAACTGCCATGAAAAACTGGAATTCGATTTCGATTGCGACTGTGATTGCGAAGATTGCGACAGCTGCAGCGGCGAAGAATCTGATCACGAATAAGAATTCGGCTGGCAGAGAATCGCCCTGCGTAACCAAGAAAAAAATCCATGCAGCGTTGGGATGCAGCATGGATTTTTTTATCGGGATTCTTTTGGGTGCAACCATATGGGCGCGGGAAGAGGAAAGGACTGTTTCCGCCGGAGGCCAGATCGAGAGCGGAAAGGCAGCCCGACGGCAGGAGAATGCGGCGGAAAGCAATGGGAATGCTTGAAATTGCGATATAAATGCGGTACAATATGCTAGGAATGGTTTGAGGAGAAAAGGAAATTGCAGATGATGCGAAATGGTCCCAAAAGAAAAATACTTCCTGTTCTTTTCTGTCTCTTTCTTCTTGCCTTGTTTGTCGTTTTAGGCCTGATGTGGGACAAACGGGATGATTCACAGGCGGTTGTCAGTACAGGGAGCGCCTTTGTAATGGATACGTTTGTGGACCAGAAATGGGAAGGGACAGACAGCGCGGAAGCAGTAGAGGCCGTGTTCCAGACGCTGCAGGATTTCGAAAACCGTATTTCCGCGTATCGCTCCGATTCGGAAATCTCGAACATCAACCGCAATGCAGGGGTAAGTTTTGTGCAGGTCAGCGAGAGCACCTTTTCTTTGCTCAGCCGGGCCAAAGAGTTCTGTGCCGCTTCGGATGGGCTGTTTGACATCACCATCGGGCCGCTGACGGATTTGTGGAATATTACAGGGGATCAGCCGAAGGTGCCGGACCAGGCGGAAATCGAAGAGGCCTTGGCGCTGGTTTGTGCGGAAGACCTCCTTCTGCGGGAAGAGGATCATGCGGTCATGCTGCGCCGGGCGGGGCAAAAGCTGAACCTTGGCGGCATGGCGAAAGGGGCGGCCGGTGCAGAGGCGCTGGAGACGGCAAAAGCGTATGGCGTCCAATCCGGCTATCTTTCCATCGGGGGAAATATTTTCACGATTGGCACAAAAGAAGACGGATCCGCCTATCGGTTTGGCATTCGAGACCCGCGGGGAGACGCCAGCGAATACATCGGCATTGTGGAATTGACGGATACCACCATGGCGACTTCCGGCGACTATGAGCGGTATTTTATGGCCGACGGCGTGCGTTATCATCATATTCTAGACCCTCATACAGGTTTCCCCGGGGACAGTGACCTGATGTCGGTATCGGTGATTTGCGAGGATGGGGCGATGGCAGACTTCCTTTCCACGACCTTGTTTTTGGCGGGAAGGGAAAAAGCCATGGAATACGCCCAGGAAGAGTCCTTTGATTTTATTCTCATCGACAAAGAAAAAAGGGTTTACCTCTCGGATGGGATCCGTCCTTATTTTACACCCAACGATGAGGCGGAGGGTTACGTTTTTGTGAATGGATCGTAAAAGAACGGAGAAGCAGCATTGCAGATGAATCGACAGGCGAGAACCAAACGGATATGCTTCATGGGGCTGTTATTTGCTACGGCTGTGGTCCTTTCTTATTTAGAGGGGATGGTAACGGTACCGGGTTTGCCCCTAGGCATCAAGCTGGGGCTTTCCAATATCGTAACGATGTACTGCGTATTTTTCCTGGGCGCTGGCAGCGCCTACACTTTGGCGACGCTCAAAGCGTTGTCGGTGCTTTTGATGCGCGGGCCCACCGGCGCGTTTTTGAGTTTGCTGGGGGGGCTTGTGTCGGTCACGATTATGGTACTGCTGCTGCGGATGAAAAAAATCCGGTTTTCCTATTTGGTCATCAGTGTTTTCGGCGCCATCGGCCACAATCTGGGACAGATTTTAGGGGAAACGATGCTGACGAGAACGGTCTGGACGCTTTATTATTTCCCAATTCTGGTCTTGTCCGGGTTGGGGATGGGGATGGTGACCGGATTTGTGCTGAAGACCGTTTTGCCAGCGATCGAAAAGCTGGACGCCAGGCTTCATTAAAATGGCCCGGCAGATTGATTTGTTATTCCATGATACTGCAATAGAAATTCAGAGGACAGGAGGAAAATGAAGTTGAAAATGAACTTGAATGGAGTAAAAGTTCCACATCATAAGAACACTATGAATTGTGAAACTGTATCCATGCCTGTACCGGCCAGCGTTACGATTCCGCTTCTGCAGCATATGGGCGCGCCGTGTACCCCCGTCGTGAAGGTGAAAGATGAGGTGAAGGTCGGCCAATTGCTGGCGGATTCGGATTCTTTCATGAGCGTGCCGATTCATTCCAGTGTTTCCGGTACGGTGACGGCCATTGAGGATTTTATCAATCCCAATGGGGTGCGTACCCAGAGCATTGTGATCGCTTGCGACGGACAGCAAACGGTGGATGAGTCCATTGAGCCGCCGACTGTGAGCAACCGGGAGGAATTTATTGCCGCCATCCGCAAATCCGGACTGGTTGGCCTGGGCGGCGCGGGTTTCCCCACCTTTATTAAGCTAGACCCGAAAAACCTGGATCAGGTGGATACGCTGATTATCAACGGAGCGGAGTGCGAACCGTATATCACCGCGGATAACCGGGAGTTTTTGGAAAACGGCGAACAGGTGATCAAAGGAATTGCGCTGGTCAGCAAGTATTTGGGCATCAAAAATGTAATTATCGGGATCGAGGACAACAAAAAAGAAGCCATTGACAGGATGCAGCAGCTCATCCAGGGGAAAGATGGATACCGCGTTGCGGTGCTGAAATCCAAATACCCGCAGGGCGCTGAGAAGGTGCTGATTTACGAGACCACCGGCAAAGTGGTGCAGGAAGGGCAGCTGCCGGCGGACCAGGGCGTGATTGTTATGAATGTTTCCAGCGTGGCGTTTGTGGCGTCCTACATGGAAACCGGTATGCCGCTGATCCAAAAACGGGTCACGGTAGACGGTTCGGCGGTGGCCAAACCGCAGAATGTGATGGTACCGATCGGTGCAAAGTTTGAAGATGTCATCGCGTTTTGCGGCGGTTATGCCAAAGAACCCCGTCTGATCCTGATGGGCGGGCCCATGATGGGAATTGCGGTTCCCAACGACCAATATCCCGTCATCAAAAACAACAATGCCATTTTGGCTTTTGCCGAAGAGGATGCGCTGGAACGGACGGAGACGCCTTGTATCCGCTGCGCGCGCTGCATCAACGCCTGCCCGGTTCATCTGATGCCGGCGGCCATTGACAAAGCGGTCCATGCCAAAGATACGGGCGCGTTGGCTTCTTTGAAAGTCAATTTGTGTATTGAATGCGGCTGCTGTTCTTATGTCTGCCCGGCGAACCGGTATTTGGTGCTGTACAATAAAATGGGCAAGCAGATGTTGCGAGAAAAAAAGTAAGAGGTGAATCACATTGAAAAATAAACTGTTAGTTGTTACCTCGCCGCATTTGAAGGATCCTGTGACAACCTCCAACATTATGCTTACCGTGGTGGTTGCGCTGATTCCTACGGCGATTGCGGCGACCTTGCTGTTTGGGCTGCGCGCATTGATGCTGATGTGCGTCTGCGTGGCTTCTTGTATTATCTTTGAGTATTTGTACAATGTCGTGACCCGGCAGCCCAACACCATTGGGGATTGCAGTGCAGTGGTTACCGGGTTGCTTTTGGCGTTTAACCTGCCGTCCACCTTCCCGTTCTGGATGGCGATGGTAGGGTGCTTTGTAGCGATTGTGGTCATCAAGATGCTGTTCGGCGGTATTGGCAAAAACTTTGCCAACCCGGCGATTGCGGCCCGTGTGGTATTGCTGGTTTCCTTCTCTTCTGCGATGGGCGGCGCCAGCGCGTTTGTGGTTCCCACATTGGCGGATGGAAAGATTACTCATATGGCTGGCGCGACCCCGCTGGCGGCAATTAACACGACACAGGTTGGTAGCCTCAGCGAAATCGGCAATATGGCGCTGGGCTCGGTAGAAGGGGTCCCCAATGTGTTTGAACTGCTGTTCGGCCTGCGGGGCGGCAGCCTGGGCGAGACCTGCGTGATTACTTTGCTGATCGGCGGGCTGTATCTGATCTATAAAAAGGTGATCAGCCCGATCATCCCTCTGACCTATATCGGGACCGTATTTGTCATGTCTTGGCTTTTGGGCGTCAATCCTATTTCGCAGATCCTGGCAGGCGGGCTGGTACTGGGCGCATTCTTTATGGCAACCGATTATACCACGTCCCCTGTGACCAAAAAGGGAAAATTCATTTTTGCGATTGGATGCGGCCTGTTGACCATTATCATCCGGCTGTATGGACAATACGTAGAGGGCGTTTCTTTTGCCATCTTGCTGATGAACGTGGTAACGCCTTTGATTGATAGATGGACGAAAACAAAACCGTTTGGAGGTCTTGCGAAATGAAATTTGTAAAAGATTTTCTGATCCCTGTTATTGTGCTGACTGTGATTTGCTTGGTAGTTTCCGGCGCACTGGTCCTTACTTATCAAGCGACAAAGCCTATTATTGACGAGGCGAAAAATGCGGAAGCCAACGCGGCCAGAGCGGTTGTCCTGCCCGGCGCTTCGGATTTTGAAGAGGTCGAGCTTCCGTCTGATATCGAAGGCGCGGTAGACGCGTATCGGGAAACCAACGGCGTGGGCTATGTGGTGACTGCTTCTGCGGCTGGCTACGGCGGCGACATCAAACTGATGGTTGGTTTTGATGCAAACGGAACCATTACCGGCGTAAAGATGATTGAGCATCAGGAGACGCCTGGATTTGGCGCGAAGCTTGCGGAAGACAGCTACGGTGAGACATATGTGGGCAAAACGGCTTCTGATTACACCGATGTGGATGGCATTTCTGGCGCGACGATTACCTCGAAAGCGTACAAGAAAGCGTTGTCTTCTGCTTTTGAGCTGTACAGCGCTGCGTCCGGCAACTCGGTTGAGATCTCCGAAGTGGTGGATGAGCCGGAAGAGGAATTGGTGCTGTATACGGTAGATGACGCCAATGCGGCCTTGATCCCCGGCGGCGTGACCAAGTATGAGCAGGAAGTCGACAAAATCAAAGAAGTATACATTGCAAACGATAAATCCGCGTTGACCATGGTTGTGACCGCGCAGGGCTATCATGAAGAACCGTTGATCCGCCTGGTCGTTGGTATGGACGCCACCGGTACAATCATTGGCGTAAAACCGGTTGACTTTGCGGAAACCGAAGGGATTGGCGACCGCGTCGGCAAACCTTCCTATTTGGATCAATATATTGGCCAGACGACGACGGACGGCGTGGAAGCGCTGGGTGGCGCCACTGTTTCTTCCAATGCGGTGAAGAAAGCCATCGACAAAGCGGTCGACGCATTTGAACTGGTGAAAGGGGAGCTTGCTGCATGAGTAAACAGAGTAATCTGAAAATTCTGCTCAACGGCATTATCAAGGAAAACCCCGTTCTTGTGCTGATTCTCGGCACCTGCCCAACGCTGGCGGTTACCTCGCTGGCGGTAAATGGGCTGGGAATGGGGCTGGCGGCAACTGCCGTTTTGCTTGGCTCTAATATCGTGATTTCTTTGCTGCGGAAGGTAATTCCGGACAAAGTCCGGATCCCTAGCTATATTGTTATCATTGCTGGTTTCGTGACGATCGTCAGCTTCTTGCTGGAAGCATATGTTCCATCCTTGTATGAGGCGTTGGGTTTGTATCTGCCGCTGATCGTTGTAAACTGCATCATCCTGGGCCGTGCCGAAATGTTCGCGAATAAAAACGGCGTAGTCGCTTCCGCGTGCGACGCGATCGGCATGGGGCTTGGCTTTACCCTGGCGTTGATCTGCATGGGCTCGATCCGCGAACTGCTCGGCTCCGGTACCTGGTTTGGCATGCGGATCATTCCGGAGTCCATTCAGACCATGTCCATTATGACGCTGGCCCCCGGCGGGTTCTTTGTATTCGGCTGCCTGATTGCGCTGGTCAATGCCATTTTGATGCGGAAAGGCAAAAAACCGAAACAGACGGTGGGCTGCTCCGGATGTCCCATGTCCGGTAAATGCACCCAGGCTGCGGAAGGAGGCTGCAAATAATGGAGTTTGCAAAAAATATGATGGTCATTTTGTTGACCGCGATTTTGGCCGAAAACTTTATTTTAGCCAAATTCCTTGGAATCTGTCCGTTTTTGGGCGTGTCGAAAAAGCTGGATTCTGCTTTGGGCATGAGCACGGCGGTTATTTTCGTCATGGTCATCGCCACGGCGGTTACCTTCCCGATCTATGTATTTTTGCTGGATCCATATGATTTGGGATATATGGAAACGATTGTCTTCATTCTGGTTATCGCCGCGTTGGTACAGCTGGTAGAGATGGTGCTGAAGAAATTTATGCCGGCGCTGCATCGTGCACTGGGCGTTTATCTGCCGCTGATTACCACCAACTGTGCTGTGTTGGGCGTAACCATGCTGGATATCGACAACTGGGATCCTGCGGTGAGCTTCGGTACTTCGTATGGAAACGCGCTGCTGTACTCCCTTGGCGCAGGTTTCGGGTTTATGTTGGCAATGGTGTTGTTTGCCGGCGTGAGAAGCAGGCTGGATTCGGAAAAAACGCCGAAATGTTTCCAGGGCATGCCGATTACGTTGATTGCAGCAGCGATCGTATCGGTAGCGTTTATGGGCTTTGGCGGCGTTGTAGACGGATTGTTCCAATAAAAACTCGTTGCCAATTTGAAATGTAAAGGAGCCAAGGAAGATGTTTGTTGCTTATATTTTCCCCATCCTGCTTGTGACCGGAGCCGGTTTGCTGCTGTCCGCCGTCCTGGTGATAGCGTCCAAATTTATGGCGGTCAAAACGGATGAGACCTATGAAAAAGTCAGGGCTGAGCTGCCGGGCGTCAACTGCGGCGCCTGCGGCTACGCTGGCTGTGATGATTACGCAAAAGCGCTGTGCAACGGTGCGAAAACCAATTTGTGCATTCCTGGCGGCGACAAAGTCAGCGCCGCAGTCAGCGCCGTTCTGGGCGTGGCAGTAGCGGATGTGGAAGAAAAATTCGCGATTGTAAAATGCGGCGGGAACTGCAACGCCACAGATTATATTATGGATTACCAAGGGGTTGAGACCTGCGCTGCCTGCAACTCCTTTTATCAGGGAAGAGGCAGTTGTTCTCATGCATGCCTTGGGTTTGGCGACTGCGTGCTGGCGTGTAAATACGATGCAATCCACATTGTAGACGGGATTGCGGTGGTGGATAAGAGCAAATGTGTTGGCTGCGGCATGTGCGCCAAGGAATGCCCCAATCATTTGATCGACATCATCCCGGCGACCAGCAAAGTCTATGTCAGCTGTTCCAGCCACGACAAAGGGGCGCAGACCCGCAAGGTTTGTAAGGATGGCTGCATTGGGTGCAAAAAATGCGAAAAGGCTTGTCCTTCCGGGGCCATTACCGTGACGGACAACTTGGCGCATATTGATCCCAAATTGTGCACCAATTGCGGGCTTTGTGCTTCGGAGTGCCCCACTGGTGCGATTAAGGTGTACCAGATCTAGGGTGTGCCTGTTGGGTTGGGAAAAGATTTGTCGTCAAATGGAAAAAACAGTTGCAATTTATCTACTTATGTAGTATAGTATATTCGTAATCCATACGAATAGTGTCTATATTGTCACAGTAGGAGGATCGAAACATGAAAACTTTTATTTGCACGATTTGTGGGTATATTTACACTGGAAAAGAGCCGCCGGAATTTTGTCCGCAGTGCCATGCGCCTGCATCGAAATTCCAGGAGCAGAGCGGACAAGGCCTTGTCTGGGCGGATGAGCACAGAATTGGCGTTGCTGCAGGGGTTGATCCGGAGATCGTGGAAGGGCTGCGGCAGAACTTTACTGGAGAATGCACCGAAGTTGGTATGTATCTGGCGATGAGCCGTCAGGCAGACCGGGAAGGGTTCCCGGAAATTGCGGAAGCATACAAGAGAATTGCATTTGAAGAAGCGGAGCATGCGGCAAAATTTGCGGAACTGCTTGGCGAAGTAGTATATCCCGATACCAAGAAGAACGTGGAAATGCGCGCAATGGCTGAGCATGGTGCCTGCGAGGGCAAGAAAAAACTGGCTACCCGTGCGAAGGAGCTCGGCTTGGATGCGATTCACGACACAGTACATGAAATGTGCAAGGATGAAGCTCGCCATGGCTGCGCCTTCAATGGGCTGCTCAAGCGTTACTTTGGCAAATAATGGGATACCCAAAATACGTTTTCCAGAGGAGAAGGAGAGATCCTTCTCCTCTTTCTGTTTCGTAGTGGAAGGCGAAGCTTTTTGAAACGTCATACGTCGGAATGAGTTTAGTATTTCTATTCCTTCGGGGCAGAGCTTGTTTCCGCTACTTTTTTGTGCTACTTTATTGTAAAAGGAGGAGTAGCTTTGGGGATTATCGTTCAAAAAGGCAATGTGTCTATTCGCGAAATGGAACCGACAAAACAGGATTTTTCTATCTTTCTAAAATGGATGACCGATCCGGAAACGATGAAATTCTGGGATGGGATGTCGATACATTTTACGTATGAAACTGTAATAAAAAAGTATCAGGAGCATCAGGAAGAACAGGTGGAACAATGCATCATCGAATATGATGGCGCTCCAATCGGATATTGCCAGTACTGCCTTCTCAATGCGGCGTATTTTGAGGTCCCTGCTGACGAATATGCCCGATTTGTTTCAGATGGAGAACTGGTTTATGGCATCGACATTTTCATAGGAGAAGTTCATTTGCGTAACCGCGGAATTGGAACACAATCCCTCTCTTTGCTGGTTTCCTTCCTTTTGAAAGAAAAGGGCGCTGATGTGATCCTGATTGATCCTAAAATTCACAACACCAGAGCAATTCGCTGCTATCATAAATGTGGATTTGAAGATTATTTTATTGTGCCGCGCAGAGAATTGCAAGATGGAATCTATCACGACAGTTTGATTATGGGAATACGAAAAGAATACGGCAATTAAGAGTGAGGCCCGTCGTGGAAGAGTATTTTAAATGGCTGCGTTAGTCGGTCGTCAATGGCATTCACACGGAAATGACAGAAACATTTCTTGCGTTTTTTTCTAGTAGAGATGAAATTTGGAGAAAAACGCGGGGGTTGCATTCTTTTAGCAGCCATGGTAAAATAATAAAGTTAACGCAAGAATTGGAAAGGCGGTTTTATCCATGTCCGGACATTCGAAATGGAGCACAATTAAACGGAAAAAAGAAAAGACGGATAGTCAGCGCGCCAAGATCTTTACCAAGATCGGCCGGGAGATTAGCGTTGCAGTAAAAGAAGGCGGTCCGGATCCCGCAGTAAACGGGAAATTGCGCGATTTGATTTCAAAAGCAAAATCCAATAACGTACCCAATGACAATATCGACCGCATTATCAAAAAGGCTAGTTCCGAAGGCGATAAAAATGATTACGAAACGATTCTTTATGAGGGCTACGGCCCCTGCGGCGTTGCTGTTATTGTAGAGGCCTTGACGGATAACCGCAATCGGACGGCGGGAGATTTGCGCCATTATTTTGATAAGTTTGGCGGCAATCTGGGGCAGAATGGTTGCGTTTCGTTCCTGTTTGAGCAAAAAGGGCTGATTTTGATCGAAAATACCGGCATTGACGAAGAGAAAATCATGGAAGACTGCATGGAAGCGGGCGCGTCGGACTTTAAGTACGATGAAGATTCGATTGAAATTTTCACCGATCCCAGCGAGCTGCGCGGCGTGCGGGAAGCTTTGGAAGGGAAAGGGTATTCGCTGGCTTCGGCAGAGGTAGAATACATTCCCAACACGATGACAACCATCGATGATCCAGAGCTGGTGATCAAAATGGGCAAAATGCTGGAGGTTATGGACGACAACGACGACATCCAAAACGTTTGGCATAACTGGGAAAATGAAGAGGATTACGAAGGATAAAGACGGACGATGTGCGGATGGGGCCTGTGGCAGTTGCCATAGGCCCTGTTTTTTTTTCGCAGAAAGAATATTTGTTCTTTTTTTCTTGACAAATAGAGGAAAGGCTGATATACTACAAATAAGGAACAAATGTTCTTTATTTGTAGGAGGGGTTATCATGAAAAAGATATTTGCTTTATTGGTGCTTTTGGGGACGGCGCTGTTGTTTGGAACAGCTGGGGCGAGCGACGTGGGAAAGATTGAAATCGGCCAGGCCTGCATGCAGGGGATTGCATCGGTGGGATTTTTGTTTGCGGGGATCTTCGGACTTTTGCTATGCCGGATGGATGAAATTCGATTGCGCCGGATCCGGCATGCCAAACAGATGCGGCAGCGTACCATTGGATAAGGAGCCGCTTGGATGGAGTCGGGAAAATGCAGAGGAGAAATCGCCAAAAATTTTGTTGAAGCGGTTGGATTTTTAATCATGGTTGATAAAAATCAGCAAAAGAGTTGACTTTTGAAAAAGAACTTGCTAGAATATCTACAACATTTATATTGTTAACGCGTGGATGGGGATTAGTAGGGCCCATTGCATTATGCAGAGAGCCGCGGTTGCTGAAAAGCGGTTATTGTAATGTGTTTGAACTCGCCCCTGAGCGGTCAGCTGAACCAAAATCCAGTAGGCTTGAACGGGTTTTTCCACCGATACCGGAAAGCGCGTTATTTGACGTGTGCAGAGTGGACATCGTTGATGTCAACAGAAGTGGTACCGCGGAGCATTTGCCTTCGTCTTCTTTTCAGAAGACGAAGGCTTTTTTATTGAGCCAAATGGAAATCAAACGGGAGGAGACTTTGAGATGGATGATATGATGAATATTACGGTGGGCAAACTGTTGGCTCAAGTTGCGGAGCAGTACCCGGATGATGAAGCGGTGAAATTTACCGACCGAGACTACCGCCGGACCTGGCGGGAATTTAATGAAGAAGCTGAGACGATTGCCAAGGGCTTTTTGGCCATGGGGATTCGAAAAGGCGATCATGTTGCGATTTGGGCGACCAATGTGCCGGAATGGATGCTGACCTTTTTTGCGTGTACCAAAATTGGGGCGGTATTGGTCACGGTGAATACGGCATATAAAGTATTCGAGTTGGAATATCTGCTGCGGCAATCGGATTCGAAAATGCTGGTGATGATTGACCGGTTTAAAAAGAACGATTATGTGGAGATTGTCAATGAGCTGTGCCCCACGCTGAAGGATTGCCAGCCGGGCGAGTACAATAACCCAATGCTTCCGTTTTTAAAAACCATCGTATATGTAGGCCAAGAAGGACAGACCCCTGCCGGTATGCTGCCGTGGCAGGCGCTGTACCAAAAGGCGCAGCAGATCTCCGACCAGGAATTCCAAGCCATTTACAATGGGATCGACCCCCAGGATATTTGCAACATGCAATACACGTCGGGCACAACTGGGTTCCCGAAAGGAGTTATGTTAACCCATTACAATATTGTAAACAATGGCAAAGCGATTGGCGATTGCATGAAGTTTACCCATGCGGATAAGCTGTGCATCGTGGTTCCGTTTTTCCATTGTTTCGGTATGGTGTTGGCGATGATGGCCTGCTTGACTCATTCTACTGCGATGGTACCGGTGGATGTCTATAGCCCGGTCAAGGTGATGGATGCGCTGCAAAATGAGCAATGCACTGCGTTCCATGGGGTACCGACCATGTTCATCGGCATTTTGGAGCATCCGGATTTTGAAAAATACGATTTTTCCCACATGCGTACTGGAATTATGGCCGGTTCGCCGTGTCCGATTAAGGTTATGGAGCAGGTAGTGGAAAAAATGCACATGCGGGAAATCACCATTACCTACGGGCAGACAGAAGCGTCTCCCGCAACTACTATGACCCGTACCGAGGACAGCCTGGAGCTGCGGGTGGCAACGGTAGGCCGGGCAATGCCGCATGTGGAGACCAAAATCGTCGATCCGGAAACCGGGGAAACCCTGGGGCCGGGTGAGACCGGGGAATTTTGTTCCCGCGGTTACAATACGATGAAAGGGTATTACAAAATGGAGGAGGCCACCCGGCAAGTGATCGATAAAGATGGCTGGCTGCATTCTGGAGACCTTGCAACTGTGGACGAAAAAGGGTATTATAAGATTACAGGCCGAATCAAGGATATGATCATCCGTGGGGGTGAAAATATCTATCCGAAGGAGATTGAGGAGTTTTTGTATACCCACCCGTCGATCAGCGACGTACAGGTGATCGGCGTGCCCAGCAAGCGCTATGGCGAGGAAATTATGGCATGTATCATCTTAAAAGAAGGATGTACCATGACCGAGCAGGAAGTAAAGGATTTTGTTCTTTCCAGCATGGCGCGGCACAAAGTCCCCAGCTATGTGGCGTTTATGGAGGAGTTCCCTATGAATGCCGCGGGGAAAATCCAGAAATTTAAACTGCGGGAATGGGCGGTGGACTATTTAAATCTTCAGGAAGAGGCCTCGATTGAAACTGCATAATATTCTTTCGGGAGCGTGTAACGGAATGACCCCAAATGATGTAAAGCTTTGTATGGGTTGCATGAACCCTCTCCCAGACGGGGAGAGCAAGTGCCCGCATTGTGGCTATCAAGAGGGAATGCCTCATAGTCTGACCTATCTGGAGCCTGGTACGGTTTTAAAAGATCGGTACCTCGTTGGAAAGGTGATTTCCAAAAACGGGGAGGGCGCCACCTATATTTCTTACGATCAGACGGAAGATAAAAAAGTTTTGATCCGGGAATTTATGCCGGAGCAAATTGCGGAACGAAATGAATCCAACCAGCATATCCGGCCAAAGACAGGATATGAGCGCCAATTCAAAACAGCGCTTTCTGATTTTGTCGAGCTATCCCGGCAGCTGTTGGCCATGAATAAAGTCAGCAGCATTGTCCCTGTCCAGGACCGTTTCGTGGACCATGATACGGTGTATGTGGTGTACCGTTATATTCGGTCGCTGCATCTCTCCGCTTTTTTACAGCGGAACGGCGGCGAGTTGACATGGAGCCAGACCAAAAAGTTGTTTTTGCCGCTGCTCAATGCCTTGTCCCAACTACATAAAAAAGGGATCATTCATCGCGGCATCAGTCCGGAAACGATTTTGGTGGATCAGGACAACAAGCTTTGGCTGTCTGATTTTTGCATTGCAGATGCCCGGATGGACGGAAGTGACATTGGCGCAGAGCTGTTTGACGGCTATTCAGCGCCGGAACAGTATTCGCTCAACAGCTGGCAGGGAAGTTGGACGGATGTATACGGGGTAGCGGCGGTGCTTTACCGGACGCTGACCGGAAGCCGGCCCAGCGATGGGAACAGCCGGCGTATCAGTGACGACTTGTGCCCGCCGAACGAGCTGAACCGGCGGATTCCGGAGAATATCTCTGATGCGATCTTTGCCGGGATGAGCGTTTCCGGTGAGAAGCGGGTACAGAATATCGATGAGTTTACCGGGTTGCTGTTGGAAGAAGGAGATACGCATACGGCGGTGTTTGAATCTTCCAAGGTGAATTTGGAAATCAAAAAGAAAAAAGCGAAAAACAAAAAAGTTCGTCTGACCGTTTGGAGCATGGTGATTACCTTATTCATTTTGCTGGCGCTGATGTTTTGGGTTTTGTTTGCCTTAGGCATTTTTGACTCGAAAGAGCCGGTATCGGTTCAGCCGAGTATTTCCTACCTGGATGAGTCTTCTTCCTCCACCCAGTCCATTCCTGCAGACGGCGTGCCGGATTTTGTGGGGAAAGAGGTCAATGTGGTTGAGAATGACGCTTCCTACGCAGACCGGTTTTACTTTGAGGTCAAAGAAGATTATAATGAGGAATATTCCAAAAATATCATCTATGACCAGGATCCGGCGCCGGGAACGCCGATGCCCAATAAAGGGTATGTCACACTGTATGTCAGCAAAGGGTCTGAGATGGTATCGATGCCGGGGCTTCGAGGAAGCACCTTGGAGTTTGCTACCAAGACATTGACCGAAAATGAACTGAAGTACGAAGTGGTGGAAGTGGTAGACGCGTCGGCAGAATCCGGGCTTGTGATTCGAACTTACCCGGAAGAAGGCGAGATGGTCAGCAAGAAGACCAGCACGATTTACCTCTACATCAAGGCGGAAGGGACGGCAACATCGGAGGAGGAATCCGACGATTTCCACGGCGGACCGGTAGGTGTTCGCCCGGATGACGAAGACGAAGACGAATAAAATCAATGCAAGAAAGGGTGATCAGGGATGAAACTTTCCTTATCGACATTGGGATGTCCCGGCTGGTCCTGGAACGAAATTTTTGCAACGGCCAAGGATTTGGGGATGGATGGTATTGAAGTGCGGGGCGTGGCCAATGAAATGTTTGCCCCTTCCATTCCTGTATTTAACCAGGGCAAACGGGCGCAGACGCTGGAACGGATTGAAAAATCCGGCATGCAGCTGTGCATGCTGACCTCCGGCGCTTGCCTGGGCGGCGATGATACGGAAAAATACATGAAGGAAGCAAAAGCCTATATTGACTTTGCGCAGATGGTAAAAGCGCCTTATGTCCGGGTGCTGGTCTCTTCGGTTCCGCAGCCGACCGGATCGGAAAACTTGGCGCAGACCCGCGATCTGTATGCGCAGCTTTGCGCCTATGCGGAAGGGAAAAACGTCAAAGTACTGCTGGAAACCAACGGGACGCTGGCCAATTCCAAAGTGATGGCGGACCTGATGCGATCGATTGACTCGCCGAATGCCGGGGTACTGTGGGATATCCATCACCCGTATCGGTTCTACCATGAAACGCCGCAGGAGACCTATGAGGCGCTGAAAGATTGGATTTGCTATCTTCATGTCAAGGATTCGGTGATGAAGGACGGAAAAGTGGAGTACCGCATGATGGGGTACGGTGATGTGCCAGTCTTTGATACCTTGAAGATCCTGCGGGATGGAGGCTATGCCGGATACATTTCCCTGGAATGGGTCAAACGTTGGTGCCCGGACCTGCAGGAACCGGGGATTGTCTTTGCTCACTATGCGACCTATATGCGCTATCTTTTGAATCAATTGGACTAGAATGGCAATCTGAATGCAAAAAAATACCCGCCGCATCAGCGACGGGTATTTTTTGCGATTGAGAATCAGTTGCTGGTATAAGGCAGAAGCGCAAGATGTCTTGCACGTTTGATGGCAACCGTCAGCTGACGCTGATGTTCTGCACAGGTACCGGTTACTCTGCGAGGAACGATTTTCGCTCTCTCAGACAGGCATCTTCTGATTTTCGGAATATCTCTGTAATAGCTGATGTGTTCAATTTTATCGGCGCAGAAAGCACATACTTTCTTACGGCCTTTTCTGCCGCCGCGATTCCCTTTTTCAGGTCTTTCCACGAAAATAACCTCCTTTTGCATTGTGAGAGAATTAGAATGGCAGATCGTCTAACCCGCCGATTTCCTCAAAATCTTCCGTATCCCCATTGGAATAAGCGATGCCGGTATTGGCGCCGTTATTGCCTGCCGGAGCAGAGAAGGGGACCCCGGAGGAATCGCCGGAATTGTTTCTGCCGCTGTCCACAAAATGAACATTGTCTGCAACGACTTCGTAACGTCTACGCTTGTCTCCGTTTTTATCCGTATAGTTGGTTACCTGCAGCCGGCCTTCCACCAGAATCGGCTTGCCTTTTTGGAAATAGCGGCAAACAAATTCAGCGGTACTTCTCCAGGCAACACAGTCGATAAAATCCGTTTGCCGCTCTGCACCTTTTGAGTAAGCACGGTCACAGGCAACGGTAAAAGAAGTGACGGAAATATTGCTTGGAGTCTGCCGCAGTTCCGGATCCGCAGTCAGCCGCCCCATAATAATCGCTCGATTATACATGATACACCCGTCCTTTCTTTTTTTGGATTATTCTTCGACCGCTACGGTCAGGAAACGAAGAACGCCGTCCGTAATGTTATAAATACGGTCCAATTCCGCAGGGAAATCAGGCTTGGAAGTAAAGGTAATCATCACATAATACCCTTCTTGTTCATCCTCGATTTCGTAAGCAAGCCGGCGTTTTCCCCAGTCGTCTACGTTGTCGATCGTTCCGTTCTCACTAATGAGGTTTTTGAACTTTTCGATCAAAGCGTTGATGCCGTCCTCACCTTTTTTCGTGTTGAGGATCATGGTGGTTTCATACTGTTGGATTGCTTTTGCCATTCGTTACACCTCCTTTTGGACATTAGGCCCTGCCATTGCAGGCAGAGCAAGGATGTTAGAGGCTAGTTCAGCCGCATAACAAAACTATTCTATCAATTCTTACAGGAAAAGTCAATGAAAAAAACGCCGAATTACAGTTTTTCCGCCAATTTTTTCAGGTATTCCCGCAGCGCGGCGCCAATTTTCGGATGCTGTAGCCCCACTTCGATACTGGCTTGCAAAATGCCCAGCTTGTTGCCCATATCGTACCGGGTGCCCACATAGTCGATGCCGACCATTCCCTCGGTGCGGGCCAGCTGAAGCATGGCGTCGGTCAGCTGAATTTCACCGCCGGCGCCGGGCGGCGTCTGCTCCAGGATATCGAAAATCTTTGCCGGCAGCACGCAGCGCCCCAGAATGGAGTAAAGGGAAAGTACTTCACTGGGCTTGGGCTTTTCAATCATATCGGTAACCTTGAACAGGTTGTCCCGGATGGGGGATACCTGCAGGGAAGAATATTTTAAAATCTGTTCCTTGGAGACCTGTTTGATGCCCACGGTGGCGAGGCCGAACTCCTCATAGGTCCGGCACAGCTGTCCGCACGCCGGAAGGTCGCTGATGATCACGTCGTCGCCATATAGGACGGCAAACGGATCGTTCCCCACAAAGGATTTGGCGCATAGCACTGCGTGGCCCAGTCCCTTGGTCTCTTTTTGGCGCACATACTGAATATTTGCCATGCGGGAAATTTGAACCATTTGGTCGTACAAATCCTGTTTGCCGGATTGCAGCAGCCGCTCTTCCAGTTCCGGCGCCCGGTCAAAATGGTCTTCCATCGCGCTTTTCCCGCGGTTTGTAATAATCAGGATATCGGTAATCCCGGATTGGACCGCCTCCTCGACAATGTATTGGATGGCAGGTTTGTCCACAATCGGCAGCATTTCTTTGGGAATTGCTTTAGAGGCGGGAAGAACCCGCGTCCCGAGACCAGCGGCAGGAATAATTGCCTTGGTAACTTTCATTATGATTTCCTCCTCAAAATGGGGATGCCCCTTTCCTTTTGCAAGAAAAGGGGGTACTTTGTTGGAATAACCTTTTTGATCCGATCCCTGTTACATTGACCCAAAAACGGATCAAATAATCAAAATCGGCAGCATCAACATGCAGAAAACCACATAAAACATCATCAACAACCCGATCACCAGCAGGTTTGTGCGACCTTTTTTGACCAAAGCGGCGCTATACTCCTGAGTGGAAATGTAGACATTTCCCTGGATTTTTTTGATTTTCCGGATACAATGCCGGTAATATAGCCAATTGCAAAAAAGACACAAGGCCATTGACAGAATGGTGGATAAGATGCTGCAGATTTGCGCGGCAAACAGCAGGGATTCAAATTGGGCCGAATAATCTGCCATCAGGCCGGACGCAACAGCCAGGTCCTGGTACAGGCAGATGGCGGAAGGGATCCCCAATAATGTGCTGCAGGCAAACACAAGCAGGGCAAGACCATACATTTTCCGATACAGCAGATATTTCCATCCGAAAAAGAGGGCGGAAAAATTGAAGGTGATAGGCCGTCCTGATTGCTTCATCCGTACAAAATTGGTGAGGAAATAGGTGGAGTTTCCGCCTACAAATTGGGAAAGGTCCTGAATTTTGACCCCGTCTAGTTCGTCGTCCGGGTTGGCCCCGCCATAAGGGTCTCCATAGGCTCCAAAGGGGGGAAACCCGCCGCCGAACGGGCCCCGCTGCGAATAGGGAGCTCCCCGGGAAGGATCCGATTGAGGGGATTGCCCCAGACGGAAGCCACAGTGGCTGCAAAAGATGCCGTCTTCCGGGTTGGCGGCGCCGCAGCGCGGGCATTTGACCGAAAGGGGATCTTCTGTTGGTTCCTGAGGGGAAGGCGGTTCCCAGTTCTTGCCAAGCTTATGGTTTTCAAGCAGCGCACAGTGCCCCAATCGCTGGTAGCAGGCGCGATGATGGGGCGCACCGCACTCTGGACATACGACAATATCTTCATTTTCCGAAAAAGGTTTGCCGCATACAGGGCAGGTTGCATTGGAAAATTTATTCAAAGAAATGACACTCCTTTGTGAATGTTCCCAAGACCGGAAAAAATCTTTGTTCCATGCTATAAGCCATTTTACAACAAAATCCGAAGAAAGAAAAGAAGGGAAAGCACAATGAATTTTGAACACTTTGAAAACATTTGCCTTTCTCGGGGGAAGTCTTTACTTTTGGGAGATTATTTCATATAATGAAAAGAAATTGCGGGATGGATTTTGGATACGGACCATGCTGTTTTGATCCTGCGCACGGCAGGGTCCCATGGATTTTTTATGTAGAACGTGAGGAGAAACTATGATCCAATTCGAGGAGCTAAAAGGAAAACTGTTGGAGTTGAAGCCGCAGATCGAGGATTACCGGTCTGCCATTGGAATGGACGGCCTACAGGAAGAACAGGCCAAATTGGAAGAGCTGACAGCGGATCCCGGATTCTGGAATGACTTGGATCAATCGTCCAAAACGCTCCAGAAGATCAGTCAGATCAAAGCGAAAATCGGGACCTATACCAAGATGGAAAACGACTATGACGACCTGATGACGCTTTTGGAAATCGCCATGGAAGAAGAGGACGAGTCCGCCTATCCGGAGGTGCAGAAACTGTACCACGAGCTGGTGGCGTATTATGAGCAGCAGAAGCTTTTGACCCTGCTTTCCGGCGAATATGATGGGAAAAATGCGATTTTGACCTTTCACGCCGGGGCTGGAGGAACCGAATCCCAGGACTGGGTACAAATGCTGTTGCGGATGTATACCCGCTGGGCAGAGCGGCATGGGTTTAAAGTGAAGGTTTTGGACGTCCTGGATGGGGAAGAAGCGGGCATTAAAAGCGCCTCGGTCCTGGTGGAGGGAATGAACGCTTACGGATACCTGAAATCAGAAACGGGGGTACACCGCCTCGTGCGGGTTTCTCCCTTTGACGCTTCCGGCCGCCGTCATACCTCCTTCGCCTCGTTAGAGGTCATGCCGGAAATTGACGATGACACGGCGGTGGAGATCCGCGAGGAGGATTTGAAGGTCGATACCTACCGGTCCAGCGGCGCAGGCGGGCAGCATGTTAATAAAACGGAGTCTGCGATTCGCATTACGCATTTGCCCACGGGCGTCGTCGTATCCTGCCAAAATGAGCGCAGCCAGCATCAAAACCGGGAGGTTGCGATGAAGATGCTGCGGTCGAAATTGATTGAGATCAAAGAGCGCGAACACTTGGAAAAAATCGAGGACATCAAGGGAGACCAGAAGGATATTGGATGGGGCAACCAAATTCGTTCTTATGTGTTTATGCCGTATACGTTGGTGAAAGATCACCGCACCGGGTTTGAAAACGGAAATATCGGCGCTGTCATGGACGGGGATTTGGACGGGTTTATCAACGCGTATTTGAAGGCGAACAGTTTAGGGCAATTACAAAAATAACAGGGAGCCGCACTGCATGCAGCTGGTTCCTACAGCGTCAAAAGCCGGTATGCACCGCTGTGTGCATACCGGCTTTTGCAGTTGAGATGCTATATGAAAACCCTAATCGAATAGGGAGAATTGGTTGTCCGCCTGACCACCGGTTCGGTATTCCGTCCATACCCAATGACCGCGGCGGGAATAATTCCTTGGAATGACTTTATTTTACAGTGGGATTATGAAGCGGCTATAAACAAAAAAAGAAAAAATTGCAAATCGATTGTGAAACCTTTGGAAAGACAAAAAGGCCGTTTTGAAACCTGGACAGAAGGAACCTATTTTTGAATCAGCGCCATGGTAAACGCCTTTGTCCGTTCTAGATTTTGCAGCGTAATGTACTCGGAGACGGTGTGGATTTTTTCCATCCCCGTTCCCACCACCACGGCCTGAATGCCGTTTTGATTGAGAATATTGGCATCGCTTCCCCCGCCAGTGGCGCACAGGCGCACAGGATAATCCAAAGCGCGTAAACAATCCTTTAGCTGTTGAATCAACGGGTCTGTTTCGGCAATCTGATACCCAGAATAGGACGGCTCTTCTGAATACTGCAGGCTGGCGCCATATTTTTGGCAGGCGGTTTGCAGTGCGCCGGCAATTTGCCTGCACTGACGCTTTAATTTCTGCGGATCCAGGCTTCGCACCTCCGCCGCCAGCCGTACCGTTTCCGGTACGATATTGTTTGGGCCTGCGGCAAAAAAGGTGCCGATGTTGGCGGTAGTTTCTGCATCGATACGTAGCAGCTGCATCTGGCTTACCGCTTCGGCGGCGACCTGAATGGCGCTGATTCCCTCTTCTGGGGCAACGCCGGCGTGGGCCGCCCGGCCCGTGATGGTGGCGGAGATCTCAACGTGTCCCGGCGCCTGGTTGACGATGGTGCCGACATCCCCTTCATTGTCAAAAACCACCGCTTTTTTGGCGCGCAGGCGGGAATAATCCAGATATTTGGCCCCTAGCAGCCCTACCTCTTCGCAGATGGTAAAAACCACCTCTACCGGGCGATGAGGGAGTTTTTGCTGGACGATTTCCCGCAGCGCCTCCACAATGGCGGCGGCGCCAGACTTGTCATCCGACCCTAGGATGGTGTCTGAAGCGCTGCGGATGATTCCGTCTTCGATCACCGGATGGATCCCTTGGCCTGGAGGGACGGTATCCATATGTGCGCAAAGCAGGATCGGCTCCAGATCTGCCTCGCCCGGCAAAAAGGCATACAAATTCCCTGTATTGGCCTTTACCTTGTCAGCAGAATCGTCTGTTTCAACCGTCAGCCCAATTTGCTGCAAGTCTTCGGCCAGCCGCTGGGAAAATGCCGCTTCCCACCGGCTTTCACTGGAAATCTGGACATATTCCAAAAATGTTTTTACAACCCGGCTGGTCTCCATTTTGTCATCGCTCCTATCTTTTTTCCTTTATTATAAAAGACATGCGAAGCACAAATCAAGAGCGCGCTACAGGAAAATCCCCGCGCCGGGACCAAGCGGCCAGCCAAGCAGCATCCATAAGATGAGCAGCGCGGACCATCCCACCAAGAACCAAAGGGTATAGGGAATCATAGTGGCGATTATCGTGCCAATGCCGCAGGATGGATCGTATTTTTTGGCGAAAACAACAATCATGGCAAAATAAGCCATCAGCGGTGTTATCAAATTGGTGCAGGAATCGCCGATTCGGTAAGCGACCTGGGTCAGTTGGGGAGAATAGCCCAGCAGCATGAACATCGGAACAAAGACGGGCGCCAGAATCGTCCATTTGGCGGAGGCCGATCCCATGACCAGGTTGATCAGCGCGGAAAACAGGAGGAACAAAACCATGAGCACCGGGCCCGGGATCTGGGATGAACCCAGCCATTCGGCGCCTTTTAGCGCCAAAATGGTACCTAGTTGTGTATAGGAAAAGAAATGGATCAACTGGGCGGCAAAAAACGATAAGGCGATGTACGAGCCCATGGAAGACATGCTTTCTCCCAGCTGTGCGCAGACATCTTTTTCTGACCGGTATTTTCCGCTGATCCATCCAAACACCAGGGATGGGACGAAAAACACAAGGGCAATCAGCGGGATCAACCCGTGGATCAGCGGGGCGTTTTCCAACAGGCTTCCTGTTTCCGGGTTCCGCAGGAAGGAGTCCTGCGGCAGGCAGCAAAGGATCAGCAAAAGGATTATCGCAGCCATGCTCCAGTTTGCCCAACGCAGCGCTTTTTTCTCCTGCGGAGAGATTTCCCGGGAAATGGCTTTTGGTTTGGCATAGGCCACCGGCGCAAGACGCGGTTCCACAATATGGTCGGTGACAAAAGTCCCGATCCAGACGATGAGAAAGGTGGAGGCGACCATAAAAAACCAGTTATCCGTAGCGAGGACGGTATAATTGGGGTCGATCATGTGGGCGGATTCGGTACTAATGCCTGCCAGCATGGGGTCGATGGTGCCGATGAGCAGATTGGCGGAGAACCCGCCAGAAACGCCGGAAAACGCCGCGGCCAGCCCGGCGATGGGATGGCGCCCGACCGCTTGAAAAATCATGGCGCCAATCGGGATGAGCACCACATACCCGATGTCGGAAGCCAGGTTGGACATTACGCCTAGAAAGACCAGCGCAGGGGTCAACAGCGCCCGCGGCGCGGAAAGGGCGGCGCGGCAAAGCAAGGCGGAAAGATATCCGCTCCCTTCTGCGCAGCCGACTCCCAGCATGGTGACCAGCACAACGCCTAACGGCGCAAACGAAGTGAAGTTCGTGACAGCGCTGGTCAGCATGTTGGAAAGGCCTTCCCGGGTCAACAGGCTGACGGCGGAAATTTTTTGCTGGGTCAGTTCCATTGTAACGGGGTCGATGATTTCGCCGACGGCGCTTACGTCAAACAAAGCGCATACGGCGGAAACCACGGCGATTGCCGCAGAAAATAGCACAAATAACGTAATCGGGTGAGGAAGCCGGTTGCCAACCCGTTCCACGCCGTTTAAAAAGCGCTGAAAAAAAATATCCTTTTTCGCAGGTGATTCCTTCTTTTTCATTACAGGTCCTCCCTCCGGGGAAAATGCGGTTGCTTGTTGGGGCTAGGACGGTCAGAATAGGTTTTTCAAAGAAAAGCTCCAGTTTTGCCGGGCTTTGAGGTGCATAAAATACAAGACAGCCACCGGCGCGAAGAAAAATCCCCAGATGCCGAACAGCTGCGCGCCGGCATACATGGCGGTGATGGTGGCCAAAGGATGAAGCCCGAACTGCTTGCCCAGAATGCGCGGTTCGATGATGGTCCGAACCAGTGCGACGATTCCGAATAATGCCAGCAGCCCGATCCCTTCCCAGTAGTTGGCATAGACCAGGCTGACTACCGCCCACGGGACCAAAATGATGCCGGGACCGACCACCGGCAGCGCGTCCGCCACGGCGACAATCAAAGCCCAATACCAGACATGCTCAATGCCGATGAGCCAAAGTCCCAGGGCGATTTCGGCAAAGGTGATCCCGAAAAGCAAAAAATAGGCTTTTCCCATCTGGAACAGGGTGGAAAACAGAAAGTCTTTCAAATCAGCTAAAATGAGATGGATGCGGCGCGGGGTGTTGTGGCGAATCCAAAGAGTGATGTTTTGATATTCCAAGGAGATCATAAACGAGGAAAGTACCGCAAACAAAAACGCGGTAAAAACTGCCGGCGCTTTGGCCGCCCAGCTGCTGGCGGCGGAGAGCGCTTTGCCAGTGAATTCTACCAATGTCTCCTGAATTTTTGGAAGGATTCCGTCCATGAGCTGCAGGGGCGAAGACCCCCTTGTTTTGGGAGCAGAGAATTGCTGTTCCAGTAAAGCCAAAAAAGGGCGAATTTGTTCTTCGTAAATCTGGGGAAGAATCTGTAAAAGCTTTTCTACCCCCGCAATAGCCCAGCCGCAAAGCAAACACAGTACGGCACCAAGGACCGCATACAACAGCAGAAGGATGGTGACGGACCAAAAGCTTTTTTTGGCGCAAGAAAACCGGCTGATCCAGTTTACCGCCGGATGGAGGAAAAAGGCGAGGAAAAGTCCGGCGAAAAAGGGCCAAAACAGGCGAAAGGCGATCTTGATCCCCCAGACAAAAAGCAGGGCGATGACCGCCCAAAACGCAACGGTCAAAAGGAAATTTTGTTTTTGTTTGGCGTTCATCATTTCCCCGGCCCCCTGTGTATCCATCCCCAAAATAGAAAAACCATCCGTTTTAGCATTTTACGGTCTGATCCCTTCAAACATTCCCTTTCGGCAGCGAAATGCGGGAATGGTTTCTTATTTAATTTGGAAGTTCTTCTGCTATTTATGTTAGAAAATGTTTGGAAAAAGATGCGGTTGGGAAAACCATACAAAACACAAGGAAAAGGGGAGGAAAAATAGACAAAACAAATAAATTCGATTTAAAACAAAAGTTTTTTTGAAAAAACAGACGATATTTTTTCATTTTTGCCGATATTTCGGGAAAATTGCGCAGAAATTCATGGAATTCAAGATTGTGCTTTCCGGCGGGATTTGATATATTGTAGCTTATTCAAAAACAATCGTTTTTATATGGAGGACAATCATGAGCGAATACCCCAAATACCTTTTGGTGGATTCTCGGATTTTGCCGGAAATTTATTTTAAAGTGATTCAGGCAAAAAAGATGTTGGCCCAGGGAAAGGCGAAAAACGCATCGCAGGCGGCGAAAATCGTAGGAATTTCCCGCAGCGCTTTTTACAAATATAAAGATTTTATTCACGAGTATAATACCCGGCTCAGCGACAGCATTATGACGATTTCCGCCTCGCTGGTAGACGAACCCGGCGTGCTTTCCTCCTTGATGGCGGAGCTGTCCGGCAGCGGCGGCAATATTCTGACCATCCACCAGAATATTCCGGTGGATTCGGTTGCGCCGGTGTCGATTTCCATCCGAACCGATCAATTGACCTGTTCGGAGGAAGAACTTCTGGAAAAGGCCAGACAATTGCCGGGAGTATTGGACATGAAGTTTCTCTCGGGACATTAGGAAAGATGGGGGTAGTTGTCAAATGATCAAGGTTGCGTTGATGGGGCATGGCGTCGTAGGTTCCGGCGTTGCGCAGTTGCTGGAAGAAAAAACCGAATCCCTGGCCCAAAAAGCAGGAGAACCGCTGTACTGCGCAAAAATTTTGGATCTGCGGGATTTTCCGCAGACTCCGTATGCGGACCGGTTTACAAAACGGGTGGAAGATATTCTGGAGGATTCGTCCATCCGTATTGTGGTGGAAGCGATGGGCGGGCTGCATCCTGCGTATGAGTATGTCAAAGCCTGTTTGGGACAGGGGAAAAGCGTTGTCACCTCCAACAAAGAGCTGGTGGCGGAGAAGGGGGCGCAGCTGCTGGCGTTGGCAAAGGAAAAAAATGTGAATTTCTTTTTTGAAGCCAGCGTAGGGGGCGGAATCCCGATCATTCGCCCGATGCATCTTTGCCTTGCTGCGAACAGAATTGATGAGATCGACGGGATTTTAAACGGTACCACCAATTTTATTCTTACGAAAATGATTCAAGATCATATGGAGTTTTCAGACGCGTTGGCGCTGGCACAGCAGCTGGGCTATGCGGAAAAGAATCCGGATGCGGATGTGGATGGAATCGACGCCTGCCGCAAAATCTGTATTCTCGCTTCGCTGGCGTTTGGCAAGCATGTGTATCCCAAGGAAGTATACACCGAAGGGATCCGGGGGATTACGCTGGAAGATGTGTCCTATGCGCAGCGCGCGGGGTACGCCGTCAAACTCATTGGAAAGGCCAAACGGCTGCCCAATGGCAAAAATGAGGTCCTGGTCAGCCCTGCCTGGGTTCCTTTTTCCAACCAGCTATCTCGGGTGGACGATGTGTTCAACGGTGTGCTGCTGCGTGCGGACGCCACCGGAGATGTGATGTTTTATGGAAAAGGCGCCGGCAAACTGCCTACCGCTTCCGCAGTGGTTGCGGATATCGTCCATATTGCCAAATCCTCCCAAACCAGCCAGTCCCTGACCTGGAAAGATTCCAATGCGGATACCGTGGCGCCGCTGTCCGAATATCGGCACGCGTTTTATTACCGGCTGCGGGGCGCCGTTTCCCAAGAGAAAATCGCAGAGGGATGGGGAATGGTACAAAATCTGGACCGGCCGGGGCGCCCGACGGACGAGGTCGCGTTTGTCACCGGGGTGCTGTCGGAGCAACAGGCGATAGAATGCGAACGGCGGATGGGAAAGGATGTACAGATCCTAGGAAAAATCCGCCTGCTTGGATGAACCGGAGAAAGGAGAACGGCATATGATAAAAGTACAGATCCCTGCCACCAGTGCGAATATCGGCTCCGGATTTGATTCGCTGGGCTTGGCGGTTACCATGTACAATGACATTGAAATGGAAGAGTCGGACCGGGTGGAAATTTGCGCCACCGACGCAATCCCCATTCCCACGGATGAAACCAATCTGGTGTATCAGAGCGCTCGGTATCTTTATGATTTGTGTGGCAAGCCGTTGAAAGGGATGAAGATCCGGCAGACCAACCGAATCCCAATGGCCAGGGGCCTGGGGAGTTCTTCCGCCTGCATTGTAGGTGGGATTGTCGGTGCCAACCATCTGTTGGGAAGCCCGTTGTGCCAACGGGAATTGGTGAACATCGCGGCCACGTTGGAAGGGCATCCGGACAACGCCACACCGGCTTTGCTGGGCGGGTTGGTGACGGCTGTGTTGGAAAAAGGGAAGGTCTATTATGTCAAACAGGCCATCGCACAGGATCTGAGCTTTGTGGCGATTGTGCCGAATTTTGAGTTGCAAACTTCTTTCGCGCGGCAGGCCCTGCCAAGGGATGTTTCCCATCAGGACGCCGTCTTCAATCTTTCCCGTGCGGCGTTGATGTCCGTGTCTTTGTACTCGGGCAATTACCACAATTTAAAAGTGGCATGCGACGACAGGCTGCACCAGCCTTACCGTCTTTCCTTGATCCATGGCGCGCACGAGGTGTTTGATCTTGCCTACCAGTACGGCGCTTACGCGGCCTATATCAGTGGGGCCGGATCCACCTTGATGGCGATTGTCAACAGGGAAAAACGGGATTTCGTTTCGCAGATGCGCGCGGGGTGCGATGCGTTGGGACTTTGCCAATGGCAAATCCACGAGCTGTCTGTCACTAATGTAGGCGCTCGTGTATTAGAAGAAGAGGGGGAACACTTCCAATGAGTTTAATCGTTCAGAAATTTGGCGGTTCTTCGGTGGAGAATACCGAGCGGGTATTCAATGTGGCGCATATTGTAACCGATACATACGAAAAAGGAAACGACGTGATCGTAGTCGTGTCGGCCCAGGGGGATACGACGGACGATTTGATTGAAAAAGCGGCGCAGATCAACCCCAATCCCTCCAAACGGGAAATGGACGTCCTGCTCTCCACCGGTGAGCAAATTTCCATTGCGCTGCTAGCCATGGCGATTGAGCGGCTGGGCTATCCGGTGGTTTCCTTGACCGGCCCGCAGGCTGGATTTGTCACGGATTCCAATTACAGCAAAGCCAGGATCCGGCGGATTCAAAAAGAGCGGATCGAAAACGAGATTGAAAAGCACAATATTGTGGTGGTGGCGGGATTCCAGGGGATCAACCGGTATGACAATATTACGACATTGGGCCGCGGTGGTTCCGATACCAGCGCGGTGGCGTTGGCGGCAGCGTTCCATGCAGACCTGTGCCAGATTTACACGGATGTGGACGGCGTTTACACCGCCGACCCGCGGATTGTCCCCAACGCTCAGAAATTAGAGGAAATTACTTACGATGAAATGCTGGAATTGGCTAGCTTGGGAGCCAATGTCCTACATAACCGGTCGGTGGAAATGGCCAAAAAATACAATGTCAATTTGGAAGTGCTTTCCAGCTTAGAGCGCAAACCCGGGACCAAAGTCAAGGAGGTAACAGACGTGGAAAAAATGTTGATCAAAGGGGTAGCGAGAGACAACGATGTGGCAAGAATTTCTGTAGTCGGCGTGCCGGACAGCCCCGGCATCGCATTCCGGTTGTTTGCTGAGCTGGCTTCGAAAAAAATCGATGTGGATATTATTTTGCAGTCTATTGGCCGCGACGGGACCAAAGACATCAGCTTTACCGTGTCGAAGGGAAACCTGGAAGAAGCGGTGAAAGTGGCGGAATCGTTAAAAGACGTGCTTCGGTTCCAGTCGGTAGAGCGGGCGGAAAACATCTCGAAGGTTTCTGTGGTCGGCGCGGGGATGCAGAGCAATCCCGGCGTGGCAGCGAAAATGTTTGAGGCGTTAATGGATGCCAATATCAACATTCAGATGATTTCCACCAGCGAAATCAAGATTTCTGTTTTGATCGACGCCCAGGATTCCACCCGCGCGGTGGCGGCGATCCATGATGCGTTCTTGGCGGATTTGCCGCAATAAATAATCGTAAATGCAAATAAAAAAGAATGGGATGATCTGCATCCCATTCTTTTTTATTTCTATGCTTTTTTCAAAGCGCTAACGGTGTTCCACCATCATTTTGGAGCACTTGTTGATATCGCCGCATCCCAAGGTGATGACCAGATCCCCCGGTGATGCATGAGACAACGCATACGAAGCAATTGCTTCAAAGGAAGGCAGGCAAATGCTTCCCGGAATCTTTGCGGCCAGATCTTCTGACGTAATCCCGTATTGATTGGTCTCCCGTCCGCCCATAATCGGGGCTAGAATCACATGGTCGGCAATGGGAAGCACCTGTACGAATTCGTCAAATAAAATTTTGGTTCTGGAGTAGGTGAATGGCTGAAACACGGCCCAAACCTGCCCAAAATGCATCTCCTTCGCCGCTTTTAAGGTAGCCGCCAGTTCGGTGGGGTGGTGGGCATAATCGTCGGCGATGGTGATACCGTTTTTCGTGCCTAAAATCTCAAAACGCCGGTGCGCGCCATGAAAGTCCTTTAACTGGGCGGCGAGGGCTTGCGGCGGAACGCCCACCTGCAAACAGGCGGCGCAGGCAGCCACCGCATTGAGGATGTTATGCTTGCCGGGAATGGACAGCGCGATGTCGATGACCTTTTTCCCGTGGTGCAGAAGCGAAAAGGTGGTTTTGGTTTCCGGATGGTAAGAGATGTCAGCCGCGGAGTAATCGCAGGCAGGATCGTATCCAAAAGTGATGATTTCTTTTCCCGTCAGGTCCTGGACCGCCTTCCGGGTATTGGAATCGTCCCCGTTTACAATCAGCGTGCGGCTTGTTTTTTGGGCGAATGTTCGGAAAGAACGGATAATATTTTCCAGGGATCCAAAATACTCCAAATGGTCGGCGTCAATGTTCAAAATGACCGAGATATCTGGGGAAAGCTCCAGAAAATGGTCGTTGAATTCGCACGCTTCGCAGACCAGCAGGCCGCTTTTTCCCACGCGCCCGCTGCCATGCAGCAGCGGCAGTTTCCCCCCGATGACCACCGAAGGGTCCATGCCGCAGCCGAGTAAAATCTGGGTGATCATCGCGGAGGTCGTCGTTTTCCCGTGGGTGCCGGACACGCACAGCGCGTTGTGATACCCTTGTGAAATCAGCCCCAGCATTTTCGCGCGCTCCAAAACCAGAATGCCGGAATCCAAGGCCGCTTTTAGTTCCGGATTTTCCGGCGAAACGGCAGCGGTATAAATGACGCAGTCCGCGCCGGCCAGGTTTGCCGGGTCGTGCCCGATATGGACCGGGATGCCGAGCTGGCTGCGTTCATATTCTACAGTATCCGTTTCATTGTTGTCCGATCCGGTAATGTAGCAGCCTTTCTGATGTAAAATCTGAACCAGCGGGAACATGCCTGACCCGCCGATCCCAATAAAATGGAAATGTTTTTTCTGTTTTAAAATTTCTTCATAGCTGCCGCACACAAGGGTACCCTCCCAACGATTTGCTTCCTGACCCTATTATATTGCTTTGCGCAGACAAAATAAACACCTTTTCAAAATTTTGAGAAGATTTTATCCCATGGAATAAAATTTTCCATTTTCCCCATACTAACAGCATCAACAAGAAGGGAAGATCACGATGAATGTAACAGATATCCGTATCAGAAGAACCTACCCAGAAGGGAAACTGAAAGCCCTGGTCTCCGTAACCATCGATCAGGATTTGGCCGTACATGATATTAAGGTCATCGAAGGAAGCGAGCGGCTTTTTGTGGCGATGCCGAGCCGGAAGGATGATAACGGCGTCTTTCGGGATATTGTCCATCCGATCACGATGGAAGGACGCCAAACGTTGGAAGGCCTGATCTTGGAAGAATATCAAAAACATCTTTCCCAGCAGGAGGCGTTTGCCGAAACTGGAGAAAAGAATCACTGGTGAACCGCAGGACGGAAGGAATTCATTCCTTCCGTCTTTTTATGAGCAAAAAAGTAGGATATGAATGAATTTCCTGCAAAATCTCTTGCATTTTTCTGGGAGGAACGATAAAATTGAAGCCAGAGACAGGAAGAAAGGGTGGAAGTGATGAGCAGGGATTTGATTCATTCGATCACACAACAAATTCCCGGATTTTCCAAAGGGCAAAAACGGATTGCGCAATATATTTTGAACCATTACGATAAAGCGGCGTTTATGACCGCTGCAAAACTGGGAACGACAGTCGGCGTCAGCGAGTCCACGGTTGTTCGATTTGCATCCGAACTGGGATTTGAGGGATATCCTCAATTGCAGCGCGCGTTGCAGGAACTGATCCGAAACCGCTTAACGGCAGTGCAGCGCATGGAGGTGATCAGCGACCAAATTGGCGAGGGCGACGTCCTGCATAAGGTGCTGAACCTGGATATTGAAAAAATCCGCCGCACCATGGAAAAAGCGTCGGTGGAAGATTTTGAGCAGGCGGTGGATATCATTGTAAATGCCAAGAACATTTATATTCTTGGCGTACGCAGCGCTTCAGCGTTGTCCGGTTTTATGAGCTTTTATTTTAACCAGATTTTCGAAAGCGTGCGTTTGGTGAATACCACCAGCACCAGTGAAATGTTTGAGCAGATCATGCGCATTCGGGAAGGGGACGTGTTTATCGGCATCACCTTTCCGCGCTATTCCAAGCGCACGGTCAATGCGGCCCGTTTCGCTAAGAAAAATGGCGCAAAGGTAATAGCCATTACAGACTCGGATCTGTCCCCCATTGCGGAAATTGCAGACCATTTGCTGCTGGCGCGCAGCGATATGGCGTCTTTTGTGGATTCTTTGGTTGCGCCGCTGAGTTTGATCAACGCGCTGATTGTTGCCATTGGGATTCGGAAAAAGGACGAAATTTCCAGCATATACGAGCGGCTGGAACAGATTTGGGACGAATACAACGTATATGAAAAAATTGAGGATTCTCATCAATGATGCAAGAGTATGATGCCATCGTCGTCGGGGGAGGCGCTGCCGGTTTGCTGGCTGCGGGCACTGCCGCGCAAAACGGCGCACGGGTGCTGGTGGTGGAACGCAATCCCCGCATGGCGCGCAAAGTCATGATCACGGGAAAAGGGCGCTGCAACGTAACCAACGACTGCAGCGAAGAAGAATTTCTGCAGCAAGTTTGCTCTAACGCCAAATTCCTTTTGGGGCCGATTCACCGGTTTCCTCCTGCCAAAACGATGTCTTTTTTCCGCGCGCTGGGTGTCCCGCTGAAAGTGGAACGGGGCAACCGGGTTTTTCCGGATTCGGATCGGGCGGTGAACATTGTGGACGCGTTGGTCCTTTCCGTCAAACGGGCGGGCGTTGATTTTCTGCATCAGCGGGTAGAGCGGCTATTGCTAGAGGATGGAGAAGTCCGCGGCGTTCACTGCCAAGACGGAACCGATCTTTTTGCGCCGCAGGTCCTGGTGGCGACCGGCGGGAAAAGCTATCCGCTGACCGGATCCACGGGAGACGGCTACGAACTGGCGGCGCAGGCTGGGCACAGCATCATCCCGCCCAGGGCTTCGCTGATCCCCATTGAAACGCAGCAGACCTGGTGCCGGGAATGCATGGGGCTTTCGTTAAAAAATGTCACGCTCACCCTCTGGGAAGAAAAGAAGAAAAAACCACTGTACGAGGAATTGGGAGAAATGCTGTTTACCCACTTTGGCATATCCGGTCCGCTGGTCCTCACGGCAAGCACCTTTTTGCGCCAGGATCTTTCCCGATACCGCATGGAGATTGACCTAAAGCCGGCTTTGGACGAAAAGCAGCTAGAACAGAGGGTCCTGCGGGATTTTGATGCAAACCGGAACAAAGACTTTTTTAACGCGCTTTCCGGCTTGCTGCCGCGCAAATTGATTCCGGTGATGGTCCGGCTGAGTGAAATTCCGCCGGAGGAAAAGGTACATCAGATCACCCGAGAACAGCGCGAGCGCCTTTGCCGGATGATCAAGCATCTCTCGCTTACCCCAAAAGCGCTGCGCCCGGTAGAAGAGGCGATTGTCACAGCGGGAGGGGTTTGCGTGAAAGAGGTAGCGCCGCAAACCATGGAATCCAAATTATGCCGCGGGCTGTTTTTTGCCGGCGAAGTATTGGACTTGGATGCAAGAACAGGCGGCTTTAACCTGCAAATTGCGTTTTCCACAGGTTTCGTTGCAGGCGAAAGCATGGGAAAAAAGGAGAATCAATATGTATGCGGTAGCAATTGACGGACCGGCGGGTGCCGGAAAGAGTACGATTTCCCGGGAAGCGGCCAAGCGTATCGGCTTTTTGTATGTGGATACCGGCGCCTTGTACCGGGCGGTGGCGTATGATATGCTGGAAAACAAAATTGATCCCGCGGATGCGCAAGCAGTTTGCAGGCGTTTGCAGGGGCTTGAGATATCCTTTGGGTATTCTGGCGGGGAACAGCAGGTATATCGGAACGGGGAAAACATTACCGGGCGCATTCGTACCCCGGAGGTTTCCTCTGCGGCGTCTGCCGTATCCGCATTAACCGTGGTCCGTCAATTTCTGTTCGATCAGCAGCAGGCCATTGCGCGGGAAAACAACGTCATCATGGACGGCAGGGATATCGGGACGACGGTGCTGCCCCATGCCCAGGTTAAGATTTATCTGACCGCGGCAGTGGAAGAACGGGCCCGGCGCAGATTCATAGAACTGCAGCAAAAAGGGGAAGGCGCCAGTTTGGACGAAGTATTGAAAGAGGTCCAAAAACGGGACGAGAACGATATGAACCGCGCTGTGTCTCCGCTGCGGCGAGCGGAGGACGCCGTACTGGTGGATACGACCCATTTGGATTTCCAACAGTCCGTGTCGGCGGTTTTGGCAGTCATTCAGGAGAAGATAGGGGCGGGAATAAAATGACATACTGGTTTTACAATCTGGGCAAGGTGATTACGGGCTTTCTGTTCCGCATTTGGTTTCGGCTGGAATTTCACGGAGTGGAAAACCAGCCGATGGACCGGGGATATATCCTGTGCTGCAACCACCGCTCGGCCTTAGACCCGGTACTGGTGGCACAGAAGGTAAAAAAACCGGTCCGCTATATGGCAAAGGCGGAGTTGTTTGAAAACGGATTTGTCCGCTTTATCATCAGCCATCTTGGCGCGTTTCCCGTGGCAAGGGGAAAAGGGGATACCAGCGCCATCGAACAGGCGGTGGAAACGGTGAAAAACGGATGGGTACTCGGTCTGTTCCCAGAAGGGACCCGGTCGCCCAACGATCAGCTGCTGCGGTTCAAATCCGGAGCGGCGGTCATTGCCGCGCAAAGCGGTGGAGATTTGCTACCTGCAGCGATTTGGTATAGTGGGAAATCCTTCCGGTCCAAAGTGGTGATCCGGTATGGCAAGCCGATTGAAAGCAGCAAAATTCAAATCGAGGAAAACTCCGCCAAGCAGATCAAAGTGGTCATCGGCATTTTGCGGGACGAAGTAGAACAGTTATTGGAGGAAACCAGATCGTGCGAATCAAAATAGCGAAAACAGCGGGGTTTTGTTTCGGGGTGAACCGGGCGGTGAAAATGGCGTTTGACACAGCAAAACAGCGCCCTTCGGTCGTTACATTGGGCCCGATTATCCACAACCCGCAAATTGTCGCCCAGTTGGAAGAACAAGGGGCCTATGCGGTGGAGACAGCAGAACAGATCCCGCCTGGCGCCACAGTGGTGATCCGTTCCCACGGGGTCGGAAAAAAGGTGTATGACGATCTGATCCAACGGGGGATCCCTTACGTAGACGCTACCTGCCCGTTTGTGGCGAAAATCCACCAGATTGTAGAGGAATACAGTCAAAAAGGGCGGACTATCCTGATTGCGGGAGATCCGGCGCATCCGGAAGTGCAGGGAATCGTAGGGTATTGTTCCAACGGCGCGAAGGTGTTCCGCTCGCTGCAGGAACTGGAAAAATTGACAAAAGAAGAACCGGATTTGACCGGACGGCCGGCGATTTTGGTCGCGCAAACGACCTTTCAGATCCAAGAATGGAGAAAATCTGCAAATTTCGCGAAAAAAGTCTATACAAACTTAATTATTTTTGATACAATATGTAATGCTACGGAAATGCGGCAGCAGGAAGCGATCGTGCTGGCGAAAGAATCGGATCGCATGGTGGTGATTGGAGGAAAAAACAGTTCCAACACCAGAAAATTGGCCGAAATTTGCAGTCAATATTGTCAGACATTCCATATTGAGCGGGCAAGTGAATTGCCGCAATTCGATTTTTCCACGGACCGCGTGATTGGTGTTACTGCCGGCGCTTCGACTCCGGCTTGCATAATTAAGGAGGTACAAGAAACCATGAGTGAATTTATTACGAACGACGAATTAAGCTTTGGAGAGATGTTGGATCAATCTTTCAAAAGTACATATAACGGGAAGAAGGAGACGGGCGTCGTTGTCGGGATTACCCCCACAGAAGTTCAGGTAGACATCGGCACGAAACATACCGGATATGTTCCGTTGAGCGAGCTGACGGATGATCCCAACGCCAAAATTGAGGACCTGGTCAAAGTCGGTGATGAAATCGAATTGCTGGTAGTCCGCGTCAATGACGTGGAAGGCACGGTGGTTCTGTCCAAAAAACGTCTGGACGCCATTGCCGGGATGATGAAAGTACAGGAAGCTGCTGAAACGGGCGAGATCCTGGAAGGCAATGTCATCGAAGCGGTCAAAGGCGGCGTCATTGTTTCTACCAACGGTGTGAGAGTATTCGTACCGGCTTCTCAGGCGAGCTTGTCCCGCGTAGAGAATTTGGAAGAATTGGTCAAACAACATGTTTCGCTGAAAATCCTGGAGTGCAAGGAAATCGGGCGCGGCCGCAAACGGATCATCGGTTCGATGAAGGCTGTTTTGAAAGAGCAGAGAAAGGCCCAGGAAGAAGAGTTCTGGAAGACTGTGGAGATCGGCAAGAAATATACTGGCGCGGTGAAGTCTTTGACCTCTTACGGCGCGTTTGTTGATCTGGGCGGCGTCGATGGAATGGTGCATATTTCGGAGCTGTCCTGGAACCGCATCAAACATCCGTCTGAAGTGGTGAACGTCGGCGATGTTTTGGAAGTTTATGTAAAGGATATCGACCAAGAGAAACATAAAATTTCCTTGGGATATAAGAACGAAAAGGATAACCCGTGGGAGATCCTGAAAAATGAGTATCCGGTAGGGACGGTAACGAAGGTGAAAATCGTTTCGATCACCACCTTTGGCGCTTTTGCGCAGATCATTCCCGGCATCGACGGATTGATTCATATTTCTCAGATTTCTTCTGAGCGGGTCAATAAAGTGTCTGACGTGCTGAATGTCGGAGACGAGGTTGAGGTAAAAATCACAGATATCGATTTTGAGAAAAAACGTGTCAGCCTGTCCATGCGTGCGGTTCAGGAAGGCGCTTCGGAAAGCTCCGACGAGGAATAATGTGTGACTTTGCCGGTAGAACGTCTGTGATATAACAGAATGAAATGAGAAGATACGGGCACAGCGGTGTTCGTATTTTCTTTTCTGTATAAACCTTTTCAGAGAGCGCATACTGATGCTGATTGCTGGTAGGACAACCCGTTTTGGGATCTGCGAAAGGGCTTGTAACAAAAGAACAGGCTGCGGTGTTTATCCTTCGAGGCAATCGAAACCGCCTTTCTGGTCGGGGTACCCCATCGCGGAAAATTTATGCGAATACATAACGCGAAAAACCAAAAGGCTTGGTTGTTCTGAATCAGGTGTAAAAGGAGCATAACATGGTATTTAGCAGTATTATTTTTCTATTTCGATTTTTGCCGATTACCCTTTTTGTTTACTATATTGCACCCAATCGTTTGAAAAATGCCGTCCTAGTCGTGTGCAGCCTGTTTTTCTATTCCTGGGGAGAGGTGAAATATTTCCCCATTATGATCGCCTCGATTTTGGTGGATTACATCGTCTCGCTGGTGATTGAAAAAAACCGAGGAACAAAATGGATCTGTCGGCTGTGCATGGGAATTTCGCTGTTTTTCAATTTGGGCATGTTATTCTTCTTCAAATACACCAATTTTTTCGTAGAGAATATCAATGCGCTGACGGGAGCCCATTTGAGCGGCATCCAGCTGACCCTTCCGTTGGGGATCAGTTTCTATACCTTTCAGACCCTGTCCTATACCATCGACGTTTATCGGGGCAAAACGGTTGCCGAACGCAATATCGTCAATTTCGCCGCGTTTGTCACCTTGTTCCCTCAGCTGATTGCCGGCCCCATTGTCAAATATACGGATGTTAGCCGCGAGCTGCGCAGCCGGAAAATGAATTTGGGGCAAATCAATGATGGGATTGCGCTTTTTATTTTCGGGTTGGGCAAAAAGGTACTGATTGCCAATAATATCGGGAGCCTGTGGGACCAAGTGCAGGAGCTGGGGTTTGCCAATATCTCTACACCGCTGGCCTGGCTTGGTATTTTGGCCTACGCGTTTCAAATCTATTTTGACTTTAGCGGTTATTCCTTGATGGCCATCGGGATGGGGAAAATGCTGGGCTTTGAGTTCCCGCAAAACTTCAATTACCCCTATATTTCCAAAAGTATGACGGAATTCTGGCGCAGGTGGCATATAACCTTGGGTTCCTGGTTCCGGGAATATGTGTATATTCCGTTGGGAGGAAACCGGGTTTCAAAACCCAGGATGTACTGGAATATTTTCATCGTCTGGGCGGCGACCGGTTTTTGGCACGGCGCCAGCTGGAATTTTATCCTATGGGGCCTGTTTTTCTTCGTGTTTCTGGTCATTGAGAAAATGGGGCTGCTGTCGCATTTGGAAAAAAGCAAAGTGTGGTCCCACATTTACGTATGCTTTTTTCTGCTGTTAAGCTGGGCGTTGTTTGCTATTACGGATTTTTCCCAGCTTGGAGTATTCCTGCAAAAGCTCTTCTCTTTCTCCGGAGGAATCGACTGGATCTATTATTTGCGTAACTATTTGATCACCTTTGTGCTGGCGGCGTTTTGTTCTGTGCCGCTGGTCGAAAAGTTCTATCATCAGGTGAAAAAGGTTCCTGTGGTCCATTTGCTGTTGCTTGGCGTGATTTTAATCGCATCGGTAGCATACCTGGTCGACGCAACCTATAATCCATTTTTGTATTTCAGATTTTGAGAGGGACGCCATGAAAAAGATATTGAAATACCCTGCGGTATGGCTTTTTTTCCTGTTTCTATTCGGCTATATGGTATTGGATATGTCCCAGTATCATAAGACGTTCTCGGAACTAGAAAATCGGGAACTTGCAAAGCGGCCTACTTTTACGCTGTCTTCTTTTTACAACAACCAATTTTCTCCCAAATATGAAAGCTATATCAACGACCAGTTTGTATTCCGGGACCAATGGATCAGCTTAAAATCGCGGGCGGAAAGTTTATTGGGGAAAATTGAAAACAATGGGATCATGTACGGAAAAGACGGGTATATGTTTCAACACTATACCACGGCGGATACCCAGCGGATTCAAACCAATACGACATATATCAATGAATTTGTGCAAATGTATCCTCAGCTGAATATAACTGTCGGCATCATCCCCAATTCGTATATGATTTATCCGGAGAAGGTCCCGCTGGGGGCAGGGCAGGTAGATCAAACGCAGCTGACCGACGAGATCTATCAAGCGCTGGATCCGTCGGTGAAAACACTGGATTTTCTAACGCCGCTGAAGGCCAAGAAACAGGAGTATATTTTTTATCGCACTGACCATCATTGGACCACTTTGGGAGCTTATTACGGATATTCCTATTTCTGTGAACAAAACGGATGGGAACCGGTTGCTTTGGATACCATCGGCAAAACGGAAGTGGAAGGCTTTTATGGGACCTATTTTTCCAAAACCAAGCTTTATAATGCCGTCCCGGATACGTTGACCTATTATCAGATTCCGGTAGATGAGGTTTCCATTGACGGGGAGCCGGTGGATGGATTGTATGACAAAGAACAATTTTCCAAGCGGGACAAATACGCGGCATTCTTGTGGGGGAACCATGGAATCACGCTGATCAAAAGCCAGAACAATTTGCGCAAGGAAGAAGGAAAAACCAGCCGGATTCTCGTCATCAAAGATTCCTACGGAAACAGCTTCGCTCCGTTTTTGACCTACCAGTACGATGAAGTTTATGTGCTGGATCTGCGCGCAATCCCGATGAAAATGAGCGAATTCCTGGCGGAAAACACATTTGACGATGTGCTTATTCTATATAATTTTATGAATTTCTCCACGGATACAAATTTGGCCAAATTGCGTTACTAAACAAGGTTTTCAGGCATAAAAAACCCCCTTTTGTTGCCGCTTTTGCGGGCGGGCAAACAAAAGGGGGGTTTTTATTCGATGGGTTCCAGTTCTTTGTTTTCTGCCATCAGGGCCAAGCTTCTTTCCTCGGGATAAGAAAGCAGCTGCCCAAACCGCAGGGCGATCTGCCGTCTGGCCTCTGCACAATATTCGCCAGAAGCCAGCAGCGCCTGCTTGTCTGCTTTGATCTGAAGATAGCTGTCCAGATCCTCTTTTTCCCGCCAATAGATGATGTTCCACTTTCCCTTGTTCATCGAAATCGGGAACAGGTCGGTCAGCAAAGGCTCATCTTCCAGATAAAAATGGGTTCCATATTTTTGACAGATTTCCCGGGAAAAGGGAATCAGCTGATCCCGCTCTTCGCGGGTGGCTGCCGGATGGCTCAGCGCAATCCGCTTTAGCCCAGCGTGGATCATTTCATTGAAACAATCAATCGCGCCGCAATGATAGGAATAAGGGTCAATTTGAATCATATTTCTCCCTCCGGTTAGCATTGTATTTGGATGGTACTGCCGTTTCGCGCGGCCTTGACCTGGATTTGGCAGGGGATTTGTTCTTTTAACTGGGATACATGGGAGATAATCCCCACCAACCGGCCATCCCGTTGCAAAGACAGCAGGGCGTCAATGGCGTGGTTTAGAGACTCTGCGTCCAGCGAACCGAATCCTTCGTCAATGAACATGGTATCGATGGTGACGCCGCCTGCATACATTTGCACCACGTCCGCAAGGCTTAACGCCAGCGCTAGCGCTGTTTTAAAGGATTCCCCGCCAGAAAGGGTAGAGGTAGGCCTGGTCTTGCCGCTGTACTGGTCTAGAATTTCCAGATCCAGTCCCGAAGAACGGCCAAATTTTTCCCGATCCTTTTTATGCAACAAGCGGTAACGCCCGCCGGTTAGCTCCTCCAACCGGCGATTGGCAAAAAGAATGATGGTTTGAAAATAAAATCCCAACACGTATCGTTCAAAAGAAACGCGAAGCGCATTGGTGCCGTTTGCAATTTGGCAAAGCGCAGATAGGTCCTGATACCGGGTTTGTTTTTCTTCGATTTTCTGATGCAACGCTTTGATTTGCTGAACATGAAGGGTGTCGTTGGAATAGGAAATCTGGTGCTTAGCGATTTGCTGCTGAATGGATTGGATCTGGGTTTGCAGGGTGGATTCTCGCTCCAAAAGAGATGTAATGTCAATATACTTTACGTCTCTGCAATCCGTTTCCAGCTGCACGATCTGGCTGGATAGCGTATTTTTCTCCAACGCCTGCTGATGAAGAAATTCTTCTGTGGGTTCAATTTCGTTTATTTTGGACAAAGCCGTGTAAAAATCCTCCTGCTTTTGCGCAAAGGCATGTTCCAATTCCCGGAAAAATTCGGTTTTCAATGCGGTATTTTTCTCCTGAATCCTTTGGATTTGCTGGGCTGTCCATTCAAGGGCTTGGACCGATAACTGCCATTGCGAAATCAATTGGTGGAATTGGGTTTGCATCTGTTCCGCATACTGTTCGCGCTGAGCAATGGTTGCTTGCAGCTTTTGGATGGTTTGAGACAGTTCTTCCAACGAATGGATGGAGGCAGGGAACATTTTTTCCACCTCGGCAAGGCGCTGGGTTTGCATCGAAAGGATGTCCTGGTTCGATTTGTGCTGTTGGCGACAGGTTTCGCCGTACTGGAGCGCTTGCTCTTGATGTGTAAACAGGGGAAGTCCGGTTATGGAAAGGCGCTGTTTTTCCAAAGATTCCTGCAGGGCTTTTTCTTGCGTCTGCGCTTTTTCCTGCTGCGCCAGACAAGCGGACAATATCTGGGCAAGCAAGGCTTCCTGTTGCGAAGGTTCCAATGCACAAAGCTGCTGCAAAGCGGGAATTTGCTTTTGCAGTTCCAGCGTCTGCTGGTCGATCCGCGCCGTCAATCGGGACAATGCCTGTGCAGTTTGCTCGGTTTGCTCGCGGGAAGTCCGCAGCTGCTCCTGCGTCGGGGGATCCTGCTGCAGCCTGGCGGGATTCGGATGTTCCAAGCTTCCGCAAACCGGGCAAGGCTGATGTTCCTGCAACTTTGCCGCGAGCAGGCCTGCCTGCGCGTCAAAAAACTGGGCGTACTGATTGAGATACGCTTCTTTTTGGTGACGAAAAACAGGGAGAAGACGTCTTTTTTGACAGAAATCTTCCCATAAAGCGCGGGCCGCATTTGACTGCTCTTTGCTTTTGGCAACCGATTCCTTCTGGGAAAAAAGCGCGGCCGACTGGTCGGCAAAAGCGGCTTTGATTTCCCACTGGGCACACACTTGTTTTCGCTGTAGGATGCTTTTCTGTAAGCGCTGCTGCTCTTCTAACAAGGGCACCAGGCGCTGCAGCGAAGCGATTTGCGCCGAAAGCTGCTCGTTTTCCTCTTTTTGTTTTTTGGCCTGCGATAATTTTTGCTGCATTTGTTCTTGTTTTTCTTTCAAACTGCTTTGTTCCTGCTGCAAAGAAACGCGTTGTTCCTGCAGGGCCAATTGTTCTTTTTCCAGTTCGGTGATTTTTTGCCACTGCGGCAAAAGTTCCCGCGCTTTTTTCCATTGGGCAAGGCTGCGTTTGGTTTGCTCCAACATGGGTTCTTTTGCTAAAATACCCTGCATCTGTTGGCGAAGGCGATCCAGCGTTTCGAGTCTTTTGTTGTTTTGCCGGTGCATTTCAATCTGTAGCGAACGCACCTCGTCTTCCAGGCGGCGGACAGTTTTCTGCCCATCGGAAATCGCCGTTCGATCCTGCGCCAACAGGGCGGAAAGCGAATCGAGAATCGGGGGGATTTGCGGATACTCCGCTTGTAGCAGCTCGTTTAAGGTCTCGTCTTCCCGCGGGGAGAGGCTTTTCAGATGAAAGGAAAGAAGCTGCTTCGTGTTTTCCAGATCTGCCAGAGAATCTTTGGCTTTTTGCTCTAGAAGCGCGGTGAATCGGTCAAATGGTTCGGTATCAAAAAGATGCCGGAAAATTTCCTGCTTTTCTTTGCTGGGGGCGTCTAAAAACTGACGGAAATCCCCTTGGGAGAGCATGCTGATCTGTTTGAATTGCCTGACGGAAAGACCTAAAATATCCTGGATTTTGGCGTTGACGGATGCCGGCCCGGTGATAACGGAATGATCCGGAAGTGTCAGTTCCGCTTTGGCCGCCACAACCGTCATTTCCCCATTTCGTTTTTGCTTTTGCTGTTTGGGGGAACGGTATATTTCAAACGTTTCGTCCCGCACGGAAAACCAATAATGGACATAGCATGATGCAGACGGCGGGGCAAAATCGCTTTTAAAATTTTCATTTTGCCGCAGCGTCCCGCTCGCCTCGCCATACAAGGCAAAACAAATGCCGTCGAAAATAGTGGTTTTTCCAGCTCCTGTCGGTCCAGAAATTAAAAAAATCCCCGATTGCGAAACCGATTCAAAATCGATGACTTCATTCCCGGCAAAAGGGCCGAACGCGTTACATTCCAAACGGATCGGTTTCATCCATGCCACCTCCCGATACAAGCGATTGGCAAACTTCTTTGACAATATCCTGCTGTTTGTCGGACAAAGCATCTCCGGTTATAGCCTGGTAAAATTCGCCAAACAGAAGATCCATCGGTTTGGAGGCTTGCAGGGAGGAAAGAGGGAGCGCCTCCGATTCGTTTTGCGTGTCCAAACGAAGACCCAAAGCGTTGGGGTAAATGGCCCGCAGCCGGTTCATTGCGTTGGGTGCCAACACTTTATCCGACAAGGAGAAAAACACAAGATCATTTGCCTGTTCTTTGGTGGGGACTGCCCGAAGGATCTCGTCCAAATACCCTTGGATGATCCGCATCTGCCGCAGCTTCGGCAACTGCTTGCGGCGGACGGACAAATCCCCTTTTTCTTTGAGTTCTACGATAGCGACGGATTTTTGGGATGGGATTTCCGAAATGGAGTACGGCAGCGGCGACCCGCTGTAGCACAAAGACGGGATCCCGGTACTCTGTGCACGGTGCAGATGTCCCAAAGCAGCGTAATCAAACGGTTCCAACGATCTAGCGTCGATCAGGTCGCTTCCACCTAAGGAGACTTCCGATTCGCTCCTGGCTACAGAATCTGGATTTTTCAAATAGGAGAAAAATCCATGTGCTAGGATGACATTGCGCTGCTGGAAATCAATTTGGGGAAGGTTTTCTGACAAAAGGGCCTGAAAGGCATCGTCAAAACTGCGCAGTTCCGGATTTTGAAAATCCGAGCGCACGAGGGCGGGTTCTACATAAGGGCATAAATAAAAATGAACCGGTCCCCATGAATCCGAAAGGGTTACGCATTCCAGCTGTTTTTGATATTGGCCGGACAGGTATAGACCAGACGCGCTGAGCAGCCGCCGGCAAAAATCAAGACGCTGGGGACTGTCGTGGTTGCCCGCGATAGCAAGGACCGGGGTTTTCAAATCCACAGTAATCCAAGACAGAAATTCATCCAGCACCGATACCGCTTCTGCCGGCGGGACCGAGCGGTCATACAGATCCCCGGCGATCAACAGTGCATCGGGCTGCTCTTGTTCCACCAGCCCCGCCAGCTGCTGCAAAAAGAATCGCTGGTCTTCCAGCAGCGAAAATTCGTTGAGCTGTTTGCCGATATGTAAATCAGAGGTGTGAATCCATTTCATGGCTGTTCTCCTTTGTTCGCTTTCTTTATTGTAACATGGCCGGACGCAAAAGGTAAAGGAATAAATTGGACTGGCTGGGAATAGATATCAATCGGACGAACGGTTCATCGCAGAAAAAGATGAGGAGGATCAAAATGGCAAGAACAAGCAGAGAACAGACAGATTTTTCCGGGCTTTCTTCCAGCGAGGCAGAAAAGAGACTGGCCAAGTTCGGGGAAAACGTCTTATCCAATAAAAAAGCGGTACACCCGACGCAGATTTTTGCAGGACAATTTAAGGATTTTATGGTGATGATCCTATTGGGGGCGACGGTCATCTCCGTTTTGATGGGGGAAGCCGTCGAGGCGTTAACGATTGTCCTCATCGTGCTGGTCAACGCGGTGCTGGGCTTTTTGCAGGAATACAAAACGGAAAAAACGCTGGAGGCGCTGAAGAATATGGCGGCGCCCACCGCCAAGGTGATTCGCGACCGGATGGAAATGGAGATCCCGGCTGCCGACGTCGTGCCCGGGGACTTACTCCTTTTAGAGGCGGGGGACCGGGTTGCTGCCGACGCACAGGTGGTACAGGCCGTTTTGCTCCAGGCGGATGAGGCCATGCTGTCCGGAGAATCGCATCCTGTGGAAAAAATCACAGACGCACCGCCGGACGCCCAGGAAAATTTCCGCAAAGACATGGTCTATATGGGGACCATCATCACCAAAGGGCATGGCAAAGCGCTGGTATCGGAAACCGGGATGAAAACGCAAATGGGCCAGATCGCCGGCATGCTGGAGGAAATCGAAACAGAGCGCACGCCGCTTCAGGAAAAGCTGGGCACGTTGGGCAAATACATCGGAATCGGCTGCTTACTGATCTGCGCCATCGTAACCGGAACAGGAATCCTCCGGGGGGAACCAGTATTCGACATGCTTTTGACCGGTATTTCTTTGGCGGTGGCGGCGATTCCGGAAGGGCTGCCGGCGGTGGTGACCATTGCGCTAGCTCTGGCAGTATCCAGAATGGTCAAGCGCGGGGCGCTGATCCGGAAGCTGCATGCGGTAGAAACCATGGGATGTGCGCAGGTGATCTGCACCGATAAAACGGGGACACTGACCGAAAACAAAATGACGGCGCAGCAAATCGTTACCGTCGGCCGCCATTTTTATCTGGAGGGGAATCGGGACAAACAGATGCATTTTGTCGGTGAGGATGGCCTGGAACCGGCCAAGTGCGAAGACGGCAGAAAACTGTTGGAAATCGCCGCACTATGCCAAAACAGCTATCACTCGAACGGGAAGGAAACGGCGGGACGCGGCGGCAAAGAAACGGTGGATTTTCAGGGGGATCCCACCGAGCAGGCCCTATTGGTCATGGTGAAGCGCTCCTTTGTCTCTGTTTCCAAATGGATGCGGGAGTACACCAGAACCTTTGAAATTCCCTTTGATTCCCAGCGAAAGAGGATGAGCGTCATCGTCCAAAACCGGCAGGGCGTCCGCCAGCTATTTTGCAAAGGCGCTCCGGACTATTTGCTGGAACTATGCAGCTATTATCTGGAAAACGGGGAAGTTAAGCTGTTGACCCCATCCGTGCGCAAAAGAATCAAACAGGAAAACGAGGCGATGGCTCAGAAAGCGCTGCGGGTGCTGAGTTTTGCTTACAAAACAGAACCGGAAGAATCGGAACGGGCGGAAACGGATCTCATTTTTGTGGGAATGGCCGGCATGATCGATCCACCGCGCCGTGAGGCGTATCAGGCGGTGCAAACCTGTAAAAAAGCCGGTATCCAAACGGTCATGATTACTGGGGACCATGTGGCAACCGCCGAGGCCATTGCCCGGGATTTGAAAATCCTGGAGCCCGGTGGCCAGGTCCTGACGGGGAAAGAACTGGATCAAATGTCCGACGACCAGCTGGACCGGGTGCTTGATCGGGTGCGGGTCTTTGCACGGGTGGCGCCGGCGCATAAATTGCGGATTGTAAAGGCGTTCAAACGCAAAGGAAAGATTGTCGCCATGACTGGAGATGGGGTGAACGACGCGCCAGCCATCAAAGAAGCGGATATCGGCGTTGCTATGGGGAATGGGACCGACGTGACAAAACAAGCGGCTTCCGTTGTTTTGCTGGACAATTCTTTCGCCACGTTGGTCAGCGCCATCGAAGAAGGCAGGGTGATTTACAAAAACATCCGCAAATTTATCCGCTATCTGCTTTCCTGCAATATCGGGGAAATCGTCACCATGTTTTTGGGGATGATGATGGGAATGCCGGTGGTATTGCTGCCTATTCAGATTTTGATTGTCAATCTGGTGACCGACGGGCTGCCCGCCATCGCGCTGGGGCTGGAACCGCCAGAGAAGGATATTATGCACGTTCCTCCGCGCCGAAAGCAGGAAGGAATTTTTTCCGACGGGCTTCTTTCCACCATCCTATTCCGCGGCATTTTAATTGGATTGACTACCCTTGCGGTATTTGTCTCCTTCTACCACAGTACCGGCGATTTGGTCACGGCACGGACTGGCGCGCTGGCAACGCTGGTGTTGACCCAATTGATCCATGTATTTGAATGCAAACGGGAAGAAGTGGGGATTTTCCAAATCCGGTTGCTGGATAACTGGAAATTGGTTGCGGCAGTCATTTTTTCCGCCCTGATTTTAATCGGGAGCATCCGCTTGCCCCTATGCAACCTTCTGTTTCAAACAACACCGCTCACCGGTCGCCAAATCGGGGAAATTTTGATTTACTGCGCTATGGTGCCGATTTTCAATTCCATTTCCATCTCTTTGAAAAACAAATGGCGAAGACGAAAAAATCAAAAGGAGTTGCCGTTGGCCATGCCGGTTTCGGAAGAATAGAAAAATTTTTCCGACGAGGGTTGACAAATCTCAAAATATCCGTTATATTTATAAGCAATTTCATAGGAGAAAAGCGTTGAAAAGAAGAGTAGGCAATGAGAAAGGGTGCAGAGAGCCTCGTTTGGTGGGAAGAGGTACTGGATGCGTTGCTGAACATGGTCTTGGAGCTGCGTACCGACTGCGGAAACCGCATAGGCTACGACGGGAGCGCCCGTGATAGCGCCAGGGTATCGATCGGAAATAGATCTGTACCTGCTAAGGTCTGTTTTGTGAAAAACAGATGAATTCAGGTGGTAACACGAAGCGGTTTGCTCTCGTCCTTGAAAAAGGACGGGAGCTTTTTGTTTGTTAGATCCAAGGAAAAAGGGGAGAACGATATGGGTGCGATGATCGAGATCAAAAATCTGGGCAAAACCTTTTTCACCAAAGAAAATCAGGTCGTTGCGTTGGAAGGGGTCAGCCTAGAGATTGAAGAAGGCGAGATTTTCGGGATTATCGGGCTGAGCGGCGCGGGGAAAAGCACTTTGGTCCGGTGCATGAATTACCTGGAAAAACCAACGACAGGATCGGTTGTCTTTGATGGGCAAGCGTTGCATACGATGAGCGAAAAGCAGCTTCGAAAAGCTAGACAGTCGATCAGCATGATCTTTCAGGGGTTCCACCTTCTGATGCAAAGAAACGCATTGCAGAACGTGTGTTTCCCGCTGGAGATTGCCGGTGTGCCGAAGAAAGAAGCAGAGAAAAAGGCGAAAGAGATGCTGGAACTGGTGGGGATTGCCGATAAAATGCAGGCTTATCCGTCCCAGCTGTCCGGCGGGCAAAAGCAGCGCGTGGCCATCGCCAGAGCATTGGCGACGAATCCGAAAGTGCTGTTGTGCGACGAGGCGACCAGCGCTTTGGATCCCACGACTACCCGCTCGATCTTAGCTTTGCTGCAAGAAATCAACCGCAAGCTCGGCGTTACCATTGTCATCATTACCCATGAAATGGGCGTCATCGAAGCGATCTGCAAGCGGGTGGCGATTTTGGATCGCAGCCATGTGGCGGAAATGGGAAAAGTAGAGGATATTTTTGTAAACCCGCAGTCTGAAATCGCCAAACAGCTGATTTATCCGCAGGGAAGAAAGGAAGGAACCTTCCAAAAAGGAGAATGCGTCCGGATTGTATTTGACGGCCGGTCTTCTTTCGAACCGGTGGTTTCCAATATGGTTTTGGCATGCGGCACTGCGGTGAATATCCTGTTTGCCGACACCAAAAATATCGACGGCCAGGCATTCGGACAGATGCTGCTGCAGCTGCCCGACGATGAGACGGCAAAGCGGAAAATTTTTGCATACCTGACCAGCCGTAATATCCATTTTGAGGAGGAGTTTGCAAATGTTTAATGCACAGATGATGCAGCTTTTGGCAAAAGGCATTTGGGAAACGTTGTACATGACCCTGGTTTCCTCCTTTTTGGCGTATTTGCTAGGGCTTCCGCTGGGGCTGCTGCTAATTGTGACCGACAAAAACGGGATCCGCCCCATGCGTGTGTTAAACCGTTTGCTGAGTTTTGTCATCAATTTTGTCCGGTCCGTCCCTTTTTTGATTTTGCTGATTGCAGTGATTCCGTTTACCCGTTTTTTGGTGGGTACCTCGGTTGGGAGCACGGCGACGATTGTGCCTTTGGTGCTGGCTTCAGCTCCCTTTGTGGCGCGGATGGTGGAATCCTCCATCAAAGAAGTGGACCGCGGTGTGGTGGAAGCGGCGCAATCCATGGGTGCGAGCCCCTGGCAGATCGTTTGGAAGGTGCTTTTGCCGGAAGCAAAGCCGTCCTTGATTTTGAACGCGGCGATTGCGACGACCACGATTTTGGGATATTCGGCCATGGCCGGTTTTGTAGGCGGCGGCGGGCTGGGGACCATTTCCATCAACTACGGGTTTTACCGGTATCAAAGCGATGTGATGCTGGTCACAGTTCTTCTGCTGGTGGTCATTGTCCAGGTATTTCAGGAAATTGGGATGCGGATTGCCATGAAAGGCGATAAGCGCTCCCATTAAAGGGTTGTGTTTTACCGGTCAAACGGTAACAGTAGAATTCGATTTATGGAGGAGATCAGAATGAAAAAACGAATTGCAATTGTTTTGAGCGCGCTTTTGCTTTTGGGCTTGTTTTCCGGATGCAACGCGGCAACCACCTCTTCCGGCGGGGAAACGCAGCAGAGCAGCGCGCAGACGCAGTCGCAGGGTACTGTAGATGGGGAGCTGACGACGATCCGCGTTGGAGCCAGCATTACGCCGCATGCGGAAATCCTGCGGGCTGTTAACGAACAGATGCAGGAAAAAGGGTATGAACTGGAAGTCATCGAATTTGACGATTACATTCTGCCGAACCTCAATGTGGAGAGCGGCGAATTGGATGCGAATTTCTTCCAGCATCGGCCCTACCTGGAAAATTTCAATGAGGAAAACGATACCCATCTGGTTTCGGTTGCCGTCGTACACTACGAGCCGTTTGGCCTGTATCCCGGCAAGACAGAGTCGCTGGACGCATTGGCCGACGGTGCGCAGATTGCGGTACCCAACGACGGGACCAATGAAGCACGCGCTCTTTTGCTGCTGGAATCCCTTGGGCTGATTACGTTGAAAGAGGGAGCTGGCACGACCGCAACGATTCTGGATATTGCGGAAAATCCGAAAAATCTTCAAATTACCGAAATGGCGGCAGCTCAGCTGGCCCGTTCTCTGCCGGATGTGGATATGGCGGTCATCAACGGCAACTATGCGCTGCAGGCGGGACTGGATTTGAATCAGGCGCTGGCGACGGAAGACAAGGATTCTGAAGTGGCGGATACCTATGCCAATGTACTGGTCGTCAAAGAAGGCAATGAAAACGATGCGGGAATCCAGGCGCTGGCCGAAGTGCTGACCAGCTCCCAGACCAAAGAATTCATCGAAGAAACCTATCACGGGATCTTTCTCCCCATGTTTTAATAAAGGGTTTTGAAAAACAAAAGCAAAGGGCAGCGGCACGAACGCCAGCCCTTTGCTTTTTTGTTTTGTGAAACCAGATGCGCGGCAGATATCTTGCATATTGCTTCGGGGACATGTATAATCTAACATGGTATCGTTGAAAGAATTGCATTAGTGAGGGAAAAAAATGAGAAAGACTAAAATTGTTTGTACCGTTGGTCCGGCTTGTGACAACAAAAAAACCCTGCTTGCTATGATTGACGCCGGCATGAATGTAGCACGGTTTAATTTGTCCCATGGCACGCACGAGGAACTAAAAGCCAGAATGGACCTGGTGAAGGAAGCCATCCGGGAAAGCGGAAAATCTGTGGCCATCTTAATTGATACCAAAGGGCCGGAAGTGCGTATTGGTACCTTTGAGCAAGGCGCGGTGGAACTTTCGGAAGGACAGCAGTTTTCTTTTTTAAAGGAGCCTGGATTCGGAGATAGCGAACAGGTCAGCATTTCCTACCCTAAATTGATTGAATTGCTGGCGCAGAAAAGCCCAGAAGATCTGGCGAAGATGGAAATCCTGGTGGACGATGGCAAACTGTCTTTTTTGGTCACTGAAGTGAAAAAGGACCGCATTGTCTGCACAGTTTTAAAAGGCGGGAAGCTTTCCAACCGGAAAAGCATCAACATTCCTAATTTTAATATTACCATGCCCTACATGAGCAAAGCAGACCGAGACGACCTGGAATTCGGACTTTCGCTGGGCGTGCAATATGTGGCGGCGTCATTTGTACGGTCCGAAGAAGATGTGGTCAAGCTGCGGGATTATATCGACAGCCTGGGGTATGAAGAAGTGGAAATCATCTCGAAAATCGAAAACCAAAGCGGCGTAGACCATATCGATGGGATCATTGAAAAAAGCGACGGCATCATGGTTGCAAGAGGGGATATGGGGGTTGAAATCCCGTTTATCAAGCTGCCGGCGATTCAGAAAATGATGATCAGCAAGTGTATTGCCAACGGAAAATATGTGATCACTGCAACGCAAATGCTGGAGTCGATGACCTTTTCTCCCCGGCCAACCAGGGCGGAAATCAGCGATGTGGCCAATGCGGTATACGATGGCACGAGCGCAGTAATGCTGTCGGGCGAGTCGGCGGCAGGAAAATACCCGGTGGAAAGCGTTCAGGCGTTGGCTTCCATTTGCAGGGAAGCCGAATCCAATGAAGAATATCTGACCAAACAGGAGATCCTTTGGTCTGCGCCGTCCGACCGGTCTTCTTTCCGCAATACCATTTGCAAAAGCGCGAAGAATGCTGCGTTGCTTGTCGGCGCCAAAGCAATTATCGTAGAGAGCAAAACGGGGAAAGCCGCTAGAATGATGGCGGGATACCGGCCAAATTGTCCAGTGATTGCTGTTGTAACGTCAGAAAAGGTGTGTGGGCGACTTGCTTTAAATTGGGGCATTACCGCGATCAGCGGGGAAGAAAAATGCTCCTCGGATGAGATCACCCGGCAGGCGCTGAAAAAAGCAGAGGAAACGGGGATTGTCCAAAAGGGCGATCCGGTTATTGTGATTTCTTCGAATAAAGCCAACCCAACCAGCAGTACGGATACGCTGAATATCCGCATTGTATAGTGTAAAGGACAATTGCTTTGCACTTTTTGTTGTGAAAGGAGTCCACGTATGGTCAAGCAAACACCATTTTCCATCTATTGCCTGAAGTTGTTTGGGGGTTCTGTTTTTGGCGTTTTTGTCTGTTTTTGCATCGACCGGATCTTAAATATCCAGCAGGCGAATTTTTGGCAAAGTTTGTTTATGGCTTTGTCATATCTGTTTATGTACAGCCTGTTCCCGTATTATGTCTCTTCCCGGCAGGCGGACAGGGACAGGAAGCTGCTGCGCTATAAAGAGCACTATCCGCAGGAGATCCCCTACTCTCTGGAATCGCTGAACCAACCAAAAAAGGGGTTAAAAGCTGGTTTTATCGTGATGATTCCCCATATGGCGACGACCATCATCCCGCTGCTTACTTTTTTTGGCGTTACGGAAAACCAAAATGCGATCTATTGCCTACTGAATATCCATCTGCGGGAATGGATTGATTTTGCGGTGCCGGCAGGGACAAATGGTACCTGGCTGGGGATTCTTCTTTTAATTGCCTACCAGTTTTTCCTTCCGTTGATCAGCCATTTTGGATATGTGGTAACCTTCCGGGAAATTCCGGTGGTTCGGAATATTTTATATAAAAAAGAGGAAAAACCCAAGAAATAGGACATTGTGGTTCGTTCTATGGAATAATCGTTCGGTAACGCCTCATAGGTTTGGTATGAGGTGAGACGGGTGATACAAAAAAGGCTAAATACGGTTTGGGTGTTCTTTTGTTGTGCTGCGGTATGCATCGCAGGATTGCTGGGCGTTTTTTTCCATTTCCATCAATCGCGGCCGACGCTTACTTCCTATTCCGATTCCCCGGTCATCATTATCGATGCGGGTCATGGTGGGATGGACGGCGGAGCAATCGGGGTGGACGGGCAAATCGAAAAGGAAATCAATCTTTCCATTGCCTTGAAGGTGGACGCCATCTTGCAAGCTTATGGTTTTCAGACGATGTTGACCCGGGATAGCGATATTTCCATTCACAGCCCGGATGCCACGACCATTCGCCAGCAAAAAACTTCCGATTTGAAAAACCGGCTTTTTTTGTTAGAGGATACGCCGTCTGGGATCTTAATCAGCATTCATCAAAATAAGTACATGCAAAGCAGCGCTTGCGGCACCCAGGTATTTTACGGCGGGAAATGCCCGGAAAGCAAGCAGCTGGCAGAGATGCTGCAGAAAACGATTACCGGCTATCTGCAGCCGGACAATAACCGCCAGGTCAAACAAGCCACCAAAGACATTTATATTTTGTACCAGGCCACCAAGCCTGCTGTGATGGTGGAATGCGGGTTTTTATCCAATCCGCAGGAAGCGGCGAAATTAATGGATGAAGAATACCAAGAACAAATTGCTTTTTCAATCTGCATCGCTTTGATGAATTGTCTGGCGGAGCAGTAAATTTAGCGCAGAAAGAGGATTGGTCCAATGGCAAAAGCGGCAAAGACGGTTTATGTTTGTTCTCAGTGCGGATTCGAGTCGGCCAAGTGGTATGGCCGGTGCCCAGAATGCGGCGAATGGAATTCTTTTTCCGAGGAGATCCGTCAGGCGCCGGCCAAAGCGTCGTCTTTGCAGTCTGCACGGTTTGGTGCGGCTGCGCCGGCAGGCTACAATCCCTCTGAAATTATGCCGCTGAAAGAAATTGATTCCAACAGCGAGGTGCGCTATCACACTGGTCTGAGCGAATTGGACCGGGTGCTGGGCGGCGGGATTGTCCGCGGTTCCGTCGTGTTGTTGGGCGGGGATCCGGGAATCGGCAAATCCACCCTGCTGCTGCAGGTCTGCGAATTCTTAGGGGAAGGGCAGAAAATTTTGTATGTATCCGGGGAGGAAAGCCGCGCACAGGTCAAGCTGCGCGCCAACCGGCTAGGCGTGTCCTCGGAAAACCTGATGCTTGCCGCCATGACAGACATCGAAAACGTAGCGCATGCCATTTTGCAGACCAAACCGGATATTGTGATGATCGATTCGATCCAGACCATGAATTTTTCGGCGGTCAATTCCTCTTCCGGCAGCGTAACGCAGGTACGGGAGTGCACGCAGATTTTGGCGCGGGTCGCAAAAAGCGAGGAAATTTCTATTTTTCTGGTCGGGCATGTGAACAAAGACGGCGCTATTGCCGGGCCAAAGGTATTGGAGCATATTGTCGACGCCGTTTTGTATTTCGAAGGGGAGCGGCATTTGTCCTACCGGATTTTACGAGCGGTGAAAAACCGGTATGGGTCCACCAATGAAATCGGCGTTTTCGAGATGTCGACATCAGGCCTTAAGCAGGTGGAAAACCCTTCTATGATGTTACTCTCCGGCAGGCCAAGCAATGTTTCCGGTACCTGTGTGGCCTGCGTGATCGAAGGTTCCCGGCCGATTTTGGCAGAGGTGCAGGCCCTTGTCTCCAAAACCAATTTTGGAACGCCACGGAGAATGTCCACCGGGTTTGACTATAATCGCACGGCGCTGCTGATTGCGGTGCTGGAAAAACGCGCCGGATATTTTTTCGGCAATTTGGATACCTATATTAATGTGGTGGGTGGATTGCGTTTGGAGGAACCGGCTGCAGACCTTCCTGTTTCTCTCGCTCTGATTTCCAGCTTACTGGACAAACCGATCGACGACGATGTCATTGCGTTTGGCGAAATCGGTCTGGCGGGAGAAATCCGGGCGATTTCCAATGTGGAAGCGCGGGTGAAGGAAGCGCAGCGCCTGGGGTTCCAAACCTGCTTGTTGCCCAAAGCCTCTATGAAACAATTGCATCAGGATCAGTATTCGATTCGGCTAATTGGAATTCGTTCCGTTTCCGAGGCTTTTCAGTATGTGAGCCGTTGAGGAGGATTGCGCGGATTCAGGGCTGCCTTTTTGGTAATACAGGCAGCCCTTTTCTGTTGTCCCTTTCACGCTGGTGATTCCGGCAAGGTTGCAATACCCGTCTATTTGATTGACACAGTCTTTGTCGCATAAAATCAAATTCATGTCCATCACCTCAGGCAATAGTATACGTGACAAAAAAATAAATATTCGATACGCATGTTTTTCTTTCCTGCTGAGATACTAGATGCTGTATGAAAATGTTTCAAGTTAGGGGGAATTTCATGAAAAGGCGGCTGCTTTTGCTCTTGCTCCCAATGCTGTGCGCAACGGTTTTGTCTTTTCTGCCAACCATCCTTTCGTGGACAGCGGCATCGGTATCTGTGATATCCCCGTCCATGGTCTCGTATCAAAAGACGCTTTCCTATTCCGGGGAGGTACATCCCGCAAAAACACGGGAAATTTATCTGGAGACGGCGGTCATTCCCGAGGAAGTTTTGGTCCGGCCGGGGGACACGGTTCAAAAGGGAAGTGTTTTGGCGCGGATTGATACAGGATTGACCCAAACTGTTTTGAAAAACGGCGTCGTCATTCCCGGAGAGACGACAGATGCGCAACGGCAGCAATATGTGCAGGCATACGGACTGACTGAGGAGGAAGTGGTTGCAGCGCTTGGCGGGCAGCCCCAAACATCCGTTTCTCAAGGCGGGGAAGCAGCGTTTATTCCATCGGAAATTTTGGCGCCGATGGATGGTGTTGTCACCCAAATACAGCTTTCCGAAGGGGTGTTCTGTTCCCCCAACCAGGCTGCAGTTGTGATCAGTTCGGTGCAGAACAATACGGTTCTGGTCCAGGTGCGGCAAAGCGATATCGATCAAATTGCGGTGGGCACCTGCGCCCAGATCAGCGGAGAGGGCCTGCAGGGCAAAAGCTACCAGGCGGTAGTAGAAATGATTTATCCGGCCGCACAGGAACAGTCCAGCGGTTTGACCAGCCAAACGGTGGTTCCTGTTGCGCTATCGGTTGAAAACAGCGACCAAGATTTAAAAAGCGGGTACCAGGTAGATGTGACCTTTTTGCCCGAAGAAGAGAAACAGTACCTTGCCTTACCTTACGAGGCAATATGCCAGGATGAAAACAATCTTGAATATGTGTGGGTAGTGCAGCAAGGGAGAGCGGTTCGTAAAAATGTGGAAACGGGAATAGAACTGCCTGATTGTGTAGAGATCACCAGCGGTATTTCCGCCGCGGACCAGGTGATCCTGTCGCCGGAGTCGATTAGGCAAAATCAGCTGGTTTTGGTCCGGCGGGAGGAATCGTATGCATGATCTGGTAAAATGCGCCTTACAAAATCTCACCAGGAAAAGATCCCGGAGCCTTTTGACCATTTTGTCGATCGGCGTATCCGTTGCCTCCGTTGTGCTCATTTCATCCATTGGCACCATGGGGACCCAAATGGTCAACCAGGAAATCAACAGCCTTGGCATCGGTGCGTTGACCGTTTCCGTCGACGGGATGGCAAAGAGCAGCATTGCCCTAAAAAAGGAGCATTTGGATTTTTTGCGGTCTCAGCCCGGCGTGGAGGATGCGGTCCCGATTTTGGCGGAAAAAGGGACGGTGGAAATGAAAAACTGCTCTTTTGACGGCATGGTGTGGGGGATTGATGCCGGCGCCAATCAAATTTTCCATTTGGATTTACAATTTGGCCGGCTGTTGCGGGAAGCGGATATCACATCCGCCCAAAAAGTTTGCCTGGTGGAAGAAACCTTGGCACAGGAAATTTACCATCGGGACAACATCGTCGGCAAAACCATGCGCATCACATTGGACGGGAAGCAGGAAACCTTTGAAGTCATCGGCGTTGTAGCTTCCGGCGGGAACCTTTTGCAGGGCATTATCGGAGAATATGTCCCATCCTTTATCTATCTTCCTTATTCTTGCATGCAAACCACGTCGACAAACGCCGGATTTGACCAAATCGCCATTCAGCTGGAGGAAGGGACGGAGGTTGAGGGGTTTGCCCAGCGCATTCGGACGCAGCTGGACGAGCGGGAAGGGAGAACAGGTGCTTTTGCGACCCAAAATATCGCACAGCAAAAGGACAAACTCAACCATATCATGTCGCTGGTTTCCGGGATTTTAGCGGTGATCGCGGGGATATCCATCGTCGTAGCAGGACTTGGAATTATGACGGTGATGCTGGCCTCTGTAGGAGAGCGGACCCGAGAAATCGGGATCAAGAAATCCATTGGCGCAACCAAAGGGAATATTGTCCAAGAGTTTTTGGTAGAAGCGCTTGCGCTTTCCTGCATTGGCAGCATAGCAGGGACCTTGGCCGGGCTTGGCATCGCATGGGTTGGATGCGCCTTGGGAAAAATCGACTTTTCTTTTGACGGCAAGATGATACAAGCAGTTTTTTTGTTTGCTGTGGCCAATGGGTTGGTTTTCGGTGTGTACCCCTCTGTCAAAGCGGCAAATTTAGATCCGGTAGAAGCTTTGCGGCACCAGGCATAAAAAGGGAAAGGGCCGGGAAAAAAAGCCCTCTTGCCAAAAAACGGAAATCGTGTTATGCTAAGGGCAAACAAAACAGAAAGGGAAAGGATTCCATATATGATTATTCGCTAGTTTTTTCAGACAAACAAATTTCTCAAATGCAGAAAAGGGCGCTGACCCTTTGTTTGTGCTGGAATCTGGCGGATTGTACAGGGCCTTTCCATGTTTAGAACATGGTCTGGAAATATGCGATAACGTATATTTCCGGGCTTTTTTGCGCCCAACCGCCCTCCAGCGCCTTCTGCAAGGCAAGGAGGTATTTTTATGTCCCGTATTTTGTTATCGGCAAGTCATATTGTCCAGTATTTCGGAGAACGAAAAATCCTGGAATTTGAAAAATTGAATGTTTACGAGGGGGACCGCATTGGGATTGTGGGCAGCAACGGTGCTGGAAAAACCACCCTGCTGAACATTCTGTCCGGGGATCTGGTCCCGGAGGAAGGAAACGTGATCCGGAACGTACCGATCAGCTATTTTAAGCAATTCCGAGACCGGACCGGGCAGGTGGACCCGCAAATATCCCATAAGCTGGGCCTTTCCGGGAAATTGTCTCGCGAGCAGTTAAGCGGCGGGGAAATGACCCGTTTGGGGCTGGCGGCCATGCAGGGGGACGCCCCTTTGACTTTTGCCGACGAACCTACGGCTAATTTGGATGCTGAAGGGGTGGAGTTATGCTGCCAGCTATTGGAACGATGCGCTGCGTTGTTGCTGATCAGTCACGACCGTGCGGTCCTAAACCGGCTGTGCAACCGCATCATCGAGGTAAAGGACGGGCGTCTGCATGGGTACGCAGGGAATTTCGACGCTTATCGTGAGCAAAAGCAGCTGGCTGTCAAACGGCAGGAATTTGAGTACCAGCAGTACCGTTCAGAAAAAGCCAGGCTGGAACAGGCAGCCAGCCAGCTCAACCAGGCCAGCAAAAGCGTCCGAAAAACCCCCAGCCGCATGGGAAATTCCGAGGCCCGGCTCCACAAAAGGGCGGCCGGGGAAAAAACCGAGAAGCTGGACAATGCCAGAAAAAGCATTTTGTCCCGTCTAGAGCAGCTGGAAGTGAAAGAACAGCCCCGAAAAACGCCTTTGGTCCGGATTGATTTTTCCCTGACTGACCCGCCGGCCAACCGGGAAGTGGTTACTGCCAATCACATCACCTTCCGCTATGGGGAGAACTTTATTTTTAAAGATGCATCCTTCTGCCTGCCCAACGGAAGCAAAACCGCTTTGGTAGGACCGAATGGCGCGGGAAAAACCACTCTGATGGAACTGATTTGGTCCGGTGCGCCGGGAATCCGGCTGGTACCCAAAGCAAAGATCGGATATTTCAAGCAAAGCTTGAGCAACCTGGATCTGGAAAAAACGGTTTTGGAAAATGTGATGGAATCATCCGTCCAAAGTGAAAACACCATGCGCGGGATCCTGGCCAGGCTTTTGATCCGACGGGAAGACGTGTTCAAAAAAGCAGGCGTATTAAGCGGGGGCGAGCGGGTCAAGCTGGCCTTTGCCAAGCTTTTTGGTTCTCCGGCTAATTTGCTTTTGTTGGACGAGCCTACCAATTTTTTAGATATGCCGGCCATTGAAGCGCTGCAAACCATGGTGGAGGAATACGAAGGTACGGTCCTTTTTGTTTCCCATGACCGGGCCTTTTCCGACGGATGCGCCACCCGGATTTTGCAAATTGAAGAAGGAAAGTTGGTTGCGTTTGCCGGGAATCTGTCCGATTTGGAACAAAAGCGGACAGAGTCTAAACCGAACAAAAAAATGGATCAAGTCCTTCTAGAACTGCGGCTGGCAGAGGTAATTTCCCGCCTGTCCGCTGCCGACTGCCCGGACAAAGAGGCATTGGAAAAAGAATTTCAACATCTAATCGCGCAAAAAAACGCATGAAAAAAGCCAGGGAAAATCCCTGGCTTTTCTTTGTCTTCTCATTTCTTTGGCAAATGCGCCAATCGCCAAATCCATCAGGATTTGGCCGCCGCCTGCTCTTTTTTTTGCCGCACGTCCTGCCCGGCAAAAAACAGTGGAACATAATTTCCGATCAAACGGGAAAACACCCGTTCTCCGTAAAGATCCAGCAGCTCTTTTGGCGTAAGATTGGTGCTAATAATGGTTGGAAGCCGTTTGTTTAAGCGAGTGTTGATCCATTGATACAACGTAGCATAAGAAAACGAGGTGGAAAATTCCGCTCCCAAATCGTCTAAAATCAACAGATCGCATTCCATCATCCAGTCGGTTGTTTTGAATTCGTCTTCATTTTGATTACGGGAAAAGCGTTCCCGCTCCGCTTCGGCGAGGAAATCCGGTGTGGAGCCATACACCACTCCAAACCCTAGCTGGATCACCGCCTTGGCGATGGAAAGCGAAAGGTGGGTTTTTCCCAACCCGGTCCTGCCGCTCATGAGCAGGTTGGGGGAGGAAAGAGAAAAAGTTTTGGCATAGTGCTGGCAATAAGCGAAAATATCATGCATTTGCTTTCTGGCGGCGGGTTTCCCGTCGTATTCGTCGGCAGAATAATAGGACAAGTCAAAATTGGAAAAATCGCACAGCGACAGCGGCGATTGCCGGTTGAGACGCCGGTACGCTTCCGATTTGATGATTTTGTCAAAGCACGAACACCGTTTCCCATCCGCATAGCCCTCATCTTGGCAGATCGGGCAGGTGAACGGCGGTGTGAGATAATCCTCCGGCAGGCCCAGACGCGATAACATTTCCCGCCGTTCCTGCTGCAGGGCCAAATTTGTCTGCTTGATTTCTTCCAAACGCGGCAGATCTCCCCGCATCGCGGTTTGGATTGCGGCATATCCGGTCTGTTGCAGCTGCATTTCAATTTCTTGTAATCTGGGAACGGCGGCATACAGCTGCCGTTTTCTCTCCTGTAACGTTTGCAGGGCTTTCTGCTTGCGTTGGGCCAATACGTCGCGCCCGTAGGCAAGAAGATCTTTGGAATAAGCCATTTGATTCTCTCCTAATCCATTTTGGGAACACGCCACCGATGTTGTTTTTCAAATTCTTCCAGGTCAAACGAATACTCTTTTTTCTCTTCCGCCGCAGGTTTGGCGGAGGATTCCGACAACGCCTGTTGCGGCGTGGTAATGCCTTTTTCTTTCCAGGACGACAAAATTTTATGCAGATAGGGGAAGCTGACCTTACCGGTGCGATCCACCGTTTTTTCATAAGCCAGTTGGATCAGATCGATGGAAAATTGGAATTCTTCATACCATTTTTCGATATAGTCCCGTTCCTTGGCGGTCAGGTTCCGGTCATAAATTCCAAACGCTTTTTTGACCTCCTGTTCCCGTTTCCGAATCACCGTTTGGCGGTCTAAATACGCTTCAATGGCCTGATCGTTATCCAGCCCCATTTCTTGCCAGGACAACGCGGTTTTTTCAATGTAGCGGAGGTTCTTTTTTTCCAAAGAAGCACAATAGGCCACTACCATAAGAATCACGTTGGGAGAAATCCCGGCCCAATCGTACAAAGAGATAATCGTCGAGATATCCGCTGAGGTCAAGGTTTTCCCCAGGATTGCTTCCGTCTCATGCAATAGAGAGCGGATGACCGGTTGACGCTGTGTCAAATCATGGATCTCGCTGGCTGTCATTCTGGCGTGGGAAGGTTTGGGTCCGGCTGGATGCGCCGGCGGTGTTTCCTGTTGCTGGACCGGCTCGGCTTGGGCGGGGGACGTTTGCGCAGCGGCCTGTTCTTGTTCCGGTTGGTATTTCAATACCCCGGCTAAGGTCCAGTAGTTGAGCGCGTCCCGAATATCTGCTGCCGGAAGGCTCAGCCTGTTTGCCAGTTCTTCGGGGCAAATATCGTTTTGCTGATGCCGCAGCACCAAAAGAAGGACCTTTAGCTGTACCGCGCCGCAGGACAGACATTCATCTGTCACGCTGCAGGGAATAGAAAAGGTCGTTTTCCAGTTTTCAAAGCAAATTTGATACCCCATATTTTCTCCTCACCAGTTTGTGAACCATCCAAATCCTTTTTTGATTATAGCAGATAATCTGCCAAAAAGACAGGAAAAAATAAAAAAAAGAGTATTGACATCCTGGGATCATTTGGCTATAATGAAAAAGCGATTTGCGGGTTTAGCTCATCTGGTAGAGCGCCACCTTGCCAAGGTGGAGGTAGCGAGTTCGAGCCTCGTAACCCGCTCCAAAAAGAGGGAAAAGGACTTTCGATTTGATCGAAAGTCCTTTTTCTTTCTGTTTTTGCGACCTGGACACGGCGATGGGTTCTATTGTAGGACAAGGCTTCATACAGTGAAACAGGAGTGTGAAACATCATGGATCGTCGCATAAATTCTTTTGCCGGTATCCGATCGCTGCTGCCGGAACCTTTTTCCAGCATTTTTAGTCAAATAGATCCTTCCGTCCAAGAGCAGATCCGGGAAGTCCGGTTTCGCCTGGGACAACCTGTATACCTGCAGACGGGCTGGGGAGGACGGTTTTTGTCCCGGCATGGCGGCCTGACCACTTTGCCGGATGACAACAGCCTTCTGGTTGGGCAAGACACGCTGGCAGACTGTTTTCGCGCTGTTTGCGGATATGCGGTTCATACCCATCAAAATGAACTGAAAAATGGATTTGTTACGTTAAAGGGGGGGCACCGCGCCGGCATTTGCGGCACCGGCGTGTATCAAGGCGGAGAGTTGACAGCGTTGCGGGAAATTTCGTCCATCAATATCCGTGTGGCGCATCAGATTTTTGGCGCAGCCGATCCGATTCTCCGGCATTGGAACGGGATTGGCGGGTTGCTTTTGGCCGGACCTCCTGCCAGCGGTAAAACCACCATCCTCCGTGACTTGGCAAGGCAATTGGGAAGCGGAAAGACGGGACAGGTCTTGAAAATTGCAATTGTGGACGAAAGGGGAGAAATCGCCGCTTCGGTAGGCGGATCCCCGCAAAACGACGTCGGCTTTTGCACGGACGTGCTCAGCGGTATTTTGAAAAGCGAAGGAATTTCCATGGCAGTGCGGACCTTGTCGCCCCATCTCATTCTTTGCGATGAAATTGGAACGGAACGCGAGATTCCGTCCATCGCCGCCGCCATCGCATCCGGCGTTTCCTTTGTCGCCACCGTACATGGAAAGACCTTTTGGGATCTTTGCCAAAAGCCGGCAATTCTAAAAACTTTGCAGCAGGGATTTTTCCAGAACGTCGCGATTTTGCAGTCGGAAGAACCGGTTGGCCGCGTTCGGACATGGATGGGAGAAAGGGAGATTGCAGATGAAATGGATCGGTTTTTTGCTTGCCGTAACAGCGTGCGCCGGCACCGGACAATGGGCGGCGTCGCAATTATCCCGCCGGGTCCGGCGGCTGCAGGGGTATCTGTCGTTGATTGAATCGATCAAGACGCAGCTTGCTTTTACCATGGCGGAACCAGCGGTGATCCTGCAGCAGGTACAGGAAAACAGCGCCTTTCAGGATTTCTCCTTCTTGCCGGCGTGCATCCGGCATTGCCGGCAAGGGGACCCTTTTCCACTCGCATGGCAAAAAAGCCTGGAGCAGACCAAAGCGGAGTATCGCCAGCCGGAAGACCAGCGGATTTTGTGGGAAATTGGCGAAGTACTGGGCAGCACTTCCATGGAAGGGCAGATCAGCCAGTTAAACCTGCTGCAGGATCGACTCAGGCAGCAGCTGGAAACCGCTTTGGCCAAATGCCAGACAAGCGGCAAGCTGTACCGTTCACTGGGCTTGCTGGGCGGGCTGGCGCTGGTTATTGTGTTATGGTAAACCCGATAAAAGTACGTAAAAAGGCCCTGATGAGACAAAGCACATCAGGACCTTTTTGCATGTATCCACAGGTTTTTCCGGCAGCCTGTTACCCTTTTTTCGAAAGAAACGACCGGATTTCGTCTAGACGTCGTTCTGCCACGCGTCTTCCTTGCTGATAAACAGCCAGCATCCTGTCGGTATGATGTTCCACCCGCCCGATCGAAAGCGCCGTATCCGGCCGGATGACGAGGATTTTACCTGTGCTTTCCTGCTGTTTGATGTATGCAAGGGTTTGGTTATATTGCTCATGGCGATGCTGCATGGTCTGCGCCGCCTGCGGGTATTTGCGAAGGCACAGGCGGATCAGGGGGAATAGACGGTTCGGTTTTTTCTGGTATCCGTCCGGCTGGGTCAAAATTAAGACATTTGTGTCGTACCCAATTTTTTCAAAAAAGCGCAGAGGAATAGAATCGGCCATTCCGCCATCCAGCAAAGGCCGCCCGTCGATGGTGACGACTCGAGAGAATACAGGCATCGACGCGGAGGCGCGCATCCACTCAAAACAGGTTTCATCCACCTGGCTGCATTTTTGATAAACCGCTTTCCCGGTTTGCAGGTCGGTGCACACCACATAAAATTCCATTGGGTTTTGCGCGAATGTTTGGGCATCAAACAGATCCAGCTCGTTTGGGATGGTCCGGTAACAAAATTCCGCCCCGAATAGGTTCCCGGTTTTCAGCCAGGAACGGAAACTCGCATAACGGGGGTCTTTCGCAAAACGGGTATTGTATCGGATGACCCTACCCGGCTGCTGCGATTTGTAATTGCACCCGAAGGCAGCTCCCGCGGAAACGCCGATGGCGCCGTCAAACACGATATTATTTTCCATCAGCACGTCCATTACTCCGGCGGAAAACAACCCGCGCATGGCGCCGCCTTCTAAAATCAGCCCTGTTTTCATGATTTGCCTCTATTTTACCGTAATGAGTTCATATTCCCGAGTGCCCAGCCCGATTTTTTCCGCATGGGCCAAACAAGTCCGCCATTCCGATTCCGGCGTGGAGTTGGTGAAATGGTCGTGATGATCTACAAAATCGGGTTTTGCCAGGTTCTGCGCCAACTGGCTGCCGGGAATCGGCGTAGCCGCCATGCAGGCGTCGACACAGGCTTGATCCAACGCCAACGGGTCAAAAGATGCAAACATCCCGATGTTGGGCAGAATCGGCACATCGTTTTCACAATGGCAGTCACAGTTGGGGGAAACGTCTACCACCAGCGAAATGTGGAAACAAGGACGGCCATCCACCACCGCTTTGGTGTATTCGGCCATCCGGCAGTTCAAGTCGGAAAGCGCGGCGCTGTTTCCAAAGGAGATCGCATCGAAATTACAAGCGCCGATACACCGTCCGCATCCGACGCAATTGTTTTGATTGACCCGCATCTTTTTGCTGGCCGTGTCAAATTCCAGGCCCTGGTTGGCGCATTCTTTCTGACAGCGCATACATCCGCGGCATTTTTCTGGATCAATGGTCGGCTGGCCGTCGTTATGCTGGTCTTTTTTCCCGGCGCGGGAGCCGCATCCCATGCCGATATTCTTGATGGCGCCGCCGAATCCGGTCATTTCATGCCCTTTGAAATGGGTTAGACTGATGAAAACGTCGGCGTCCATAATGGCGCGGCCGATTTTTGCCTGTTGAATGTATTCGCCGCCTTGTACGGGAACATCAACGTCGTCTGTCCCTTTCAGTCCGTCGCCGATCAGGATCGGGCATCCCACTGTCATCGGCGTAAACCCGTTTTCCCACGCGCAGTAAAGATGTTCCAGTGCATTTTTGCGGCTGCCGGGATACAGCGTATTGCAGTCGGTCAAAAACGGATGTCCGCCCAATTCTTTTACCACGTCCGCCACCGCTTTTGCGTAGTTGGGTCGGAGAAAACTGATGTTGCCAAGTTCTCCGAAATGCATTTTAATTGCAACAAATTTTCCGTCCATATCGATTTGGCCGATACCGGCAGAACGGATCAGCTTTTTCAGTTTTGTCGGCAGCCCATCGCCAAAAGCGACGGTATGAAAATCGGTAAAGTATACTTTTGCTTTTTCCATGTGGATCCCTCCTATTATTTATTGAAAGGGACCGCAATCCCTTTTTCTTCTTGTTTCATTGTATGGGTTTTGATGTCAAAGCTGGGAAAACGTATATGCCGCAATCCCAAAAGCAATAGATAGGTTCAACGAATCAATTTCCTGGCTTTGGGGGATTCGAATGCTCTGTCCGTACTGCAAAAATTCGTCCGGCAGGCCGGTAGCCTCATTGCCAAAGACCAGGGAAAAGGGCGGTTGTGGTTTTTCCAGGATCGTATCCAGCGGTACCGACCCTTTGAGCATGAAAGGGTATACGGCATGCTGGGGGAACTGGGCACGGTATGCTGCGAATGAATCAAAAAAAGAAAGATTGATATGAAACAGCGCGCCCATGGAAGAACGGATGGATTTGGGGTCGTATGGATCTACACCGGGCCGGATGATGACAAGATCCCGAAAGCCGAACCCCAAGCCGGTGCGGATGATGGTCCCGAGGTTGCCGGAATTGCTGGGATTGACCAAAACCACATGGGGCTTTTCCGCGGATACCGGCGCCTGGTATTTATAAAACATCCCAAGGACAAACACATTTTCCTTCATGGACAGTCGGTCAAAAACCTTTTTGTTGATTTCCCAGGGGATGTTCTTGCTTTCGCAGAGCTGAAAAATATTGTACCGCTCATCTTTTTGCGTGTAGTTTGGATGGATATAAACTTTTCCCACCTGTTCGCACCGGCATTGGATCAATTCCAAAGTCGGAGCCATTCCAAGCGTATAAGAGTACAGGGAATCGTGTTTGTATTTTTTCAGTTCCATGTCTGCCCTCTTCTCCCAGCCGAATCCAACGGCAGTGGTTTGCTGCGTTGTTTCGCTTAGCTGCAGTTTAATTCTATCTTACAATATCTTGGCCGCCGAAACAATCCTTTCGAGAAAAAAGCAGTTCTGAAATGGAATGGACAGGCATATCTATAAGGCAGAGGACGAACGAAAGGACCATACGGACAGGAAGATTGCTCAGCCGTACCGGTCGACTGCTATTTATCAGGATTGGACGCCTGGCACAATCGCCACGGCGCAAAAACGGAAGGAGGAAGAAAGCATGGATGTCGATCTGATTTTTAAAATTGCCGCCATCGGGATCATTGTAGCGGTACTCAACCAGGTGCTGATTCGCTCCGGCAGGGAAGAGCAGGCGATGATGACCACGCTTGCCGGCCTGATTGTCGTTTTGATGATGATTATCAACGAAATCAATACCTTATTCGAAACGGTGAAAACCATTTTCGGACTGGGGTGAGCGGGATGGAGTGGACCAGTATCATCGGGATCGGGCTGGTTGGCATGATCACCGCTGTTTTGCTGCGGCAATACAAGCCCGAATATGCGACGCTTGTCTCGTTGGCGGTTGGAATCTTGATCATTTCCATGCTGTGTACCCAGCTGTTTCCCGTATTTGAACAAATGAAACAAATCCTAGACCAGGCAGGGTTATCCGCCGGCTACATCGGGATTTTAGTCAAAAGCCTGGGCGTTTGCTATTTGACCCAACTGGCAAGCGACGCATGCCGTGACCAGGGAGAGACGGCCATCGGCTCCAAAATCGAATTGGCCGGTAAAATCACGGTGTTGGCGTTGGGATTGCCTTTATTTGGAAAATTATTGGAAATTGTCAACAAATTGATTATGGGATAGAGGATCAAAATGGGACGTAAAATCATCGGATTCTTTGTATTCTTAGCCTGTTTTCTGATTTTTTTGCCGGTGGTATGGGCGGAAGAGGTTCCGGAGCAGACTACGGACGAAAATTATCAATCTCAGGTAGAAGCTTCCGGCGCCGGGGAACTGGAAGAATGGGTTCCGGAACAAGCAAAAACGCTGCTGCAAGAAATTCATTTGCAAGATCTGGATTACCGGACGCTTCTTTCCATGACGCCTGCCCAGTTGTGGCAGGTGGGGAAAACACTAATTTCTCAGACTGTCCGCGCGCCACTGATTTTACTGGGCAGCCTGATTGCGGTCATCCTTCTTTGCGCCGCCATGGACGCCTTAAAAACAGGATTTCACGCCCAGGGACTCAGCCAAGTTTTCAGCGGTGTTGCCGTGCTTTGCCTGGTAACGGCTGTTTTGGAGCCGGTTACCAACTGCATCCAAAAGGCTTCCCAGGCCATTTTGCAAGGTTCCCAGTTTATGAACGGCTTCATTCCGGTTTTTTGCGGGATTCTCACCGCAGGAGGCCAACCCATATCCGCCGGCGTGTACCATCTGCTGCTGTTTGGCGCTTCGCAGGTGGTAGGGCAGGCCGCTTCTCAAATTTTGGTCCCGATCATCGGCATTTACCTGGCGTTTTGCTTTACCGCCGCACTGTCGCCGGATCTGCATCTGGACCAAATTGCAAAAACCGTTAAAAAATTTTTAAACTGGGCTCTGGGCCTGATTCTCACGATCTATGTCGGCCTGTTGGGGGTGCAAAGCATCGTGGCAGCCAGCGCTGATACGGTAACCGTCAAAACGGCGAAATTTATGGCGAGCAGTTTTGTCCCAGTGATTGGCAGCGCGCTTTCGGATGCGCTGGTCACAGCCCAGGCTTGTTTGAAGCTACTGAAAACTTCGGTGGGCGCCTATGGCATCCTCGTTGCGGCATTTACCTTTTTGCCGGTATTTTTGGAGATCGTCTGCTGGTATTTGGTGATGCAGGCCGCGGTGTTGGCAGGCCAGCTGATGGGGGCGCAGACAGCGGCCAAGGTGCTGGAAGGAACCGCCTCTGCCCTTGGGTTGCTGATGTCCATCACATTGCTGTTTGGACTTTTATTCATTATTTCAACGACCGTTATGTTGATCGTCGGGACAGGAGGATAATATGCAGACCATTCGCATTTGGGCGGCGGCGGTTTGCGCGGCTGCGATTGCGGCGTCCGTTGCCCAGCTGGCCGCCCCAGAAGGAACCATTCAAAAAGCCTTGCGGTGTGTCATCGGGCTGTTTTTTGTCTGCTGCGTGGTTTCTCCTTTTGCCAAAGGCCTTGCCGCATGGCCTGATTCGGCGGAGATTTCTGTAGATTTGTCCCCGCAACTGTCGTCCGAGCAGCTGACGCAGGAAATCGACAGACAGACGGCGCAGGCATTTGCCGAAAATGTTCGGTCCATCGTTGCCGATTTGCTGGAAGAACAAGAAATTTTCCCCAAAGAAATTCAGGTAATGGTACATGTTGGGGAAGATTCGAACATATATATTAGCAGTCTATCCATCCGCCTGGGAGAAGAATTCGGGGACGCGACAGAAACGGTTTCCCGTATTGTGCAGGATGGAACAGGGATAACGCCAGAAATTCAAGTGGAGGGCGGGGACGTGGCATGAGCCAAGAAAATCGGATTTTGACATGGTGGAAAAAGGCGGAGGGATTGTTTTCCGGTGACAAAAAGATTAAATGGATCCTCTTAGCCGGGCTTGCCGGCATTTTGTTGATTTTATTTTCAGAAATTTTTCCACAGGGTTCCGATACGCCGCAAAATGCTCAGCCGGTGACGGCGGATAACGAAACGTTTTGCCGGCAGACAGAGGAAAAAATATACGATTTGGTAAGCCGAATCCAAGGGGTGGGAGAGGCCCAGGTGTGGGTTACGCTGGAAAGTGGAGTGGAATACGTCTATCTTCAGGAAGAAATCACCAACACCGATACCACAAAAGACTATGATGGAGGCGATGTCAAAACACTACGAGAAAAAGACAACAGCGAACAGACGTATATTTTAGTCAGCAAAAACGGAGAGGAACAGCCACTGATTCAAAAACAGCTGGAACCGACGGTACGAGGGGTCGTTGTCGTATGCGAAGGGGCGCATGACGCCTCCGTAACCGAACAGGTCGTCAACGCCATTACTTGCGCGTTGGGAATATCGTCCAATCGGGTGTATGTCGCACAGTTGACAGCCCCCTCAAAATAAAACAATGAACGGAGGAACGATCATGAACATGATTTTGGGAAAAAGACATATTATTCTGGCGGCCTTGGTGCTGGTGCTGGGCATTGCGGTATACCTGAACTGGACATTCGGCGGTAAAGAGGGCGGTTTTTCCATCACAGACCAGCTGGAGACCGGGAAGAATTACGGAGATGCGCAGTATGTAGATGCCGATGCAGATACGGAAGAAAATGAACTGGAGGTAAATGCCGCCGGCAGCACGTTCTTTAGCGAAGCCCGCCTGACCAGGCAGCAGTCCCGTGACAACGCCATCGATACCCTGACGCAAATGTTCCAGGATTCTTCCCTGACAGAGGAACAAAAATCCCAGCTTGCCGTAAAAGCGGCCGGGGTGGCAGAGGCCATTGAAACCGAGGGGAAAATTGAAAATATGATCAAGGCCAAGGGATTTTCCGACTGTATGGTATACATTGACGGAGATCGGGTGGATGCGATCATCAAAACCAATGGCCTGCTCAAAGAGGAAGTAGCCCAGATCACCGATATCCTCATCTCGGAAACCGGCGCACTGGAAGAAAACATTTCGATTACCGAGGCCCAGTGATCTTGGCGTCCGCACCGTTTTTGCCACTTTTTTGCATATCCCAAAATGATCCCGGTACCGTTGGCTGGCGCCGGGATCTTTTTTTTGCCGGAAGAAAAGGAAGGTGTAGGAAGCAAAAAATTCAAAGAAAACTTTCGAAATGTTTTGATTTGTAGGTTGTGTCTCCCATTTTTTGTGGTATAATGTAACTGTATCTGTTTGGAAACACGGATTTTCCTTTGAAACCAACGCGATGCACAGCAGTTTGAAAAGCTTTTGTTTGCATAGGAAATTTTGCCGGCGGACGCCCGGCAGCAGGAGGGATTTTGATGGAACGAGAGAAACTTGAAACCGTTGGCAATTTGAAAATTTCGCAAGAGGTTGTCGCAACCATTGCCAACTATGCCACGAAGGAAATCGACGGAGTGGCTTCCATGGCGTATTGCCCCGCCTCTGTCAATTTAAAAAAATTTCTGACAAAAGCGCAGACCACCAAATCGATCAATATCGAAATGAATGACGATGTGGCGGTGATCGATGTCTATGTAAACTTAAAATATGGAGCAAAAATCCCGGTGGTTTGTGAGAAAATTCAGAAGAGCGTGAAAAGCGCAGTACAGAATATGACCGGGATCGTTGTAGCAAAGGTGAATGTTTTCGTGGCGGGCATTACTTTTGGCGAGTCAGCGGCTCAGTAATGGAACATAAGCCCTCCCAAGCGCGGAGGGCTTATTTTTCTTGTTGAAAAGACATATGGGAGGAATCGTATGACACGGCGTAAAGCAAGGGAAGAAGCTTTTTTCCTGATTTTTGAGTTCTCTTTTTCCGGGGAATCGGTAGACGACATGATCGCGAACGCAGTGGAAGGAAGAGAATTGGAAATCGATCCGTTCGCCTATTCTTTGGCGAAAAATACCATCGACCAGGTGCAAAAGATCGATCTAATCGTGGAACAATACGCGACCAAATGGAAAAAGAATCGCATTTCCAAAGTTTCGCTGGCATTGCTGCGCCTGGCTTTGTATGAAATGTGGTATGAAGACTCGATTCCCGAAAGCGTTTCCATCAATGAAGCGGTGGAATTGGCCAAAAAATTTGGCGGGGAAGAAGATTCCTCGTTTGTCAACGGAGTGTTGGGCGCTGTTTCGCGCGCGGAAAAAACGGAACCGGTTACATTGGATGAGGAAGCATAATGGGCGTTTTTCTAGGAATCGATACCAGTAATTATACGACGTCTGTGGCGCTGTTCCATACCAAATCCCAGCGGCTTGTACAGCAGAAAAAGCTGCTGAGCGTCCCGGATGGGGCGTTGGGGCTTCGGCAAAGCGACGCGCTATTTCAGCATGTGCGGCAGCTGCCGGAATTGGTGCAGTTGGTTTGGTCGCAGGAACCGGAAACGGTGTTGTCGGGGATTGGCGTTTCTACCCAGCCAAGGCGGCGGCAGGATTCCTATATGCCCTGTTTTTTGGCCGGGATATCCCAGGCAAAGACCTTAGCCTCCGTCTTAAGGATCCCGTGGTACCCCTTTTCGCATCAAGAAGGGCATGTGGCTGCCGCATTATATGGCTCGGGACATTTGGATTGGCTGGACCGGCCGTTTCTCGCGTTCCATGTTTCCGGCGGAACCACGGAAGGGTTGATGGTCACACCTGATGGCAGCAGGATGCAGATTCAAAAAATTGCCGGATCTTTGGACCTGAAAGCTGGACAGGCTGTCGATCGGGTGGGGAAGATGCTGGGACTTCCATTTCCCGCCGGGCGGCAGCTGGAAGAGCTGGCTCAACAAAGCGACAAAGAGTTTGTGGTCAAAGTGGCGAGAAAAGGATGCGATTGCAGCCTGTCCGGCGTGGAGAATCAGTGCCGCGCCATGCTGGAGCGCGGTGCGGCAGCTGCAGACATAGCCAAGTATTGCCTGGTCTTTTTGGCAGAATCCATTTCTACCATGACCAAAGCGGTTTTGGACCAGTATGGAAATTACCCGCTTTTGTATGCTGGCGGTGTGATGTCCAACCAATATCTTCGCAAGGTGCTCCAACAACGGTTTGGCGGGGTATTCTGCCCGCCGGTTTTTTCCAGCGATAATGCGGCGGGCATTGCAGTGCTGGCCGCGCGGACAGGACGGGGGTTGTAGTATGCCAAAAGATTCCGTATTGACTGTTTCGCAGCTGAACCGGTATATCAAATCCCTATTCGACCAAAACCTTTTATTGAAGGATGTGTTTCTGCGCGGGGAGATTTCGAATTTCAAAGGACAGTATGCTTCCGGGCATTTTTACTTTACGTTAAAAGAGAAGGATGCGGCAATCAAAGCGGTTATGTTTCGCAGCTATGCGTCTAAAGTCCGGTTTACGCCGGAAAACGGGATGACCGTACTGGTGCGCGGCGAGGTCGGCGTGTATGAAAGGGATGGCGTTTATCAGATTTATTGCCGCGAAATGCAGCCGGATGGCGCCGGAGATCTTAGCGTCGCATTTGAACAGCTAAAGAAAAAGCTGGCGGAAGAAGGCCTGTTTGACCAAGCGCACAAAAAAGCGATTCCACGTTTTCCGCAGGTGATCGGTATCATTACCGCAAAAACGGGGGCGGCGTTGCAGGACATGTTGAATATCCTGCAGCGAAGGTACCCGTCTGTGATTGTTCTGGTCCGTTCTGTGCTGGTCCAGGGGGAAAAATCGGCCCAGGACCTTTGCCAGGCAGTGCGCCAGATGGATCAGCTTGGACTGTGCGATCTTTTGATCATCGGGCGAGGCGGCGGGTCAGTGGAAGACCTGTGGAGCTTTAACGATGAGAATCTTGCCCGGGAAATTTACTCTTGCCGCACGCCGGTGATTTCGGCGGTCGGGCATGAAATCGATTTTACCATTTGTGATTTTGTCGCAGACCTACGAGCGCCCACTCCGTCCGCCGCTGCAGAGTTGGCGGTTCCGGACAGCAAGCAACTGCAGTTCCAGCTGTTTTCCTATGAAAGGCAGATGGCGCAGAAAATGCAAAACAAGATACAAATGCTGGAAGGAAAATTTGAGCGGCAGCGAAATTTGAGCGACCGGTTCCAAAGTCAGCTTGCGGCGCTCAGCGCAAAAATCGAAGGATTTCGAAACCATCAAGCACTGCGGTCGCCTTATTATGCGGTGGAACGGGAGCAGCTTCGTTTGCAGGAACGCAAAATCCGGCTGGACGCCATGATGCAGGCGAAGATGGAGTTGGAACAGGCAAAACTCAAAAAGGCGGCGGGGATTTTGGATTCTTTGAGCCCGCTTCAAGTGATGTCACGCGGTTTTTCCGTGGTTTCGCTCCAAGGGAAGACGGTTTCTCATGTATCGCAGCTCACGCCGGGAGATGTGGTATCCATCCGCATGACGGACGGGACTACCTCGGCCCGGATTCTGCCAAAGGAGGAAAAAGAGTAATGGGAGAAGCACAGCAGCTCACCCTGGAACAGGCAATGGACAGGATCGAACAAATCCTCCAATTGCTGGACAGTGGGAAAAGTACGTTAGACGAATCGTTGGCGCTTTTTGAAGAGGGGACCACTTTGGTCCGCTTTTGCAACGAAAAATTACAGCAGGCAAAACTGCGGGTGAAAGAGGTAATGGCAAAAAATGAACCAGATGAGTCCCAAGCAGGAGCAATCCTTTCCGGAACAGCTGAACCAGTATCGAACCGCGATTGAAGAAGCGTTGGACAATGCGTTGGCCCTGACCCCTTGCCGCTATCAAACGGTGATTGAGGCAATGCGGTATTCGCTGTTGGGGGCGGGCAAACGGATCCGCGCCGTGCTGGTGCTGGAGTTTGCCCGGATTTTTGGCGTCATGCCAGAACATGCGATGCCCGTGGCCTGCGCCATAGAAATGATCCACGCCTATTCTTTGATCCACGATGATCTTCCCTGCATGGATGACGATGCATTCCGGCGAGGAAAACCCTCGTGTCATGTCCAGTTTGGGGAGGCGGCCGCATTGCTTGCCGGAGACGGCCTGCTGACCTGCGCATTTGAGACGGCAGGGCAGGCGGCCCAAAATTTGCCGTCGGAAAGAGTGCTGGCGGCGATGGAAAAGATGGCCCAATGCGCCGGCTACCGGGGCATGATCGGCGGACAGGTCATCGACCTGGAAAGCGAAGGCAAGTCTATCTCCCCGCAGGCGCTGGAAGAAATGTACCGGCTGAAAACCGGCGCTTTGCTGGAAGCTTCCTGTAGCTGCGGGTGTTTGCTGGCCGGAAAGCAAGAAATGGTGGTTACCGCGGAAAATTATGCAAAAGATTTGGGGTTGGCATTTCAAATTGTTGATGATATACTGGATATAACTGGCGATCAGGCCCTTTTGGGAAAACCGGTTGGAAGCGATGCGGAAAAGCACAAAAGTACGTTTGTATCGCTGTATGGGCTGGATCAAGCCCGCAAAACCGCGGAATATTATACAAAAAGAGCAATGGAAACACTGCAGAAATTGCCTCTTCCGGACGAGTTCTTGATGCAGTTAACCGATATGCTGTTGAATCGATTGCAATAAAGGATTTTTAAAATGGCTTTTTTACGAGGACTTACCATCAATTATTATATCAATGTCGCCGTTACGGCGTGGTTTTTGGCGCAGCTTTCGAAAACGCTGCTTACTTTGGTCTTGAAAAAGAAGCTGGTCATGGAGCGGATGTTCGGCGCTGGCGGCATGCCGAGTTCCCATTCGGCGCTGGTGTGTTCACTGACGATTGCAATGGCGCGCAAAACAGGGGTCGATTCCGCTGAATTTGCTTTGGCGATGGCGCTTGCCTGCATCGTGATGTACGATGCGATGGGGGTAAGGCGTGCGGCGGGAGAGCATGCAAAGGTGCTCAATAAGCTGGTTTTTGGGTTCCAGCTGTTTTCTGAGGAGTCAGAAAATGAGGAAGACGACCAACTTGCAGAGGAATTGCGGGAAAAAGCGCTCAAAGAATATTTGGGGCATACGCCGCTGGAAGTTTTGGGCGGAATGCTGCTGGGGATTCTGGTGGCGATGGTCTTCCCGGTAGGATAAAGCGAAAGAAGCAAAAAAAGGTTGTTGAGACTTTGAATAACTTATTAGATCGAATCCAACTGCCTCAGGATTTGAAAAAACTGTCGTTCAAACAGCTTGAGGCGCTGTGTGCGGAAATCCGCCATATGTTGATCCATACGGTTTCCCACACAGGAGGGCACTTGTCCTCGAATTTAGGCGTAGTCGAATTAACGGTTGCGCTGCACAAGATATTCGATGCCCCGCAGGATCAGATTGTATGGGATGTAGGACATCAATCTTATACGCATAAGATTTTGACAGGCCGGAAAGAGAAAATGCACACCCTGCGCCAGAAAAACGGCCTTTCCGGGTTCCCTAAACCGTCCGAAAGCCCCTATGACGCATTTGTAGCGGGACACAGCAGCACTTCGATTTCCGTTGCTGCCGGTCTGGCCCGCGCCAAGGCGATCAAAGGGGAGCCGGGGTATGCCATCGCTGTGATTGGAGACGGCGCGTTTACCGGCGGAATGGCCTATGAGGCGTTCAACAACGCCGGACACTATAAAGATCGGATTATCGTCGTTTTAAACGACAATGAAATGTCCATCTCCAAAAATGTGGGCGCGTTTGCCCGCTATTTGGCGCAAATCCGCTCAAAGCCCGGGTATTATTCCACCCGTAACCGGGTCAGGAAGGCAGTCTGCTCGATCCCACTGGTGGGAAAACCCTTGGCAAAAGCGGTTTCCGATTCGAAAAGCTATCTGAAAGAGATGCTGTATCACAGCAATCTGTTTGAAGATTTTGGATTTGAATATGTCGGTCCTGTCAACGGACACGATTTGGAAAGTCTGTGCGAGGCATTGGAACGGGCCAAGGCTTCGGAGGGTCCTGTCCTGGTACATGTGGATACCATCAAGGGAAAAGGATACGGATTTGCAGAACAGCAGCCGGACGCCTACCATGGTGTGCCGCAATTTAATGCCAAACTGGGAAGCTGTCAGAACCGCCCGCAGGATTTTTCCGCGGTATTCGGAAGCTGGATTGCGGAGGCGGCGGCAAAAGATCCGAACATCTGCGCCGTGACGGCGGCGATGAAATACGGGACTGGACTGGAAGAGTTTGCCGAACGCTTTCCGGAGCGGTTTTATGACGTAGGCATTGCAGAGGCGCACGCGGTTACGTTTTCCGCGGGGCTGGCCCATGGAGGATTGCGCCCGGTTTTTGCCGTGTATTCCACCTTCCTCCAGCGCGCATATGACCAGGTGGTCCAGGACTTGGCGATTGCAAATGAGCATGTGGTTCTGGCGGTGGACCGGGCTGGCGTAGTCGGTGAAGACGGGGAAACCCACCAGGGCATTTTCGATATTTCCTTTTTATCGGCCATTCCCGGTATGACGATTTTGGCGCCTGCGACCTATCCGGAGCTGCGTGCTTGCCTGGACAGGGCGATGTACCATTGCTCTGGCCCGGTAGCCGTTCGGTATCCTAAGGGGAAAGAAGTCGTCTTTCCCGCCGGGTTGCATGGGAATGAAAAATACCAGCTTTCCGGAGAAGGCGATACGGTTTTGATTTCTTACGGGAGGTTGACGGCAAATTGTTGCCGGGCGGCCGAGCTGCTGCAAAAAAATGGAAAATCCGTTTGCGTGTTGAAGTTGACGCAGCTGATCCCATATTGTCAGGAATTGATTCCAATTTTACGGTCGAAAAAGGCGATCTTTTTTGTAGAAGAAGCGCAGGAGCAGGGTTCTATTGCGCAGATGACGGGCAATCTGCTGCTGCAGCACGGATACGAAGGCTCCTATCGGATCCGGGCGGTCCCAAATCGTTTTTTGGCGCACGCGTCCGTGGAAGAGTTGTGGGAAGAAATGGGATGGACCCCGCAGGCAATTGCTTGTTGGGTGGAAGAATCGGTAGGGTGATTCATTTTGAAAACGCGTCTTGATTTGAAGCTGGTACAGCTGGGTCTTGTGACCGGGCGGGATAAGGCAAAAGCAGTGATCATGGCGGGATCGGTTTATGTCAATGGACAAAAGGCTGACAAGGCTGGCACAGAGGTCGAAGAGGAAGATCGCATTGAGCTGCGGGGAAATTCGCTACGGTATGTGTCTAGAGGTGGGTTAAAACTAGAAAAAGCATTTGCTTCCTTCCCAATACAAGTTGACGGCGCCGTGTGTATGGATATCGGCGCATCCACCGGCGGATTTACCGACTGTATGCTGCAAAACGGCGCCAGGAAGGTTTATGCCATTGACGTGGGATATGGCCAATTGGCATGGAATCTTCGAACGGATCCGCGGGTGGTTAATTTAGAAAGGACCAATTTTCGTCACGTTACCAAAGAACAAATCCCTGATCCAGTGGATTTTGCCAGTGTGGATGTTTCGTTTATTTCATTGACTTTGATTTTGCCAGCAGCCTATCCGCTGCTTTCAGACGGCGGGGAGATGGTCTGTTTGATTAAGCCCCAATTTGAGGCAGGAAAAGGTATGGTCGGCAAAAAAGGGGTCGTGAAGGATCCCGTTTTGCACCGCGATACAATTGTAAAGGTAATTGACTTTTCATTTGAATTGGGCTTTTCTGTATTAGGGCTGACCTATTCTCCGGTCAAGGGGCCGGAAGGGAACATCGAGTATCTTGTTTTTCTCAAAAAACAACAGTGCCCTAAAAAGGAAATCAATGCCGAACAGATTCGTCTCGTCGTAGAGGCTTCTCATCAAAGTTTGGACAAACCACAATAAGGAGAACAGCTATGCAAGGATATATCCTCCCCAATTTAGGAAAGGTAAATGCCCGTGCCTGCACCTTCGCGGCTGCCCGCGTCATGGAAAAGTGCGGAATTGCAGTTGCCATGCCGGATGCGATGCAACGGGAATTTCCCATTCGGGGGATCTCCTTTTTGCCCAAGGAACAAGGGCTTCGGACCAGCGATTTCATCATTTCCATCGGCGGCGATGGGACGATTTTGCATACGGCGCAGGATGCAGTAAAATACGATCTTCCTGTGCTGGGGATCAATGCAGGGCGCGTTGGTTTCCTTACGGCGATGGAACGGGAAGAAACCGAGTTGATTGCGCGCATTGCCTCCGGGGATTATTTGACCGAGGAGAGAATGTTGCTGGAAGCTTCGGTGGGAAGCAAAGACTGTTGGGCGGTTAACGATATCGTCCTGACCCGCGGCGAGTATGCGCGGATTGTCGACATCGATATTCTCTGTGAGGGTAAAATGCTTTACACATTTCGTGGGGACGGCGTAATCCTGTCGACCCCAACCGGCTCGACTGCTTATGCCATGAGCGCCGGCGGCCCGGTGGTGGATCCGGCCATCCGCGCCATTGGCCTGTCTCCCATCTGTCCCTACACATTGTTTTCTAGGACCATTTTGTTTTCACCGGACTGTACGTTGACACTACGGGCTAAAAATGTCAATAATGATACGGATTTGATCCTTTCAGCAGACGGGGATCTTAGCATGAAGGTCCCGTTTGGCCAGGAAATTTTGATCCGTCGTTCCAAAAAAGTATTGAAATTGATTCGCTTTTCTGAAAAAAGCTTTTATGATGCTTTAAACCAAAAGCTTATGTGGGGAGGTACGCAAGAATGAAATCCAAACGACATCAGAAGATTTTAGAGTTGATTCAGGCGCATCCGGTAGATACCCAGGAAGAATTGCTTCGTCTTCTGCGGGAAAGCGGCTTTGAGGCAACGCAGGCGACAGTTTCTCGGGACATCAAAGAGCTTCGTCTGGTAAAAACAGCGTTGGACAACGGGAAGTACCGCTATAGCGTGTCCGCCAGCAAGCATGCGTCGGATTTATCTTCTCAATTTTATACGTTTTTCAGCAAATCTGTCTATGCGGTGGACTGCTGCAAAAATTTCGTGGTCGTTAAATGCCACACCGGCATGGCCAATGCTGTGTGCGAGATGCTGGATACCATGGAAATCAGCGGCATTGTGGGGACCTTGTCCGGCGATAATACGTTTTTTGTCATGATGCGGGAAGAGGAAATGGCCCAATCTTTGGCCGACGAGTTGAGCAAACATATGCAGGGCAGGTGATCAAATGCTTTCGCAGCTTTACATTCAAAATGTGGCGGTGATTGAAAAAGCGCAGGTCTCTTTTGAAAAGGGCCTGAATGTGTTTACCGGAGAAACGGGCGCGGGAAAGTCGATTGTGATCGACGCTATCAACGCAGTTTTAGGTAACCGGACTTCCAGAGATCTGGTCCGCACCGGCGCATCCAAGGCCTTGGTCACGGCGCTGTTTGAGCAAATCAGCGATGAGACGAAAGAGCGGTTGCTTTCGCTGGGATTCGAGCCGGAAGAGGATGGGACGCTACTGTTGTCCAGGGAAATTTCTGTAGACGGGAAAAGCAGCTGTAAAATCGGGGGCCGCCCGGCCACGGTGTCCATCCTGCGGGAAACGGCGCAAAGCCTGATCAATATCCATGGGCAGCATGATAATCAGCTGTTGTTGTCGCCGCAGCAGCATTTGGAATATATTGACCAGTTTGGGAAAACAGGCGCGCTGCTGAAAGAATACCGGGTGGAATATGCTTATTTTACCGAAATCCAGCAAAAGCTGCGCGCCCTTGCGATGGACGAACGGGAAAAGGCGCAACGGCTGGATTTGCTGTCTTATCAAGTGAATGAGATCTCTGCCGCCGCACTGCATGTGGGGGAAGAGGAAGAGCTGCAAGCCGCCAAAAAGAAGATGGACAATCATGCCAAAATCCTCCAAAGTCTCCACGCGGCGCATGACCTGCTGGCCGGGACGGAAGAAAGCGATGGGATTCTGTCTTTATTGGATCAGACCATTCAGCAGATGGATGGATTGGCTGATTTTTATCCGCAGCTTGGTACAGACCGCGCGATGGATATCCGCTATGAATTGGATGAAATCTGTGAAACGCTGCGCGACGCATTGTCCGAAGGGGAAATGGATCCGGAAGAACAAAATCGCGTGGAAGAACGGTTGGATCTGATTTTCCGGCTCAAACGAAAATACGGCCAGACGGTGGAGGAAATCCTTGCCTTTGAAGAGCAGGCGCGCCAGGAATTGGATTCGATTACCCGCTCGGAAGAGCTGGAGGCAAAGCTGCAGCAAGAACAAGAGCGCAGTAACCGGCGGTTGTTGGAATTGGCCCAGCGGCTCAGCCAGACCCGCCGGGAAGCTGCGGCGCGGTTTCAGCAGCAGGTCTGTGAAGAATTGGCCTTTTTGGACATGCCGGATGTGAAATTCTTGGTCCATGCGCAAACGGCGGATCCGAATGAAACTGGAATCGACCGCATGGAATTTTACATCTCGACCAACCCCGGCGAGCCGCCCAAACCCATTGGGAAAATCGCATCCGGCGGAGAACTGTCCCGGATTATGTTAAGCTTAAAAAACGTAATCGCAGAAGGGGACCGGGTAGGGACGCTGATCTTTGACGAAGTGGATGCAGGCGTTAGCGGTCGGGCAGCGCAGAAGGTGGGCAGAAAATTGAAGCAGGCCTCTTTGGGTAGGCAGATTATCTGCGTAACCCATTTGGCGCAAGTGGCCGCTTTTGCCGATACGCATTTGTTTATCCAGAAATCGGTAAAAGCAGGCAGGACCTTTACCACCATTTCCGCTCTTTCCCAGGAAGAACGGGTTTATGAGTTGGCTCGGATCATGGGCGGAGAAGAAATCAGTTCCACGGTGCTGGCTGGAGCCAGAGAATTAATGTTACAAGCAAAGGATAATGAAAATGGAAGATAAACAGCTGCTGCAATTGGTTTCGGATATTGGGTTTGATATGCTTTCCGCTGGGGGGGAAATCTACCGAGTTGAAGAAACGGTAAAACGCATTAGCTTTGCTTATGGGATGGACCATGCAGATGTCTTTGCCGTCCCTTCCACCATCATTGTATCGATTACCCATGAAGGCGAAACCTATAGCAAAACCAGGCGTCTTTCCGGCGGAGTGACCAATCTGGATCAATTGGATCATTTGAATGATCTTTCCCGCCGGCTCTGCCGGGAAAAACCGGATTTTGAGACGGCAAGGCAAATGCTATTAAAGATCCGGTCCGGCCCTACGTACCCTTTGTGGGTGCTATGCTGTGCCCATGGCGCTGCTGCGTTGGTGTTCGCTTTGTTTTTTGGCGGCGGCTGGCGGGACGGACTGTGGGCGTTCCCCATCGGCGTGGGGATCAAATTGATTTCCTATACGTTGGGAAGGCTTAACGCCAACAGCTTTTTTATCACGGTGATCAGTGCGGGTTTTTCCGCGCTGATGGCTTGCCTTGGCGTACAGCTGGGGGCCATCGGCCAGGTAAGCCGTGTGCTGATGGGCGCTATTATGAATTTGGTGCCGGGACTTATGTTGACCAATGCCATACGGGATATTATGGCCGGTGATTTTATCGCGGGTCTGACGCGGGTGGCGGAAGCGCTATTGATTGGGACGGGGATCGCCGTAGGAGTTATGGTGCCGATTTCCTTTTTCCCATCATTTTTAGGGCAAAGCGATGTTCGGGTCGATTGGATTACCTGCCTGTATGCCGCTGCCGGTGTGGTGGTCTTTGGCTCCGTGTTCAACATTCGTGGCAAAAAGCTTGTGTTTTCCGCTTTTGGCGGCGCGCTGAGCTGGTTTTTCTACCTCATTACCAAGGACATTTATTCCACGGATATTTTCGCTTATTTTTTTGCCGCTGTTTTGATGTCGATCTATGCGGAAATTTTTGCAAGGGTACATAAACTGCCCGTGACCATTTATATGATTGCTGGACTGATTCCCCTGGTTCCTGGAAGCGGGATATACCGGACCATGGAATACTGCGTAATGGGGGAAAATGAGCTGTTTTGGCAAACCGGGTTGTATACGCTGTCGATTGCTTCCGTCATCGGCTTTGCCATGATTTGCGTTTCCTCCATCGTGCGGATTGGGCATACTGCAATCGCCGGCAGAAAGGCCAGGAAATCGGAGGGCTGTTAATTGGCGCTTGACAAACAAAATAAAACATCTTATAATCGAACTCAACAAAGAAAAGGCGAGGAAAAGAAGAAGTAGCGGCAGGTTTTAGGGAAAAGAGAGCCTTTGGTTGGTGGAAAAAGGCCCCGGACCGGTTGGCGAATACATCTTGGAGCTCCTTTTTTGAACGAGTAATCCAGTAGAAAAAGGCGGGTTCTCCCGTTATTGAGAAAGGATATCGGCCCAAAAGCCTGTATCCGTTGAGGCCGCTTTTGCGGTGAACGAGGTGGTACCGCGTAATATTTACGCCCTCTGTCCCTAAACAAGGGATGGAGGGCTTTTTTTATGGGAAAAGGAGAATGATGTATGACTGTATTTGAAGAATTCAAACGCCGCGGGCTGATTGCGCAGTGCACGGACGAAGAAAAAGTGAAAGAGCTGTTGGAAAATGAAAAGGTTACATTCTATATTGGGTTCGATGCGACAGCAGACAGCCTTCATGTAGGGCATTTTCTCCAGTTGATCGTGATCAAGCATCTGCAGAATGCCGGTCATATGCCGATTTTGTTGCTGGGAACCGGTACCACCATGGTGGGAGATCCCACCGGGAAAACAGATATGCGAAAAATGATGACGGTGGACGAGATCAATTACAATGCCGATCAGTTTTTAAAGCAGATGAGCAAATTCGTGGACGTTACCCCGGGCAAAGCCATTGTCGCCCGTAACGGGGATTGGCTGATGAATTTAAAATATATCGAGCTTCTTCGGGACGTGGGCGTACATTTCTCGGTCAATAAAATGCTTACAGCCGACAGCGTGAAAACCCGGTTGGAACGTGGCTGCACCTTCCTGGAATTCAACTATATGATTATGCAAAGCTATGATTTTCTGCATTTGTTCCGGGAATATGGCTGCCGCATGGAATTGGGTGGCAACGATCAATGGTCCAATATTTTGGGAGGCGTTGACCTGGTGCGCCGGGTAGAGCGCCAAGATGTCTATGGGTTGACCTTTACGTTGCTGACTACCAAAGAAGGGAAAAAGATGGGTAAAACGGAAAACGGCGCCGTATGGCTGGATCCGCAGAAAACATCCCCCTATGAGTTCTTCCAATATTGGCGCAATGTGGACGATGCCGATGTCATTCACTGCTTAAAGCTGCTGACCTTCCTGCCGATTGAAGAAATCGAGGCCATGGAACGTTGGCAGGGCAGCGAACTAAACCGCGCCAAGGAAATCCTGGCGTATGAATTGACCAAAATGGTACACAGCAAAGAAGACGCGGATCGGGCGTTGGCTGCGGCAAAAGCGTTGTTTTCTGGCGGGACGGACAATAGCAATATGCCGACGACTCAGCTGCCGGAAGACCTGTTTGCCGACGGGGCGGCCGGTATCTTGGATGTTTTGCTTGCTGCCGGGCTCGCCCCTTCCAAGGCCGAAGGGAGACGCTTGATTCAGCAGGGTGGTATTGCGGTCAATGAACAGAAGATCAGTGACCCGTTGTACCGCATTCCGGCTTCTCTTTTTGACCAGGGAGATGTGATCGTGAAAAAAGGCAAAAAAGTATATCATAAAATAACAAAATAGGCGTTTGACACCAGGGGGATGATTGACAGGCGGCAATCATCCCCCTGTTTTTGCTTCAAGCCCCAATTCTTGAAAAACAAAGGGCAATGCGGTATAATCGGATTGTCTTTTGACTACATCCGAATAAGGAGGATGACCCATCGGTGCAGGAACTGGAATTTACGTTGGAAGAACAAATGGCTGTTTTTGGCATTCAAGATCAAAATATCAAACTGATTGAACAAGCGTTTTCGGTGTCGATCTGCGCAAGGAATACAAAAATCGAAATTTCCGGGGAGACGGAAGCGGAAATTCAAAATGCCGCTTCGGTTTTGAATCATTTAAAGCTGTTATACGAAAACCATAACGAAATCACTATGGATGTAGTATATCGAATGGTGGAATCTGTCCAGACGGGAGAAATCCATGAAGCGCTTGGCGCCATGAGCAATATTATCGTGATTGCAAACACGAATCGCCCGATCAAATGCAAGACCATTGGTCAGAAAAACTACATCCAGGCGCTTCGGGAAAACACGGTGACGCTTTGCATTGGACCTGCCGGTACCGGGAAAACCTATTTGGCGGTGGCGCAGGCCGTGGCAGATTTAAAAGACGGAAAAGTGGAACGGATCATCATGAGCAGGCCGGCCATTGAAGCAGGAGAAGAGCGGCTGGGATTTTTGCCCGGCGACCTTTCCCAGAAGGTGGATCCTTATTTGCGGCCGCTTTATGATGCGTTGAACGATATTCTTGGGGTGGAAAGCGTCCAAAAGTATCTGGAGCGCGGGGTGATTGAAATTGCTCCGCTGGCGTATATGCGGGGTAGGACGTTGAACCGTGCCAGTATCATTATTGATGAGAGCCAAAACGCATCTCTATCCACTTTAAAAATGGCTTTGACCCGGCTGGGAGAAGGGTCCAAAATGGTTTTGACTGGGGATATCACACAGATTGATTTACCCAAAAAAGAGGATTCGGGTCTGGAAAGATGCGCCTCGATTTTAAACGGGATCGAAGGGATCTCCATCGTTCGCCTTAACAACCGGGACGTCGTGCGGAACCGTTTGGTGAAGGATATTGTTAAAGCTTTTGAAAAAGCGGAAACCGAAAAGAAAATCAACGCTGGGGGCAAAACGCCTCCCCGTGGGAGACGCAAAGGATCCGTTTAAACCTATGGTTTTGGAGAGGATGGTTTTTTTCTTGTAAATCCCTTTACGAAGGATTTCATTCGGATTATAATACAGATATGACAAAATCTGTTCCATGAATTCTATTTTTTTGTCATAGAACAGCAATCGATGAGAAAAAGGGGGAAGCCGCAGGAGCGGAATGTAACTATGGAAAAATTGAAAGTGCAAATTGCCAACCGGCAAAAAAAGATAAAAATTCCTTCTGGTACACGCCTTTTGCTGCGCCGCTGCTGTCATGCGGTGTTGGCATTTGAAAAATTTGATAAGCCTGCGGAAGTGAGCATCAGCTTCATTGACAACAAAGAAATCCAGCAGTTAAACGCGGAATTTCGCGGGAAAAATATCGAGACGGACGTTCTTTCGTTTCCTCTGGGGGAAAACGGCGTCTATGACAAAAACGAGGATACCGGAGCATATATGCTGGGAGACATTGTGATTTCCGTGGAAAAAGCTGTAGATCAGGCGTCGCTTTACGGCCATTCGTTTCAACGGGAAATGGGTTTTTTGACTGTGCATTCCATGTTGCACCTGCTGGGGTATGACCATGAGGCAGGCGGCTTGGCTGCAGCGCAGATGCGGGAAAAAGAAGAAATGATCCTGGGGCGGCTTGGCCTTACCAGAGAGATGGAAGATTTCAACGCGGTATATAAAAAGTAGGAGGAATCATGGAAAAATCTGCTTCTGCTTTTATCGTTATTGTAGGCCGGCCCAATGTGGGAAAATCCAGCTTGCTCAATCGGATGGTCGGAGAAAAGGTAGCCATTGTATCCCCAAAACCGCAAACGACCCGCACGCGGGTGACGGGGATTTTGACCCAGCAGGAAAACCAGTTTGTCTTTATCGATACGCCTGGACTGCATCAGCCCCGGACGAAACTCAGCGAATTCATGCTCAATCAGATCAAGGATTCTGTTACGGATGTGGATGTGGCGTTGCTGGTTACAGACCCGGTTGGGAAAATTTTGCCGACGGAACAGACGTTCCTACAGCGGTTTCGGCAGCTTCGGATTCCGGCGATTTTGGTGATCAATAAAATCGACGCGCTGCCCAAAAAAGAATTGATGATGGAAAAAATTTCTGCTTTCTCCCAGCAGTTTCCGTTTGATGCGGTGGTCCCGATCAGCGCTTTGACTGGAGAAGGGGTCGATCAGCTGCAAAAAGAGCTGGTCCATTATGTCAAGGAAGGCCCTCATTTCTTCCCGGACGACGAAATCACCGATCAGCCGGAACGGGCTATCGTCGCCGAAATGATTCGTGAGCAGTTGTTAAACTGTTTGAATGAGGAAGTGCCCCATGGCGTTGCTGTGACGATTGAGCAGATGGAGGAGCGCGAACATCAGTCGATGCTGGATATCCAAGCGGTGATTTACTGTGAAAGAAGCAGCCACAAAGGGATTATCATCGGCAAACAGGGCTCTATGCTCAAAAAAGTTGCAAGCCAGGCCAGGCGGGAAATGGAAGCGTTTTTTGGCGTGAAAATTAATCTTCAGTGCTGGGTCAAGGTAAAAGAGGATTGGCGTAATCGGCTCGGCGCTATTTATGATCTTGGGTTTCGCTCGTAATGATTCTGCAAGCGTCCAACGGGTTTTGCTGGGCGCTTGTTTGCATTCTTACTTGGTTTGGCGCGGGCTTGCCCGGCCAGGCGTTGTCAAGCAATAAATTCTGGAAGATTTGGACTGTTTTCCCGCTGATAGCCCTTTGCGCACAGGGAAATACTTCTATTGTATTTCACCACGGAAAGGGAGAGAAATCCATCACAATGAAACCGGAAGAAGCTTGGAACCAATTTTTGAAAACCGGATTGGTCGACGACTATATGCAATATCGAAAGGCATTATCTTTGCAACAACGTCCGGAGGAATCGGAGGATGGTCTGACAGATGCAAATCAAAACAAAGGGGATTATCCTGAAGGAATTGGCCAATGGGGATGAGGATAAGCTGTTGACCATCCTGACCGAAGACCGGGGCGTGATCTATGCCTATGCCAAAGGGGCCAAACGGTTTAAAAACCAATTGGCTGCCTCCACCAGTTTGTTTTGCTATTCTTCCATGGTGCTTTTTTTTAACCGCGACAAATATTCCTTGGATCACGCCGATGGCATCGCGTTTTTCCTTGGGATCCGGCAATCTATGGAAAAGCTGGCGCTGGCGTCTTATTTTGCCGAGGTTACGGCAGTGGTCGGGCCAAAGGAAAACGATGGCGGCCACTTTTTAAAGCTTTTGTTAAACAGTTTGTCTTTTTTGCAGGATGACCGGATCAGCCTGCGTTTGTGCAAGTCGGTATTTGAACTGCGAGCGCTTAGTATGGCGGGTTTTATGCCGGATTTGGTTGCCTGCGCCGGGTGTGGGCGCTTCGAAGGGGAACAAATGGCTTTTTATCCCGACGAGGGATTGCTGTATTGCAAAAATTGCTGGGGAAAGCATCCAGGCACGCCAGTTTTGTTAACCCGCGGGGCTTTGGCAGCTATGCGGCATATTATTTATGCGCCGATGGAAAAGCTTTTTTCCTTTACCATCGGACCGGAAAGTATCCGCTGTTTGAACGACGCTACAGAACGATTTTTACAAAGCCAAACGGAACGAAGTTACCAAAGCTTGGAATTCTTCCATTCGGTACTTTCACTGCTTTGAGGGAAGGTGACATCATGTCGATCGAAATGAAACATCAACGGGCACTGGAATTGGATAAAATTTTGCAGATGCTGGCTGAATGTACCAGCTGCGAAGACAGCAGGCAAAAAGCCTTATCGCTGGAACCGCAGACCAGCCTTTATCGGGCCAAGGAAGAAATGCGGCAGACGGCAGACGCAAATCTGCTGTCCAACCGCTATGGTGCACCGACCATCTATCAATTTCAAAATATTAAGTCGATGGTGAAACGGGCTGCGCTAGGTACCAGCCTCTCGCTCAAAGAGCTGCTGGACGTATCCAACGCGCTTCGGACCATCCGGTCCCTGTCGGATTGGCGCAGACGTTGCGAAACGGCTGAGACCTCTTTGGATTATTTGTTCCATGGGCTGACGCCGCATCCTTTTATCGAAGAACGAATTCAAACGGCGATCCTCTCGGAAGATCTGGTGGCGGATCATGCCAGTCCTGCGCTGGCGGATATCCGGCGGAAAATTCGCAACGCTGGGCTGCAGGTCAAAAACCAGCTCGATAAGCTGATCCATTCTCCGGTCTATCAAAAATACCTGCAGGAAAATCTGGTTACCATGCGGGATGGCCGTTATGTCGTACCGGTAAAGGCGGAGCACCGCGGCGATATCAAAGGCCTGGTACATGATACTTCCTCCAGCGGTGCGACCTTGTTTATTGAACCGCTGGGCGTTGTGGAAGCAAACAATGAGATACGCCTTCTGCAGGGGAAGGAAGCGGATGAAATCGCAAGGATTGTGGCAGAGCTTTCTGCCCTGGTGGGGGAACATAGCGAAAGCATTTTGCAGGATTATGATTCCGTGGTGGAAATTGACCTGATTTTTGCCAAAGCGCGTCTGGCAGATCAAATGCGGGCGATGGAACCGATTTTGGCCGATGACGGCGTAATCTGCCTCAAACAGGCAAGGCACCCTATGATTGCAAAAACGGCAGTGGTTCCGACGGATATCTACTTGGGGGATTCCTTTGATACCTTGATTATTACCGGCCCCAACACGGGTGGGAAGACGGTGGCGCTGAAAACCGTCGGCCTGTTTACCTTGATGGCTATGTGCGGATTGATGATCCCGGCGGCAGAGGGAAGTCGGATTTCCGTATTCGAAAAAGTTTTGGCAGATATTGGGGATGAACAGAGCATAGAACAAAATCTCTCCACCTTTTCTGCACATATGGTCAATATTATTTCCATTTTGGAACAGACCACCTCCCACACCTTGGTTTTGCTGGATGAGCTGGGTGCCGGGACGGACCCGGTGGAAGGAGCGGCGCTGGCTATCTCCATTTTGGAAGCGCTGCGCCGAAAAGGAGCTAGGATTGCCGCCACGACCCATTATGCGGAAATCAAGCTGTTTGCCCTGGAAACAGACGGAGTGGAAAACGGATCCTGCGAGTTCGACGTCGCTTCTTTACGGCCTACCTATAAGCTTTCTATCGGCGTTCCGGGCAAATCCAATGCGTTTGCCATCTCCCAAAGGCTGGGGATTGGCAACGATATTGTGGCGCGGGCAAAAGAACTCGTGTCCTATGAAAGTACAAAGTTTGAGGATGCGGTTTCGCAGCTGGAACAAACGCGCCAAAGCCTTGCCGAAGAGTTGGAACAGGCGCAGACGCTCCGAGCCCAGGCCCAGGCTACCAAACAGGAAATCGCAGCGTATAAGGCCAATCTGGATCGGGAAAAGGAAAAAGAAGTGGAAAAAGCCCGGTATGAAGCCAGACGGATTGTAGATCAGGTGCGTGCCGAGTCGGAAAAACTGCTGGATGAACTGCAAACGATCCGCAAGCAAAAAGATTCGGAAGAATTTTCCCAGCTTGCCGCAAAGGCGAAAGCACAGATGCGTTCCAATCTCAACCGGCTTTATGACATGGCGGACCCCGTCTTGCAAAAAAACCAGGAAACGTACCGCCTTCCTCGGCCCTTGCAAAAAGGGGATACTGTATTTGTCACCGATCTTGGAGCAACCGGCGTCGTGCTCTCCTTGCCGGACAAGAATGGCGCGGTTCAGGTCCAGGCGGGGGCGATGAAAGTAACCGTCCCCCAATCCGCTTTGCGCCTGGCGGACGGCATGTCGGGAAAAGCGGCTAAGGGAAAACCTGTCAAAAAAGGTGCAGTTTCAGTCAGTGCGACCAAAAAAGCGCAGCGGGCCAGCGATGCCGAAATCGATTTGCGCGGCATGAATGCCGAAGAGGGGATTATGGAAACCGACCGGTTCCTCGACAATGCGGTGATGAGCGGCCTGCATACGGTTACCCTGATCCATGGAAAAGGCACAGGAGTTCTCCGCAACGCCATTCAACAGCATTTGCGGCATCATAAAAATGTGCGGTCTTTCCGGCTGGGCGTGTACGGAGAAGGGGAGACGGGCGTAACCATTGTAGGACTGAAATAAAAATATCCAGCCCATTGCTGTATTGGGCTGGATGTTTGAGGAGAAAGAAATGCGCAAGAGGATTCTTCTTTTGCTGGCTGGTTGCCTGCTTTGCGTTTTCGTCACTTGGTTGAGTATCCTGCTGACAAACCCTCCGCTCACAGAGCCTGCTGTACGGATTTGGACCATAACAGAGCCTGAAGCGGCATATCAGGATAAAATCAACATCAATACCGCAACCCTGGATGAACTTTGTTACGCGGAAGGGGTCGGAACGGTGACGGCGCAGAAAATTTTAGATTATCTCCAGGCACATGGCCCGATTACGCAGATAGAAGAGCTGGACGCGGTCGATGGAATCGGGGAAAAGCGCCTGGAAGAATTGAAGAAAATATTTTATGCTGCTTAATCCAAATGGTTTTCGTCTACAAATTGTTTGGACTGTAATACATTTTCCTCGTCTGGAATGGGAATGTTGGTCTGGTCCGGCGCAGGTTTGTCGTGCCGTGTCACGCTATACATTTGATTCAGCGGGATTACCGGTTCTGTTTCCTTTCGGCTGACGGAAAACGAAGACAGATTTGTCCCGTTTTCCGACGGCTTTTCTTTTTTCTTTCGATCCAATTTCAATCACCCCTTTGGGAATTATCCTTTCCCGAAAGGGGACGGATTATGCTGCCTAAAACCCATACCAATGGAAAGAAAGGCAGCAGAAATCCTTTTGTGCGATTGACAAATTTCGATTCATTCGGTATAATGGTTTTTGTTGTGGGAGCATAGCTCAGCTGGGAGAGCATCTGCCTTACAAGCAGAGGGTCACAGGTTCGAGCCCTGTTGTTCCCACCAAAGAATGGCCTGGTAGTTCAGTTGGTTAGAACGCTAGCCTGTCACGCTAGAGGTCGTGGGTTCGAACCCCATCCAGGTCGCCA
>CALWNU010000027.1 GCA_944382905.1 uncultured Clostridia bacterium | reverse complement strand
CCCCAGACGCTGATCCACTGCGATTGCGTGCAGGCGCTGGGCAAACTGCCTGTTTCCATGCGGCGGCTGGATTTGGATTTGGCCACGGTGAGCGCCCACAAGATCTACGGGCCCAAAGGCTGCGGCGCGCTGTATGTGCGGCGCGGCGTACGGGTACTGCCCCGTCAGCTGGGCGGGGAGCAGGAAAAGAAGCTGCGCCCCGGGACGGAAGCGGCGGCGTTGATCGCCGGGTTCGGCGTGGCGGCAGAATTGTCCGCCCAGCATCTGAACGAGGACGCAAAGCGCATCGCGGATCTCAACCAGGAGCTGCGGTGCCGGCTTTTGTCCATGCCGCAGGTGGTGATCAATTCGCCGGCGGACGCCCTTCCGGCGGTGATCAACATCAGCGTGCCGGGATACCGGTCGGAAACCATGATGCATTTTCTGGCCAGCCGGGGCATTTCGGTGTCCAGCGGGTCTGCCTGCTCCAAGGGCGCGAAAAGCCATGTGCTGTCGGCTATGGGGCTGGATCCCACGCTGATCGACAGTGCGCTGCGGATCAGTTTTGGCCGAAACAATACCATGGCGGACGTGGAAGACTTGGTGCTGGCTTTGCAGGACGGCATCGCCACCCTTGCCCACCGGTAAGAGACGACGGGAAAATGGATGCTATATAATATAAGGTATACAAGGAGCGTCAGGATGAAGGAAATCATACTGATTAAAACAGGGGAAATCGCGCTGAAGGGGTTAAACAAATCCTCCTTTGAAGATGTACTGGTGAAAAATACCAAATGGCGGCTGCACCGGCTGGGGCCGTTCCGGTTCCGGAAAGCCCAGTCCACCATTTACTGCGAACCCCAGTCAGACGAGATCGACTTGGAAGAAGCCTGCCGGCAGGTATCCCATGTGTTTGGGATCGCGGCGTTCAGCAGGGCCAGGGTGGCGGAGAAATCCTTTGCGGATATCTGCCAGCAGACACTGGACTTTTTAAGCGAAGATTTGGAATATGCCCAGACGTTTAAGGTAGAAGCCAAGCGGGCGGATAAATCCTTCCCCATGAAATCCCCGGAGATCTGCCGGGAATTGGGGGCGCGGATTTTACAGCGCTATCCGCATTTGAAAGTGGATGTGGAACATCCGGACGTTTTGGTGATGGTGGAAGTGCGGGAAACAGCCGCCTACATCCACGGCAAGCAGCTGCCGGGGGCGGGCGGCATCCCCATCGGCACTTCCGGGAAAGCCGCGCTGCTGATTTCCGGCGGGATTGACAGCCCGGTAGCGGGGTACATGATGGCCAAGCGGGGGCTGGAACTGTGCGGCGTGCATTTTGTCAGCCCGCCTTACACCGGCGAACGGGCCCGGCAGAAGGTGATTGCCCTGATGGAGAAGATGGCGGAATACTGCGGCAGGATGGACCTGTACGTGGTGCCGTTCACGCGGATCCAGGAAGAGATCCGGGACAAATGCCCGGAGGAGTTGTTTACCATTGTCATGCGGCGGTTTATGATGCGCATCGCCAGCCAGGTGGCCCAGCGGCAGGACTGCGGGGCGCTGATCACCGGCGAGAGCGTAGGGCAGGTTGCCAGCCAGACGGTGAAGGCCATTGCCTGCACCGACGCGGTGGCGGCGCTGCCGGTATTCCGGCCGGTGATCGGAATGGACAAGCGGGAAATCATTGGGATTGCCCAGCAGATCGATACGTTTGAAACGTCCATCCTCCCGTATGAGGATTGCTGCACGGTATTTACGCCGAAGCATCCGCGGACCCGTCCCAGGCTGGACCTGGTGGAGGCAGCGGAGCAGGCGTTGGAAATAGACAAGCTGATCGCGGAAGCGGTCGAGGGAATCGAACTGGTCAAGATAAAAAGATAACCGGCCAGAGTGAAAAAACAAGGAGAATGTGGGATGAAGCTGGACATTATTTTTGTCGGCACGGCCAAGGACGACCAGCAGGCGGATCTGCTGCTGGAACTGCTTGCCCCGCTGGGGATTGACAAACATACGGTGACCGAAGCGAAATCGGACCAGGCGACGCTGGAAAAGGCCCTGGTGACCGCTTTGCGGCACAGCGACGTAGTGCTGCTCATCGGCGGCCTGGGCAGCGGCAGAGACGATGTGACCACCCCGCTTTTGTGCAGCGGGCTGGGTTTGCGGGAAGAAGTCTGCCCGGCGGCGCTGGAACAGATGAAAAAGCGGTACCAAATAGGCGAGGAAGCGCTTTCGAAAGAAGACCTGCTGAAGGTAAAAATCCCGGCGGGGGCGCATCCGTTTTTGAACCGGTGGGGGGATTGCCCCGGCTATGCGCTGGTGGCGGAAGATCAATGCATCGCCGCGCTGCCGGACGGGGCGGCGGAACTGGCGGCAATGGCCGAGGAAAAACTGCTGCCGTATTTGCAGAAGGTATTTTCCCCGCATTCCCAGCCGGTGGAAGGCGGCGTGTTCGGCCTTTCGCTGGACCAGGCGTCGCAGAAATTGGGCCCGGCCAAGGAACTGGCGAAAATCGTGGTGAAAAAAGAAGGGCTCGGCCTGACCGTCCGCATCCTGCCGGAGGGGGAAAAGAATAATACGGAAACCGCCGCCGGGCTGGCGAAAACCGCGCTGGAAGGCTGTTTCTTTACAGGCGCCTCCACCGTGGCGGCCGCGTTTGCCCATGCGGCAGCCCAAACCCAGACGACGCTGGCGGCGGCGGAACGGGAAGGCTTCCGCGAAGTGCAGCGGCTGCTGGAACAGGTACCGGGGGAGGAGAAAGAGATCCCCAACCTGCCGGTGGGCAGGAAAAGCGCCAAAACCACCGGGATCCCCAAACGGATCCTCAAGAAACGGCATGGTGTTTCCCCGGCGTTGGCAGTACATATGGCCCGCAGCGCCAGGGAGCGGTTTGGCGTTTCCCTCGGCGTGGGGATAACAGGGTTCCGGCCGGCAAACCGGCATACGGATGAGGCGTATGTGGCGCTGTGCGACCGGGAAAAAGCTTGGGTGACGCGGATCCTGATCCCGGAGGAGCGGCTGAATTTTGACGGGGAACTGGCGGCGTCCGCCGCGCTGGACCTGGCCCGCCGCTATGTGGAAGGGGACAGCGCGTTTTTGTCCGCCGGGCAGGACTTGCTGAGCGCTTTGTCAGACCGGTTTGCAGCCTTGCGGGTATGCACTTTCTCTTTGGACGGGACGGCGGTTTGGCAGACGCCGGGGGAATTGGCCTCGGCCAAAGGAAAACGCCACGGCGCCAAGCGGGAAAAAAGGCCGGCCCGGCCGGCGGTGGTCGCGGGCAAGATTTTGTTGGGGACGCTTTTGGCGGCGGCCATGCTGGTCGCAGGGGCGGTAGGCTCTTTTTACTGGCAGGCATACCGGGCCGGCCAGATCCGGGCCGCCATGTTCCAGCTGTACCAGGCAGGGGATACGGCGGCGGTGCCGGACGGGTACCCTGCGGACTACGACCCCCAGTTTACCCTGTTGTGGGAACAAAACCAGGATGTGGTCGGCTGGCTGAGCGTACCGGATACGGACTTTTCTTTCCCGGTGGTACAGGGAAAAGACAATACCTATTATTCATTGCGCAATTTTAAAAAGGAACCGAGCTTGTACGGCACCACCTTCTTAAGCGCGCCGGCCAGTCTGGCGGAGGACACCAACCTGACGTTATACGGCAACCGGATGCAGGATGGGCAGATGTTTGCCCAGCTGGAAAATTACCGCAAGCTCACCTATTACCGGGAACACCCGATTCTGACTTTTGATACCGTATACGGCGAGGGCAACTACAAGATCTGTTCCGTGTTTGTAACGGATCCGGAGGAAAAAGGCGCGTTCGATTATGAATCGTTCCAAAACCCGGAGGATTCCGCCCAGTGGGACGAGCTGGTGGAGGAACTGGAAGCCCGCAGCCTGATTTGTACGCCGGTGGATATCCGGGAGGGGGATCAGCTGCTGACGCTGTCCACCGAAGCGGAAGATTTTGACGGCGCAAGGCTGGTGGTCGTCGCGCGGCGGACCCGCAGCGGCGAGGTCAAGACTGTGGATGTGGACCAGGCGGTATACAATGCGTACCCGCTGCTGCCGCAGCAGATGCAGCAGGAAAATGGGGATATGGCCGGCCTGCAGCAGGAGGATAACCTGCCTTCGCTGGAGACGCAGGAGTCGTCCGGCCAGTCTGATTCGTCGTCTTCTCAGAGCGGCTCTTCGTCCCGGCAGGAATCGTCTTCCAGCCAGGCCCAGTCGTCGGCGCCGGAGATTTCGTCGTCCAGCTCCCAGCCTGTGGTTTCTCAGCCTTCTTCCAGCAGCGCCTCTTCGGCGCCTTCCAGCAGCCAGCCGGGCAGCTCCTCTGCCCCGGTGAGCAGCGCGCCGGAGCAGGAGCCGCCGGAAATCGGCGTGGAGGATGGGATTTCCTCTTCCGCCCCGGCGACAGATCCCAAACCGGAAAGCAAGCCGCCGCAAGATAGTTCCTCCGGCAACGGCGGGCAGGCGTCCGGCGGGTCCGGCGGCGGAACTTCCGGCGGATCCAGCAGCGGAAACACGTCCCCGTCCGACGGGGAGACCCTCCGGGTCAACGGCAGGGAATACGATGCGTACGACGCGGTTTGCCGGGTGGTGGCCGCAGAGCTGGGCAACGGCAATTACGAATCCATCAAAGCCCAGGCGGTGGCAACCTATACCCTTTTGTATCAGCGCAACCAAAGCGGGAATTATCCCACCGGGATCAGCATGGGCACCCCGTCCAGCACGGTGAAACAGGCGGTGAAAGAGGTCTGGGGCCAGGCGCTGTACGCCAACGGCAGGATGATGGAAGTGTTTTACTTTGCCATCTCCGCCGGCCGGACCAACGAGCCGCAGGAAGTCTGGGGTTCTTCGGTGGCGGGTTACGGATCGGTGGACAGCTCTTGGGACGCCAATGTCTCCAGCGCGTTCCAGCGGTCGGTGAGCATCAGCAAAGACGAGGTCATCGACAAGGTGTGGGAATACCTGGGGATCGACTTAAGCGAGGTGCCGGTGGATCAGTGGTTTACGGTGGAATCCTACACCAGCGGCGGCTATAATGATGAAATGACGGTGGGCGGCTACAGCACGGTGCAAAAGAGCGGCAGCTCGGCGTTCCGGACCGGCGCCACCATTACCGGGCGCATCCTGCGGGAAAATGTGTTCGGCCTGCGTTCGGCCTGCTTTACCTGGGAGGAGAGCGGCGACGCCATCGTCTTTACCACCAAGGGATACGGCCACGGGGTCGGGATGAGCCAGTGGGGCGCCATCGAAATGGCCAAACAGGGGTACGATTACATCGACATCCTGGAGCATTACTATCCGGGGGCCAGCGTCCAATAACTTCAAAAACCTACCCAGCCGGGGCTGCGGAGCCAATCCGCATCCCCGGTTTTTTGCGCCAAAAGCAGGGAGCAAAAAAGATTTTGCAAGAAAAAAGTAAATAATTTATGAATGGTATTGACAGACGGGGAAATCCGTGATAAATTATCTTTAGCACTCAAAGAGATAGAGTGCTAAACCGAAAGAAAGGAAGGACGGATATGGATTTGGATCGAAGAAAGATGCAGATCCTGTACGCAATTGTCGGAGAATACATCCGGACCGGCGAGCCTGTGGGATCCAAGCGGGTCGCGCAGATGCTGGGCCAGAAGATTTCCCCCGCCACCTGCCGGAACGAAATGTCCCTGCTGTTTGACCGGGGCCTGCTGGAACAGCCGCACACGTCGGCGGGGCGGATTCCGTCGCACCTGGGCTTTCGGGTATACCTGGATCAGCTTTTGACCTGCGACCCGTTGTCGGAGGAAGAAAAGGATTCCATCGACGCGCTGTTTAACATTCACAACCCGGATCCAGACCGCTTGCTGGAAGACGCGGCCGAGGCGCTGGCCCGGTTTACCGGATGCGCCGCCGTATCGGCGACCCGCCCGCCCAAGGACGTTACCGTCCGCCGGGTGGAGCTGATTTCCATCAGCGCGCATGTGGTGATGATTGTGGTGTTGGCGTCCAACGGGGTGATCAAAAACAAAGCGTACCGGCTGGACCTGGTATGTTCGCCGCAGATTTTGGATTTCTTCCGCAAATTTGCAAACGATCGGTTTGTCAACCGGTCGGTGGAGGAAATCAGCACAGGATATCTTCATTCCGTAGCGGTGGCTTTGGGAGAGTATTCCAGGGTGTTCACGCCGCTGCTGGCGGGGATTTTCGAGCTGTGCCGGCAGATCCGGGATGGGCAGTTTTATACCCAGGGCGGAACCAACCTGCTGGGGTATCCGGAATTTCAAAACGACGCTTACGAACTGCTGAGCCTGCTGGAAGATCCGGCGCTGCTGCAGGACGCAATGGCGGGACCGGAAAACGCAACGCTGCATATTAAAATTGGGAAGGAAAATCATCTTGCCCAGCTGGAGCATTCCTCTGTGCTGGTGGCAAGATATAACGTAGGGCAGGCAACCACAGGGGTGATCGGATTGATCGGGCCGGTACGGCTGGATTATTCCAGACTGATCCCCCATTTGGAATATTTTGCAAAAACTTTGGGGAGCCTATTATCTGATACCATGAATCCGAAGGAAGAGTAAACAGGGAAAAGAGGGCGTCGAAATTGAGCGAGAAGAAAAAACAGGACCCGCAGCAGACAAAGACGGAACAGCAGGCTGCGGCAGAAGCAAAAGAGCCAAAGCAGCCCAAAACCGATCCGGTGGAGGAAAAGCTCAAGCAGGCGGAGGAGCAGGTGTTGGCGTTAAACGACAAGCTGCTGCGGACGCTGGCGGAATATGATAACTTCCGCAAACGGTCGGTGAAGGAAAAAGAGGCCATCTATCCGGAGGCGGCGGCGGACGCGGTCTCCAAGTTCCTGCCGGTGCTGGACAGTATGGAACGCGCCGCAGGGTTTGCATGCAGCGACGAGGAATATAAAAAAGGGGTGGATATGATTATCCATTCGTTTTATGAGACCCTGACGGCCATGGGGGTGGAGGAGATTCCGGCAGAAGTGGGAAGCCCCTTCGACCCGGCGGTGCACAACGCGGTGATGCATGTAGAGGATGATTCCATGCAGCCCAATGTAATCGCCCAGGTGTTCCAGAAAGGGTACCGCATGGGAGAGCGGGTGATCCGCCATACCATGGTCCAGGTGGCCAATTGATGATTGGAAGGCAATGGATCCAATAGATGAGATAGATCAGGGAGTAGGCGCCAACTGCGCCGCATTTTAAGGAGGAATTTATTATGGGAAAAATCATCGGTATTGATTTGGGAACGACCAACTCTTGCGTGGCTGTCATGGAAGGCGGCGAGGCGGTGGTTATCGCCAACGCGGAAGGCGCAAGAACGACTCCGTCGGTTGTGGCTTTTTCCAAGACGGGGGAAAGAATGGTAGGCCAGGTAGCCAAACGGCAGGCCATCACCAACCCGGAGCGGACCATTTCTTCTATTAAGCGGGAAATGGGCACCGCCCACACAGTGGAGATCGACGGCAAACGTTATACTCCGCAGGAAATCTCCGCGATGATTTTGAGTAAACTGAAAGAAGACGCGGAAAGCTATCTGGGCGAAAAGGTTACCGAGGCGGTCATCACCGTACCGGCATACTTCACCGACGCCCAGCGCCAGGCGACCAAGGACGCGGGCAAAATCGCGGGCCTGGAAGTCAAACGGATTATCAATGAGCCGACTGCTGCGGCGCTGGCATACGGCGTGGACAAAGAGCAGGACCAGAAGATCATGGTTTACGACCTGGGCGGTGGTACCTTCGATGTATCCATCATCGAAATGGGCGACGGCGTGCAGGAAGTGCTGGCTACCAACGGCAACAACCGGTTGGGCGGCGACGACTTCGACCAGCGGATCATCCGTTGGCTGGTGGACGGGTTCAAAGCGGAATCGGGCATCGACCTGTCCGGCGACAAGATGGCTATGCAGCGGCTGAAAGAAGCGGCGGAAAAGGCCAAAATCGAGCTGTCCGGCATGACCACCGCGTCCATCAACCTGCCGTTTATCACCGCGGACGCCACCGGCCCGAAACATTTGGATATGACGCTGACCCGCGCAAAATTCAACGAATTGACCAACGATCTGGTGGAAGCGACCATGGGGCCGGTTCGTCAGGCGCTGGCGGATTCCGGACTGAAAGTATCGGAACTGAACAAGATCCTGCTGGTGGGCGGTTCTTCCAGAATCCCCGCGGTACAGGAAGCGGTCAAGAACTTTACCGGCAAAGAACCCTTTAAGGGCATCAACCCGGATGAATGCGTTGCCATTGGCGCGGCCATCCAGGGCGGCGTATTGGGCGGCGAGGTCAAAGGCCTGCTGCTGTTGGATGTCACGCCTCTGTCCCTGGGCCTGGAGACGCTGGGCGGCGTATTTACCAAGATCATTGACCGCAATACCACCATCCCGACCAAAAAATCCCAGATTTTCTCCACGGCGGCCGACGGGCAGACCTCGGTGGAAATCCACGTGCTGCAGGGCGAGCGGGAAATGGCCAAGGACAACAAGACGCTGGGCATGTTCCATCTGGATGGCATCCCGGTAGCGCCCCGGGGCGTGCCGCAGATCGAAGTCACCTTTGATATCGACGCCAACGGCATTGTGCATGTTTCCGCCAAAGACAAAGGGACCGGCAAAGAACAGAATATCACCATCACCTCTTCTACCAGCATGAGCAAAGAAGATGTGGAGAAAGCGGTAAAAGAAGCGGAGAAATACGCGGCGGAAGACAAGAAACGCCGGGAAGAAATCGACATCCGCAACAACGCCGACCAGATGGTGTATCAGTCGGAAAAAACCATCACCGACCTGGGCGATAAGCTGGACGCTACCGACAAAGGCGAGCTGGAAACCAAGATCCACGCCCTGAAAGAGGCGCTGAAAGGCACGGATGTGGAGCAGATCAAGAGCAAACAGGAGGAGCTGCAGAAGAAATTCTATGAGGTTTCTTCCAAGGTGTACGGCGCGTCCGGCGCAGCGGGCGCAGGCGAAGCGCAAGCCCAGCAGCAGGCGCCGAACACCGGGGATGACGGCTATGTAGACGCCGATTACAAAGATGTGGACGATACTCAGAAATAACGGGTATCCTTCTCAAACCCAAAAGCTGCCGCAGAGACGAAAAGACCGTCTTTGGGGCAGCCTTTGCGGTCAAAGACAGAAAATGAAGGGTGATATGTTTGGCTGAGAAACGAGATTATTATGAAGTCCTGGGCGTTCAGAAAGGATGCTCGGACGATGAATTGAAAAAAGCATACCGCCAGCTGGCAAAGAAGTATCACCCGGACTTGAATCCTGGTGATAAGGAAGCGGAAGCCAAATTCAAAGAGGTGAACGAGGCGTATGAGGTGCTGTCCGATAAGGATAAACGCGCCAAATACGATCAGTTCGGCCATGCGGGGGTAGACCCCTCCTATGGAGCGGGCACTGGAGCCGGCGGCTTTGGCGGCATGGGCGGCTTTGATATGGGGGACATTTTCGATACCTTCTTCGGCGGCGGATTTGGCAGCGGCGGGTTTGGCGGCTTTGGCGGGTCCACCCGCACCCGGAACCCCAATGCGCCCATCCGTGGCAACGATGTGAATGTCAATGTCAATCTGTCGTTTATGGAAGCGGCCCATGGATGCAAAAAGGAGATCCGGATCCAGCGGCTGGAACAGTGCGGCAGCTGCGGCGGGACCGGCGCGGCCAAGGGCACGAGCCCGGAATCCTGTCCGGACTGTCACGGCACCGGGCAGGTGCGGGTGCAGAGCCGGACCCCCTTTGGGGTGATCCAGTCCACCCGGCCCTGTCAGCGGTGCGGCGGGACCGGCAAGGTGATCAAGACCCCCTGCGCCGACTGCAACGGAAAAGGACGGATCCGCCATACCCGCAAAGTGTCGGTGAATATCCCGGCGGGGATCGACGACGGGCAGACGTTCGCGCTGCAGGGGCAGGGCGATCACGGGATCAACGCGGGACCTGCCGGCGATTTGAACGTGACTGTTTCCGTGCGGCCGGATCCGCTGTTTGAGCGGGATGGATACAATGTCCTTTGCGAGGTGCCGCTGACCTTTACCCAGGCGGCGCTGGGCGATGAAGTGGTGGTGCCTACCATTGATGGCAAAGTGCGCTATACGGTGCCGGAAGGGACCCAGCCGGGCACGGTGTTCCGCCTGCGCAACCGGGGCATCCCTTACGTCAACGGCCGGGGCCGGGGCGACCAATATGTCACGGTGGTGCTGGAAGTGCCGAAGAACTTAAATCAAAAGCAGAAACAGGCGCTCAAGGACTTTGAAAAGGTGACCACGGAGAAAAACTATGAAAAACGCAAGGGCTTCTTTGAAAAACTCAAAGACGCGCTGGGCGGAGAAGAAAAGTAAAATCCCCAAAAAGCTCTGTCATCCGGCAGAGCTTTTTTGAGGTACGGGGGAAAAGAAAATGGCAGAACAAAAAACCAATGTCATGCGCATTCTGGAACAGCACAAAATCCCGTATCAAGCCCATTCTTACCCGCATGGCAAAGAACCGGTAGCCGGAGAGGAAGTGGCCCAGCTGTTGGGGCAGGATCCGCGCCAGGTGTACAAAACCCTGGTCGCCTGCGGGCACAGCAAGGCGCATTATGTCTTTGTGATCCCGGTGCAAGAGACCCTGGATTTGAAAAAAGCGGCCAAAGCCGCCGGCGAAAAGTCGGTAGAGCTGGTACCGGTGTGCCAGATCACCCCATTGACCGGATATGTCCGGGGCGGGTGCTCGCCCATCGGGATGAAAAAGCGGTTCCCGACCTTTTTTGACCGCCAGGTCGAGGGCCTTCCCACCGTCATGGTCAGCGCCGGGAAGATCGGCTGGCAGGTAGAAGTGGCCCCGGCGGCGCTGCTGGAGCAAACGGGAGCGAAAACCGCCGACCTAGTCCGGCGGGAAGAAAAACAATAGCAAAGAAAGGGGCATTCCGCCAGCTGGCGGAATGCCCCTTTTGTTTTTGGACAGGCTATGCTAAAATAAGAAAAAGCGCGCATCCGCGGATGGAAAGAAGGGGTTTCGATGAAAGATGTACTGGTGGTTTACAAATCCAGATACGGCGCCACCGAGCGTTATGCCAAATGGATCGCCGAGTCGCTGGGATGTGAGGCGATGCCCATGCAGCAGGTCAAGACGGCGACGCTGCTGCAGTATCGTATGCTGATTTTTGGCGGAGGGCTGTATATGGGCCGGATCAACGGCGTAACGGCGCTGACCCGCCGGTTCCAGGAACTGAAGGACAAAACCCTGTTTGTCTTTACGTCTGGGCTGACCGAACCGGGCGACGATGGCTACTATACCTTTTTATTTACCCGCAATTTCACAGAGAAAATGCGCAGGCAAATCCATTTTTTCTCTTTTCCAGGCGCGGTAGACGCAGAAAAGCTCAGCCGGTTTCACCGCTGGATCATGAAGATGACCATGCAGGAACGCGCGAAAGCGGATCCTGCCCATGCGCAAGCGTACCTGTCCATGAAAATGGATTTTGTAGACCGCAGCTATACCCAGCCGCTGGTGGACAAAGCCCAGGCGATCCTGGACGGATGGCAGGAAAAAAAGCAGCGCCAGCAGCAGATCCGCCAGCAGGCGCAGCAAGATGCGGCGGAATAAAAGCGCGATCCGAAAGGGGGATGGCTGATGTGGAATAGATGCAGGCGGCACTGGAAATGCATTGCGTGGGCCGTGGGCGCGGTGGCGGCGTCACTGCTGCTGGTCGGGTTGTCCCGGGGGGATACGGGCTTTGCCCAATGGTATGCGACCCATCTTTTCCCGGTGTTTCCCAACACCATCGGACGGATTCTATCGCCGATTCCCTTTTCCGTGTATGAATTTGCGCTGTATGCCCTTGTGCTCGCCGTGCCGGTTTGCGCGGCCGTCATCGGATGGGGATTGCTGCGGCGGCGGTTGTGGGGGAAACGGGTTTGTTTTGCCGTTTGCCGGGTGGTGTTCTGCGCGGCGCCGGCGGTTTTGCTCATGCTGACCCTGACCTGCTCGGTCAATTACGGGAGGACGCCCTTCGGCGAGGAAGCGGGTTATTTGATGCAGGATTCCTCTGCCGATGAGCTGGAAGCGCTTTGCGAAGAGCTGGCGGAACAAGCGAGAGAATATGCAAAACAAATCCCGTTGAATGAAACAGGCGGCCTGTCTTTGGCGCAGACGGACTTATCCGCGCAGACCAAGGCGGCCATGTCGGCGCTGGGGCAGCAGTATCCCTCTTTGGCGGGGTATTACCCCAACCCCAAACCGGTGGCTTGGTCCCGCGGCATGTCGCAGCTTCGCCTGACCGGCATGTTTTCCCCCTTTACCATCGAGGCCAACTACAACCAGGACATCCCGGATTACGAGATCCCCTATACCGTGTGCCATGAGCTGGCGCACCTCAAAGGGTATATCCGGGAGGATGAGGCGGGGTTTATCGCCTATCTGGCCTGCCGGGAATCCGGGGATCCTGTTTTGGGGTACAGCGGGGCGCTGAACGCTTTGTCCTATGCGATGGGCGCCCTTTCCCGTACGGGCAGGATGGAAAGCTATGCGCGGATCTACCAGTCGTTGCCGCAGCAGGCAAAAATAGACTACCAGACCTCCAACGCGTATTGGCAACAGTTTGAAAGTAAGGTAGCGGAAGTATCCAACGCGCTCAACGACAGCTATTTAAAAGCCAACGCCCAGTCCGACGGGGTGCAAAGCTACGGCAGGATGGTAGACCTGCTGTTGGCGGAGCGGCGCACCCGCACAGTCCAATAACAGTTTGCAAAAAAAAGGCCCTGCCGGTTCGGCAGGGCCCTTTTGAGCTGTTTTTTATTTCCCCTCTTTTGCAGGCAGTTCCTGTAAAGGCCGGTCTTCCATCTGGCTGATAATCTCGTTGATTGTCTGCGCGGCCTGCTGCAGGCGCAGCATATCCGCGTCCGACACACCGGCAAAGCTTTTGACCAACAGCCCGTCATGGGCGTCGCAGGAATTGCGGATCTGCTCTTGGCATTGCTCGGTCAGAGACACCCACACCTGGCGGCGGTTGGCCCGATCCGTATAGCGGCGAACATAGCCCATATCTTCCAACGCGTTGACGGTTTTGGTGATTTGCTGCAAAGAAACATTGGTTTCCACTGCCAGCTGCCCCATATTCATGGCAGGGTACAGGCCTAACGCCATCACCACTCCCCGCTGCGATTTGGACAGGCTATTAAAGGGATGATCCACCCGGTTGAGAAATTTTTTTCGGAACAGCGGATGAATAGACATCAGCTCCCGTATTACCGCTTTTCGGTCAACCTTTTCCACCGGCAAGAACTCCCTTCGTTTTCCATTATTGCAATTATAACAAATGAAATTTGTAAAGTCAATAATATTACGCTTTTATTCATTTTATTACTTTATTAAAATTACATATTGACACAATATCCAACAACGATTACAATAGGGGGGAAAAGAAAAAACGAGGTGATACAATGTCATCCAGACAAAACGCGAAAAAGGGGTCCGGCGATCTGCGGCAGCTTCTTTCCTATGTAGGAGAGTACAAAAAAGCTGCGATCCTAACCCCCTTATGCATGGTCGGCGAGGTGAGCATGGAGATTCTGATCCCGTTTTTGATGTCCAAAATTATTGATGTGGGCATTGCAAACGGCGATCTGCCCTATGTCGCCAAGGTGGGCCTGCTGATGATTATGATGGCGATCTGCTCGCTGTGCTTCGGCGCCGGCAGCGGACGGCTCGCTGCTGTAGCCAGCTCCGGATTTGCCAAAAATATCCGGAAAAAATTGTTCGACAAGATTCAGGACTTCTCTTTTGCCAACGTGGACCGGTTTTCCACAGCATCCTTGGTGACCCGGCTGACCACCGACGTCACCAATACCCAGAATGCGTTTTCCAATGTCATCCGCGGTATGGTCCGCGCGCCGCTGATGCTGATCTGCGCCATCTTTATGTCCATCAGCATCAACGCGGAACTTTCGCTGATCTTTTTGTTTGCGGTGCCGATTCTGGGCGGCTGCCTTGCTTTGATTGCAATCAAGGCCTATCCCCGGTTTCAGCGCATGCTGGATCAATACGACAGCATGAACGCCTCTGTGCAGGAAGACCTGGTGGGGATCCGGGTGGTCAAAGCGTTTGTGCGGGGCGACCATGAAAGCGAAAAATTCCGCCAGGCGGCTACGAAAGTGCAGCAGGCCCAGAAAAAAGCAGAAAAACTGCTCATTGTCAACATGCCGCTGATGAACTTTGTGGTGTATGCCTGCATGATCGCGGTTTCCTGGTTTGGCGGGCAGAAAATCATTGCCGGGCAGATGCTGACCGGGCAGTTCTTCAGCTTTTTGAGCTACCTGATGCAAACGCTGAGCTCGCTGATGATGATTTCCATGAGCTTTGTGGGCCTGGTCATGGCCCGCGCTTCCGTGCGCCGGATTGTGGAAGTAATGAATGAACCGCTGGATATCACCGATTCCAGCAACACAAACCTGGAAGTGGCGGACGGGTCCATTGATTTTGACAATGTTTCGTTCAGCTATGCGAAAAAAGCGGATAATTTAACGCTGGAAAATATTAATCTACATATCCGCTCCGGCGAAACCATTGGCGTGATCGGCGGCACTGGTTCAGCCAAGACCACCTTGGTGCAGTTGATCCCGCGGTTGTACGACGTATATAGCGGCAGCTTGAAGGTCGGCGGCCGGGATGTGCGGGAATATCCGCTGCAGAACCTGCGCAACGCCGTAGCCATGGTGCTGCAGAAAAACGTGCTGTTTTCCGGAACCATCAAGGAAAATCTGCGCTGGGGCGATGCGGAAGCGAGCGACGAGCAGATCCGGCAGGCATGCCAGGCGGCGCAGGCGGATGATTTCGTGCTGTCGTTCCCGGATGGATATGATACCGACTTAGGGCAGGGCGGCGTTAACGTGTCCGGCGGGCAGAAGCAGCGGCTGTGTATTGCCCGTGCGCTGCTGAAAAAACCGAAAATTATTATCCTGGACGACAGCACCAGCGCGGTGGATACCGCTACCGACAGTAAAATCCGGCAGGCGCTGCGGGAAGAGCTGGCGGGGACGACCACCATTATCATCGCCCAGCGCGTCACTTCTGTCCAGGATGCGGACCGGATTGTCGTTCTGAACGATGGAAAAATCGACGCCGTAGGCACCCACGAAGAATTGCTTGCGACCAACAAAATCTACCGGGAAGTGTATGAGTCCCAGCAAAAGGGGGTGGCCTAATATGGCAGAAACAAGAGCAGTCCCGATGGGGCGCGGCCCGGGCCGCGGGCCGGCGCTGGAAAAACCGAAGAACCCGAAAGTGACAATCAAGCGGTTGGCAAAATACTTATTGCAATATAAGTTACAACTTTTCCTAGTTGTATTAGGCATCATTGGAAGTTCTGGCGCCAGCGTGGCCAGCACCTACTTTTTAAAGCCAATCATCAACGATTATATCGTCCCGTTTATCGGGCAGCAAAATCCGGATTTGGCGCCGTTTATCTCCATGCTGTCCCTGATGGCAGTCGTTTATCTAATCGGGGTAGGCTGCTCCTACCTGTACAAGCGGCTGATGGTCAACATTTCCACCGGGACGATGCGCAAGATCCGTGTGGACCTGTTTACCCACATGCAGACGCTGCCGATTAAATATTTTGATACCCATACCCACGGCGAACTGATGAGCCGGTACACCAATGATACGGATACCCTGCGTGAGATGATCGGCGAAGGCGTTCCGCAGATGATTTCTTCGGTGATCACCGTAGTGGGCGTATTTTCCATGATGCTGGTGCTCAGCTGGCAGCTGACCATCCTGGCGATTTTGCTGCTGGTGATTTTGCTGAAGCTGATCAAGGTGATCGGCAGCAAGTCCGCGAACTTCTATATCAAGCAGCAGAGGGCGTTGGGGCAGGTCAACGGCTATATCGAGGAAATGATCGAGGGGCAGAAGGTGGTCAAAGTATTCTGCCACGAACAAGCGGTCAAAGAAGAATTCAGCAAATTGAACGAGGAACTGTGCTACGCTGCCACCAATGCAGGAACCTTCTCCAACATTATGGGGCCGATTTCCAACAATATGGGCCATATCAGCTATGCGGTCACGGCGACGGCAGGCGCGGCTTTGGCGATTTTCGGCATTTTGGACCTTGGGACCATCGGGTCTTTCCTGCAGTATACTCGTTCCTTTAACCAGCCGATTTCCATGCTCAGCCAGCAATTCAACATCATCCTGGCGGCGCTGGCCGGCGCGGAACGGATTTTCGCGGTGATCGACGAGCAGCCGGAAACGGACGACGGGTATGTGACGCTGGTCAACGCGCGGCGCAAACCCGACGGTACCCTGGAAGAAACCAAGGAGCGTACCGGCCTGTGGGCTTGGCGCCATCCCCATGGAGACGGCACCCTGACCTATACCCAGGTACGCGGCGCGGTGGAATTTGAAAATGTGGTGTTTGGGTACGAGGAAAACAAGATCGTGCTCAACGGCATTACGCTGGAGGCCCGGCCCGGAGAGAAAATTGCCTTTGTCGGCTCCACCGGCGCAGGGAAAACCACCATTACCAACCTGATCAACCGTTTTTACGATGTGCCGGACGGCAAGATCCGGTATGACGGGATCAACATCAACAAGATCAAAAAGGATGATCTGCGCCGTTCTCTGTCCATGGTGCTGCAGGATACCCATCTGTTTACTGGCACGGTGCGGGATAACATCCGCTACGGCAAACTGGATGCGACGGATGACGAGATCATTGCGGCGGCCAAACTGGCCAACGCCCATTTCTTCATCACCCATTTGCCCCAGGGATACGATACGATTCTGACCGCAGACGGCGCCAACCTCAGCCAGGGACAGCGGCAGCTGCTGGCCATTGCCCGGGCCGCGGTGGCGGATCCGCCGGTGCTGATTCTGGACGAAGCCACCAGCTCCATCGATACCAGAACCGAGTCCCTGATCGAAAAAGGCATGGATACCCTGATGGAAGGCCGTACCGTCTTTGTCATCGCGCATCGGCTTTCTACCGTGCGCAACTCCAATATCATCATCGTGCTGGAGCATGGCCGCATTATTGAAGAGGGCAACCATGAAGAGCTGATTGCCCAGAAAGGGAAGTATTACCAGCTGTATACAGGCATGTTCGAACTGTCCTAACAATAGTAGGCGACCCCGAAAAAAGAAAACAGGCCGGAGGGAGTTCCCTCCGGCCTGTTTTGGTCCGCGCCGGTTAGCGCACGGATTTGGAAAAGTACAACAGCAACTCATCGTCGTTGCAGCAGGGCACATACGGGGCAAGGGGGGTTCCGCGGTACCAAACGCCGCTGCCGTCCGGCAGATACCCCCGCTTGACATAAATCCGCTGTGCCTGGCCGTACCCGCTGTGCAGCCCCACCGCCAGGCTGACGCGATCACACGAGCGGGCCGCTTCCCGCTCCAAAACATCCAGGATGCGGTTGCCAAGCCCTTGCCGCTGGTGTCGCTGCAGGACGTTGAAGTCCTGGATTTCCGGGATGCCGAGCCCGGCAAACGGCCCCTCCGCCGCCTGGGGGACGAGGGTCGCATATCCGGCAGCCCGCCCATCCACCGCGGCGACGCAGATGGTCCGCAGCCCCGCTTGCTGCTCCTGATAATACTGAACGTATTTTTCTTGCGGTTTATTCCAGCCTTGCGCGGCAAAGTCCTGGGGAAGGGTGAGGGTATCCTGCCAAAGCATCCCGCGCAAACAGATTTGGCCGTCCATGGGCATCGCCTCCTTTTTTCATCATAACAGACAGGACGATCTATTTCCAGCCATTTTTGACCGAAGTCCGCTGGCCGGCGCAGGATCCGGCCCTTTTTCAGAGAATCCTTTTCATTTTTGGGAAAACTGATATAATAAAGACGAATGGCCAGCTTTTGAGCGGGAAAAGGAGAATGAAAGCATGGAATGGAAAATCAGCATCATCCAGGGCCAGCCGGTCTGGGATGCCCTGCCGGTAGGGAAAATCATCTATTACCCCATGGAAAAGCGGGATTACCGGCCGTTTGCCCAGGCGCGCCTGTGCGTCAACAAGACGCATTTTTTTCTGCGGCTGTGGGCGTTTGAAACCCATCCGTCGGACCAAAGCGTTTTGATGGCGCGGTTGAACTTTGACCCGGAGCGCAGCGGGAAATTTTTAGAGCTGACGGCGGACAGCCGGGGCGGACTGGACTGTACCGTCCGAGACGGTGCGGACAAGACCCCGCTGGCGGCATACGGCGTGCTGCCGCAGATGCACAGCTATTGGGGGGAAGATCTGGAAGGAGAATACTGGGGGGTGATGATCTCCCTGCCGCGGGACGCGATCCGTGCCGTCTACGGCGAGGATCCCATCCGCCCGGGCTATGTCATGCGCGGGAACCTGTACAAGCAGGACAACGCGCAGGCTACCCGCCATCTGGGCAGCCTGTTTCCCATTGACCTGGAGCGGGAGGATCCCTTTGGCCCGGCAAGTTTTCAGCCAATGGAATTCGTCCCGTATTGATGCCGCTTTGACAGAAAGGATGAGAAAACATGGAAACCATCACCCAGCAGATCAAACAAAACCGGGATTTTTGCAAAAGTCCCTTTGGGGAGCAGCGCGAGCCCTCCGACCAGCAAAAACATCTGCCGCAGCCGCCGCTGAGCAAACCGGCCCGGTCGGACAAACGGATTGCCCTGTCCCGGGATTTCCGGGAGGTTTTGACCCAGCCGGATTTTTTGACGATTTTGCAGCAGCGGGCCAGCCAGCGTTTTTACCAGGACCGGCCCATGACGCTGGAACAACTGGCTTTCCTGTTGTGGGCGACCCAAGGGGTCAAAGCGCTGCGGGGGAATCATTATGCTACGCTGCGGACGGTCCCGTCCGGCGGCGCCCGCCACGCGTTTGAAACCTACCTAGCGGTGCGCCTGGTGGAAGGGTTAGAGCCGGGCGTATACCATTACCTGCCGCTGGAACATGCGCTGGAGCCGGTGGGTCCTCTGGAGGATCCGGCGGGCCAGATCATCGCCGCCATGCACGGGCAAAAATGGGCCGGCGGCTGCGCGGTGGCCTTTTTGTACAGCTTTGTACCGTATCGGGCGGAATGGCGGTATGGGACCAGTGCCCATCGGGTGGCGCTGATCGACGCGGGGCATGTAGGGCAGAATCTGTATCTTGCCTGCGAAGCCATCGGCTGCGGCGCGTGTGCCGTGGCGGCCATCGACCAGCCGGTGGCGGACCGGCTGTGCCAGCTGGACGGGCAGGAAGAATTTATCCTGTATGCGGCGGCGGTGGGCCTATCCGATCCGGAAAAGAATCAAGCAGGCAATCAGCAGCTTTACGCCGGGACCATCGCTGAAAGCGACGCCATTGCCCCATTGGAAAAATAACACGAAACATTCAGCGGTTGTTCACCCAACCGTCTCTTGATGGAGGGATCCTGAAAGGAGAAAGAAAAAAGGGGGAGATCCACCAATGAGGCATCCGGCTAGCAAATGTCCCGGCGCCGTCCGCGTAGGGCTGGTGGCGCTGTTCGGCGGGCTGCTGCTTTTTTTGGCGTGGCTTGCCCTGCAGCCGCAGGAAAGCCCGGAACAGGAACCTGACCCTCAAGCGCCAAAGCAGGAATCCGTTTGGCAAGAAGAGTCCCAGGCGTCCTCTGCCCCGGAGGAGCTTTTGGAGACGTCGGGCGGGGAAGAATCGGAATCGGAGCAGCTGCCGCCGGAATCGGAAGACGGGTCGCTGGAAACGTTTGTGGATTGGGCGATCTGGTATGGATGGCAGGAACCGACCTTTCCGGTGCGGGAAGACGGCAGCACAGTTTACGGGGAGCTGTTCGACGACCCCTATGCCCAATGGTGCACCGAGTTTTTGCTGTACTGCCTGCAAAAAGCGGAGGACCGGCTGGGGACTTCCTATCTGGACAGCGTGTATCCCTGGTACCCGTACGCCTATTCCTGCGGGCTCTGGTTCAAAGCGTATTACCATTATTTTGACGCGGGGACCTACACGCCGGAGCGGGGCGATATGGTGTTTTTCGATAGCTATGGAATCGGGTATCCGGATCATGTGGGAATGGTGACCGATGTGGTCTATGAGGAAGACGGGAAGGCGCAAATCATCACCCTGGAGGGGAACATCCCCACCGACGAAGTTCCGCAGATCCGCAGCCGCCAGATGGACGTCGACGACGAAATCATCGTGGGATACGGCAGTATCCGCCAGGCAAACTACGCCTACAGCGGCCCGATCACCTACTATAGTGACGCCGACGCGCCGGAGGAATCCGAGCCGCCGGAGCAGGGGCTGGAAGAGGAAGACGAAACAGACGAAGAAACGGACGAAGGCCGCCGCGCGCAGAATTGACGGCGGCCCAGCGGATCTAGGCAAACAAAAAAGGCCCGGCGTAAGCCGGGCCTTTTGGATGCAATGAAGATAGGCCGGATGCGGTCAATGGGACAGCGGGGCCCCGTCGTCCAGCAGCATTTCAATATGGTACCGTGGCCGCGCCTTGACTTCGCCGTAGGTTTTGCCCACATAGGCGCCCACCAGCCCAAGCGCGACCAGCTGGATGCCCAGCGCCAGCCAAATGCAGATCAATACCCAGACCCATCCGGCGACCGCGACGCCGCAAACAAGGCAGATCAGCGCGGCCAAGAGCCCTATGCCGGACAGCAGCCCGATGGCGATGCCCACGCCGGTGATCAGCGAAAGGGGCTTTGTACTGAATGAGGTAATCCCGTCCCAGGCGAAGGACAGCATCTTTTTTAACGGGTACTTGGATTCCCCGGCGAACCGCTCGCTGCGTTCATAGGTGACCACAGCGGTGGGGAAGCCGATCAGCGGGACAATCCCCCGCAAAAACAGGTTGACCTCCCGGTAGCCGGAAAAGCAGTCCAGGACCTTTTTGCTCATGAGGCGGTAGTCGGCGTGGTTGCTGACGATATCCACCCCCATTTTTTGCATCAACCCGTAAAAGCCCATGGCAGTGGAGCGTTTAAAGGCGGTATCCGTATCCCTGGCGCTGCGGACTCCGTAGACCACCTGTGCGCCTTTTTGGTATGCCTGGACGAACTGGTCCAACACCTCGATGTCGTCCTGCAGATCCGCGTCCAGGGAAATGGTGATGTCGCACCGGTCCTTGGCGGTCATGAGCCCCGCCACCAGCGCGTTTTGATGCCCACGGTTGCGGGAAAGCTTCAGTCCGGACACCACCGGGTTTTCCTGATGAAACCGGCAAATCAGCTCCCAGGTGCGGTCGCGGCTGCCGTCGTCCACCAGCAGGATGCGGCTGTCGGGGCTGACCAGGCCCTTTTCTTCCATGCGGCGCAGTTTGTCGGTCAGCCGGCGAACCGTTTCGGGAAGGACCTGTTCTTCGTTGTAACAGGGAACCACCAGATATAATCGATCCATGCTCATTTTTCCTCCTGTGTCAGATCTTTTGCACTGTCTTTTTGAAACAATTCTTCAAAAGAGAGCTGATGCTCTTGTTCCTGCGGCTGCTGCAGTACGGTATACGAAATCGAAGGCGCCGCCGGACGGCGCGGGCGCAGCTTGCGGCACAATAGCAGGTAGCCTGCCAGGACCAGCAGGGAAATCCCGCTGACCCAAAGGCCGGCCGTCAGCCCTGGGGTACGGTAGGTAAAGCGGATGGTGCTGTCGCCTGCCGGCGCCCGGACGGCCATAAAGCCGATGTCCACCTTTTCAATCTCCACCGGCTGCCCGTTTACGGTAGCGCTCCACCCTTCGTCATAGGGGACGCTGAAAAACACCAGGTTTTCCCGCGACAGCACGATTTTGGACGTAAAGCCCTGGTTGTCGGTGGTAAATTCGTATGAAGCTTCCCGCCGGCGGTCGGCGCAGTCGGCCACATAGTCGTCTTCGCTCAGCTGGTCCGCCCGCAGGTCGGACAGCTTGGTCAGGATATCGCTGTGCCGGGCAATGGCGTCCTCTTCCAGCAAAAGGCCTTTCATCAGCAGCCGGCAGCGGTAGTCTTTGGGCGTGTCCTCAAAGGTTTCCTGGGTGATATAGTGGTCGAATGCAAAACCCATGGGGACGAAGTTTTCGTTTTCATACAGATTAAAATTCCCATCCGTCCGCACATAGCTGTATCCAGGCATGGGAGATTGTTCCTCGTTGCGCGTTTCGATCACCAGCCACCGCACCGACAGCAAACTGCGCAGCGCGTAGAGCTTGACGTCCGGTTTGGAGGAAACGTCCCGCGTGACCTCCACCTCGGGATAGAATTCCATGAGGGAAACAGGCACGATGGAATGGAACGCCTGGATGGTGGGCCGGTCCCAATACATGCCAAGATTTTCAATGGTGCCGTAAAAGTCTGTGCGGGCAAAATTGCCGTCGTCCGGGAACTGGACCATATCCTTGCCGTTGATGGCGTTTTCGATCAGCCAGTTGTCGGTGCTGCGGTAATTCTTCCCGTCGATAAAATAAATCCAGCCGAACAGCACGCTGACCAGGCAGACCCCGGCAATGGACGCTTTGGGCATCTGCGGGGTATTCTGAAAGCGGCGCACCAGCAAAACGGTGGCCAGCAAGCACGCGCCGGTAAAGGCCGCATACATCCAAAAGGTAGGCATATCGGAGGCAAGGCCAATTTGCCATTCGCCGTCGGATTTCATCGGCGTCAGCCCTACGGCCAGCGCCATCCCGATGGTGATCCCCGCCGTCCATTTGACCCCCCGCATGTAATCGACGCCCCGCCGCTCCATGGCCAGCACCGTGGCCAGGCACATCAGCAGAATCAGCGCGTAAAACCAGCGGGTATAATACGAGTTATTGAACAGGATAAACATGCTGTTGAGCCCTGGGATCAGCGCGATCAGCACACAGGCCGCCAGCATTTTTTTCAGCCACGACCGCTGCGGCGTCAGCAGATAGGCCATCATGCCGGAGGCGCCGAACAGCGGCAGCCATGCGGTGAGGCTGGACCATTTGGCCCCGTGGTTGGGGAACATCACCGGCCGGGACGGCACATGCGGCGGGAATAAAAAGCTGGCGATGATGGCAGGCAGCCGTTCCTCGTGGGAATACAGCCAGAAACTCCAGCCGGACAGCAGATTGTCCGAGGTGGTGCGGGGATTCCCCAGGATCCCCAGCACCGCCGGCAAAAACACGAACATCGACAGGCCCATGCCCAGCAGCGCTTCCCCTGCCACCCAGCAGAATTTTTTCACGCTGGCGCCCCAGGTCCGGTCGGTGCAGCGGAAGAAGAAATATAAGATGCAAAATACGGCGCTGCCGATAAAGAACCAGTAGTTGACCACCGCGTTCAGCCCTACGGCGACGGCAAAAAGCCCCCGGCGGTTGCAGTGTACCAGTTCTTCCATCCCGATGAGCAGCAGCGGGAAAAAGACCACCACCTCATGGAAGTGGTTGAAAAAGGTATTGTAGAACATGAATCCGGAAAAAGCGTACAGCAAACTGCCCAACACGGCAAATTCCTTGCGGCGGACAAACCGGGCCAAATAGAAATAGGAGGTCAGGGCCGCGCAGGCATTTTTTAAGACCAGCAGCGGCGCCATCAAAAAAGGAACCCAGTCCGTGGGGAAGGGGATGGTCAGCCAGAAGAACGGGCTGGTCAGGTTATAAAAGCTGTAGGAGGCAATAAAGTTGGCGCCCAGATCCGTCGTCCAGCTCCAACCGAAGTTGCCTTCCCGTACCGCTTGATGCACCAGCTTGTAAAAGGGAATCTGCTGGGCGTTAAAGTCCCCGATAAAAATGAAGTACCCGCCGTTATAAATGACAAACGGCAAAAACACGGCGGTAGAAACCCCCAGCGCCAGGAGAAAGGCTTTCCAATGCAGGCTTTTCTGTGCAGTCATAGATTCCACTCCATCGATGGTTTGGCCGGATCCTTCCGGCCTCTTGCATTCCGTTTTGATTTCCGCTACCATAAAAACAAAAGGGCCTGTCCCGCCCATCCCCGGCAAACCGGCAGACGGGCGGGCCTGATAGCGCGGCCGGTTACAAAAAAGGAACCGGTTGATTGCCCTTATTATATCACAATTCCTTCTTATAGTGATAAAAATAGAAAAGATTTATGCAGAGGTTTCCTGCAGGTCATACATTTTTTAGGAGGATGGTTATGGAGCGCAGTTCTTTTTACGCCATGTTGTTCCGGATGAAGTATATCAACCGCTGGGGGCTGATGCGCAATACCCGGTGGGAGAATTTAAGCGAACACAGCCTGGAAACGGCGATGCTGGCCCATATTCTGGCGGTGATCGGCAACCGCCGGCTGGGCAAATGCTATGATCTGGAACAGATCGTGCTGCATGCGCTGTACCACGACTGCGCCGAGATCCTGACCGGTGATTTGCCCACCCCGGTGAAATACGACAACCCGGCTTTGCGCGGCTCCTACCAGGAGCTGGAGCTGGCGGCCTGCCGCCGGCTGGCGGGGCTGCTGCCTGCGGATTTGCGGGAGGACGTCGCCCCGTACCTTTCCGGCGCGGGGCTGGACCAGGCGTCGAAAAAGCTGGTCAAGGCGGCGGACCGGCTCAGCGCCCTGATCAAATGCATCGAGGAAGAAAAAGCGGGCAACCGGGAATTTGTCCGGGCAAAAGAATCCACCATGGAGGCGCTGCTGGCCATGGAAATGGGGGAGGTTTCGGTTTTCCTCGCGGAATTTTTACCCGCTTTCGCCCTGACGCTGGACGAATTGGATCCGCAGCGACCGGCCGCGCCGCCCGCCCAATAAGAGCAGTCCCGCGGGGACCTTCCTATTTTTTCCTTGGTTGATTGTTTTCTATGGGCAGGTATGCTATACTTTATCCTGTCTAGTCGTGTATTATTGTGCCGAATGCAGGAGGATTTTTGATATGAGGAATATGCTGATTGCACAGTCCGGCGGGCCGACGGCTGCCATTAACGCATCGCTGTCCGGCGCCATTCAAGAGGCGATCCGGAACCCCGAAATCGGCCAGGTGTACGGGGCGCTGAACGGGATTCAGGGGATGCTGGCCGGTACCCTGGTGGATTTGCGGGCCCAGTTTTTCCGGCAGGAGGATTTTACCATCCTGGAATGCACCCCCGCCATGGCGCTGGGGTCCTGCCGGTACCGTCTGCCGCAGGAGGAAGAGGACCCTTCCGTTTACGAAAAAATTGACCAGCTGTTCGCCCAGTATGAGATTGGCTATTTCTTTTACATTGGCGGCAATGATTCCATGGATACCGTGGACAAGCTCTCTTGCCATTTTGCCCGGACGGGGCAGGATGTGAAGATCATCGGGATTCCAAAGACCATCGACAACGACCTGCCGGGGACGGATCATTCTCCGGGCTTTGGGTCTTCGGCGAAATTTATTGCCACGGCCATGCTGGAAATCATCCGGGACTGCTATGTCTATGATACGGACTCGGTCACCATTGTGGAAATTATGGGGCGCCATGCGGGATGGCTGACGGCGTCGGCGGCGCTGCCGCGCACGGTGGGCGCCAGGGCGCCGCAGTTGATCTACCTGCCGGAGGTGGCGTTCGACCCGGAACAATTTATCCGGGATGTCAAAGAGGTTCAGTCCTTGACCAGGAACTGCATTGTAGCGGTATCGGAAGGGGTACGGCTGGCAGACGGCAGCTTTGCGGCGGAAAATTTCCAAAGCGGAGTGGTCGACGCCTTTGGCCATCGGTATTTGTCCGGCGTGGGCAAGTATCTGGAGACGCTGGTCCGGGAAAAAATCGGCTGCAAAGTGCGCTCCATTGAACTAAACGTGCTGCAGCGCTGTTCGTCCCATTTGATGTCGGCCACCGATGTACGGGAAGCCAGGAAAATCGGAAGCTATGCCGTCCGGTTTGCCCTGCAGGGGCATACCGGCGAGATGATGGTCTTGGAGCGGGTTTCCAACCGGCCTTACATGGTGCGTATCGGCGCCAAGCCGGTATCCGAAATCGCCAACCGGGAACAGCTGGTTCCCCGGGCATGGATCAACAAGCAGGGCAACGACGTCACCGACGAGATGTTTGATTATCTGCTGCCGCTGATCGAGGGGGAGGTTCCTTACCCGACGCAAAACGGCATGCCGGTGCATTTTGTCTTGGACAAGACGGTTGTGAAATAAGGCAAAGATGCGGAAAATCCCCCGGTGGAGAAGCTCCCTGGGGGATTTTTTCATTTGGTCCCGGATGCGCCCCCTCCCCCAAAGGGGGCCGGGAAGCGGCAAGCGCTGATTTTGCCGAAATTGGAGGGAAATTCCTTTACTTTTTCTCACAAAGCAATTATAATAAATAATTGCGTGTGGAAATCCATGCGGCATTTTTTGACAAGAGGTGACGGTAGAATGTGGTTTTTGTTCGCGATTTTGACCATCTTGGCGTGGAGCGGCGCCGATCTTTTTTATAAGAAAGGGGCGGACCCCGGAGATCCCTACAGCCACTGGCGCACCGTTATGATGGTAGGCTTGGTCATGGGCCTGCATGCGATTATTTATTACGGTATCATTTGCAAAGAGCCTTTTTCTTTGATGAATATGATCCGGTATTTGCCGGTGACTTCCATGTATATTTTGTCGATGACGCTGGGGTATGTGGGATTGCGGTATATTGATCTGTCGATCTGTTCGCCGATTAGCAATTCCTCCGGCGCGGTCACGGCGCTGCTGTGCTTTTTGATCCTAGGGCAGCGGATGAGCGGGGTGCAGTTCGCAGCGGTGGTAGCGATCTGTATCGGGATCCTGGGACTGTCCATCATCGAAAAGCGCAAGGCGGACCAGGAACGGGCGCAAGCTGGGGAAGTGGTGGATAAAAAGTATTCCATCAGCGCCATCGCCATCCTGTTCCCCATCCTGTACTGCGTGGTAGACGGGCTGGGCACCTTCGGGGATGCGTTTTATCTCAACGAAGAAAACCCGATTTTCACCGAGGCGCAGGCCAATATGGCGTATGAAATGACCTTTTTGCTGATGGCGATTTTTGCTATGGTGTATCTGGTGTTTGTCCGCAAGCAAAAACTGTTCTCTGCAGGGACCAAGTCGCTGACCGGCGCGGCGCTGCTGGAGACGGCGGGGCAGTTCGTGTATGTGTATGCGATTTCCACCAATGCCATTGTGGCGGCGCCGATGATCGCTTCGTACAGCATTTTCTCGGTGCTGTGGTCCCGGATCTTCCTCAAAGAGAAGCTCAGCCGCGGACAGTATGCCATGATTTTGCTGGTCATGGTGGGTATCGCCATTTTGGGAATGGAATAAGGCGCGGCCTGCAGGGCCGGCGGCCAATACGGCAAAACAAAACGGGTACGGTGGAAAAACCGTACCCGTTTTCTTCGTTTTTGCAAGGCCCCGCAAAAGGGAAGCGGCGGCCTATTTGGACTGCACTTCGCCGAAGGGCTTGACATAGGGTTTGTAGGCATACCCGTCGTCACTGTTGTACAGGTCTTCCAGATTGCCTTCATAGGTCAGCCCGTCGCCCACCGAACCGTTGACCCCGCAGACTTTTGCGGCGAATTTGGAACCAAAATCCATGGCTTCCCGGATCCGGGCTTCCCCGGTTTGCTGGGAGGCGGTGTAGGCGATGGAGAACGAGCAGGTAAAGGAGTCGCCTGCGCCCATGGTATCCACAATGGTGGCCGGGGCGGCTTTGCCCTCGTAAAAGCGTTCCCCGTCGAATACGATTTGTCCGTCTGCGCCGCGGGTGCCCACGACGATTTGCGGGCCATAGCTGAAGATCCGCTGCAGCAGCGCCCGAATTTCCGCTTCGCCGCCCTGCTGGTTGCAGGAGAGGAAGCAGTAATTGATATGAGGGCAGTATTCCCGCAGGCTCTCTTCGGTGAATTCCTCGGAGAAATCATAGGCGAACGGGATCCCCAGGTCGTTGATCTTTTGGATTTCCGTCACGTCCAGGTTGGAATAGCAGTCGGAAATGACCAAATCAAACCCTTTGATATACGCCAGGTCTGCTTCGTCCAGGACGATGGGGGTCATGGCATTCACCCCTTTGCGGGTGCCGTGAAAGGTACGGTTGCCATCCACCAGGGTGGTCATGGCATAGCTGCATTGGCCGTGCAGCACTTTGCAGCGGGTTAGGTCTACCCCGTTTTTCTCCAGGACCCACTTTAAATGCTTGCCGCGCACGTCGTCGGAAAAGTAGCCCAGGTAAGCGGAATCTGCCCCCGCCCACTTGGCGTAGATCGCCGTATTGAGCTGGTTGCCGCCGGGATACATGGTCTTGATAAAATCGTATACGTCCATGGTGTTAAACCCGATGGAGATAGAACGAATCATGGGATAACCGCCTTTCCTTTTAAAATCCGATATCCAACCCATCATAGCATGGAAACGGGGGGGAAGGCAATGGAAAGACGGAAAAAAACGCAACGCAGGACGCGATTTGGGGGAATCGTCAAATGGTACCATCAAGTCCTTGTGTAGGATTGCTCCGGCCCGGTCTGCCGGTTTGCCCAGGAGGCTGCCGCGGATTCCCATCCCGCACAGAACCGCAAAAAAGCAACAGGACATCCCCCAAAGGGGATGTCCTGTTGCTTTTTTCCAAAGATGGACAGGCGATGAAAGAGAACTTAGTCTTTCAACGCAGCCTGCGCAGCGGCCAATCTTGCAATCGGCACGCGGAACGGCGAGCAGGAAACATAGGTCAGGCCCACCCGGTGGCAGAATTCCACAGAGGACGGGTCGCCGCCATGTTCGCCGCAGATGCCCAGCTTGATGTCGGGACGGGTCTGTTTGCCCAGATCCGCAGCCATCTTGACCAGCTTGCCTACGCCAACCTGATCCAGTTTTGCAAACGGATCGTTCTCGTAGATCTTCTTGTCATAGTACGCGCCCAGGAATTTCCCAGCGTCGTCACGGCTGAAGCCGAAGGTCATCTGAGTCAGGTCGTTGGTACCGAAGGAGAAGAATTCCGCCTCTTTCGCGATTTCATCCGCAGTCAGAGCGGCTCTCGGGATCTCGATCATGGTGCCGACTTTGTAGTGCATATCCGAACCAGCTTCTTTGATGAGAGCGTCGGCGATGTTGCAGACAACCTTCTTCACATAAGCCAGCTCTTTGACTTCGCCAACCAGCGGGATCATGATTTCCGGAACGATGGTCCAATCCGGATGTTTCTTCTGCACGTTCAGCGCAGCTTTGATGACCGCTTCGGTCTGCATTTCGGCGATTTCCGGATAGGTTACCGCCAGACGGCAGCCACGATGTCCCATCATGGGGTTGAACTCATGCAGAGAAGCGATGATCGCTTTGATCTGCTCTACCGTCTTGCCCTGGGTCTTGGCCAGCGCTTCGATGTCCTTTTCCTCGGTGGGAACGAATTCATGCAGAGGCGGATCCAGGAACCGGATGGTCACAGGACGTCCTTCCATGGCTTCATACAGCTCTTCGAAGTCTCCCTGCTGCATGGGCTCCAATTTGGCCAGCGCAGTCTTTCTCTGCTCTACGGTATCCGAGCAGATCATTTCGCGGATCGCGGCGATTCTGCCGTCGTTGAAGAACATGTGCTCGGTGCGGCACAGGCCGATGCCTTCCGCGCCCAGGCTGCGGGCTTTTTTCGCGTCAATCGGGGTATCCGCGTTGGTGCGGACCTGCAGTTTGCGGTATTTGTCGGCCCATTCCATGACGCGGCCAAACTCGCCGCCGATGGAAGCGTCTACCGTGGGGATGATGCCGTCGTAGATGTTACCGGTGGAACCGTCGATGGAGATATAGTCGCCTTCCACATAGGTCTTGCCGGCGAGGACAAATTTCTTGTTTTCCTCATCCATGTTGATGTCGGAGCAACCGGATACGCAGCAGGTGCCCATACCACGAGCAACAACCGCCGCATGGGAGGTCATACCGCCGCGAACGGTCAGAATGCCCTGGGAAGCTTTCATGCCTTCGATGTCTTCCGGAGAGGTTTCCAGACGAACCAGAACCACTTTTTCGCCTCTGGCAGCCCATTCTTTGGCGTCTTCCGCGGTGAACACGATCTTACCGCAGGCAGCGCCGGGAGAAGCGGCCAACGCTTTGGCAACCGGTGTCGCTTTTTTCAGCGCGGCGGCGTCAAACTGCGGGTGCAGCAGCGCGTCCAGGGTTCTGGGGTCGATCATCAGCACAGCCTGTTTGTCGTCGATCATGCCTTCGTCTACCAGATCGCAGGCGATTTTCAGCGCCGCGGTAGCGGTACGTTTGCCGTTTCTGGTCTGCAGCATGTACAGGTGGCGGTCCTCAATGGTGAACTCCATATCCTGCATGTCGTGATAATGTTTTTCCAGAATATCGCAGATTTCCACAAACTGATTGTAGCATTCCGGCATAACTTCCGCCAGCTGCGCAATCGGCTGCGGGGTACGAACGCCGGCAACCACGTCTTCGCCCTGGGCGTTCATCAAAAATTCGCCAAACAGCTTTTTCTCGCCGGTGGCAGGGTTACGGGTGAAGGCTACGCCGGTACCGGAGGTGTCGCCCAGGTTACCGAATGCCATCATCTGCACGTTCACCGCAGTACCCCAGGAATACGGGATATCGTTGTCGCGGCGGTATACGTTGGCGCGGGGGTTGTCCCAGGAGCGGAATACCGCTTTGATCGCGCCCATCAGCTGCTCTTTGGGATCGGTGGGGAAGTCCTCGCCGATTTTGGCTTTGTATTCTTCTTTGAACTGGCGGGCCAGCTCTTTGAGGTCTTCGGCGGTGAGCTCTACGTCCTGGGTCACGCCTTTTTCCTCTTTCATTTTGTCGATCAGCTGCTCAAAATATTTCTTGCCGACTTCCATGACGACGTCAGAGTACATCTGGATGAACCGGCGATAGCAGTCATACGCCCATCTGGGGTTGCCGGATTTTTTGGCCATGACTTCCACGACCTGCTCGTTCAAGCCCAGGTTCAAAATGGTATCCATCATGCCGGGCATGGAAGCGCGGGCGCCGGAGCGGACGGAAACCAACAGCGGGTTTTCCAGATCGCCGAATTTTTTGCCGGTGATCTCTTCCATTTTCCCAACGTATTCCATGATCTCAGCCTGGATCTCGTCGTTGATTTTGCGGCCGTCCTCATAATACTGGGTGCAGGCTTCGGTGGTGATGGTGAAGCCCTGCGGCACCGGCAGGCCTAAATTGGTCATCTCGGCCAGGTTTGCGCCTTTGCCGCCGAGCAGCTCTCTCATAGAGCCATTTCCTTCTTTGAACAGGTAAACATACTTCTTGCTCAAGGGACTCAACCTCCTATTTTATTTTACGTCTTATTGCGCGGTGGCTGTTCCCATGTGTGAGCCGCGCAACCCTAAAGCCCATCTTTGCAGTGAGCAATAGGCACAGAATCATTATAGCAAAGAAATCTAGGATTTTCTATATATTTTCTGCATTTTTTTGCAATTGCACGAATTTGATGCCATTTGACAAAAAGTTGGGCTGTTTTACTTGAAAATACATCAAAAAATTGTAATAATAGAATTGAGATTTTACGCGTATAGATAGACAGAGAACTTTGAAGTAGGGCAGGTGGAACAGCTTGGAGCAGGTATGCGCGGTGGTTTTGGCCGCTGGGGATGGAAAACGGATGCATTCGGCGCGGCCGAAGGTGCTGTGTGAAGTGCTGTTTTCCCCGATGATCTGCTGGATTGCCGATTCCCTGGCAGAATGCGGGATTGAGGACGTTTGCGCCGTATTGGGCGCAGGCGCCGATCAGGTGCGTGCGGCGGTCCCCCATTTTTCCTGGGTGGAGCAGAAACAGCGGCTGGGGACCGGACATGCGGTCATGCAGGCCAAAGCTTTTTTGCAGCAGCACCTGGGCGGAAACTGCGTGGTGCTGTACGGGGACGCGCCGTTTGTCGACGCCGCCACCTTGCGAAACGCATATGAAGAGCATATCCGCCAGAAAGCGGCGGTCACCTTGATTACCGCCGTGCTCGAAGACCCCACCGGCTACGGGCGGGTGATCCGGGACGGCGAGGCGGTGGCCAAGATTGTCGAGCAGGCGGACGCGGATGAAAGGACGCTGCAGGTCCGGGAGATCAATGCAGGCGCTTATTGGTTTTCGGTGGATTTTCTGCTGCAGGCGCTGGATCGGCTGCAGCCCAACAACGCCCAGGGCGAGTATTATCTGACTGACGTGATTGGCATTGCGGCGGCCGAGGGGCTGCGGGTCTGCGGCTATCAGGCCAAAAATCCGCAGGTGGCCATGGGGGCCAACGACCGCAAGGGCCTTTTGCGGCTCAACGAGCTGGCGCGTCAGGCCCAGCTGGCATATCATTTGGAACAGGGCGTGGAAATCGTCTGCGCCGACGGGGTGATCATTGCGCCGGGCGTGACCATCGGGCAGGATACGGTCCTATTGCCCGGCACCATCTTAAAAGGGAAAACGACCATCGGCAAACATTGCGTGATTGGGCCCAATACGGTGATTGAAGACAGCGTGATTGGCGACGGGTGCCGGATCAACGCCTGCCAGATCGAGCAGTCCGAGCTGGAGGAAAACGTGAAGATCGGCCCGTTTACCCATGTGCGGCCCAACAGCCGCCTGAAAGCCGGCGTGAAGATCGGCAATTTCGTCGAAGTAAAAAATTCGGTGGTGGGAGAAAAGACCGCCGTGGCCCATCTGACCTATGTGGGGGACAGCGACGTGGGCAAAAATGTCAATTTCGGCTGCGGGACGGTGACGGTGAATTTTGACGGGCACGGAAAATACCGCACGGTCATCGGCGACGGCTGCTTTATCGGCTGCAACAGCAACCTGATCGCGCCGGTCACCATCGGCGACGACAGCTACATCGCCGCAGGTTCCACCATTACCGACGAGGTCCCGGCGGACGCGCTGGCTATCGCACGGGCGCGGCAGGTGGTAAAGCCCGGCTGGGCAAAAGCCCGCAGGTTGCGGTTAGGACCGCGCAAAAAATAGTCTTTTGCCGTCTTGAGGACGGTGGAGTATAAATAAGAAAACAGGACAACATGAAAAAGGGAGTAAAAAACATGAATCTTCACGGCAAGGATATCAAAATTTTCTCCGCCAACGCCAATCCGGCAGTGGCTGAGCATATCGCCAAGGTACTGGGCCTGCCTATGGGAAAATGCGACGTCTCTCATTTTTCCGATGGGGAAATCTCCGTTTCCATCCATGAATCGGTCCGTGGGTCCGACGTGTTTGTGGTGCAGTCCATCAGCACGCCGGTCAACGACAGCCTGATGGAGCTTTTGATTATGATGGATGCGTTTAAGCGCGCTTCCGCCGGCCGAATTACCGCCGTTATCCCGTATCTGGGGTATGCCCGCCAGGACCGGAAGGCGAAAGCCCGCGACCCGATTTCCGCCAAACTGGTAGCGGATCTGATTACCGCTGCCGGCGCCGACCGTGTTTTGACCATGGATTTGCATGCGGCCCAGATCCAGGGGTTTTTCAACATCCCGGTAGACCATCTGCTGGGCGTGCCGATTCTGGCTCCTTATTTTGAAGAGCGCTTCAAAGACCAAAGCGATGTTGTCGTCGTTTCTCCGGACCTTGGCTCCGTGACCCGGGCCAGAAAGTTTGCCGAGCGGATGAACGCGCCGCTGGCGATTATCGATAAGCGCCGCCCGAAAGCCAATGTGTCCGAGGTAATGAACATCATCGGCGACGTCAAAGGCAAGCGCGCCATTATTGTGGACGACCTGGTAGACACCGCCGGCACGCTGTGCAACGGCGCCAAGGCGATTATCGAGATCGGCGGGGCGACGGAGGTCTATGCCTGCGCGACCCATGGGGTCTTGTCCGGCCCGGCCATCGAGCGGATTGAGCAGAGCGTCATCAAAGAACTGGTGCTGCTGGACACCATTGCGCTGCCCCAGGAAAAACAGATCCCCAAAATTACCATGGTGCCGGTGGGCCCGGTATTTGCGGAGGCCATCGAGCGCATTTACGCCGACAAGCCGGTTTCCCCGCTGTTTGTGTAAACCGCGGGAAAAAGCAGCATAACAAACAGGCGGGGTAGGAGCCTATCCCGCCTTGCTTGTCTGTCCGGAAAAACCGGGACGGTTTGGCAAGCGCGTCTGCGCCCGCAAAACCCCAGAAGGAGGATTTATGCTGAAGTTGTTTTCACAAAAAGGGCCGGCTCCCACGGGGCCGGTGGAATTTTTAATTGTCGGGCTGGGCAACCCCGGCCGGGAATACGAAGGAACCCGCCACAACGCCGGGTTTATGGCGGTGGAGCGTATCGCGGGAGAGATTGGGGTCAAAATCGACCGGCTGAAATTCAAATCCCTGTGCGGCGACGGCGTGATCGCCGGACACCGGGTGCTTTTGATGAAACCGTCTACCTTTATGAACCTGTCCGGCCAGGCGGTGCAGGAGGCGGCGGATTTTTACCGGATCCCCATGGAGCGGGTGCTGGTGTTTATGGATGATATTTCCCTGGAGCCGGGGCATGTGCGGATCCGCCGGAAGGGGACGGACGGCGGGCATAACGGGATCAAAAATATTATCTATCTGACAGGGTCCGACCAATTCCCCCGGGTAAAAATCGGGGTGGGGGCCAAGCCGCATCCGGATTATGATCTGGCCAAATGGGTGCTCAGCCGGTTTGGCCCCAAGGAAAAAGAACAGCTGGACCAGGTGCTGGAACAGGCGCCGCGGATGGCGGAATTGATTGTATCCGGCCGCATGGACCAGGCGATGAATGAATACAATGGGAAGTAGATCCGTTGCAGGCGGGAGGAGGACGACAGATGCTGTTGGATATCATTGCTTCGGCGCCCCAGTACAGGATGCTTTTGGCGGCGATGGCCCAAAAGGGGTGGCCGGCCCAAATGACCGGCCTGGGGCAGATCCACAAAGCGGCGGTGATTGCGGCGCTTGCCGGGACGGGGCCTTTGCTTGTCGTCACGCCAGATGAGGCGATGGCCACCCGCTTGTGCGAAGACGTCAATGCTTTTGCGGAAACAGAAAAGGCGTTTGTGTATCCGGCCAGAGAATTTACCTTCCGGGAAGTGGAAGGGGTCAGCCGGGAATACGAATTTGCCCGGCTGAAGGTGCTCAGCGGATTGGCCCAGGGAACCATTTCCGTGGTGATCTGTAGCATCGAAGCGCTTTTGCAGTATACCATCCCGCCTAAGGTACTGGCGGAAAATACCCTGACGCTGCGCTCGGGAGAAACCCATGCTTTGGACCAGCTGACCGCCCGCCTGGTCCATGCCGGGTATGAGCGGCGAGACCAGGTAGACGGCGTGTGCCAGTTCTCGCTGAGGGGCGGGATCCTGGACTTTTACCCGCCCCATGCACCCGCCCCGTACCGGGCGGAGTTCTGGGGGGATGAAATCGATACGATCAGCACCTTTGACCTGGATTCCCAGCGGCGGATCGACACGGTAAAACAGGCCGACGTCACCCCCGCCCGGGAGGTGCTGTACCGGGACAACGGGTGGCTGGTCCAGCGCATCGGCAAAGCATACGATTCCCTGCGGGGCAAACAGGGGGTCAAGGCCAAAGAAATCCTGCTGACGGAAATGGAAAAGCTGGAGGCGGGGTTGGCGCTGTCCAATATCGACAAATTCCTGCCGCTGGTGTACCAGAAGCCGGCGACGCTGTTTGATTATCTGCCCGACGCGGGGCTCGTCTTTTGCGAGATGGTCTCGGTGAAGGAAGCTTCCAAGACCTCCATGTGGCAGCATTACGAGGATGTGGCCCAGCTGCTCCAGGAAGGGGTACTGTTCAAAGGCTGCGAAACGTTTGCCATGGAATTTCCCCAGGTTTTGCAATCCATGCAGGGAAGACGGTGCGCCATCCTGGAAAATTTCGCCCGTTCCCTGCCGGAGGTGCGGCTAAGCGAACTGACGGCGCTCAACGCCATTGCCCTGTCCCCTTGGGGCGGGGACTTAAAATTGCTGGAAGAGGATCTGGACAGCCTGCTGCGCCGGGAATACCGGGTGGCGGTATTGGCCGGCACCCAAAAGGCGGCGTCTGCCCTGCGGGAAGACCTGCAGGCGCGAAAGATTCCGGTGGCGGACAGCGAAAAAACGCTGGCGCCCGGGCGGGTCTGCGTTTTGGAAGGGACGTTGTCCAGCGGGATGGAACTGCCGGATCTGAAATTTGCCGTGATCACCCACGGTAAAACGGCGGCCAAGACGGCCCGGCGCAGAAAGTCCAAAAAACCCGGCGAACAGATCCGGTCCCTATCGGACTTGGTATATGGCGATTATGTGGTCCATGCTTCCCACGGGATCGGCGTATTTGAAGGGATCGTCAAACGGGAAATCCACGGAGTCACCAAGGATTACATCAAGATCCGCTACGCCGGCACCGACACGCTGTTCGTCCCGGTGACCCAGCTGGATTTGGTGAGCAAATACATCGGTCCCAAGGAAGACAAGGCGGTCAAACTCAACAAGCTCAACTCGGTGGAATGGCAGAAAACCCGGCAGCGGGTCAAAAAAGCGGTGGCCGAGATGGCGGAAGAATTGATCAAGCTGTACGCCGCCCGCATGCAGGCCAAAGGGTTTGCGTTTTCCCCGGACACGGAATGGCAGCGGGAATTTGAAGAACGGTTCCCGTATGAGGAAACCGACGACCAGCTGCGCTGTATCGCGCAGATCAAAGAAGACATGGAGTCTCCCCGGCCGATGGACCGGCTGCTGTGCGGGGACGTGGGCTTTGGCAAGACGGAGGTGGCGCTGCGGGCCGCGTTCAAATGCGTGATGGACGGCAAACAATGCGCGGTGCTGGTGCCGACGACCATCTTGGCCTGGCAGCATTACCAGACGTTTTTGGACCGGATGCAGGGCTTCCCCATCAAAATCGAGCTGCTGTCCCGGTTCCGCAGCCCCAAACAGCAAGAACAGATCCTGCGCCAGCTGCGCCGGGGCGAGGTGGATATCATCATCGGCACCCACCGGCTGCTGCAAAAGGACGTGCAGTTTAAAGACTTGGGCCTGTGCGTGATTGATGAGGAACAGCGGTTTGGCGTGGCGCATAAAGAAAAATTCAAGGAAATGCGGGAGTCGGTGGATGTGCTGACTTTGTCGGCGACGCCGATCCCCCGGACGCTGAACATGGCCATGTCCGGCATCCGCGACATGTCCACCATCGAGGAAGCGCCCATGGACCGGCATCCGGTGCAAACCTATGTGATAGAGCACGACTGGGGGATCCTGACCGAGGCGATCAAGCGGGAGCTGCGCCGGGGCGGGCAGGTGTTTTACCTGCACAACCGGGTGGAATCCATCGACTCCTGCGCCCATCGGTTAAGCCAGCTGGTGCCGGACGCGCGGATCACCACCGCCCACGGCAAAATGAGCGAGGAACAGTTGTCCGAAGTATGGCGGCAGCTGCTGGATCATGAAATCGACATTCTGGTTTGCACCACCATCATCGAAACCGGGGTGGACGTGCCCAACTGCAACACGCTGATCATCGAGTCGGCGGATAAGATGGGCCTATCCCAGCTGTACCAGATCCGCGGCCGGGTGGGACGGTCCAGCCGGCGGGCGTACGCCTACTTTACCTTTTTCCCCGGCCGGGAACTGACCGATGTGGCGGCCAAACGGCTCAGCGCCATCCGGGAATTTACGTCGTTCGGATCCGGATTCCGGATCGCCATGCGGGATCTGGAGATCCGGGGCGCCGGCAATGTGCTGGGGACCAGCCAGCACGGGCACATGGAAGCGGTGGGGTATGAAATGTACCTCAAGCTTTTGTCCGAAGCGGTAAGCGAACAGCGGGGCGAGGCTGCCGCGGCGCCAAAAGAATGCCTGGTGGATATCCGCATCGGCGCCCACATCCCGGAAGGGTATATTGACAACCTGTCCCAGCGCATTGATATTTACAAAAAGATTGCTTCCATCCAAAGCGAAGAGGACGCCATGGATGTGACCGACGAGCTGATCGATCGGTTTGGGGATCCGCCCCAGGCGGTGCAGGGATTGATTGATGTGGCGTTGTTGCGCAATATTGCGGCGTCGCTGGGGATTTCTGAAATTTCGCAGAAAAACGACATGATTGTGTTTTATCCGTCGGCCTTTGATTTTGAGCGAGCCAGCCGGGTATCGGCGGCGCTGCGCGGACGGGTCTCCATCGGCGCGGGGGCGAAACCCTATATCGCGGTGCGGGTGGCGGAGAAGGAAGAACCCATCCATACCATGCGCGCGGCGCTGTATTTGATGAACGGGCCGGAAAAGCGGCCAAAAGAAGCGGACCGGTAGCGTTTGCATTCCATGCAAACGGCCCCGCCGGGAAACTCAGGCCCGGCGGGGCCGTTTGGGCGATGGCGCTTTGCCGCAGCTGCGGCGGCAATACGACGGCTGTATTTAGCCAGAGGCCTCGGGGCGAGACTGCCCCGGGGCATTTTTTTCCGCTTTTTCCTGGGCGAACCGATCCAAAAAAACCTGAATGCTGCGCACGGTTTTTTCGTCGATAAAATGCTCGATTTTTTCCACCTGTTCCAATTCGTTTTGGGAGTGGTTGAGAAAACACAAAAACCGATGCAGCAGTTCGTGCCGGTACAAAAGATACCGGCCCAAGGTTTTCCCCTGCGCCGTCAGGTGGATTTCCCCGTATTTTTCCGCGGTGACCAGTCCTTTTTCCCGCAGGTGGGAGACCATTTTGGAAGCGGACGAGGGTTTGACATGCAGCTGCTGGGAAAGGGCGCGGATGCGCACCGGAACGCCGCCTGTTTGCTCCAAACGGAAGATCATTTCCAGATAATCCTCCATGGCGGTGGTGATAGGGGTTCCCGCCGCCAGGGCGTAGCCTTTCATGGTATAAAATGCAGACGGTTCCACGCCGGATCCCTCCTTTTTTTGCACACCTGCCTTCAGTGGCACATATCTTAGCGGTAGGAAACAAAGTTTCCCGAATCTAAATTTAGTGTATTGCGAGGAGTTTCTTTTTATGAACGGAATACGGCCGTTGGCCAGCCTGCAATGCGGGCAGGAGGGCCGGGTCTGCGATTTGGCGGTAACCGGCAGTATGCGGCGGCGTTTACAGGATATCGGCCTGATTGTGGGGACGAAGATCGAATGCGTGCAAAAAAGCCCTGCCGGCGACCCTACCGCCTATCTGATCCGCGGCGCGGTGATCGCGTTGCGCAAGGAAGATGCAAAAGGCGTCCTGGTTTTTTGCGATGGAAGGTACCCAGGGTGACAACAAGCGCCCTGGGTGTTTTGATTTTTGGAAAGGGGTGACGGACGTTGGGTTTGACCAGCGGTTCCACAGGCAAAAAAGCAGCAGATACGGCGCTGATCATCCGCCGGCAGTCGGCGTCGGACCGGGTGGTGGCGCTGGCGGGAAACCCCAATGTGGGGAAAAGTACCGTGTTCAATGCGCTAACTGGACTTTCGCAGCATACGGGGAATTGGTCCGGGAAGACGGTGACCAATGCCCAAGGACGGTGTGAATACCAAGGAAACGGGTTTATTCTGGTGGATATTCCGGGCAGCTATTCGCTGATGGCCCATTCCGCCGAGGAAGAGGTGGCCCGGGATTTTCTTTGCTTTGGCAAACCGGATGTGGCGGTGGTGGTGTGCGACGCCACCTGCCTGGAGCGAAACCTCAACCTGGTGCTGCAGACCATCGAAATCATGCCCCGCACTGTGGTATGCGTGAATTTGATGGACGAGGCAAAAAAGAAGAAGATCCGGATTGATTTGGATCAGCTGTCCCGGCAGCTTGGAGTGCCGGCGGTGGGGGTCTGCGCCCGCGCGGAGAAAGGGCTGGACGATTTGCTGGAACAGGTGGCGGCTTGTGCGGCGCAGGCAGAAGCGCCGGATCCGCCGAAGGTCGCGTACCCTCTAGCGGTGGAACAGGCCCTTCAGCGGATGGCGCCCGCCGTGCAGCTTCGGTGCGGGCAGGCTCTGCCTGCGCGGTGGCTGGCGCTGCGGATTCTGGAAGGGGATCCGGCGCTTCTCGAGAGTGCCGGAAACTACTTGGGGGTGCCGCTTCGGGAAGATCCAATGTTGGATTCTTTGCGCCGGGAGGCGCTGGATTCTTTGGCGCAAGCGGGGATCCCGCCGGAAAAGCTGCAGGATGAAATCGTGTCCGCCCTGGTGCGGCGGGCAGAACAAATCAGCAGCCAGGTTGTGCACTGCGAACAAGGCGGGTATCATGACCGGGACCGGAAAATCGACCGGATTTTGACCAGCAGGTTCTTTGGCGTGCCGCTGATGATCGCGCTGTTGGCCGGTGTGTTCTGGCTGACCATCGTTGGTGCCAACTACCCGTCCCGCTGGCTGAGCGCCGGCTTGTTCTGGATCGAAGAGAGACTGGCAGAAATTTTTGCATGGGCCGGTGCGCCGGATTTCCTATGCGGAATGCTGGTCCACGGCGCCTATCGCACGCTGGCCTGGGTCGTCTCGGTGATGCTGCCGCCAATGGCCATTTTTTTCCCGCTGTTTACCCTGCTGGAGGATCTGGGATACCTGCCCCGGGTGGCCTTTAACCTGGACCGGTATTTTCAGGCGTGCGACGCCTGCGGAAAACAAAGCCTTACCATGTGTATGGGGTTTGGGTGTAATGCGGCGGGGGTTGTGGGATGCCGGATCATCGATTCCCCGCGAGAACGGCTCATCGCCATTCTGACCAACAATTTTGTCCCCTGCAACGGCAGGTTCCCCATGCTAATCGCCATTTCGACCATGTTTTTTGCCGGCGCCTTTCCCGGCCCCTTGCAATCCTTCGGTTCGGCCCTGCTGCTGACCGCATTGATTCTAGTAGGCGTTCTGGCAACGTTTTTAGGCTCCAAACTTCTTTCGAGCACCATCTTAAAAGGGATTCCTTCCTCGTTCACCCTGGAACTGCCGGCCTACCGCCGCCCGCAGATTGGCAAGACCATTTTCCGGTCGGTGTTTGACCGAACCATATTCGTGCTGGGCAGGGCTGCCGCGGTGGCGGCGCCTGCAGGCATGCTGATCTGGCTGATGGCGAATGTCACCGTTGGCGGCGGGACCTTGTTGTCCCATTGCGCCGGGTTTCTGGATCCTTTTGCCCGCCAGCTGGGGCTGGACGGCGTCATCCTGCTGGCGTTTGTGCTGGGACTTCCGGCCAACGAGATTGTCACGCCGATTATGATCATGGCCTATCTGTCCACCGGCAGTTTGATAGAAATGGAAAGCCTGGAAACCATGCGGCAGCTGTTTGTGGCCAATGGCTGGACTTGGGTTACCGCCATCTGCGTCATGCTTTTTTCCCTGATGCACTGGCCTTGTTCCACCACCTGCCTGACCATCCACAAGGAGACGCAAAGCCTCAAATGGACCGCCGTCGCCTTTTTGTTCCCCACGGCGTTGGGAATGGCCGCCTGCTTTTTGGTCACCCAGATCGCCCGGATTTGGATGTAAAAAAGAGGAAGGCATTTGCCTTCCTCTTTTTTATTTTTTAGGATTGGGCTTAAAAAGCCTGTCAGCAATGGCAGGGCAATCCTCAGTCTTGCTGCTTGCAAAATTGCTCCACCTCGTCCGCCGTGGGCAGGGCGGGAATGGATCCGCGGCGGGAAACCGTCAGCGCGGCGGCGGCGGACGCAAACTGGGCCGCGGCGGTGAGTTGTTCCCAGGTTACCTGGTCTAGGCGGTCGATGGAAGATTGCAGCAGCCGGTGCAAAAACGCGCCGAAAAACGAATCCCCTGCCGCGGTGGCGTCTACGGCCGTCACCGGATAGGCGGGAACCTGGCGGCAATCTCCTTGCCAAAGGATGGAACAACCCTTGGCGCCCATGCTGACCAACACAAGCGGAATCTTCTTTTCGGCTTGCAGGCGCCGCGCCCCTTCCAACGGGTCCTGGCAGCCGGAGAAGAACACTGCTTCTTCTTCCGAAAGCTTTAAAATATCGCAAAGGCCCATGGCTTTTTGCCCAAGGGCTTTGGCCTCGCCCAAATCTTCCCACAAAGAGGGCCGCAGGTTGGGATCAAATGCCTTGATTACCGGCGTGCCGGCCAGCTTGAACAAGGAATAAAATACCGTGGCGCGGGTGGGGTCCCGGGACAAAGACACGCCGCCGTACAGATAGACGCGGCATTGGGCAATCCGGTCGAAGGGGAGATGCTTGACGCACAGCAAAGTGTCCGCGCCGGGCCGGCGGTAAAAGGTGAAATCCCGCTCCCCATTTTCATCCAGCGTGACAAAAGCCAGGGTGGTATCGGCGCGGTCGGTGACGGCCAGATGGGTGCGGTCAATGCCCAACTCATCTAGCTGGCCGGCGCAAATGCGGCCAAAAGCATCCTGTCCCACCATGCCGATAAACGCGGTCCGGCTGCCTAGCTTGGCGGCCTGCGCCAGCGCGTTGCAGGGCGCGCCGCCTACAGTGCCGCGGAACTGCAGCGGGCCGGTGCCGATCAGGTCAATCAAAATTTCGCCAATTGCGATAATATCATCCATGCGAATACTCCCTTTCCGTCTGTTTTGGAATATAGGTGCTGTGCAAAACTGTGGTGCGGGCCACAGGATGGGGGCAACGAATCTGTTCTAACAGCTGCTGGCCAGCCATCCTTGCCATTTCTTCGGTGGGTTGCGAAACCTGGGCGATCTGCTCGGTACGGTAGCCGTACCAGTCGTTGCCAGAAAACCCGAGCAGTTCCACGTCGGCGCCGACCTTCAGGTGGTGGATATTCAGATACTTGAGCGTTTCCAGGGCGATGGTGTTGTTGGAAACCACAATCGCCGTACAGTGCCGCTCTACCAGTTCCTGTGCGCAAAAATAGGCCGTTTTGGTCTGCGGGTGGGCATAGGCAATCAGCGTGTCGCCGATGGGCAGGCCGTAATCCCGGACGGCGGCGCGGTAAGCGTCCAGCCGCTCCACCGAATAGGCCAGATGGATCTGGTCGGCAATATACCCGATTTGGGTATGCCCTTGGCGGATCAGATCCTCCACCCCCTGGTACAGCGCCGAATAACTGGAAACCACCAGCGTAGGATACGGGCAGTTTCGCAGCGGATGATCGATCAAAACCAAGGGGAAATCCCTGGGGATCCAGGGGGCGATCTGCTGATAATCCGTGCAGGAAGACTGGAGCACCAGCCCGTCCACCATGCCGGATGCCAGCAGCTGCAGCTGCTGGGTTTCCTGGGAGACAGAATGGCTGGTGTTCGCCACAATCAGATGGAAATTGGCGGGGCCTGCCACCCTTTCCAGCTGCTTTAAAATCAGGGTCGAGCGGGTGACGGACAGATCCGGCACCAGCATGCCGATCAGGCCTTTGCGGCCTTTTTTGAAATTCCGGGCGGTGATGTCCGGCGAATAGCCCAGCCGCTGGATGGCCTGCTGCACCCGGCGGGTGGTTTCCGGAGAGACATACCGGGTATGATTGATGACATGGGAAACCGTGGCGATGGAAACGCCGCTGGCTTTGGCCACATCGGTGATTTTTACCTTCATGAAAACTCCTTTCGAAAGGCCTTTTTCCTGCCAACATTATAAATCCCAGAAAGGCAAAAGTCAAAAGGATCCCCCTGTTTTCCGCCCGGCCGGGCGGAAAACAGGGGGCGCGGTTATTTGGTCTGGGCCAGGATTTGCAGCGTTTGCAAAAGACTGTCATAGTCCCCTTCGCGCAGGGGGAGTTCCCCGTAGCGGATCTGATTGTACCCTTCCGTCACCTGGGCAAAAGGACTTTGGGGCATGCAGGTCAGCGCCTTGTTGAGGATTTCCAAGGTGGTATCCGCCGGGGACAGGGCCGCCCCATGGATCCGCAGCCAAAATAGGATCAGGCCATAGCCGTCCAGCAGGGAACGGCTTTCCGCCGGCCGTTTTAAAAATTCCCGGTATTTCCGCCGCCAAATCCGCAGGGAGGAAGGAGGCCGGCTCTCGGCTTTTTCCGGCATCGGCGTCCGGTCCAGGTATTCCACCGTATCGGAAAAATAATCGGAAGAGACGGCGGTTTGCCTGCGGCGGGAACTGCGGGCGGAAAACAGGCGCTTGAGCAGCTGTACCAGTTTGCGCCAGGCGTTTTGGACCGTTTCCCAGATCCAGCGGCGGCACAGAAACACCATCAGTACAATGCTCGCCACCGCCACCCATTGGATGACGGCGTTGACATACGGGGTGCTGGCGTGCTCCTCCCCGGAGCCGAACAAGGGCAGGGCGCCCACGGACGGCGGCGTCGCCTGGTCGGCGGGAGATTGCAGCAGCCACAGCCACAAGCGGAAAAACAACACGAAAAAGTACAGGATCGACAGCAGCAGGCGGCCCAGAAATTGTATAACCACCAGGATGGGCTTTTGCAAAAACAGGCCGCATAAAATCAAGCCGAACCCGCACAGCAACAGCAGCAGATTGTACCGCAGCATCCCGGCGGGCAGCATGGACAGGTCGGCATGGCCCCGGTTCATCAGCCGGTGGATATTGGACTGGTTGCTGATGATGGCGTAAAACAGGATAAACACCAAAAACACGCCCAGCAGCGGCATGGGGTCACAAGGAAGCCCATAATACGCGGCGCAAAACCAAAGGGTGGCTTCGGCGACGATATACGCCACCAAACCCACAGACAAAAAGCCGGTGTTCACGATTTCATCGAACGGCTTGGTAACGGAAAACATGCCCAATCCGTAAAACAGCAGGCAAAGTACCAACAGTACGGCATGGATCAGATCCCACGGGGCCAAAAAGGCGAACGCCGCCGCAAACGCTGCCGCCGGGACCGCGGCGAGCAAAAGCAGCAGGATCGGGGGCAAAGGGGCGCTCCACCGGTCCAAAAGGCCGCCGACCAGGCCGCCCAACAGCCCGATGGCAAGAATCAGCCCTAGCCGGGCCAAGGACTGGGCGCCGGTGAGCCGGCGGGAGATAGATGCTTCGGCGATGGCCAGAAGCGGGTAGGAAAGCAGCAGGTAATCCAGCAGGGAAACCAGCCGCAACACCAAGCGCACGCTTTTTTTCATTGCGGGTCTCCCTCCTTTTGCTGCCGCGCGGTCCCCTGCAGCGCATAGATATCGTAGACGCCGGGATCCAGATCGCTGGGCAGCACCGTCCCGCGGACGAAAACGGTCACATGGGCTCCGGCCCGGGCCCGCTGCCGGGCGAACGATTGGATGACCTCGTCAAAATAGGTGCTGATGAAAATCAGCTCGTCGGAAGACAGCAGGGGGTCCTGCTGCTGCAAAAACGCGTCGAGCGGCGGCTGGTGGGCCGCCGTCAGTCTGGCCAGCACGCGGGACTGCTCCAGGGCAAACCCCTCCCCCCAGGATTCGGCGGTGACCACCGGCTTTTTGCTTTCGCTGTCGACGCCATTACTCAAAAACCGGAACGGGGTGTCGCTGTCGGCGGCGACGCGGAACAAATAGGCGCAAAAGCGGATACAGTCTTCCAGCTGCGGGTCGTCCCCTGTGGGGCTGCTGAATCCGGGCCGGGACTGGGTGTTGAGGAAGATGGTCAGGTTTTTGCGCGCCGTGTATTGGTTTTGGAATACCATCAGCCGGCCTTCCCGGGCGGTGGCGGTCCAATGAATCCGCTTCATGGGTTCCAGCCCGGTATACTCCTGCACGCCGGCTAAGAAAAAGGGGTCGGCCAGCAGCTGCCGGCGGACTGGTACCTCGCCGTTGAGATACCGCAGCAGCGAGGTCGCATTCTCTTCCTTTAAAGGCCGCGGCAGTACGGTCAGCCGGGCATGGACGGTGACGGAATGGGAAAAAGAGGAAAACCCAAGCAGATCCGAATCCACCAAATCGACCCGATGGATCTCAAAAACGCCCCGCCGCAGGCATTTGACTTTCCAGGTGCGGGAAATTTTCTGATAGCTGCGCAGCGCGAAAAAGCTGGAGACAAAGCGCTTGCCATACAGCACATCCGACTGGTCGCCGGCGTATTCCAGCCATTGGGAGGTGGACAACTCCGCTTTCAGCCACGGCAGCGGGAGCCATTTGCGGTTGATGACCGTTTCCACCAGGCCCACCTCGTCGCCCTCCATCACTTCCTCTTTGGTAAAATGGCAGGTATATTCAAAATGTTGAAAGCTTGTTTTGGCATACAAATAATACTGCACCGCCAAAACCACAATGACCATGACAAGAATGGCGATAAATTCCATCAAATCCCCCCAAAAAAGCAGGCGGAAACCGGCGCTATGCTTCCACCGGCGCCGGCGTGTCGGCAAGAATCTGGCGCAGATGCTCCTGGGCGGCGTTTTCCTGCCCCATCTGGTATCCGTGGCAGATGATCCGGTGGGCTGCAACGTCCAAGAACACCGCTTTTGCGTCGTCCGGCAGCACATAATCCCGCCCTTGGACGGCGGCTTTTGCCTGGGAGGCCCGCATCAGGGCGATAACGCCCCGGGGGCTTAGGCCCAGGCGGATCTGCGCATGTTGGCGGGTGGCGTTGGCCAGCGCCACCAGATATTCCGCCACCGGCTGACTGACCCGGATCTGGGTCACCAGTTTCTGCGCATCCAGGATTTGCTGCTGGGAGCAGATCGGGGCCAAAGCGTCCATCGGGGAGGTTTCCCGGTAAGAGGCCAGCATGGCTTGTTCCTGCTGGGCCTGCGGGTAGCCCAAGGACAGCCGCATCAAAAAGCGGTCCAGCTGTGCCTCGGGCAGCGGGAAGGTGCCCTGGGTTTCTACCGGGTTTTGGGTGGCGATGACCAGGAAAGGCCGCGGCATGGGGTAGCTGACCCCGTCCACGGTGCATTGCCGCTCCTCCATGCATTCCAACAAGCTGGACTGGGTGCGCGGCGTGGCGCGGTTGATTTCGTCGGCCAGCAGGATATTGGCAAAGATCGCGCCGGGACGGAATTGGAAGGCTTGTTCCTTCTGATTATAATAGTTGATGCCGGTCAGCTCGGACGGCAGCAGGTCCGGCGTGAATTGGATCCGCTTGAACGAGCAGTCCAGCGAGCGGGCCAGCGCCTTGGCCAGCGAGGTTTTGCCGGTGCCGGGAATGTCTTCGAGCAGAATATGCCCGCCGCTGTACAGGCACAGCAGCACCTTTTCCACCTGTTCCTCTTTGCCCAGGATGACGGTGCCGATTTGTTTTTTTAATTGGTTTGTCAGCTGCTTGAGCATTTCGATATCCATAAGGCCCCTCCTTCCCTGCATGGGGAAAACAAATTATAAAAAGGATAGCATAGAAAGCGCAAAAAGGCCAGTTTTTTCCTTTGTTTCGCCCGGCTTTTTGTGAGATTACACAATCCCAATCGGCCCTTGATAGCAGAATGCACAAACAAAAAAGCCCCGGCGTCGCCGGAGCTTTTGGAAACAGGCGCCCAAAAGCGCTCACAGTTCATAAGTTTTTAGGATATTTTGCGCCACCTGCTGGCGGGTCAGCTGCAGGTCCATCGCCTGCTTTTCGATGTAGCGGTGGGCCTGGGGCTCGGTAAGCTTGAGATATTCAATCAATACGGCCTTGGCCCGGCTGACCAGTTTCAGTTCTTCGATTTTCGAATGGAGCATCCGGTTTTCCCGGCGCAGCGTTTCCAGCCGCGCATGGGCGGAAAGCCCCAAACAGACCGCCTGGCAAAACAGCGCCGGGGAAAGCGGCTTTTCCACCACCAGGATCCCCCGGGAAGATTCCCGCTGCATCCGATCCAAGGCGTTTTCCCGCGGGCACAGCAGCAGGATCCCGCAGGATGCCGACTGGGCGGCCTGGGTGAGAAACGGCTCTTCCGGCTCCTGGGGGAGGGGAAGGTTCAAAATCAGCAGAGAATACGGGCCTTGCGCCAGCAGCTCCCCGGCCTGCGCCAGGTGTCGGGCGCGGACGATCTGGCAATCCCGGACGCAGCCCAGCATTTCCTCCAGCGTACGTGCGCTTTTTTCGTTGTGGCAGACCAATAGGATGCGATGCAAGCCGTTCCCCCCTAACACGAGATTCGCCGGCGAAGCAGCCCTATGGGGCTATTGCTCCATATCAATGTAAGCGTCGCGCTCCGGACCCACCGAGACATAGCGGATTTTGCAGCCCACCGCCTGTTCTAGATAATCAATATAGGCTGCGGCCGCCGCCGGCAGGTCTTCTTTTTTGCGGCAGGCGCTGATGTCGCAGTGCCAGCCGGGCAGCCATTCCACCACCGGCTTGGCTTCTTCCAGATGGTCCCCGAAGGGGAACTCATGGGTGATGGTCCCATGTACGTCATACGCCACGCAGACGGGGATTTTCTCCAGGTAGGACAGGACGTCCAGCTTGGTCAGAGCCAGGATGTCCGCGCCCTGCATCCGCACGCCGTAGCGGGAGGCCACCACGTCGAATGGGCCGACCCGGCGGGGCCGGCCGGTCGCGGCGCCGTATTCGCCGCCGGCTTCCCGGAGCGCCTCGGCCTCTTGCCCAAACAGCTCGCAGGTAAACGGCCCTTCTCCCACGCAGGAAGAATATGCCTTCATAATCCCGATGCACTGGTCCAGCTTTTGGCCAGGGATCCCCGCGCCGATGGGGGCGTAGGCGGAAATGGTAGAAGAAGAGGAAGTGAAAGGATAGATCCCGAAATCAATGTCCCGCAGCGCGCCGAGCTGAGCTTCGAACATCAGCTTTTTGCCGGCCTGGATCTGCTGGGTCAGGTAAACGCCCAGGTCGCAGACGTATTCTTTTAACCGGCCGCCGTAGGTATCCAGCCATTGGAGGATCTCCTCGTAATTGAGGTGGTCCGCCCCGTAGGCATTGTGAATAAACAGGTCTTTCCACTCCACAATGCCCCGCAGGCGTTTTTTCATGGCTTCGGGGTTCAGCAGATCTCCCATCCGGATGCCTTTTTTCAGATATTTGTCCCCGTATACCGGCGCGATTCCGCGGCGGGTGGAGCCATATTTGGCGTCGCCCAGGCGGTCTTCCTCCAACCCGTCCTGCTGGACGTGGTACGGCAGGCAGATAATTGCCCGGTCGCTGATCTTCAGATTGTTCGGCGAGATGCAGATGCCCGCTTCCCGCAGCCGGTCGATTTCGCCGCACAGATGCTGCAGGTCGATCACCATGCCCGGCCCCATGACGTTGACCACCTCCGGGCGGAGAATCCCGGAAGGCAGCAGGTTCAGAATGAATTTTCCCAGATGGTTTTGCACCGTATGACCGGCGTTGTTACCGCCCTGGTAGCGGGCGACGATATCATAGTCTTGCGAAAGCAGGTCCACCATCCTGCCTTTGCCCTCGTCGCCCCAGTTGATGCCGACAATTGCAGTTAACATAACGTTCCTCTCTTTCCGCCCGATGCGGCAAAAAATCTTTGCCTGGGAAATCCCGGGCAAAAAGCGACGGTGTCCACAAAAGCGGCGTCCCAATGCTGCCGTTTTGATGAACACCGTTGCTCAACGTTTCTATTATAAAAAACGAAAAATCCCCTGTCAAGAAAATCTTGCGGGTTTTCCCGCCTCAAAGCCCGGCGGTTGCGGCAAATTTTCGCAACAACGGCTGGGCATTTTTATTCAAAGGGACAAAATTGCGCCGGCGCATTGACAAACCCTTTCCCCGCGGCTTATAATGCGTTTGTCAAACGGCAACGGCGCTGTGGAGAAGATCCATGGCGCCTTTTTCTGTTTTATTTTGCAAGCTGGGGACGCTTGTGCTGCAATCAGGAGGGAACACAATGATGAAAAGCATTCCAGAGATGTTCGGCTGTCTGGTGTTTGGCGATGCGGTCATGCGCCAGCGCCTGCCGAAGGAAACCTATCAGGCGCTGAACCGGACCATCGCCCAGGGGCGGAGTTTGGATCCGTCGGTGGCGAACGTGGTGGCCAACGCCATGAAGGACTGGGCCATCGAACAGGGCGCCACCCATTTCACCCATTGGTTTCAGCCGCTGACCGGGGTGACCGCCGAGAAGCACGACAGCTTTATTTCCCCGACCAGCGGGGGCCGGGTGATTATGGAATTTTCCGGCAAGGAACTGGTCAAAGGGGAGCCGGACGCCTCCAGCTTTCCTTCCGGGGGGCTTCGCGCCACCTTTGAGGCCCGGGGCTATACGGCGTGGGACCCCACGTCTTATGCGTTTATCAAAGACAATACCCTTTGCATTCCCACTGCGTTTTCCGCCTATACCGGGGAAGCGTTGGACCAGAAGACGCCGCTGCTGCGTTCCATGGAAGCGTTAAACAAACAGGCGCTGCGGATTTTGAAGCTGTTCGGGCATGAAGAAGTGTCCCGGGTAGTGCCCAGCATTGGCTGCGAGCAGGAATATTTTCTGATCGACCAGAAACTGTATGAAAAGAGAAAGGATCTGCAGTTTGCCGGGCGGACCCTGTTCGGCGCAAAGCCCCCCAAAGGGCAGGAGCTGGACGACCATTATTTCGGCGCCATCAAAACCCGGGTGAAGGCTTACATGGAGGAACTGGATCAGGAGTTGTGGAAACTGGGGATTTTGGCCAAGACGGAGCACAACGAAGTGGCGCCCGCCCAGCATGAGCTGGCCCCTGTCTACACCACCACCAATATCGCGGCGGACCACAACCAGCTGACGATGGAAATGATGAAAAAAGTGGCCCAGCGGCACGGGCTGGTCTGCCTGCTGCATGAAAAGCCGTTTGCCGGGGTCAACGGGTCGGGCAAGCACAACAACTGGTCGGTGACCACCAACACGGGGAGCAACCTTCTGGACCCCACCGACGAGCCGAACCAGAATACCTTGTTTTTGCTGTTTTTGTTTGCGGTGATTCAAGCGGTGGATGAGCATCAGGACCTGCTGCGGATCTCGGTGGCCAGCGCGGCCAACGACCACCGGCTCGGCGCCAACGAAGCGCCGCCCGCCATTGTCTCCATGTATTTAGGCGATGAGCTGATGGCGGTGCTAGACGCCATTGAGAACGACAAGGCCTATGAAAAAATGGATTCCGGCCTGCTGCGGTACGCCCATGTTCTGCCGCGCTTGGCCAAGGATTCCACCGACCGCAACCGCACGTCGCCGTTTGCGTTTACCGGCAACAAATTTGAATTCCGGATGTTGGGGGCCGCCCAATCGGTTTCCGATCCCAACACGGTGTTGAACACCATCGTAGCGGAAGCGCTGTGCGATTTTGCCGACCAGCTGGAGCAGGCGGACAATCTGGAAGAGGCGGTGCACGCCCTGCTGCAAAAAACGCTGCGGGAGCACAAGCGGATCATCTTCAACGGCGACGGCTATGCCGCGTCCTGGCAGGAAGAAGCGGCCCGGCGGGGCCTGCTGAACTTACGGTCCACGCCGGAAGCGCTGGAGCGGCTGACCGATGAGAAGAACATCGCGCTGTTCCAAAAGCACCGTATTTTTACCAAGACCGAGATCCAGTCGCGCTACGAGATCAAAATGGAAGGGTACTGCAAGGTCATCAGCATTGAAGCGCAGACCATGCTGGAACTGGCCCGCAAGGAGATTCTGCCGGCGGTCAGCGCCTATGTGAAAGCGCTCAGCGAGACGGTGGCGGCCAAACAGGCGGCCTGTCCCCAGGCTTCCTGCGAGGTGGAGCAGACGCTGATCGTCCGGCTGTCGGCGCTGAATACCTCCTTATTCCACAAGGCCAATACCCTGGACGAGGCGCTGCTGGGCGCGAAAAATTTTGAACAGATTGGGGCGTGTGCGGCGTATTATCACGACACGATTTTTGCCGCCATGCAGGAGCTGCGCGCGGTGGCGGATGAACTGGAGCTGAATACGGCGCAGCAATACTGGCCGTTCCCGACTTACGGGGATTTGCTCTTTAGCATTTAGCGCTGCTTGACAGCGCGGGAAAAAAAGGCGGGCAAAAAGGGAATGTTCCCTTTTTGCCCGCCTTTTCGGCGTCTTATCACTTATAACGGCGGAAGGGTGATGGTGACGGTGGTCCCTTCTCCCGGCGTGCTTTCAAAGTGCAGGCGGTAATCGCCGCCATAGTAGTTTTGGATGCGTTCGTTGATGTTGAAGATCCCATAATGGCTGCCGGAACCTTCCGTCTGTTCAGGCAGCGTCCCCTCGTTTAATTGCCGAACGGTTTCCGCCGGCATCCCCACGCCGTCGTCGATAACCTGAAGCTGGATGGTATTTTCCAGCACTCGGCCGAGGATGGTGATAGAGCCGTGCTTGTTTTGCTTGCTCATGATCCCGTGGGAAACGCTGTTTTCGATCAGCGGCTGCAAGGTGATGTTGGGGATTGCGTACTGCATCATGGAAGAGGGCACGTCAATCTTCAGCGACAGGCAGCCGGGATAACGGATTTCCTGGATCTGGAAATACGCCTCTACCAATTTTAATTCCTGCCAGAGCAGGTAGACGTCCTTGCCGTGATTCAAGCTCAGTTTATAAAACCGGGACAGGGCGCTGACCAGCTGCTCGACCTTCTGGGGTTTTTCCAAAAAGGCGTAGCTATTGATCATTTCCAGCGTATTGTACAGAAAATGGGGATTGATCTGGGCCTGCAGCGCCCTCAGCTGGGCGGCTTTCAGCTCCACGCCGGACAGGTACTTGGCTTCCACCAATAGTTCCAGCTCATCCACCATATAATTGTAATGGTCGATCAGCTCGTCGATTTCATCGTGGGTGCTGGTGGTGGGCAGGTTGCGGAATTCCCCGTGCCGCACCGCCTCCATCCCGTTGACCACCGAGCGGATCTTGTCGGTGACCCGCTTGGAAAACAGCAAGGTGGAGGTGAAGATCACCGAACCGGCGATAAATGCCAGCAGCAAGAAAAACAGCACCTGGTCCAGATCCGAAAAGGAAAACAGGCTTTCATCCGGGACCAGGGTGACCATACGCCAGGGCGATTGGTCAAAATCGGCAATGTGGATCCGGTACAGGGTCCCGTCGATGGTGATTTCATTTTTGTCCACATCCTGCAGCAGCAATTCCGGTTCCGGATCGGACTGCTCTTCGCCGCCCAGGCGGGCGCTGGCGATGATGCGGTTGTCCTGGTCGATGACAAAGGCGCGGCTGCCCTCCAGGACCAGGGAACTTTGCAGCTGCTGTTCCAATTCGGATTTGGAAAAGTTCAGCTGGTATACTACGGCAGTCCGCTGCATGTTGGTCAGGTCTACGCCTTTGACCAGGTACGACAGGGTGTCGTGCTCAGATGTGCCCAGCCCTTGGCTGAGCAGGTCGTTTTCCTGGGTGGAGACCCACATGGATCGGGTCTGCGGCAGCAGCATGGGCGCAAACCAGCTTTGTTCCTCCAGCAGGTTCAGGTCGCAGTACCGGTAGGAATCCAGCAGGTAAAAATAGGCCGGGTCCACATAAATCCGCAGCCGCTGGATGTTCTGGGCGTTTTCGATGAAGGTAATGGTATTATCCAAATCGGTTTTAAAGGTGCGCTGCTCCCAGAAGGTGGCGTCGGTTTTCCCGTTTCGCAAAAATTCATTGATGCCGGCGTCGTTAAGCAGCAGGTCGCCCCAGCGCTTGACCTGGGTAAACCGGTCGTTGAGGACGTTGTAGGTCTGCTGGAAGTTGTTGCGGATGGAAGCGGCGGTATTTTCCCCGGAGGACTGGATTGTATCCGTTACGAACAAAAAAGAGCAGATGAACAGCGGCAGAAAGACCGCCGCCAGAAACAAGGCGACCATCTTGGTGAAAAAATTGGAGTAACGGATGCGGTTTTGCCAGTAGTGGAAGAAACGTCTAATCCATCTCATAAAGACTTCTCCCGGAACTGGGACGGCGAAAGCCCCGTGAACTTCTTAAATTGGTAAGAAAAATAGTTCCCGTTGCGGTAGCCGACCATAAAGCCCACATCCTTGACTTTGCACATGGGGTCGCGCAAAAGCTGCTGGGCCTTCTGCATGCGGTAATTGAGGATAAAATTATTGATGGTCATTTCGGTGGTATCCTTAAATAGGTGGCAGATATAGGTGGGGGAAAGGTTGGCGTATTCGCTGATGGCGGTAATGGACAGGTCCGGGTTGGCGTAATTGTGCTTGATGAACTTGACGATCCGGTCTACCGTGGCGTTGCCGTACTTGCCCTCGTTGAGGGAATCGTAATACTGATTGATCCCCTGAATCAGGAAATCCTCCAATTGGGAAATAAAGGAGAAGTTCTGGATGTGGACCCAGACGTCCTGCTCCTTGCCGATCTTGTCGTACAGGTTGATCTGTTCGTCCTGGGCCAAGCGCATCAATTCGCAGATCAACGCATAATAATGTCGTAGGACATTGATGACCAGGGTGTTTTGATACTGCTTGACCTCGCCGGTGAGGTTGTGGATATACAAAAGCGCGTGGTTGCGGTTTTGCTTTTTCAGCGTCTGAGAAAAGATCTCCACCTGTTCCGGGGTAAACTGATAGGTGCTTGCCCCCGTTTTCTTGTAGTAGCATACGCTGTCGTTTTCCTGGTAAAAGGACTGCTGGACCGCGATAACCGCCGTCTCATAGGACCGGGCCAGCTCCTTCCAGCTGCTGACCACCGATCCCACCGCCACCACGGAATTGATCCCGGAGCAGGAAAGCTTGTCCACGATGAAATTACAGTACTGGTCGATCATCTTATAATCGGTAAAGTTGGAACCGGTGGACTGGCCCACCAGGTGAATGATAATATGGTTGCCTTTGCAGGTGCAAAGAGGAGACAGGCTGGGGGCGTCGTAGGAATCGCTGATCTCGTAAATGCTTTGGAACATAAAGGGCAAAAAGGAACTCAAATCCGACCCGCCGGTGGAGGATACGATTTTGGTCACAACGGTGACAAACAACGAGGCGTTGCGGATTTCCGGCATCAGTTCTTCCAACAAAGGCTCGTTGTAAAAGCTGGGCTGGCACAAGGCGCCGGCGACCTCCATCAATTTTTGGAGGTTCCGGCTCTGCTCAAAAGCCTTGACCTTGTGGGCGGTGGAGCGGTCGTTGTTTAATTCGCTGACCGTTTCGGCCAGCACATCCCGCAGCTCGCTGAGATCGACCGGCTTCTCGATGTAGCTGACGGCGCCCAGCCGGATGGCGCTTTTAAAGTACTCCTTGTCCGTATATCCGCTGACAAAAATCGTCTTAATCCCCGGGAACCGCTGGGCCAAGCGGGTTGCCAGCTCGATCCCGTCGGTTTTCGGCATGCGTACGTCGGTCAGCAGGATATCGGGGATGAAGGTGTCGCACAAGTGCAGGGCTTCCTCGCCGTCTTCCGCCTGAATAATCTGTGTGATGTTGAATTCTTCCCAGTCAATCCCCTTGATAATCCGCATCCTGGTGGGGGATTCGTCATCAACAATTAGAATTTTTAACATTTTTTTCTCCCTTTTCACTGGAAACGATAATTTTACAAACCGTATTTTGTATATTTTGTCATAGAGAAATGACAAAATCTTTAATGAAATCACAACTATTTTAAGATTTTTGCGAAAAAAAAGCAAGTATAATTTACTTATGTAATCGAAATATCCAGATATTCTGTTCGTAAAACGGCATTCGCTTGGTCAAAATAGACAAAGCGCAAGCGGACAGACCAGAGGAATTCCGGTTCATTTCTATTTCGGGGAGGTTACACAATGGCAAACACAGCGCAAACTGTAGAAAGGGAAGCACCGCAGGCTGCTGAGATCAAGTGGCAAAAGCCGACGAAATTTCAGCGAATTTTGAAAACGGCTTGGGACAGCAAGATCCTGCTGGCAATGCTGCTGCCTGCATTGACCTACGTTATTATCTTCTCTTACATACCGATGACAGGTATCGTACTGGCATTCAAAAAGTACAATTATGTTGACGGTATTTATGGGAGCCCGTGGGTCGGATTCGACAACTTTAAGTTCCTCATCGTGTCCAACAAACTTTGGCCGTTGACCAGAAACACCTTATTGTACAACATCGTGTTCATTTTCCTTGGGATGTTCATGGCGGTTTCCTTCGCCATTCTGATCAACGAATTGACCAACAAAGTATTCAAGAAGATCTTCCAGTCCTTTATGTTCCTGCCCTACTTCGTTTCTTGGGTAGTTGTGCAGGCCATTTTCCAGGCGATCTTCGGCTTTGAATATGGTATTTTCAACCAAATCATTGAATTCTTTGGTGCCGAAAGAATCAACTTCTATGCAAGTCCGGACGGGTGGCCCGTCTTAATTGTCTTCTTCAAGATGTGGAAGATGGTCGGGTATGACTGTATCGTTTATCTGGCGGCCGTTGCCGGGATCGATCAGGGTATGTACGAAGCCGCTTCGATCGACGGCGCGAACATCTGGCAGAGAATCCGCCACATCACCCTGCCGAGCCTGATCCCCACGATGGTTATCATGGGCTTGCTGGCAGTCGGACAGATCTTCCGCGGTGACTTCAGCTTGTTCTATCAGTTGGTTGGTAACAACGCCGTTATCCTGAAAGCAACCGATATTTTGGATACCTTTATTTATCGTTCCTTGATGCAGACGAATGACTACGGGATGTCTTCGGCGGCAGGCTTGTATCAGTCCTGCTTGTGCTTCGTGACGATTTTGGTTGTCAATAAGATCGTTAAGATGATTGAGCCGGATTACACCCTGTTCTAATCGAATTTTGCAGAAAGGAGAGTTAATCGCATGAAAAGAAAGAATAAAATTTTCCAGGCGGACCTGGCTGCATTTAAGCTGCTCGGTTACATATTGGTTTTCATCTGGGGCATGCTTTGCTTCCTGCCGTTCTTGCTGGTTGTCATGAACTCCTTTACTACCGAAGCGAACATTATGCGGAACGGGTATTCGTTCTGGCCCGGCGAATGGTCGCTGGAGGCCTATAAGACCAGTGTGGATAACCCGGCCCAAATTGCTTACGCTTACCGCAACACCATTTTGGCGACGGTAATCGGTACGTTCCTGTCGGTGCTCATGTCGACGATGACCGGTTATGTGCTTCATAGAAAAGACTTCCCGTGGAGAAACGGATTTTCCTTCTTCTTCTACTTCACCACTCTGTTCAATGGTGGTCTGGTTCCGTGGTATCTGATGTGTACCCGGTACCTCGGCTTCAAAAACAACTACATGGCGTTGGTCGTTCCCATGCTGTTCTCCGTATGGCAGATGATTCTGGCGAAGAACTTCATGAAGGGCGGTATCCCCTTTGAGATCATCGAATCCGCCAAAGTGGACGGCGCCAACGACTTTACGATTTACTGGAAACTGGTCATTCCGCTGGCGAAACCGTTGATCGCGACCTTGAGCCTGTTCGCGGCGTTGACCTTCTGGAACGACTGGTACAACTGCATGTTGTTCATGAACAAAGACGAAATGAGGAACCTGCAGTACTTCCTGCATGAGATGCTGTCCAGCATCCAGGCGTTGCAGGAACTGGTATCCCAGGGTAAAGTAAACCTTTTGACCGACGAGTCTGCGAACCTGCCGCAGCAGTCCATGAAGATGGCGATGACCTGCATCACCACCGGACCGATCCTGCTGCTGTACCCGTTCGTGCAGAAGTACTTTGTAAAAGGCTTGACCATCGGCGCGGTAAAAGGTTAATCAAAGGATTGTTTTTCATCTGGTATTGCGAAAAATCCTGCGGGGAAATCCCGCAGGATTTTTTTTGCGTAAAGAGCCTGCCGGGCGGCGGCTGGTGGAAAAAGATACGTCTTTCTTTTTCCGCGCCAATCGGATATAATAAAAGAAACAGAAGATTTTGCATGGAGGTGTGACGGAATGAAAGCCGATTTGCCTGAGACAGGAAAACACAGACTGAATCGCTGGCAGTTGGCGTCCCTGGTACTGGCGGTACTGGGGGTTTCGTCCCTTCTCCTGGCACTTTGGATGATGGCAACCCCGTCCGATCTGCTGGAAGTGGGCCTGGAATGGTCCGGCCAGGAGATGGAAGAAGAGGCATGGCAAGCAGAGCAGGTACGGCAGTTTTATCCGGTGGGAAAACTGGTGGTAACCAGCGAGAGGGAAGATTATGAGAGCGACGAAATGCGGTTGGTGATCCCTGTCCTGGGGCAGGATCTGCCGGTGGCAGACGAGACGGAACAGGATCCGTCCGGGTCCGGGTCGGGCCCGGGACTGCTGCAATATGCTCAACTGCCGGCGCCGGATGTCAACGCCAATGTCAGCATTGCGGTGGATTCGGCCGGCCAACAGAAAAGCAGCGGGATTGGGCAGCTTTCCGGCGGGGATTTGCTTTATTTGGTCTACCAGGATCATGTGTATGTGTATTTGTACGAATCCACCCGGCTGGCCGCGCTGGACGACTGGGAGCCGATGGCCTGCAAGGGGTATCCCTGCCTAACCTTAACCTGCGGGAACCTCCCCGGATCTCTGGAGGAGCAGACGGTTGTTACCGCCCGGCTGGTGGACGTACGGCAAGACGATGGGCAGGAACGTTTTGACGCGCAAATGGACCTGAGCGCGGCGTCTTCCCAGGGCTGAAATGAAAAGCGGCTGGAAGGCAGGCCAAAACGCCGCATAATACCAAAAGAACAGCCGCGGCAGCGGCGAGGAGGAAGTACATGATGGATACGGTTTATGATTTGATCATTCTCGGCGCAGGCCCGGCGGGGCTTGCGGCAGGGCTTTATGGCGCGCGGGCCGGGCTTTCTACCCTGTTGCTGGAGCGAGGGGCGGAAGGCGGCCAGGCGGCCCAGACCGACCGGGTGGAAAATTACCCCGGCGCCATGCTGGAGGAGGAGAGCGGCTATACGCTGACGGCCCGGATGCTGGCGCAGGCGGAGCATTTTGGCGCCCAAAAACAAAACGACGAAATCCGGGACGTGCAGCTGGACGGGGAAATCAAGACCCTGACCGGCGCGGCAGGGACCTATCGGGCAAAAACAGTGATTTTGGCGATGGGCGCTTCGCCGCGCAAATTGGGCTGCCCTGGGGAAGAGGAGCTGACAGGGAAAGGCGTGTCCTACTGCGCCACCTGCGACGGGGCTTTTTTCCGCGGCCTGGAGGTCTATGTGGTAGGCGGGGGAGATTCCGCCGTAGAGGAGGCGTTGTTCCTGACCCGCTTTGCCCGTAAAGTGACGCTGATCCACCGCAGGGACCAGCTGCGGGCGGTGAAGGCACTGCAGGAAAAAGCGTTTGCCAATGAAAAGATGGATTTTATCTGGAATGCGGAAGTCGTGTCGCTGGAAGGGGAAGAAGAACTGAAGGCCATTCAGATCAAAGATGTGAAAACCGGGGAACTCCGCCGGGTAGAGGCGGATGCCGCCGACGGCATGATGGGGTTGTTTGTATTCGTTGGACTGGATCCCAATTCCGCTTTGCTGGAAGGGAAATTGCCGTTGGAAAAAGGCTATATCCCAACGGATGAGAAGATGCATACCGCCATCCCCGGCGTGTTTGCGGCAGGCGATATCCGCGTAAAGGATTTGCGCCAGATCGTCACCGCCGCATCTGACGGGGCGATTGCCGCCATGGAAGCCCAGCGGTACCTGGCAGAAAGAGAATAAAGATGGGACAAAAACAACACAAAGGACTTTCCCGCCCTTCGCCCTGGACGCTGGAAGAGGAAGAGATGCGGCAAGCCGGCTGGCAGGGCGGGCCAGAGGTTCCGCAGCAGGCCGGGCAGGATCCAAAACCGGGGCAAACGGTGCCGCACGCTTCTACCGTAGTGCGCAGCGTGTGGGACCCGTTGCGGGAAAAGCCGGATGAAACGGTGGATGAGACGATTTTGGAGGAACTTCCGCAGCCGGATGGGCAGGACCCGGGTAGCGGCGCGGAGGAACCGCCGCCTGCTCCGCGGCTGCTTCTCTGCGTGTGCGTGGGATTTGCGTTGGGATTCGCCGCCGGATGGTTTTGGGACGGCAACCAGGTGTTTTGCTGGATTGTCGGGATTGCCGCCGGGCTGGTTGCCGGATCGTTTTGGGAATTTTTCGAGGCGAAACGCGGCCGGAAAAAGCAATGAAGGCCGCTGGCATTTGCTGCAGCAGGCCCTGGTGCGGTTTGCCTTGTTTGTCCGGCGCAGAGGCTGGTTTTTCTGTGTAAAATAAACGATTGATGCCATGGTCGAATTATGGTATAATCGAAATAAGAATGAAAAGGGGAGGCGAAAATGCGCTGGTTGGAAAAAACGCATTCGGATCCGCCTTTTCGTCTCTGGAGAATGACGGCAGTCCGGTTTTCGGAAGGCCGTTTTTTACTGCGCCGGGGTCCCGGAAGACAGTAAAGCCGCAAAGGATTCCTTGCTTGGGATAAAATCCGGCAAGGCTGCGCCGGAAACGGTGCGGAGGTGCAAAAAACAGGAGGAAGAAAAATGAGCAAAGAAACTTCGGTCTCTTCCGAACCGGTCCGCGACGCGCGGAAGCTCGGGGTCGGAAAAATGTTGGTGCTGGGGATCCAGCATATGTTCGCGATGTTTGGCGCTACCATCCTGGTACCGATTATTACCGGCCTAAGCGTACAGGTTACCTTGATCTGCGCCGGCCTTGGCACCTTGTTTTTCCATCTGTGTACGAAATTCAAGGTCCCGGCTTTTCTGGGTTCCTCGTTCGCGTTTTTGGGCGGATTTACTGCTGTACAGATGCTGGATACCGGTATTTATGCCAACATGACCGACGCGGAAAAACTGCCCTACGCCTGCGGTGGTATCGTCATTGCCGGCTTGCTGTATCTGATCATGGCCGCGGTGGTCAAGCTGGTTGGCATTCAGCGGGTGATGCGGTTTTTGCCGCCGGTAGTAACCGGCCCGATCATCATCCTGATCGGCCTGATCCTGGCGCCCAGCGCAGTGACCAATGCGGCGGAAAACTGGTGGCTGGCGGCGCTGTCCGTGGTGGTCATTATTGTCTGCAACATGTGGGGCAAGGGGATGATCAAGATCATCCCGATTCTGCTGGGCGTGCTGATCCCGTATGTGGTGGCGGTCTGCTGCAGCATGGTAGACTTTTCTGCCGTACAGCAAGCGGGACTGGTTGGCCTGCCGCCGTTCCAGCTGGCGAAATTTGACCTTTCTTCCATTTTGATTATGGCGCCGATCGCCATCGCTTCCATGATGGAGCACATCGGGGATATTTCCGCGATCAGCGCGACCTGCGGCGTCAACTATATCCAGGATCCCGGCCTGCACAGAAGCTTGGTGGGCGACGGGTTGGCCACCTCTTTGGCGGCGATGTTCGGCGGCCCGGCCAACACCACCTATGGCGAGAATACCGGCGTGCTGGTTCTGTCCCGGGTGTATGATCCGCGTGTGGTACGCATTGCGGCTTATGGCGCGATTATCCTTTCCTTCAGCCCCGCTTTTGCGGAAGTCATCCATTCCATTCCTACCGCGATCATCGGCGGCGTTTCCTTTGTGCTGTACGGCATGATTTCTGCTGTCGGCGTGCGCAACGTGGTGGAAAACAAAGTGGACTTTACCAACACCCGCAACCTGCTGATTGCCGCGATCATCCTGGTCAGCGGCCTGGGCTTTAACGGTATTGGGGGCTTGACCTTCCATATCGGCGGATACAGCCTGACCTTGACCGGCCTGGCCATTGCGGCGATTTTGGGGATTCTGCTCAACGCGATCCTGCCGGGAAAAGATTATCATTTTGGCCAGGATCTGCAGGGGGATACTTCGGTTTCCTTCCAGAGCAATGTAAAAGAATAAATCAGAACAGAGAGTGTATGATAAAAAATCTCCAGGGCATGATGCCCTGGAGATTTTTTGATTTTTCGTCTGTGCGCGCTAGATGGGCAAGAAGAGGAAGCCAAAAGGCTAGCAATCAATGGGCAGGCTGGCAATTCCGTTGAGGTCCAATCCCGCCGTGTGCCCGGCTTGCCATTCATAATACCCCTGCGCCCCGATCATGGCGGCGTTGTCCCCGCACAACGGGAGCGGGGGGACGTACAAAGAATATCCCCGCTGGCGGCACGCTTCCTCCATTTTCCCCCGCAACCCGGAGTTGGCGGATACCCCGCCGGCGATCACCAGCTTTTGATAGCCGAACTGTTCCGCCGCCGCCAAAAAACGGCTGGACAGAATTTGCACCACAGCATGCTGAAAGCTGGCGGCCAAATCGTTGGTGTGGATCGTTTCTCCTTTTTGCGCCGCGTTGTGCAACAGGTTGATGACGGCGGTTTTGAGCCCGGAAAAGCTAAAGTCATAGGGGCTCCCCTCTACCCGCGGCAAAGGCAGCCGGTAGGCAGCCGGATTCCCCGCTTGGGCGGCGCGATCCAAATAGACGCCTCCAGGATAGGGAAACCCCATGGCCCGGGCCGCTTTGTCAAACGCTTCTCCCGCTGCGTCGTCCCTGGTGCGCCCGATGATCCGGAATGTGGTATACCCCAGCACTTCGATCAGATGGCTGTGCCCGCCGGATACCACCAAGCACAAAAAGGGCGGTTCCAGCTGCGGATGGGCAATGTAATTGGCCGCGATATGCCCGCGCAGATGGTGAACGGGGATCAGCGGTTTGCCGGTGGCCAGGGACAGGCCTTTGGCAAAGTTGACTCCTACCAGTACCGCGCCGATCAGGCCCGGCGCATAGGTCACGGCGATCCCGTCGATCTGCTCTAAGGCAAGCTGCGCGTTGTCCAGCGCTTTTTGGGTGACGGCGATGATCTGTTCCGTATGCCGCCGGGAAGCAATTTCCGGCACCACGCCGCCGTATTGGCGGTGTTCCTCCACCTGGGAATGGATCACCGAAGACAGGACATGCCGTCCGTCCTCTACCACTGCGGCGGCGGTTTCGTCACAGGAAGATTCAATGGCCAGCAATCTCATACCGGTTCCTCCTTTTGTTTTAGCTGGTAGGTCATGAGGATAGCGTCCTCCCTGGGGTCGCGATAATATTGCTTACGGACCCCAACGGGTAAAAATCCGTGGTTTCGATAAAGAGCCTGGGCGCCGGCGTTGCTTTGGCGCACCTCCAAGGTCAGAAAGGAAAGCCCCGCCGCGCGGGCAAAGGTTTCCGCGTCGGCCAAAAGCGCCGAGGCGATTCCCTGGCGGCGGAACAGGGGATCCACCGCGATGTTGGCGATATACCCTTCGTCCAAAACGTGGTGCAGGCCCAGGTACCCCAAAACAAGGCCGTCAGGCGTTTGCGCCACCATAAAACGGGCGTTGGGATTGTCCAGTTCCATGAAAAACGCGTCTTCGCTCCATGGGTCGGAAAAGCACAGCGCCTCCAGGGCGGAAAGAGCGGGAATGTGTTCTTGCCGCATCCGGACCAGTTGAAATTCCATACCATTCTCCTTTATTTGGCGTCGTACCAATTGCTGCCGATCCCGCAGTCCACACTCAGCGGCACCTTCAGCGAAACGGCGTGTTCCATTTCCTGCTGCAGCACCAGCCGGGCGGCTTGGGCGTCTTGTTCGGAAGCTTCGATAATCAATTCGTCATGCACCTGCAGGATGATCCGGGCGTCCAGCTTCTCTTTTTGCAAGCGCCGCGCCGCTTTGACCATGGCGATTTTGATGATATCCGCCGCGGTCCCCTGGATGGGGGTGTTCATCGCCACCCGCTTGCCGAACGCCTGCAGGTTTTTGTTGCTGGCGGCCAGTTCCGGCAGATAGCGCCGCCGGTGGAACATGGTTTCCACATACCCGTGTTCCTTCCCAAAGGCGACGATTTCTTCCATATAGGTTTTGACGCCGGAATAGGTTTTCAGGTAATCTTTGATATACTGGTCCGCCTGCGCCACCGAAACCCCGATATCCTGCGACAGCGAGAATGCGCCGATGCCGTAGACAATGCCGAAATTCACCGCTTTTGCCCGGGAACGCATCAGCGGGGTGACAAACATAGGCGGCTGGTCGAATACCTGGGAAGCGGTAACGGTATGGATGTCGGTCCCGTCCAAAAACGCCTGCTGCATGGTTTTGTCGTCCGCCACATGGGCCAATACCCGCAGTTCGATTTGGGAATAGTCCGCATCCACCAGCACATAACCGGCGCGGGCCTTGAAAAATTTGCGCAGGTTGCTGCCCAGCGGAGTCCGAACCGGGATGTTTTGCATATTGGGTTCGGTGGAGCTGATCCGGCCGGTGCGCGTTTCCGTCTGGTTAAAGGATGAATGAATTCGTCCGTCCGCCCCAATTAATTTCATAAAGCCGTCCACATAGGTGGATTTTAACTTGGTCACGGTGCGATAATCCAAAATCAAGGGGATGATGGGATGCTTGTCTTTGAGATAGTCCAGCACGTCCGCATTGGTGGAATAGCCGGTTTTTGTTTTCTTCCCTGCAGGCAGGCCCAGCTTTTCAAAGAGGATGACGCCTAACTGTTTGGGCGAAGCGATGTTAAACGATTCTCCCGCCAGCTGATAGATTTCCTGTTCCAGCTGTTCGATCCGGCGGGCCATTTCCTCCCCGAACCGGACCAATTCCTCCCGGTCGATGCCGAATCCATCCCGTTCCATTTGGGCCAACACCTGCGCCAAGGGGATTTCCACTTCCTGCAGCAGGTATTCCTGCTGGTTTTCCGCCAGTTCTTTTTGCATGGGCGGGTACACCGCCATCAGCCTTGCCAGCCGTTCCAGCGGGACTTCGTAGCCCTCTTGTTGGGGAAGGGAGAAATCCTGCTGCGCATATTCGGCGCTTAGCCGTTCCAGATCGTAGCCGCTGGCGGTGGGATTGAGCAGATACCCCGCCAAAGTCGCGTCAAACAAAAGGCCGGCTGGTTCGACGCCCCATTCCAGGGCTTTGCGGTACAGCGCTTTGACGTCCGCCACCGACTTGGGGACGGGGCTTGTCAGCACCGATTCCAGCAACCCATCCTGCCCGGCGGCAAAACAGCCGACGTTGTCTCCGTCCGATAGGGCGAAATGGGTAAACGTGTCGTCCCAGCACAAAAACAAGGGGACATTCTCCGCCAGCAGGGAAGCGGCGTCGCATTGTTTTAACGACCGCGTCTTTTTCTGCGCTGGCGATGGGGTTCTGACTTCGTCCAGCTTCAGTCCAAAGCGGGAGATCATGGAAAACATCTCCAGCTTAGAAAGCAAGGCCGCCGCCTTCGCTTCTTCCGCCGGGCGGATGACATAGGCGTCCATGGACCGGTCCACCGGCGCATCCAGCCGGATCCGCGCCAGATCCCGGCTCAAATAAGCGATTTCCCGGCCTTTTTCCAGCTTTTGACGCACCGCCGGGCGAATGGACGGATCGGCCAGGTTGGCATACAATTGATCCAGATCATGAAAGGTATGAATCAGGGCGATGGCGGTTTTTTCGCCAATGCCGGCGACCCCGGGGATATTGTCCGAGCTGTCCCCCATCAGCGCCTTCACGTCGATGAGCTGTTCTGGCGTTACCGTGTATTTTTCCAAGATGGCGGGGATATCGTATAAGGTCGATTCCGGCCGCCCCATTTTGGTAGTGGCCAACCGGACCTGGACGTTCTGCGTCACCAGCTGCAGCGCGTCCCGGTCCCCGGTGGCGATGACGCACTGTCCGCCCTGTTGTTCGCAGGCCCGGCTGAGGGTCCCGAGAATATCGTCCGCCTCATAGCCGGCGCACTCTACCACGGCATAGCCCAGGTCCGCCAGCAACTGCTTTAAAATGGGAAGCTGGCTTGCCAATTCCGGCGGCATCCCCTTCCGGCCCGCTTTGTACGCCTCGAATTGCTCATGGCGGAAGGTAGGCCCTTTCTGATCGAATGCAACAGCCACGCGGTCGGGGGAAGTCTCGTCCAAAATTTTCAGCAGGATGCTTAGAAATCCGTAAATGCCGTTGGTATAGACCCCTTCCTTGGTGGTGAGCAGTTTAATGCCATAAAAAGCGCGGTTCAAGACGGAATTCCCGTCGATGGTCAACAGTTTCATAGCGATCCCCTTTTGCCTGCCGGCGCCTGTTTCTTGCCAAACAACCGCCGGCGGTTTGCACTTTTTCGAAAGCAGATTATTTGTATTATAGCACAAATCCAGTTGCTTGTAACCTCCGGCGCTGGAACAAACCGGGATTCTCACCTCCCTGGTTGCAGGAGCGTCCGCTTTTTGGTATGATGAAACCGGACAAGCCCTGTGGCGGGGCGAAAAATCAGACCAAAAATGCCGGCGGGCAAGCCGCGGGGCCGCCTTCTGTTTTCTGCCAGGAGGGGAAAAGGCCCCGGCCCTATGGCCGGCGAAGAGAGGGAATCGTTTGGGTATGACCATAACCATTGGCAATGTGACGATCAAAAAGACCGCTGCGCTGGCCCCCCTGGCAGGGGTGGCGGACCGCGCGTTTCGGGAAGTTTGCCGCAAATTGGGCGCTTGCTATACGGTGGGGGAGATGACCAGTTCCAAAGGGCTGACCTACCACAACCAGAAGACGGCCAATTTGCTGGCGCTGGGGGAATCGGAACACCCCGGCGGCATTCAGCTGTTTGGCGACGATCCGCTGACCATGGCCCGCGCCGCCGAAATGGCGCTGGCGTATCAGCCGGATATGATTGATATCAATATGGGATGTCCCGCGCCGAAAGTGGCGGGCAATGGCGGCGGGAGCGCGCTGATGAAACGGCCCCAACTGGCCGGGCAGATCATTCGGGAAGTGGTCCGCGCGGTGCCGGTGCCGGTGACGGTGAAATTCCGCAAGGGCTGGGACGACCAGTCGGTCAACGCGGTGGAATTTGCCAAAATGGCGGAACAAAACGGCGCGGCGGCGGTGACCATCCATGGGCGCACCCGCCAGCAGATGTATGCGCCAAGCGCGGACTGGCAGATTATCCGGGCGGTGAAACAGGCCGTGTCCATTCCCGTGATTGGCAACGGGGACGTGGATTCGGTGGCGTCCGCCATCGGGATGTACGAGCAAACGGGGGTAGACCTGATCATGATCGGGCGGGGGGCGCTGGGAAATCCGTTTTTGTTTTCCCAAATCGACCGGTATTTCACCGACGGGACCTTGCTGCCGGATCCGCCGCTGGAGCAGCGGTTGGGCTATCTGCTGGAGCAGACCCGGCTGGCGGTGGAGTACAAAGGGGAATCGGTGGCGCTGAAAGAAGCGCGCAAACATGCCGGCTGGTACTTAAAAGGGTCGCCTGGCGCCGCGCGGCTGCGGGAGCGCGCCGGGGGGCTAAAGACAATGGCGGATTTACAGATGCTGGTCGACGAAGCGCTGCTGCAGGAGCAAAAGGCGCGGCAGCGGCGGCAATAGCGAGGAGGGATCGGCAGATGGCGACAGCGGTTGTTACCGCGCCGGGAAAAATCAACCTGACGTTGGATATCCTGGGAAAACGCGCGGACGGGTACCATGAGATGGAAATGCTCATGCATGCGGTCAGCCTGGAAAATACGGTGACGGTGACCTGGCAAAAGGATCCCGGCATCCGGCTGGCCTGCTCCAACCCAGCGGTCCCCACCGGCGAGACGAACCTTGCCTGGCGGGCGGCCGACGCTTTTTTCCAGGCCTGGGGCCATGCGGCAGGGGTCTCGATCCAGGTGGAAAAGCGGGTCCCCATGGAGGCGGGGATGGCCGGGGGAAGTGCGGACGCCGCCGGCGTCCTGGTGGGGCTCAACGCGTTGGCGGGACGTCCATTTTCCCTGGATGCCCTTTGCGCGATTGGCCTTGGGCTGGGCGCGGATGTGCCGTTTTGCCTGTGCGGCGGCGCGGCGCTGGTGCAGGGGATTGGGGAGCGGATTACCCCGCTTGCCCCTTTGACCGGCGGATGGCTGGTCATTGCCAAGCCGCTGGAAGGAATGAAAACGGCGCGCTGTTTTGCGGCGTATGACGCATTGCAGACGGTGCGCCATCCAGACACCAAAGCGGCGCTGGAAGCGATGAAACGCCAGGATTTAAAACAGCTGGGTTCTTTGCTGGAAAACGTGCTGGAGCAGGCGGTGCCTTTGGCCCAGGTGCAGCAGATCCGGCAGACCATGCTGCAAAACGGCGCCCTGGGAAGCCGCATGACCGGAAGCGGTACGGCGGTGTACGGCCTTTTTGCCGCCAAACAGCAGGCGGTGCGCTGCGCCAGGCGGATGTACCAATTGGGCGGATCTTGCTTTGTGGTCCAGCCGGTTGGTTATGGGGCCAAAGTTTTGCACTTAGAATAAAATGGAATGAATGGAATAAATCTGTAAAACCCCGTCCATACTACGCTCAGAAATGAAACGTAAGGACGGGGTTTTACATATGAAAAAGAAAGAATGGATCGTACTGATCGCTTGTATTGTCAGCATCGCCTTATCTACGGTGGTGTCCTTTGGCGAGGAATGTTATTTTATTCGGGAGAATACCCTGCGCTTGCATATCTTGGCCAATTCCGACGACGCTACGGATCAACAGCTGAAATTGCAGGTTCGGGATGCGGTGCTGGAACAGTCGGGCTTTTTGTTTTCCGGATGCGAAACGAGGCAAGCAATGATCGAGGCCGCCAAGCAGCAGCTTCCCCTGATTCAGCGCACCGCGCAGCAGGTGGTAGCGCAAAACGGCAGCGACCAGCAGGTGCGGGTTTCTGTGACGGATATGTTTTTCGAAACCCGGCAGTATGATAACGTCATCCTGCCTGCCGGGACCTATACGGCGGTGCGCATTGAGCTGGGCCGGGCCCAGGGGAAAAACTGGTGGTGCGTGCTGTACCCGCCGCTGTGCGTGGAAGCCGCCTGTTCAGGCTTTACCCAAGAGGAGGCGCAGATCAGCGAAAGCTTGCTGCAACAAAACGAGCTGCCCAAATACCGGGTCAAGCTGGCGGTGGTGGAATGGTGGGAATCTTTGCTGCGCCGGTTCCGGGAAGCGTAGCCGCCTGGGAAGGATTTGATGGAAAGGAGACGAGAACATGTCGCAACCAAACCGCCAAAACCAAAAAACGCGGTTTTTCCTTTTGGCTTTTGCCCTGTCTTTTTTCCTGCTCGCCATCATGGGGCTGATCGTTGTATTTTTGCTCAACCCGGCGCAGGAAGAAAGCAGTTCTTTTGAGCAGACCTCTGCGGATACGTTTTATCTGCCCCGGGAGGAAGACAACATTTCGGTGCTGCTGAGCGGGTATGCCGAAAAAGAAGAGGGGGCGGTTTTCTTCGCGTTGGCGCGCCTGGATATGCTCAGCGGCGGCATCCCAGTGGTGCTGTTTCCCCCGCAGACCATTCTGGATGAACAGACCGGTTACGCCACCCTGGCCCAGGCATATGCCCAAGGCGGCGCGCCGGCCGCCGCAAAGGCGATTGCCGAAACTTATTCGATCCCCGTGGACCGGTATGCGGACATCGACAGCCAGTCACTGATCGATGCGGTAAACCGGGTGGGGGTGGCGGAATATACGTTGACCCAGGATTTGTCCTACCATACGGATGATATTTTCATCAGCCTGTCCGCTGGGCGGCAGCTGATTGACGGGCAAAAATTTTGGGATATCCTGCGCTATCCCGACTATGACGGAGGCGTGGTCCAACAATGCCAGGAGGGGGCGCAGCTCATCGCCGCCTATCTCAACGGCCGGCTGTCCGCTGTGTTGGGAGACAATGCCCAAGCCCTGGTCAGCGGGCTGCTGGATCTGGTGGATACGAATCTTTCGTATGTGGATTATGAGTCCCGGCAGCCGGCGCTGCAATTTTTGTCCAAGCTGGAAGGGGATCCCGCCCAGGCCTATCCGTTGACTGGCGCCTGGAATAAGGCCGGCGCCTTTGTCCCGGATGCGGCAGCCCGGCGGCAGCTGGTGCAGCGATTCGGTTAACCCAAAAAAACGCGTGCCCCTCAGCACGCGTTTTTTTTGGATTCCTATGCCGGCGGCCCCCAGTTTTACAGGACCTTCACCACATAACCTTCTTTGCGGGGTTTGGGCTGGGGCGGCTCGCAGTTGGGATACCCCAACGCCAACCCGCCGATACCGGTGAGCGGCTGATCCAGCCCCCATTGCCGCAGCAGCTGTTTTCCCTCTTCGGTTTCAAACATCTCCCGTTCCCGGTGGATCCAGCAGCTGCCCAGGCCCAGGGAATGGGCGGCCAGCATCATGTTTTCCAAAACACAGCTGCCGTCTTCCACCCGGGTCCCGCGCTGGGCGTCGGCCAACACCAGCAGGAGGGTAGGCGCCCCGTAGTAGGGGTTGCTGTCCGTTTTCAGGATGCTGGCGTTGATCTTGGCCAATTTCTGGACCGTTTCCGGATCCTGCACAGCGACAATAACCGGCGACTGCGCGCCCATGCCGGTGGGCGCATAGGTTCCGGCTTCCAAAATCAGGTCCAATTTTTCCGCTTCCACCTGCCGGGGCAGATAGCTGCGGATGGATCTGCGGGTTTTCATATTTTCCAGTACAGGGTTGGTCATAACAAATCCTCCTTTGAACATGGCTGCCAGTTGCGGCGCTTTTTTGCTTTACAAGCAAAGGCTGTTTGCGCCGGGTCAGCCGATTTTCATGTACCCTTCTTTTACCCAGCCGATTTTGCGCAGGGCAAGATCAAACAAAAAGCTCAGCACCGCAGGGAATAGAAAATGCATCAAAAGCACCTGGATCCAAACCTGCAAGCTGCCGCCCATCGCCGCAAACGCGCCGAACTGCCCGACCAGCCCGCTGGTGCCCATCCCCGCGCCGGAAGCGGTATTGGTCATCTGGAACACGCAGGTGGAAACCGGGCCCAGCACCGCGGACGCCAGGGTGGGCGCGATCCAGATCTGCGGATGGCGCATAATGTTGGGGAACTGGAGCATGGACGTGCCGATGCCCTGGCTGATCAAACCGCCCCAGCCGTTTTCCCGGAAGCTGGCGACGGCAAAGCCCACCATCTGGCAGCAGCATCCCACCACCGCCGCCCCCGCGGACAGCCCATTGAGGTCCAGCATGATACAAAGGGCAGCAGAGCTGATGGGGGCGGTGAGCACCATGCCCACAATCACCGAGACCAGGATGCCCATAGGCAACGGGGTCAGCTGGGTGGCGGAATTGATGATGGCGCCCAGCCCGTTCATCAGGGCCTGGATGCCCGGACCCACCAGCTGCGCCACCGCACAGCCGCTGACGATGGTGACAATGGGGCTGACGATGATATCGACTTTGGTCTTGCCCGCCACCAGTCCGCCGATTTCCGCGCCGAACACCGCGCCGATGTAGGCGCCCACCGGGCCGCCTACCGCGTAACCGTAGGCGCCGGAGATGGCGCAGGAGAACAGCACCAGCGGTTTGGCCTTCAGCCCGTGGGCGATGGCCACGCCGATGGCGGCGCCTACCACCGGGGAGGACGCGCTGACCATTTCCGCATAGGGGGCCAAAAAGGCGAGGAAGGAGAACTTGCTCAGCTGGGAAAGGATCAGCCCAATAATCAAAGAGGAGAACAGCCCCAGGGCCATGGCGCCCATGGCGTCAATAAAATAGCGCTGGAACGCATTTTTCCAAAAGGCTTTTATCGGTTTGCTTTGCTTTGCTTCCAACTCGGGAACACCTCTTTTTCCGTTTTTTTGAAAATATTATACCAATGCGGGCCCGGTAACACAAGAAAAACGCCATCCTTTTGCCATCAAGTGGAAAAGAATCGGCGTTTTTGTCAAATTTTTCGCGGAAAAGGCCCAATGGATTCAGGACTTTTGCCTGGGGCGTCCCAACCGCCTCCGTCACAGGTCGAACACGCCCAGCCGCCGGATCTCCACCGCCTGCTCCGGGCACATTTCATGGCAGCAGAAGCAGTGGATGCAGTTTTCATAGGAAATCACCGCTTTGTGCTGCTGGATGCGGATGGTATGCGCCGGGCAGCTTTGCGCGCATTTCCCGCAGCCGATGCAATCCCTGCGGCGAATCCGCGGGCGCGGCTGGATCCACCGGGCGGCTTTTTGGGCCAGCGGGCGCAGTAGCGCCGGGAACTGGGAGGAAAAATCCGCCTGTTTGGACCGCGGGCGCAAAAAGGGACCTGCCTGGGTCAGAGCGTCCCGGTCGCCCAGCAGGGTGATCTGTTCCAAGTCGGCAGGGCAAAGGCCACGCTCGATGGATTGGCGTACCGTCAAAATCTCCTGCGGGTCGATTCCCACCACTGCGGCGTTGACCAGGTCCAGGGCGTAGCGGTCGGCGGAGCACAGCGTCAGGCCCACATGCTTTTTCTTCCCGCCGGTAGGCCCATCCCCTTCCATGGCGTCCACTGCATCCACCAGGCTGATGACCGGCGGCAGCGCGGCGGACAGGTCCAGCAGCATCCGGCAAAAATCCTCCTTCTGGGGATAGCGCATGTGCAGCTCCGGTTTCATCAGCCCGGGCACGCAGCCGAACAGGTTTTTTACCGCGCCACTGAGCACCGTCATGCAGTGGGTCTTGAGCTTGCACAGGTTTAGCACCAGGTCCGCGTCGGCGATGGGGGTGAGGATGGTGAACTGGCGGGTCACCTCCCCCGTCCCGGCAACCTGGCGGCTGCTCGTATCCAGATTGAGCGCGACCCCGGTGCGGCGCGCCACTTCGGCCATACCGCAGGTTTCGTACAGGCTGCGCAGCAGCGACGCGGTGTAGGGGCCGCCGGGACTTTCGGCGATGACGATTTCCCGCGCCCCAAGCGCCTGGAGCTGGCGGATGACGGCCTCCACCACCGCCGGGTGGGTGGTGACGGCGTCTTCCGGCCGGCGTTTCATAATCAAGTTGGGTTTGATGGCGATTTTCATGTCCGGCCGGATCCGTTGGGCCAGGCCCAGCGCTTGAAAGTGGGCCCGGACGGCGGCTTCTACACATGCCGGATCGTAAGAATCGGTTTTTTGTATGCTGACCTGCGGCAAACAACAATCCCTCCTTTGCAGCGGAAAAAACAGCCGGACGGCCTGCGCCCGGCTGCGTTGGTCAGGATTCGTTTTTCAGTTGCTCCAGAAATGTCTGAATCCGGCGCGTGGCTTCCAGCAGATGGTCTACGGAATAGGAATAGGAAATCCGGACAAACCCCTCGCCGGAAGCGCCGAATGCGTCGCCGGGGATCACCGCCACCTTCTGGGCGTACAACAGCCGCTCGCAGAACTCGGCGGAGCTGAGGCCGGTGGACTGGATGCTGGGGAAGACATAGAACGTCCCTTCCGGCGAAAAGCAGGAAAGTCCTATCTGGTTTAGGGTATCCACCAAAAGCCGGCGACGCATATCATACTGGACCGCCATCGCCTCAATTTCGTCGTCGCAGTGGCGCAGGGCCTCCACCGCCGCGTATTGGCTGGTAGTAGGCGCGCACATAATGGCGAACTGGTGGATTTTCGTCATCTGGCTGATGATCGGGGCCGGACCGGCGGCGTAGCCCAGCCGCCATCCGGTCATGGCATAGGCTTTGGAAAAGCCATTTACTACCACGGTGCGTTCCTTCATCCCGTCGATCTCGGCAATGGAGACGTGCCGCTGGGGGCCATAGGTCAGTTCGGCATAGATTTCATCCGACAAAACCATCACGTCTGTTCCCCGCAGCACCGCAGCGATCTCTTCCAGGTGCTCCCGGCGCATGACGGCGCCGGTGGGGTTATTGGGGAACGGCAGGACCAGCAGCTTAGTCCGCGGGGTTAGATGTTCCCGCAGCTGCTGGGCGGTCAGGCGGAACCCGTCTTCCGCCCGGGTGGAGATGGGAATGACCTTCGCGTCGGCCAAGGCGCCGATGGGGGAGTATGCCACGAAACACGGCTCAGGCAGCAAAATTTCGTCCCCGGGATCGATCAGCGCGCGAATGCAGATGTCGATGGCTTCAGATCCGCCGACGGTAACGAGGATTTCCTTGTCCGGGTCATAGGACAGGGCAAACCGGCGCTGCAGATAATTGGAAATTTCTGTCCGCAGCGGAGCAAGCCCAGCGTTGGCGGTATACCAGGTCCGCCCTTTTTCCAGCGATTCCGCGCCGGCGTGGCGGATGCTCCAGGGCGTTTTAAAGTCCGGTTCGCCCACCCCCAGCGAAATGACCCCTTCCATCTCCGCAGCGATGTCAAAAAACCGGCGAATGCCCGAAGGGCGGATGGCGACGGCCCGCTGGGACAGCACTTTATCATAATCGATCACAGCAGCGTCATTCTCCTCTCGTCCGGGACCTCCTCTTCCAACACGATGCCCCGCTCTTTGTATTTTTTCAAAATAAAATGGGTTGCGGTGGAATTGACCGATTCGATGGGGGACAGCCGATGGGCCACAAACAAGGCGATATCCCGGAAGGTCTTTCCCGAAACGGTGACAGCCAGATCGTAGCCGCCGCTCATCAAGCTGACAGATTGCACCTGCTCCAGATCCATGATGGTGCGGGCAATTTCCTCAAAGCCAAAATCCTTTTTGGGGGTGACTTTGATTTCAATGCGGGCAAAAACGGTGGGGGAATCGGTTTTGTCCCAGTCGATGACCGCCTGGTATCCGCGGATTACGCCCGCTTTTTCATATGCCGCGATAGCGGCTTCCACATCCTTTTCCTCCCGCCCCAACATAACGGCCAGCTGCTGATTGGTCAGCCGCGCGTTGGCCTGCAATAAAGAAAGCAGTCGATCCATAAACCATTCCTCCTAGTAGATTTGAAGCAGCCGGGGCTGCCGTTTTTTATAAAACGTAAAGTACTGGAATCCCGCCTGGCTGGCCATGGCCATAGTCTCCTGGATTCCTTCGCCCAGTTCCTCCGCCGCGTGGGCGTCGGACCCCAGGGTGAGGTATTCTCCCCCCAGTTCCCGGAACCGTTTGACATATTTGAGCGTCGGGGAGGTTTCCCCAATGGGGCCGCGCAGGCCGGAGGTGTTGATTTCCAGCGCCTTGCCGTTTTGGGCCAGGGTGCGCAGCGTCAGGTCGATGAGATCGTCCATCCGGGACAAATCCACCCCCAGCCCGCACTTCCCGTTCATATACCGGATGGGATAGGAAATATGCGCCATGCTGTCGAACAGGTTGAGCTTGGCAATCTCGTAAAGCTCTTTGTAATATTCCTCCAGCAGCGCATAGGGGTCTGTGCCCTGAAAGTCCATATAATAAAAATCCTGGTCCCCGCGGATGCAATGAAGCGAGCCCAGCACAAAATCGTACGGTTTCATCGCCAGCACATGCCGCGTCAGGTTCAGATCATAATTCATCTGCCCCAATTCGATTCCATAGGAAAGCATAATGCTTTTGCCAAAGGCGGCCCGGGCTTTGAGCATTTCAAAATGCCCCTGCATAATGCGGGCCTCGATGTCCCGAGATTCATATTCGTTGATCTCGCAGTGGTCTGTGATGGCGAATCCCAGGATGCCCTTTTTCACCGCGGTTTCGCACAAAAAGGTGATGGAATGTTCCGCGTCCCAGGACGTATCGCTGTGGGTATGGCTGTCAAAAATATTCAAATACATCAGGAGTGCTTCCTTCCCTTGGGAGAATAACAACAGTATAGCACATCTGCGGCGGGCTCGACAACGCTCCGTCACAGATTTTCTCGTTTTTTTGCAGGAATTCCTGGGGCTTTGCACAAAAAATGGATTGAAAGCCCCCGGCGGGTATGGTATACTGTTTGCAAACAATGCCCCGCGGCAAGGGCAATTTTGACCGGAAGGGAAGGAAGTCTGGTATGAGTGAGAAACCAGTAATCGGCATTACGGGAAGCTTTTCCAAAAAAGCGGGCCCGCGGGGTTCCTTTACGATTGGCGGGGATTATGTCAAATCGGTCCAGATGGCGGGGGGATGCCCTATGGTCACGCCAGTTACCACCGATCAGGAGATGATCGCGGCGTATGTGGACGCCATCGACGGGTACCTCTGCCCTGGCGGCTTCGATGTGGCGCCGCAGATGTATGGGGAAGAACCCTCCCGGTGGATGGAATTTTTCGATATGAACCAGGATATTTTTGAAATGCAGATGGTAAAACGCTGCGTGGCGGCGAAAAAACCGGTGCTGGGCATCTGCCGCGGCATGCAGGTCATCAATGTGCTCTACGGCGGCAACATGATCCAGGATATCCATGGCCAGACCCAGACCACCCAGGCCCACCGCGGCAGTATGGAAGCCAGGGACGAGCCGTTCCATTGGGTCACGCTGGCGGAAGGAAGCATCATCCGGGAACGGATGGGGGCGGATAAGATTATGACCAACTCCTTCCATCACCAGGCGGTAAAAGACATCGCGCCTGGTTTTGTGGTGACCGGTACCGCAGCCGACGGCATTGTGGAAGCGATCGAGTGCAAAGAGAAGAAGATCCTGTGCGTCCAGTTCCATCCGGAAAACATGGCGCAGCGCTTTGCAGATTTCGTCAATCTGTTCCGCTGGTTGGTGGACAGCTGCCGGTAACTGGAACAACAATCTGTGCGTCAGAGACACACAAAAGGGCGAACCAGTCCGTTCGCCCTCTTATATACTCGTTTTAAGAACAATTTCGGAAAAATGTCCTTGATATGAGGACAATTTATCATAAAGGAGAATGTGAAAATGAGGGCAATCATTACGGTAGTAGGGCAAGATCAGGTGGGGATCCTGGCGGCGGTTAGCCAGGTCTGCGCGGCGCATCATGCCAACGTCATCGAAGTGACCCAATCGGTCCTGCAGGAGATGTTTGTGATGGTGATGTTGGTGAACATCGACCATCTGTCCGGTGGGATCCAGGGGCTGTCCGACTCGATGAACCAGCTGGGAGAGCAGAAGAATCTCAAGATCCATGTGATGCATGAGGACATCTTCCTTTCCATGCATCGGATTTAAGGGGGACACGGCCATGATGAATATGAAAGACATTATGGAAACGGTGCAGATGATCGAAGAGGAGCATCTGGACATCCGGACGATTACCATGGGTATTTCCCTGTTGTCCTGCTGCGATCCGGATATTGACCGGTCCTGCGAGAAGGTCTATCAAAAGATCACCGCCTATGCCAAAGATCTGGTGCAGGTGGGCGAACAGATCGAGGCGGAATACGGGATACCGATCATCAACAAACGCATTGCGGTCACCCCCATCGCCATGCTGGTGGCGGCGTCCGGCGGGGACCCGGTGAAGTATGCTCTGACTCTGGACAGGGCGGCCAAAGCCGTGGGGGTCAATTTTATCGGCGGCTACTCCGCGCTGGTGCATAAGGGCTTTGCCGCCGGCGACCGGGAACTGATGGAATCCATCCCCCAGGCGCTGGCCCAGACGGAATTTGTCTGCTCTTCGGTGAATATTGGTTCCACGAAAACAGGGATCAATATGGACGCGGTGGGGGTCATGGGCAAAACCGTTTGTGAAGCCGCCCGCCTGACGGCCGACCGGGACTGCATCGGCGCGGCCAAACTGGTGGTATTCTGCAACGCGCCGGAGGACAACCCTTTCATGGCGGGCGCGTTCCACGGGCCGGGAGAGCCGGAATGCGTCATCAACGTAGGGGTATCCGGGCCGGGCGTGGTTCGGGCGGCGGTGGCCAAATGCCCTGATGGAAATTTGACGGATGTGGCGGACATCATCAAAAAGACGGCGTTCAAGATCACGCGGATGGGCCAGCTGGTGGGATCGGAAGCATCCCGGCGGCTGGGCGTGCCGTTTGGGATTGTAGACCTGTCCTTGGCGCCGACGCCGGCGGTAGGGGATTCGGTGGCCCATATCCTGGAAGCGATGGGGCTGGAGCAGTGCGGCTGCTACGGGACGACGGCGGCGCTGGCGCTGCTAAACGACGCGGTGAAAAAAGGCGGGGTGATGGCATCGTCCCATGTGGGCGGCTTGTCTGGCGCCTTCATCCCCGTGTCGGAAGATGCGGGCATGATCGCCGCCGCCCGCACCGGTTGTCTAAAGCTGGAGAAGCTGGAAGCGATGACCGCCGTTTGTTCGGTGGGGCTGGACATGATCGTCTGTCCCGGGGACACGCCGGCGGAGGTCATCGCCGCGATCATTGCGGACGAGGCGGCCATCGGTATGGTCAACTCCAAGACGACGGCGGTGCGGATTATCCCGGCCATCGGCAAAAAAGAAGGGGAGGAGCTTTCCTTTGGTGGCCTGCTGGGCAGCGGTCCGGTCATGCCGGTGAACCAGGTGAGCCCCGCCAAATTTATCCGACGCGGCGGCCGGATTCCGGCGCCGCTGCAAAGTTTGAAAAATTAGCCTGCGAAAAAGCCCGGCGCCTTTTTGGCGCCGGGCTTCTTTTTTCCCAAAAGGGGGTCAGGAGAGGGGGCCTGCGCCCAATGCGTCGCTGACGAAACTATCGTATCCGAAGTGCTCTACCGAAAAGGCGAACAGCACCTGATCGAAGCAGTCGGGATCGATTTGGGACAGCTGGGCCGGGGTGGCTGTGTTCAGATCCACCACCCGTACCTGCTGGTAGTGAAGGGCCATCAGGGGGAAAAGGGCGTCGCAGCTGCCGTCGGTAAAGACCAGTAGGGTCCCGTCATAAGGAGTGTCGGGGATCAGCAGGTCGGTGACGCCGCAGTCCGGTCCCAGGTATACCCGCAGCGGATCGTCGCTTTCCAGCTGGGACAAATCGTACAGGCGGATTTTTTCCTCATTGGTGCCGGGATCGGGCTGCAGCCAGATGGTCCAGTTGTGCTTTTGATAATGAAACAGGGAAATCAAATCAGGCTGCACCGATACGTACGGAACCAGGGAAGCCACGTTCCCCACAAAATCGTGGACAGGGTGGGAAATAGAAAAATAATCCATGGAACGGGCGGAATACCCCAGTTTGGCGCCGGCGCTGACGTACAGATGATAGCAGCCCAGCGCGGTAAGGCGGGAATCGGTCCGGTAGAACAGGTACTCAGATTGGTGTGAAAATAAGCTATTGTATCCGTCGATGGTATAAACCAGGGAGGACAGGCTGCTGTAGCAGCGCTGGATATACTGCTTTTGGTTGAACAGAAGCTCCAGCGCCAGGCTGGGGATCTGGTTTTGTTCGATGGCGGCGGCAGTGGGGCACAGCAGAAAGTAACAAGGGGAGCGGGTGCTGGCGGCGTATTGCTGCAGGGCCTGCAAATTTTGCGCCGTAATCTGCTCGTCTGCGTCCGGGAGGTTGCGGATGATGCCGTTTTCGCTGTAAAAGCAGTTATTATACTGGTTTTGACCCAATGCGGTTTGCAGCGCGGCAGTCCCGCCGCAAAGCCAGTCCCGTCCTGGAAACGCGGCGACCAGGGATTCTTCGATCTGCCCGGCGGCGCTGCCATCCAGCAGGTCCTCGCCCTTGGGCCAGAAAAGGGCGTCCCAGGAGCCGGTCAAGCCAAAAGCGGCGGCGGGGACAAAAAACAGCAGCAGCAAAAAGCAGGAGACGATTTTTTGAATGCGCATGGCGTCCTCCTTTTGCAATGAGTTAAGAGTACAGGATAAACCCTGTGGACAAGACCAGCAACGCGCCGTAGCAGACCGCGCCGGTCAGCGAAGCGGCGGTGGGGAACCTCTTTTTCAGCGCGCCTTTGAGCGAATGAGGCAGGCTGGTGCTGAACAGGACGGACAGCACCAGGAAAAACGCGTACTGGCTGGCAAGGTACAGCGACGAGGCTGTGGCAAGCGGCAGGTTCCCCAACCCCAGCATGCCGCGGAAGAAAAACAGGCTCTGCGCCATGCTGCGTCCGTTGAAAATGACAAAGGAGAACAATACCAGCGCGAAGGTATAAACCCGCAAGAAGAAAACGGGCAGTTTGGTCATGATTTTTCCCCACACAGAGCGTTCCAGCAAAATCAGCAGGACAAAATAGCCGCCCCAAACCAGGTAGTTGATGCGGAACCCAAACCAAAGCCCCCACAGCAGTGTGACCACGCTGATGTTCAGCGCGGAAGAAACGAATCCGCCGGAATCCTCCCCCAACGGGTGGTATAGGTAGGTCTTCAGATAATTGGTTACCGAGATCTGGAACCGCCCCACAAAATCTGTGATGGAGCGGGACTGGTACGGGTAATAAAAATTCCGAGGCAGGGAGATCCCGAACATTCCGCCCAGTCCGCGGGCCATGTCGCAGTAGCCGGAAAGGGTGAAATACAAGCTCATAGCGGCGCATAAGGGCATCAGCCACAGAGAAAACACCGAATGGTCCGCCCGGGAAAAGGAGGACAAGGTGCGGTACAGCTGCTGCATGGGAGTGCCGAGGATGACCTGTTTGGCTACCCCCTGAATCAAAAGGCAGATCGGCTCGCCCAATGCATCCAGATGGATTTTTGGCGCTGAAAGCTGTTCGCGCATGGTCCGGTAACGCACCAAAGGCCCGGCGGGCAGTTTCATAAACAAAAGGTGGGATAGCAAAAATTTCCCCCAATGATGCTCATACAAAGCTTCCCCATTGTAAATATCCACCGCATAGCCGGTACCCAGCAGGGTGCATACCGACAGCCCCAGCGGGGTTTGCAGCCCCTTGAGCTGACAATAGATGGAGATGCCAAAAAACAGCAACAGGTTTTTGGATACCATGAGGATCATAATGGTCCGGCGTTTTTGGTTTTGCTCTTCAAACCGCTCCATCCAAAGCCCCAGCCCGTAGTCCACCGTGGCGGAAACGGCGAATAGCAGCAGCGCAGACGGGTCCGCCAAAAAACAGAACGCCGCCGAGCAGACCAGTAGCGCCGCCCAGCGCACCCGCTTGGGAAACAGGGAATAAAGGATCCATGCGGCGGGCAGGAATCCATATAAAAATGACAAGGAAGCCAGTCGCATCCAGATTCTCCTTCCATCACCGCCGCTCCTGCGGCAGCCGTTGCACCAGGGCCAAAAATTCCGCCCGGGTCATCAGCGCATTTACCGCCTGCAGCAGCGCGCCGGCGGACAGGTATTTGGGCAAGCCCAGCTCACGCAGCAAAAAAAGCCGTTTTGCGCTGCTGTCCGGGCTGCCAGACAATCCGGCTTCGTAAAAATCCAGCCGGGTAACGGGGTCCGGTTTGGGCTGTTCGGTAAACAGCACGCCGCTTTTTTGCAGCGCTTCGATCAGGATCTGCCGGTCCATCCCCTCTACCCCCAGCGTCCCTTCCTTGGAGGGCTGCTTTTTCCGCGGCTCTTTCCCCAGAATTTCCGGGATATAGGCGTGGAACAGCTTGCCCTGGGGAATGGCGGACTTCAGGTAGTTGCGAATCCGGAATCCCGCCGTATCTGAATCGGTTAAAATCAATAGGCCGTCCTGCCGGGCCAGGCGGCGCAGCAGCGCCATTTGCTCCCGGTCATGGAAAATCCGAAAGCCGTTGGTCACCAGGATTGGCGCGTCGATCAAGGACGAAAGGCGGATCTTGTCGTATTTGCCTTCCACCACCACGGCTTGGCGCAGATGGATCATGACGGCCTTCCCCCTTGCTGATGCAGTGCCTGGAATAGGCGCACCACCGCTTGCTGAAGCAGGACCTGCGGATCGGTGCGGCTGCTTTTCAGCTGATAATCCGTATCCGCCAGCAGGCTCAGGCAGCGGGAAAGCTGCCGGCGGGAAAACCGGTCGGCGTCCCGCATGGCGTTGCGCACCCGAAATTCCCGGCCGCGGTAGGAAAACGCGGCGGTGACGTCCGAAACGCCAAGTCCCTGTTCCCGGGCGGTTTTGCAGCGGTACAGGTCGATAAAAGAGGTGTTGAGCGCGCCGAGAATCGCCACCGGCTCGTTGCCCATGGCGAACAGTTCCGAAAGATTTTCCAGCGCGCCGGACAGGTTTTTCCCCACGATCCGGCGGGCCAGGTCAAATACATTGGCGTCCAGCTGGCGGATGCACAGCTGCTCCATCGCCTCCATGGGGATTTCCCCCTGCTGCTGGTACGCGCATAGTTTTTCCATTTCCTGTGCCAGCAGCTGCATATCGTCCCCGCAGCGGTCGATCAGCTGCTCGCAGAGCGCCGGCGAGGCGATGCAGCCGTTTTGTTGGCAGAGCGCCGCCAAAAAACGGGCAGTATCTTTCCGGGACCGGCCGTCCAGCAGTACGGATGCGCCAGCTTGTTCCACCCGCTTGAGGATGGCGCGCCACCGGGCGGATTTTTTGGGATCCACCGGGACGTTTTGCTGGCTGAAGATCAACACCGTACCGTCGGGCAAATCCTCCAACCGCTGCTGCAGTTTGGACCATTCCGCCGCCGGGAGCTTGTCCGCATCCAAATCGGTGAGCTGGACGCACCGGATGCCGCCGGACAGGCTGACGCTTTCCAGCGCGTCGGATACTTCGTCCATCCCGGTGCGGGCGGCGTCAAAAACAGTCAGGTTCCAGGCGGCCAGGTTTGCCGGGACCGCCTTTTCCCGCAGCTTTTTGGCGTACAGCCGGACCAGGTAGGTTTGCGCGCCATACAGCAGGTACACCGGACAACAGGGTTCCGCCTTGAGATGGCGCAGCAGGTCGGTTTCTTTCTCAATGCGCATGGCGCACCTCCTTTCACGATGTGGCGGCAATCCGGTAGCGCACGCCGCGTCCGGGATACAGCAGAAAAGCGTGGGGATGCTGCCCGTCTTCTCCCCAGAAGTCCCGGGCGCACAGCAGCGCGTCGGCAGACACGTCCACAGGCGTATCCCAGGATGTGATCACAAGGTCCCAGTGGGACTGCTCCTGTTCCAGTATAGCACAATCCGCCGGCAAAATTAACAGCTTTTTTGCGCCGACGCTCAAGTCCACAGCGCCGCCGTCCAGCAGCCGGACGGTGCCGGTCTGCCAGAACTCCACCGCCGTATGTTCGATGTCGTATGCCGGAATCTGCGAAAGGCTTTCGGCGGCCTGGGTGGACAGGTTGTCCTGGTCGGAGTACACCACCGCGGAAACAGAAAACGACTCGGTGAGTGCAGCGAAGGAAACGCGGGGATCCCCGCCGTTGGGCAGCAGCATCAGACAATCCACGGTGTGGACGTTTTGCCGTTTTAATTCCTGCGCTGCCTGCTCAATCTGCGCCTGGCCGGAAAGATGGCCGATGACAACGGCATGCCCGTGGTAGGTAAAGATCTGTAAAATCCGTTTCTCAAAGGCGGCGGTGTAACCGTAGATCTGCCCGGAGTTGATCCAGGCTTGTGCGGAAATGGATACGCTGCTCAACAGCACGCAAACGCACAAAGCGAAGAACATGGCGCGCCGGTTCGCCCGGTAGGCGCCGTATCCGATGGCGACGATGATGCAGAGGGCGGCAATGACCGGAGCCGGGCCGTCGGCGTAGACGGGACCCGGTCCAATCTTGGCCAGCAGGCCGGCCGCTTTCAAAAACAGGTTGGACAAAAAGAAGGCGGGAAACGCAAAGACCGCGCCCAGAAACGGGATGGCGCAGAACAATACCAGCAAACTGCCGGCAATCAAAACCGGGGTGAACAGCGGGGAAAGCATAAGGTTTGCCGGGATGGACAAGGGGACGAAACAGCCGTCGTACAAAACGGTCAGCGGTGTGGCGCAAGCACAGGCGCAAAACGCAACGCTGCATCCCCGGATCCATTTTGCGGCGACCGGCGGACAGGGTTTTCTTTTCCACAGTCCCACCACCATCTCTGCCATGGGAGAAGCCAGGATCCGCACGCCGATGGTGGTCAAGACCGAAAACTGAAACCCGGTGTTCATTGCCAAAAACGGGTTGGCATATAGCATGCAAAGGACCGCTGCGGCCAGGCTGGTCGGGGCGTCGGTCTGCCGCCAGATCAACTGCGCGGCAAAGGATAGCAACAGCATAATCCCTGCCCGCAGAATGCTGGGGCTCATTCCCGTAAGCAGCAGATAGAACACCACAAAGAGCATTTGGCAAACAAGCTTTCCCCGGCGGCCGAGAAAAGATCGCCGCAGCACCAGGGATACCATGCCAGTCAGGATGGTAAGATGAATCCCGCTGACCGCCAGCAAATGTTGGATCCCCAGCTGTTCGAACAGCTCATACTGCTCGTCGGACAAAGCGGACCGGTTGCCCAATACCGCAGCGTTGACCAAAGCACTGGCTTGTTCCGGCAGAAGCTGCTGCACTTTGCCGCAGAGAAAATCGTTCAGCCGGCCGGGCAGAGACCACAGCGGCATGGAATCCGGCTTGGTAAAAGAGCCTTCAGACAGCTGGCCTTGCAAAAAGATATTCCGGGACCGGTAATAGCTTTCGCTGTCGAAACGGTCGGTGGAACGGATCTGCTCGCATTGAACCGTACCGGAAAATTGGGCGAAGCGGTCCGGGACCATATCGGTACTGCACCACACCTGGATCTTGAGCGCCTGCCCGCCGGCGGTAGTGCCCTTCAGCAGGAAGGAGGAGCGGCCGGTTTCCAGCACAATGCCGGACAAGGACAGCGTTTTGCCTGGGAAAGACGCCAACGGGCGGATGTTCCGGTACTGGTACAGAGCGCAAAACAGCAGCATGGCAACGGCGCTTAAGAAAGCCAGCGCAACCGGATAGGTTCTTTTGTGCAATAGGCTGAAAATCCCGACCAGACCCAGCAAAGCCGCCAGCGGCAGCAACCATTCCATCGCCGGGTACAGACAACAAAAGACTGCTGCGGCAGACAAGCTTCCTAAGCCAATCCAACACAGCAGTCTTTTCATGGTGATCGACTCCTTTTATTCTTCCGTAAAAATGGGGAGCGGCGCCAGATACAGGATATCATGGCGTTTTGCGGCATCCCCTTCGGCCAATACGGCGGCCCGCCCGGCAATGGTGCCGCCGGCTTTACGGACCAATTCTTCCAGCGCATTGAGCGATTCCCCGGTGCTGATGACGTCGTCCACCACCAGCACGCGTTTGCCGTTGAGGTAATCCAGGTCGTGCTGATCCAGATACAAAGTCTGCAGGCGGGCGGTGGTGATGGATTTGACGTCGACCCCGACGGGATTGTACATATACAGCTTGGCGCTTTTGCGGGCCAGGATATATTTGATCCCGCTTTGCCGGGACATTTCATAGGCCAGCGGGATCCCTTTGGATTCCGCGGTCAAAATCACATCGTGCTCCGGCACTTTTTTCAGCAGCTCGGTGGCGCAGGCGATGGTCAATTCCACGTCGGAAAACATGATAAAGGCGGCGATCGACGTCTTATCGTTGATGGGACACAGCGGCAGCTGACGGGTGAGGCCCGCCACCTGTAATTCATACGTTTTGGCATCGTTCATGCAAAAGACTCCTTTCAAAGACAAGCGCAAGGCAGACTAAGCCATGGTCAGGCTCAGCGGCTTGCCGCCCAGAATGTGGAAATGCAGATGGGGCACCGTCTGGCCGGCGTCCGACCCACAGTTGGAAATCACCCGGTAACCGCCGGTCAGTCCAAGGCTGGCGGCAATATGAGGGATCTTTTCAAAAATATGCGAAACCACGTCGCTATTTTCCGGAGTGATCCCGTCTACCGAAGGGATATGTTCTTTGGGGATGACCAGCACATGGACCGGCGCTTGCGGCTGGATGTCGTAAAACGCGAGGATTTCCGCATCCTCGTACACGGTTTTGCTGGGGATTTTCCCGGCGGCAATCTGACAAAACAAGCAGTCCATTTTCTTTCCTCCTAGTCCTGAATCATCTGTTCGAGCATGGCGGGGACGCCGGCCAGCACTTCGTCGATCCGGAAGATTTCCGTCACGCCGCCTTGCGCCTGCTCAGCCCGGCCGCCGCCTTTGCCGCCGAGTTGGGCAGTGAGCTGGCGGATCAGGTTGCCCGCGTGGGCGCCTTTCTTCACGGCTTCGTCGCCGCATGCGGCAAATACTGTGGCTTTCTGCCCTAGGATGGACGCGAAGACCGCCACCATCTTCGGCGCGTTTGCCCGGACCTGGTCGCACATGGCTTTGACCGCGTCCGGCGCCGTCCCGGTGAATCCGGCGAAAATCACCTTGCAGCCTTTGACCTCCATGGCGTTCTGGAACAGGCCCTCGATCCGCATGCCGGCAATCTTATGCTGCAGCGTTTCCACCTGTTTTTCTTTTTCCTTGAGCTGGGCGGTCAGCGATTCCGCCTTCTGGGGCAGTTCCGACGGGCTTCCCGCTTTCAGGTGCTCGCAGGCCAGCGCCAGCAGCTGTTCGTCCTGATGGATCAAATCCAGCACGTTGGTACCGGTTGCCGCCTCGATCCGGCGTACGCCGGCGGCTACCGACGACTCGGAAACGATTTTAAACAGGCCGATCCGCGCCGTATTGCTCACATGGGTGCCGCCGCAAAGCTCGATGGATTTGCCGGACACATTGCAGACCCGTACCGTCTCTCCATATTTTTCACCAAACAGCGCCATGGCGCCCAGCTTTTTGGCTTCGGCAATGGGCATTTCTGTCACCGTCACATCATATGCGCCGAGGATCAGCTGGTTGACCTTGGCTTCGGTTTGGGCCAGTTCCTCCGGCGTCATGGCGGAAAAATGCGTAAAGTCGAACCGGCAGCGGTGTTCGTCCACCATGGAACCCGCCTGCTGGACATGGGTGCCCAGCACCTGGCGCAGCGCCGCCTGCAGCAGATGGCAGGCAGTGTGGTTGCGCATAATGGCGGCCCGGCGTTCTTCGTCGACGATGGCCTCGATCTCATCTGCTTCATTGAGCAGCCCGCTTTTCAGAATGCCGAGATGCAAAAATTGGCCGGTGGGGGATTTTTTACAGTCTTTGACCCGGAAGATGGATTTGCCGCGCAGGATCACACCGCTGTCGCCCACCTGGCCGCCGCTTTCCGCGTAGAAAGGCGTGGAATCCAACACCACCGTGGCTTTCATCCCTTCGGTCAAAGAGGAGACGGGCTTGCCGTCTTCGTCTAAAATGGCCAGGATCTTGCCGTGGCCGCAGGTTTTCTCATAGCCGATGAAATGGGCCTTGCCCTCTACTGCGACCGCCTCGTCGGTATCCCAGCCGCTAACGTCCTTTCTGGCGTCGCGGGCGCGCTGGCGCTGTTCGTCCATCAGGCGGAAGAAGGCCTCTTCGTCGATGCGCAGGTTGCGTTCGGCCAGAATTTCCTTGGTCAGGTCGATGGGGAAGCCGAACGTGTCGTACAGGCGGAACGCATCCTCGCCGGAAAAGACGGCCTGGTTGATCGCATCGGCGCTGATTTTGTCCATAATGCCGTTGAGGATTTCCATGCCCTGGTCAATGGTTTTGGAGAACCGTTCCTCCTCCACCTGGATGACTTTGATAATGTAGTCCTGCTTTTCCACCAGTTCCGGATAGGCGGAAGCGTTTTCTTGGATCACCGTCTGGCACACCTGGTACAAAAACGGATGCTGAATGCCCAGCAGCCGGCCGTGCCGCGCCGCCCGGCGCAGCAGCCGGCGCAAAACATAGCCGCGCCCTTCGTTGGAGGGAACTACCCCGTCCCCAACCATGAAAGTGGTGCTGCGGATGTGGTCGGTAATCACCCGCAGGGAAATGTCCGCTTTGGCGTCCTCGCCGTAATGGGCGCCGGCGATGCGGCTGATGTGCTTCATAATATTCTGGACGGTATCTACTTCAAACAGGTTGCCCACGTTCTGCATCACGCAGGCCAGGCGCTCCAGCCCCATGCCGGTATCGATGTTGGGCGGGTTCAAACGCGCATAGTGGCCCTCGCCGTCGCTGTCGTACTGGGAGAAAACCAGGTTCCAGATTTCCATATAGCGGTCGCAGTCGCACCCGATGCCGCAGGTGGGCTTGCCGCAGCCGTATTCCGGCCCGCGGTCAAAATAGATTTCCGAGCAGGGGCCGCACGGGCCGGACCCGTGTTCCCAGAAATTGTCTTCCTTACCCAGCCGGACAATCCGTTCCGGCGCAACCCCGACTTGATTGGTCCAGATGTCGAACGCCTCGTCGTCATCCTGATAGATGGACACCCACAGGCGGTCTACCGGGATTTCCAGTACTTTGGTCAAAAATTCCCACGCCCAGGCAGTGGCTTCTTTTTTGAAGTAATCGCCAAAGGAGAAGTTCCCCAGCATTTCAAAATAAGTGCCGTGGCGGGCGGTGTGGCCGATATTTTCAATATCCGGCGTACGGATGCATTTTTGGCAGGTGGTCACCCGCTTGTTGGGCGGGGTTTCCGTCCCCAGGAAAAATTTCTTCATCGGCGCCATGCCGGAATTGATGAGCAGTAAGCTTTTGTCGTCAATCGGCACCAGCGGGTAGCTGGGCAGACGGGTATGCCCCTTGCTTTCAAAAAAGGAGAAGAACTGCTCGCGCAATTCGTTCAGACCGGTCCATTCCATTTGGTTCATCCTGCTTTCTTTTGTTTTTTCTGCCTTCGGGCGGCAAAAAGAAACGCTTCGCCCCTGCAAAAATCAGGGCGAAGCGAACGCTCCGTGGTACCACCCGCATTACCTTGCCAATCTGGCAATGGTCACTCAACAGCCGGTAACGGGGGCTGGGCCGTCGGCGCTCGTCGCGCCGCTGCTCCAAGATGGCTTGCGTCCGTGCTTTGGGGAGCCTTGCAGCCCTGGGGCCCCCTCTCTTTGACAACAGCATCCAGACGCTGGTCTTTTCTGCGCATTTCTTTTTCTATTATAACTGGGGAGAAAGAATTTTGTCAATGGAAAAAGAAAAAAGATAGCGCCATGTTTTCCTGCCGGTCCGGACTGGACATACCGGCCTTGGTACTGGTATACTGGACATAATCCATAAAAATGTAAGCCGACGACCGAGGTGCAAGCAGATGAAACAGTATGTGGTGGCGCTGGACCAGGGAACGACCAGTTCCCGCTGTATTATTTTTGACCGGCAGCAGAAAATGGTGGGGATGGCCCAGAAGGAGTATACCCAAATCTATCCGCAGCCGGGCTGGGTAGAGCAGGACCCTATGGAAATCTATTCTTCCCAATACGGCGTGTTGATGGAAGCGCTGGCGCAAACCGGCGTCGCGCCGGAGCAGATTGCCGCCATCGGCATCACCAACCAGCGGGAAACCACCATTTTGTGGGATAAGCAGACCGGGCGGCCGGTGTACAACGCCATTGTCTGGCAGTGCCGCCGGACGGCGCCTTTGTGCGAAACGCTCAAGGCGGACGCGGAATTGACGGCGTATATCAAGAGGAAAACCGGATTGCTGATTGACGCGTACTTTTCCGCCACGAAAATCAAATGGATTCTAGACCATGTGCCGGGCGCGCGGGAAAAGGCGCAGAAAGGTCAGATCCTGTTCGGTACGGTGGACAGCTGGCTGGTTTGGAAACTCACCGGCGGCAGGCAGCACATTACCGATTATACCAACGCGTCCAGAACCATGCTGTATGATATTTCCTCCCTGCAGTGGGATGCGCGCATCTGCCAGGCGCTGGACATTCCCATGCAGATGCTGCCCCAGGTCCGGAATTCCAGCGAGGTCTATGGCACCGTGAATATCCAGGGGGTGCAGGTGCCGCTGGCCGGCATTGCCGGCGACCAGCAGGCCGCATTATTCGGGCAGGCCTGTTTTGAAGAAGGGCAGGCAAAAAATACCTACGGCACCGGATGCTTTTTGCTGATGAACACCGGGGATCGGATGGTGCAGAGCAAAAACGGGCTGCTGACCACCATTGCCGTGGGGATCGACGGGAAGGTTCAGTATGCGCTGGAGGGCAGCGTTTTTGTAGGCGGCGCGGTGGTCCAATGGGTGCGCGACCAGCTGCGGTTTGTCACCGAAGCGGCGGATACGGAGTATTTTGCCCAAAAGGTGGAGGACAACGGCGGGGTGTATATCGTCCCGGCCTTTACCGGCTTGGGAGCGCCTTATTGGGATATGTACGCGCGGGGGGCCATTTTGGGGCTCACCAGGGGGACCAGCCGGGAGCATATCATCCGGGCGGCGCTGGAATCCATCGCCTATCAGACCTATGATGTGCTTGCCGCCATGGAGGAGGATACCGGCGTGCCGCTGGAAAATCTTCGGGTGGACGGCGGCGCTTCGGCAAACCGGTTCCTCATGCAGTTCCAGGCGGATCTGATTGGCCGGCAGGTGCTGCGCCCCGGCATTGGGGAAACCACGGCCCTTGGCGCGGCGTTTTTGGCGGGGCTGGCGGTCGGCGTGTGGAAAGACCGGGCGCAAATCCGTGCAACCTGGACAGCGCAGCAGCGCTATGCGCCGCAAATGGCGGAACAGACGCGACAGAAATTGCTGCAAGGCTGGCATAAGGCGGTAGCGCGGGCGTCTTGCTGGGCGCAGGAAGAATAAAGGCGCCCAGGGCGAAAAAGCGAACAGGCAAAAGGGAAAATGGCGTTGTCCAAATAAAAAACGGGAGGCACGACCTCCCGTTTTTTTAAGTTTTTGGCAGAGGCCCCGTCCGTCCGCCGGCTACCCTTCCCAGCGATACCGCGGCAAGTCCACCTTCCCGTTGGGCAAAAACGCCACGCCCTCCCGAGCGAGCAGAGCCTGCTGCTGGGGCCAGTGCAAAGCGCAGCTTCCGTCGGCGGATACCACCCGATGGCAGGGCAGCGTGTCCGGCGCATAACGCAGCGCCGCCCCGGCCAGCCGCGCGTGTCGGGGATGGCCCAGCATGGCTGCCAGCTGCCCGTAGGTAGCCACCTTCCCCGGCGGGATTTGCGCCACCAGATCCCATACCCGTTCAAAAAAATCTTCCCGCTGCATCCGGCCGCCCCCTTTTTGCCTTTAGTCTGACAAAAATCCGAAAGAATGTCAACAATGGCAGAAAAAATAGACACAGTCTTTGCAAATATGGTATACTGGTGAGCGGAATGCCGAAAGGAAGGTTGGGAGAAGCAACATGGAATACAAAGTATTGGTGCTGGATATTGACGGCACGCTGACCAATTCAGAAAAGCAGATTACCCCGCGCACCCGCGCTGCGCTAAAGGCGGCGCAGGAAAAGGGGGTTTGGGTCGTGTTGGCATCCGGCCGGCCCACCTATGGGATCATGCCGGTGGCCAAACAGCTGGAATTGGAACAGCGGGGCGGCTATATCCTGTCGTTTAACGGCGGCCGGATCATCGACGCCAAAACCGGCGAGGTGATCTATCAAAAGACGCTGCCGCCGGAGATCCCCGCGCTGCTGTATGATCTGTCCCAGGAGTACAAGACCAATATCATGACCTATTTGGACGAGACGGTAATCACCCCCAAAAAGGAGGACCCGTATGTGGCGCTGGAATGCCGCATCAATGGGATGCAGGTGCGGGAAGTAGAGGATTTCAAATCCTTCGTCCGCTTTCCGGTGACCAAGTGCCTGATGGTGGAAGAAGGCGATTACCTGGCGCAGGTCGAGCAAAAGGTGAAAGCCCGGCTGGGGGACACGCTGAGCGTGCTGCGGTCCGAGCCGTTTTTCCTGGAAATTATGCCCAAGCAGATCGACAAAGCCTATTCGCTGGGCAGACTGCTGGAACATCTTGGCCTGACGCGGGAACAGATGATCGCTTGCGGCGACGGGTTCAACGACCGCTCCATGATCGAGTTCGCGGGGCTGGGCGTTGCCATGGCAAACGCTCAGGAACCGGTGAAGGCTGCCGCCGACTACATCACCTTGTCCAACGATGAAGACGGCGTTGCCGCGGTGGTGGAACGGTTTATTCTGGGCCGATAGGAGGACCGTTATGAAAGAGAAAAAACTGGTGGTATTTGATATGGACGGGACCCTCAACCGGATTGAGCTGTTCATCCTGCCCACCTATCGGGAAGTGCTCAAAACATTCGCCAACACCCAGGTGGACGACGACACGGTGCTGCGGCTGATGGGATGCGTGGACGAAGAGATCTATCAAGGGCTGCTGCCCGGGGCGCCCATGGAGCGCTTTGGGGAATTCATGGCGCTGACGGCGCAGGCGGAATACCGCAACATCGACCGGTACCACGGCGCGTACGACGGCGTGCCGGAAATGATCCGCCGCCTTTCGGAAGAAGGGTATATTCTGGCGGTGTGTACCAATGGGACGAACGGATATGTGCGCAAAATTGCCGCTGCTTTGGATCTGGCCCCGTATTTTACCTATCTGCAGGGGGCGGAACCGGGATGCACCAAGTCGGATACGCTGAAAATGGTGCTGGACAAAATCCGGCCGGACCGGGCGGTCATGGTAGGGGACCGGCATCACGACATGCAGGCCGCCCGAGACAACGGGCTGCCCTTTATCGGCTGCCAATACGGGTACCTGCCCCAGGAAGTGGACGGCGCGGATATCCGGGTGGCGACTGCCGGGCAGATCCCGCAGGCGGTGAAGGCATTGATTGGCTGAGCACGGAAAAAGGAGGAATGGCGATGGATCCTTATCGGATTGTCAAGCTGGACGAATCCTGGAAGGGGAGAACCATGTGGTTCCGGTACTGGACCGACGCTTATTTGGACGTCGAGACCACGGTGGAACCGGGAATCAGCCGGATTGCGTTTTGCCAAAAGAAACTGGAAGCGCCGGTGGAAAAGAAGCTGGAAGTCACCTGGATGGAGGATTGGCTGCACGCCCCTTTGCTGTTTGCGGCGGTGGATGAAGAAGACAACATGGCCGGCTATATAGAATTGAATTTGGAACGGTGGAACAACCGGATGCGGGTCACCAATTTGTTTGTGGAAGAGCCGTTCCGCCGCAAAGGGGTGGGCGCTGCGCTAATGGAGCACGCGGTGCAGGTTTCCCGCAAGGCGGGGGCGCGCGCCATGGTGCTGGAAACCCAAAGCTGTAATATGCCGGCGATCCGGTTTTACCTGTCCCAGGGTTATGTGGTCGGCGGGGTCGACCTATTTTGCTATTCCAATCACGACCAGGAAAACCGCGAGGTGCGGCTGGAAATGATGCGCCTGCTGGAGGAGGATCCCGGCGCCGGCAAACGGTAATATCGCCGCTACTTGGCTTTGCAAAACGAAAAAAAACGCCCTCTGCCCGGGCAATCCGGGCGGAGGGCGTTTTTTCTTTTTGTAGGATCCGGCCCCGAGAAAAGCCGTCAGCCGTCTTTGCGGCCCTGGGCAAAGAACACATGGCACCCAAAAGGCGAAAACCGCAGACCCGTCACCGAAGGGGCGGTGACATAATAGGAAACTTCATAAAACAACGGGAGGACCACCCCGTTTTGCGCCAGGACCTGTTCGGCGGACCGGTAGCAGGAAAGGACCTGTTCGATGGAAGAGGCGGATTTCGCCTGTTGCATCCAGGCGGACATCTGTTCATTCTGCCAGCCGGTAAGGGACCCTTCCCCAGATAGCTGGGACAACACCGCGTCCGGGCTGTCGTAGGATGCGGTTACGGCGCACAGCGCTAAATCGTAGTCCTTGCTGGCAATGCGGGCGGAAAGCTCCTCCTGGTCCAGCGGCTCGATATTGATAAAAATCCCCAGCGCGTCCCGCCATTGCCGCTGCAGCTGGCTGAGCAGCAAGGGGATCCCATCCCAGTTCGGGCACACAAGCGTCAAGGAAGGCGCCTGGTCCAGGCCCAGCTCTTTTAGCCCGATCTGATACAGCTGCGCCGCCGTATAGGGCAGGTCGTCCAGCCCGTCGGATTCTCCAGCCTGCGCCCGATAGGATTCCCCGCCCAGCGTAACCGCCGGGGGCGCCGGTGCCGCGGCAGATTCTTGGTTTTCCTTCAGATACCCAGACAAATCTTCCCGGTCAATGGCGGCGGCCAGCCCTTGCCGGAACGATAGATTGGCCAGCACCGGGTTTTCCAAATTCGGGAGAATTGCCCACAGGGTATTGGAAAACTGCACCCGCTCATATTCTTCCCCCAGTTGTTCCAGGTCGGAGAAGGAAACCGCCGCCGCATCCACCGCGCCGTCAGTTAAGCGGGAAAGATCACTTTCCTGTTGGATGTATAGCCGGAACGCAGAGGGCACGACAGAATCCGCGGCATAATAATGGGGATTTTTGCGCAGGTGGATATAGTTGCCTTCTTCCCAGGTGGAGATGGAAAAAGGACCGTTGAACAGCATAAATTCCTCGGAGACGCCGTATTTGCCCCGGGCGGCTTGGAAAAATGCCTCGTTGCAGGGCAGCGCCGCCGGGGTGGTCAGCAGGGAGAGAAAGGTTGGGTTGGCTTTTTCCAGCTGGAACACCAGCGTTCGGTCATCCTGGGCAGTGACGCCCACCTGATCGAGGCTGATCTGCCCCTGCAGGGCCTGGGCGGCGCCTTGGATACAGGTAAAGTTCGAAGCGGCGGCGGACTGGGTCTGCGGGTTGAACAAGCGGCGGAAGGCAAACTGGAAATCATAGGCGGTGACCGGCGTTTCCCCGTCGGACCAGACCATTTTTTCCCGCAGGGTGAAGGTATAGGTCAGCCCATCGTCAGAAACGGTATAGTGTTCCGCCGCCGCCACTGTTGGGTTTTGGTTTTCATCCAGCCTCATCAGCCCTTCCATGGCGTTGAGCAAAATCAGGTACTGGTCGTCGGAGGAGGCGGTTTGCGGATCCAGGGAGGAAGGCTCGGAGAAGATGTCCAGCCGGAACACCTGCCCGGCTGTTTTGTCCCGGCAGCCGCTCAGCAGCGCCGACAACAGCGCCAGCACGACAAGTGTGCATCCAAGCCGACGTTTCATTTTGTCCCCTCCTTGCGTTCTTATGCCGTTCCCCGCGCGAAAATCGCCGGGGAAAAAGATCTCCCTTATTATAACGAATCTGGACCCGGAAAAAAAGACATGGGCCGAAAAGTTTGCAAAATGCTCACAGAAGCGGGGAAAATTCCTCCCAAGCGGCGAAAAAGCGGGCAAATCCGCGTTAACCTATTCGGGGGAGGCTTTGTTAGCGTGCGAGCAAAACGATCAGGCCGTATAATATGGGCTGATGGATCAGATAGATCCAAAAGCTGTGGCGGCCAAGCCAGGCCAGCGGACGGCACCGGGAGCGAAACAACGCCGGCCGCCGGCCCATCCGAAGCAGCGCCCGGCCGAGCAAACTTCCGGCGAAAAACAAAAACAGCCACGGCAATAGAGGATAATAGTCGCTGGAAGCGAAATTATACGGGGGAAAGCCCAGAATGGCTGTGGCGAAATTGCGGTATAGAAAGGAGGGAAGATGAACCTGGAAAAAGCCCAGCCCCAGCCGGCCCCGGCTGGCGGGGTAAAAGACGAAGAACAGCAACACAAAGCCCAGCGTCCCCCACAGCACCGGGATGCGGTCCAGCAGCGGCTGGACCAGCGGATGCAGCAGCATGGCGCAGCCTAAAAAATGCAGCACGCCGAACCAGTCTGCCACGTTGGAAATCCAAAAAAAGGTGACGGCGGTGATCAAGCAGGCGGCGGCAAGGCAGCGCAGCCCCCGGCGCAGGTTGCTGCGGGAAAACCGGCTGGCGCAGCCGGAGAGCAGAATAAACAAAGCGCCGATGCTGTCCTGCCAGAAGGAAAGCGGCGGGGAAAACAAGGGGATTTCCCATCCGGCAAAGACCACCCCGTCATACAACAGATGGTAGGCTACCATCATGAGGATGGCTGCGCCGCGCAGCTCGTCCAAAAATGGGTAGCGCGGGGTGGGGACGGATTGCTTGGTTTGTAAACAGGCGGTCAAAGGCAAGCGCTCCTTTCCAGGCCGCCATTGGCCTGCGGTTGGATTGTTTCAGAACGCTTTTCAGGATACCCCAGTCCGCTAGATTTGTAAAGACTAAAAAAAGCGGGAGATCAGCCAAAATACCGCGTACCACGCAGGCTGGTGCAGCAGGTAAATCCACAACGACCTCTGGCCTGCCGCTGCCAGAAAGGGCGCGTGCAGCCGGTACATCCATGGGGGGCCCTGCCTCAGCCGCAGCCAGACCCCCAGAAAGGAGCCGGCCAAAAGCAAAAACAGCCACGGGACCAGCGGGAAATAGTCGGCGGAAAAATACCCCGCGGGAGGAAATCCCAGCGCGGCGGTAAATGCATTGCGATACCAGCTCCCGGGCAGAGCCAGCCGCAGCGGACCGATGCCCAAAAAGCCGGAAGGCGCCTTCGCCGTGAGAAAGCACAGGCAAAATCCCGCGATGGCGCCCGCCGCCGGATGGATCCGGTCCAAAAGCGGCTGCAGCAAGGCGAACAGCACCATGCCGCATCCCAACAGATGCAGCACGCCAAAGCGAATCCGCTGGGCAGGGACCAGCCAGGCGGTTGCAAAGGACAGCCCCGCCGCCAGAATCAGGCACCGGACGCCGCGGCGTAGGTTGCTGCGGGACAGGCGGCATGCGCAGCCGCAGATCAGTACGAACCCGCCGGCACAACAAGAACGGATGACGCCAAACCATCCCGTCGACAGAAAGGTCAGCGGCCACCCCAGCAGATAGGCCGCGTCGTAAGCGCCGTGATGCAATACCATCAACAGAATCAAAAGGCCCCTGGCCTCGTCCAGAAACCAGACGCGGTTGTTTTTTTGCATGACATCGCCCTCCGTTTCTTCCCGAAAACAGCATGCCCCTATCCGGGAAATTCCATACAGCAGGCGCGATTTCCCCGCTGGGAAGGCGGGCCTCGCTTGGTTTTTTTGACTTTTTTCGGTTGTGCAACAATTTTGTTTTTGGTATAATAAAACCGTGTATGGGATAGCGCTTTCCCTTCCGGGCATAATAGGGAAAAAACCGGGGGGAAGAGCCATGGCACAAGAAAAAGAACAAAACGAACAGCAAAGCCAAATTTTGCAAAGCGGATCGGTCACTACCCAGACCCACGGCAAGCATGTCATCCATTGCCTGACGGTGATCGGCCAGATCGAAGGGCATTATATCCTGCCCGCCCAGAACAAGACCACAAAATACGAGCATGTGATCCCGCAGCTGGTGGCCATCGAGCAGGACCCGGAGATCGAAGGGCTGATTGTCATTTTGAATACCGTAGGCGGGGATGTGGAAGCGGGCCTTGCCATTGCAGAGCTGATTTCCACCATGGAAACGCCGGTGGTCTCGCTGGTGTTGGGCGGGGGCCATTCCATCGGGGTGCCGCTGGCCTGCAGCGCCCGGTACTCCTTTATCGCGCCGTCGGCAACCATGACCATCCATCCGGTGCGGATGAGCGGGCTGGTGCTGGGGGTGCCGCAGACCCTGTCGTATTTTGACAAGATGCAGGAGCGCATCGTCCGGTTTGTGACGGAAAATTCCGGCGTCAGCGCCCAGCGCTTTCGGCAGCTGATGATGAATACCGGTGAGCTGGTCATGGACGTGGGCACGGTGCTGGACGGCGAACAGGCGGTGGAAGAAGGGCTCATTGACGAGTTGGGCGGGCTGGCGCAAGCGGTGCAGAAGCTGACCCAGATGATTGAAGAAAGGGAGCAAACGCCTAGCCGGCAGCCGGCGGAGGAGGAAGCGCAATGATCATCCATTCCATTCTGGACCCGCTGGAAATGATGCAGCGCAACGACCCGCCGCGGATCTGGCAGCAGGTCCCGGGCGGGTTTGTCGAAGGGGTGATGGGGGAAAACGGCCTTTCGGTTACCCGCCTGGTCTCTACCGACCCGGCGATGTATCTAGATCCGCGGTATCAGCCCGGGGGGATCTGCCCGGCCCGGGAAACACCATAAGCGGCCATCCTTGGCCGTTTCGCAGAAAAAACATCAGAACACACGGGCAAACATCTGCCCGCGGTATATTTGGGAGGGGACATTATGAGTTTTTGGGACGCAATTTTACAAGGGATTATCCAGGGGCTGACCGAGTTTCTGCCGGTTTCCAGCTCAGGGCACCTTTCGTTGTATCAGCATTTTACCGACCAGTCGGGCGAAGCGGCGGGGCTGTTTTCCATCCTGCTGCATCTGGGGACGCTGGTGGCGGTGTGCATCGCTTTTTGGGATACCATTTGGGGGATGATCGTGGAATTTTTCCGCATGATCGGGGATCTGTTCACGGGGAAATTTACCTTCCGCACCCAGAATCCCAGCCGGCGCATGATCTTTATGCTTTTTGTCGGACTATTGCCGCTGCTGGTGTTCTTTTTCCTGCGGGATTGGTACACGTCCTTGTCCACCGATTCAGACATCATTGTAGAGGGACTTTGCTTTTTGGCCACGGCGGGGCTGCTGTATCTGGCGGACCACCTGGTGCCGGGCAAAAAGGACGCTTCCAACATGCGGGTGCGCGACGCGCTCTTGGTAGGCACTATGCAGGGAATCGCGCCGCTGCCGGGCCTTTCTCGTTCCGGATCTACCATCTCGGCGGGGATTTTCGCCGGGCTGAACCGGGAATTTGCCGTGTCGTTTTCCTTTATTTTGGGCGTTCCGGCAGTACTTGGCGCCAATATTTTCGAAGTGAAGGACGCGCTGGAGGCGGGAACGGATATGCAGGTGGCGCCCATGCTGGCGGGCATGGTCGTAGCGGCGGTGGTCGGCTTTCTGGCGATTAAATTGGTACGCTGGTTGGCGCGGTCGGGCAATTTTAAGGTGTTTACCTGGTACACGGCGGTATTGGGCACGGCGACGGTAGTCATCGGAATGGTAGAGAAATTCATCCACTAGCCAAGAAAGAGAAAAATTTGATTTGGGGGGACGGCATCCGTGGCGGCACAGAGAAAGACGACGGCGGCAAAAAAGAAATCTTCCGCCGGGAAAAAAGGGAGCGGCCGGCAGACGGCGGCGGAAAAGCGGCGGGCCGAAGAGCTGGCACGGTCCCGCAGGCAGCTTTGGGCGGTGATTTTGTTTGCCGCCGGCATTTTCTTTTTGGCGGTTGCGCTGATCCAGGGACAGGGGTTCTGGCATTGGCTACATACCTTTTGCTTTGGCCTGTTCGGCTGGTGCGCCTATTTGATTGCGCCTGCGCTGATTTATATTGCGGTGCTGGCCGCCCTGGACAAGCCGGTGGGTGCGTTGGGGCATAAAGTCTGGCAGACGTTCGTGCTGGTGGCGCTGATCTGCGGCGCAGCCCAGATTTTTTCCAAAACGCCGCTGGAAGGGGAAAATTTTGTGGAAAAAGCCGCTTATTTATATGAAAGCGGCACCCAGCTCAAAGGCGGCGGCCTGGCGGCGGGTTTGATCGGGATTCCGCTGCTGTCGTTTGGCAAGACGGCGGCGGCAGTGACGATTTTACTGCTGATTTTCACCTTTGTCATGCTGATTACCGGCGCCACGCTGCTGGATCTGATCCGGTCGGCCTACCGGCCGGTGAAGAAAATAGGGGAAACCTATGTGGAACGGGTGGAAGAACGCCGCCGCCCGACATTTAACATCGACGTGCCGCTGGACGATGAGCCTTTGCCGGCGCATCCGGTCCGGGTGGAAGAACAGTCGGAAGAGGCCAAGCAGACGGTCCAGCGGGCCAAGGAAAAGCTGATCCGGGCGGCGTCGGGGATAGAACCGGCCCAGCCTGCGCCCGCGCCGGCGGAACAGACGCCGGCCAAGGAGCCTGCGCCGCAGCTGGATGATCTGGTCGGCAAGATTGCCAAAAGCATGATGCCCGCCTCCGGGTCTGCACCGGATGCGGCCCAGCCGGCGCAGGATGGCAATGCCGGCGAACCGGCGGCAGAATTGGACCAAGCGGAGGAAACCTTGCAGGATCCTGCACAAGCACAAGCCGCCAAAGAACTGCAGGCGACCGAAAGTTATATTTTCCCGCCGGTGTACCTGCTTCAGGAAGGGGACAGCCCTGCCGGGCAGGATTTGAGCGAGGAACTCAAGGCAAACGCCCAGCTGCTGGTGGACACGCTGGCCAGCTTTGGCGTGCAGACCAGGATTATCGATATTGCCCGTGGCCCTGCGGTGACCCGGTATGAATTGCAGCCGTCGGCAGGGGTCAAGATCAGCAAGATTACCAACCTGGCCGACGACATCGCCTTGAATCTGGCCACCAGCGGCGTTCGGATCGAGGCGCCCATCCCCAACAAAGCGGCGGTGGGCATCGAAGTGCCCAACCGTCAGACCAGCGTGGTGCCCATCCGGGATATCATTGATTCGGATGCGTTCCGGCAGGCAAAAAGCAAGGTCACCATGTGCCTGGGCAAAGACATCGGCGGCAGCGTCTGCGTGGCGGATATTGCCAAGATGCCCCATATGCTCATTGCCGGCGCCACCGGGTCCGGAAAGTCGGTGTGCATCAATTCCATTATCATGAGTATCCTGTATAAGGCGTCGCCGGAGGAAGTCCGCCTTTTGATGGTGGATCCCAAGGTGGTGGAGCTGGGCGTATACAACGGGATCCCCCACCTGCTGGTGCCGGTGGTGACCGACCCGAGAAAGGCCGCCGGCGCGCTGAACTGGGCGGTCAGCGAAATGCTGGGCCGGTATAAATTATTTGCAGACAACAGCGTGCGGGATATCAACGGCTATAACCGTTTGGCGGAAGAACAGCCGGACCGCAATTTAGCGAAAATGCCCCAGATTGTCATTATTATAGACGAGCTGGCCGACTTGATGATCGCCGCGCAAAACGAAGTGGAAGACGCCATTTGCCGGCTGGCCCAGATGGCGCGCGCTGCGGGGATGCATTTGGTGATCGCCACCCAGCGCCCGTCGGTGGATGTGATCACCGGCGTGATCAAGGCCAATATCCCCAGCCGAATTGCGTTCGCCGTATCCTCCCAGGTGGATTCCCGGACGATTTTGGATTCCGGCGGCGCAGAAAAGCTGTTGGGGAAAGGGGACATGCTCTTTTTCCCGGTGGGCGCGGCCAAACCCACCCGGATCCAGGGCTGCTTTGTCAGCGACAAAGAGGTAGAGAAGGTCGTTTCCTTTATCAAAGGGTCCCAGACCGCCGATTATGACGACCAGATCCTGGAAGAGATTGAGCGGCAGGCGGCCGCGGCAGAGAAGTCCGGCGGCGGAAACGGCGGCGGGTTCGATGCGGAGGACGAAATGTTGCCGGCGGCCATCGAGTGCGTGGTGGAAACCGGACAGGCGTCGACCTCGCTGTTGCAGCGAAAGCTCAAGTTAGGCTATGCCCGGGCGGCGCGCATCGTCGACGAGATGGAGTCCCGCGGGATTGTTGGGCCGTATGAGGGCAGCAAGCCCCGGCAGGTGCTGATCACCCGCCAGCAGTGGATCGAAATGAAAATGCAGGCGGACGGCTCGGCGCCGGAACAGGAATAAACGGCGGCGCAAAGTCCGAAAACCAGATGCAAAAAAACGCGCCGCTTTTGACAGGGTATGCCAAAAGCGGCGCTTTGTTCCGGGAAGCACCCGGTGGAAGGAAAAGGGAATGAATCCGTTTTTACCGATCAGCAAGCAGGAAATGAAAGAAAGAGGATGGGACCAGCTGGATTTTGTGCTGGTATCGGCGGACGCCTATGTGGATCATCCTAGTTTTGGCGCGGCCATTATCGCCCGGGTGCTGGAATCCCAGGGGTTCCGGGTAGGGGTACTGCCCCAGCCGGATTGGCGCCGGGAGGAGAGCTTCCTGGCGCTGGGCGTGCCGCGCCTGGCGTTTTTTGTCTCCGGCGGCAACATTGATTCCATGGTCGCCCACTACACGGTGGCAAAGCGCCGCCGCAGCGACGATGCGTACAGTCCCGGTGGGAAAGCGGGATTCCGTCCCGACCGGCCGACGATTGTCTACAGCCGCCAGCTCAAAAAGCTCTGCCCGCAGGTCCCGGTGATCATCGGCGGGTTGGAGGCGTCTTTGCGCCGGTTTGCCCACTACGATTACTGGGATGACGCGGTGCGCCCATCGGTGCTGGTAGACGCGGGGGCGGACCTGCTGTCTTACGGCATGGGCGAGAACCAGACCATCCAAATCGCCCGCCGGCTGGCAGCGGGGGAACCGGTTTCGGCGCTGACCGATATCCGGGGGACCTGTTATCTAACCGACACTGCGCCGGCGGTGGCGGGGGCGGTGTCCTGCGCATCCTATGAAAAGGTCGCCCAGGACAAGCAGGCGTATGCCAGGGCGTTTCAAATCCAGTACGAAGAACACGACGCCGTATATGGAAAAACCGTGATCCAAAAGCATGGGCAGCGCTTTTTGGTGCAAAATCCCCCCATGCCGCCGCTGGAACAGGAAGAGATGGACTGGGTGTGGTCGTTGCCGTTCGCCCGGTACTACCATCCGGCGTACGAGGCCCGCGGCGGGGTGCCGGCCATCCAGGAGGTGGAATTTTCCATCATGCACAACCGGGGATGCTTTGGCGCGTGTAATTTTTGTTCCATCGCCACCCATCAGGGCCGGCGGGTCACCTGCCGCAGCGAAGAATCGGTCTTGGCGGAAGCGCGGCAAATGATCCAAAGCCCCCGCTTTAAAGGCTATATCCACGATGTGGGAGGGCCTACCGCCAATTTCCGCAAGCCATCCTGCCAGCAGCAGCTGTCCCACGGCCTGTGCCGGGGCCGGAAATGCCTGGCGCCCTCCCCTTGCAAAAATTTGCAGGCGGATCATCGGGAATATTTGGATTTGCTTCGAAAACTGCGGGCGCTGCCGGGGGTCAAACGGGTGTTTATCCGATCGGGGATCCGGTTTGACTATCTGCTGGAAGATCCGGACCCGTCGTTTTTCCGGGAATTGGTGACGTACCATGTCAGCGGGCAGCTGAAGGTGGCGCCGGAACATTGCTCCGCCGCAGTGCTGGACCGTATGGGAAAACCGCATATCGAGACCTTTAACCGGTTCGCCAAGGAATTTTACCGGCTGACCAAACAGGCGGGCAAAGAACAGTACTTGATCCCGTATTTGATGTCTTCCCATCCGGGTTCCACGTTAAAAGACGCTGTGCAGCTGGCCGTATATTTAAAAAGAAACCATATCCGCCCAGAGCAGGTGCAGGATTTTTACCCCACCCCGGGGACGGTGTCCACCTGCATGTACTACACCGGGATCGACCCGCTGAGCGGGAAGCCGGTTTTTGTCCCCAAAAGCCCGGAGGAAAAAGCCTTGCAGCGGGCGCTGCTGCAGTATTATCTGCCCCAGCTGCGCCCTCAGGTGGTCCAGGCGCTGAAGCTGGCGGGGCGGGAAGATTTGATTGGCAGCGGGCCGGATTGTTTAGTGCCAGGCGGCAGCGCAGACCGGCGGGAGAAAAAGGAAGCGCCCAGCAGGGGAAAGGCAACTCCAAAGCGGCGGGCAGAAAAGAAAAAGCCCGCTGCGGCAAAGGCGCGGGAGGGGAGGAAAACACGTAGATGAGAAAAGTCAGCAGGAGTATTCAAAAGCGGATCCGTTTCGCTGGGAAAAAGGTCCGTCTGCTGTATACGGCGGCCGTGTTGGCGGCGGTTTTGCTGGGCGCGGCCGTTTTGGGGGAAAACGGGTATCTTTCCATCGACCTGCCAGGCTGGTTGGGCGAATTCACCCAGCCGTACCAGCCGGTGGCCCAACTCACTGGGGAAGAGGTCGCGGCGGTCCATTTTATCGATGTGGGGCAGGGGGACAGCGTCCTGATTCAAGCGGGTGAGGCCGCGGTGCTGATCGACGCCGGAGAGCGCGACCAGGGGCAAAAGGTATGCGAATACCTGAAAGCCGCCGGGGTGCAGCAACTGGATCTGGTGATTGCCACCCATCCCCATTCCGACCATATTGGCGGCCTGCCCGACGTGATCGAACAATTCCCTGTGGAGGAAATTCTGATGCCGGATCTGCCGGACGAAATGGTCCCCACAACGGCGGTTTTTCAGCGGCTGGTGGAATCGGTGGAACAACAGCAGATCCCGGTCACGGCGGCGTCGGCTGGGATGGAGTATCCGCTGGCGGAAGGGGTTTGCCTGACGGTACTGGCCCCGCTGGAACCCGAAGAGGATTTGAATAATGTTTCGGTGGTGTGCCGGCTGGATTGCGGCGCCAATTCCTTTTTGTTCTGCGGGGATGCGGAAGAGCCGGTGGAAGAAGCTTTGCTAGACAGCGCGGCACAGGTGAAGGCGCAGGTGCTGAAGGCCGGCCATCACGGCAGCAATACGTCTTCGAGCGGGGCGTTTCTGGATGCGGTATCCCCGTCAATCGCGGTGATTTCCTGCGGACAGGGCAACGACTATGGCCATCCACACCGGGAGGTGCTGGACCGCTTGTCGCAAAGGGCGGTCACGGTGTATCGCACCGACCAAGACGGCACGGTGGTGCTCACAAGCGACGGGCAGTCCATCGCTGTGCAGACGGAAACAGGAGGCGCGCAATGAAACCCTGGATTGTCGACCGGATGGAAGAGGGCTGGGCGGTTTGCGAAAAACCGGATGGGTCCATGACTACTTTGGCCCTGTCCCAACTGCCCGCCGGGGTGCGGGAAGGGGACTGCCTGGTCCAAAAAGACGGGGAATGGCGGATTGATCCAGAACAGACAAAGCAGCGCAGAAAGCAGATTGCCGGCCGATTCCGGGCGCTGTTTGGCGCTTCGCCGGATGCGGGAAGACGCAATTGAACTTAACATCCCCGAAACAAAAAGCCGCCGGATTCCGGCGGCAGGGATTACATCACAGGAAGGCCGTTGACAATCAGCTGGAAGCGGCATCCAAAGAAATCCGCCGCGCGTTTGCACAGAATCATCCGGCCCAAAAAGATTTCGAAATATTCCATGACGGGGCAAATGTTGGTATCAATCTGCAAGGTCAAGGCCATGGTTTTGTCCTGGGGGTTCAAGGAGAAATCGGACGCTTCCACCGAATAATTGACCCGGTCGTGGATATCAAAGGAAGCGATGTTCTGGTTGCGCACCCGAGAGCGGCGGACGTCTGTTTTATCCGCTAAAATCAGCGCCGCGGCGATGGCGCTGACCGGCACGGCGGAAGACTCGTCGTGATTGCCAATGGCGGCGATGACCTGGGCGATTTCCTCCGGCGGCATGCCCTTTGCGGTGAGCAGCTGGAAGGCCATCAAGGCGCCGCTTTGCGCGTGGTCCACCCGGTTGATGCAGTTGCCGATATCGTGTAAAAAACCGGCGATCTGCGCCAGTTCCACCTGGCGCTGGGGGTAGCCGAAATCGGTGAGAATGCGGGCGGCGACCTGAGAAGTGCGGGCCACGTGGGGGAAGGAGTGTTCGGTATAGCCGTATGCTTTCAAGGCTGCGTCCGCTTGGCGGATGTAGGTTGCCACGGCAGGGTCTTTTTCGATTTGCTGAAAAGAAAGATAAGCCATACTGCGCCTCATTTCTGTAGATTCTTTTTTTAGTATACGCAGTTCGGACAGGTTTGGCCAGACAAATTACGTCAAATCGGGGAAAAAAACAGGAAAACTCCCATAAGATGGGGATTTGAAGAATATCTCTTGACAAAGCGCATAAACTGGAGTATAGTAAGAAAGTAATCAGTTCCCAATTTGATATCGCGGAGTGGAGCAGTTCGGTAGCTCGTCGGGCTCATAACCCGAAGGTCGTAGGTTCAAATCCTGCCTCCGCAACCA
>CALWNU010000026.1 GCA_944382905.1 uncultured Clostridia bacterium | reverse complement strand
TCCGCATCTCCTATGACCTTGTGGGCTTTATCCCCGTGGACGAACTGATGAAACAGGAAACGGCATGACCGAAGCCATGCCGTTCCTGCAAAAAGCAATATTACTTTCTTATGACCCCCGCCCATTTGGCCGGGGTGCTTTTTTGATTGCAAACAGCCTGGATTTTCGGTACAATGAAAAAAAAACGCGGCAGTACCGGCAGGCCGGAAAAACTGGGCGGCTGGGGCGGCGTGAAGGAGGAACGGCTATGTTTGCCATCGTATTCCAGCAGGTGCTGATCATGTTCCTTTTGATGCTGGCCGGATTTGTTTATGCCAAATTGGCCAAGATGAAAAAAGAAGAGTGCAACCGCCTTTGCAATATTCTGCTGATGATTGTCACGCCGTGTTTGCTGTTGAGCAACCTGCAGCGCCCGTTCAACAAGGAAATTTTGCAGGAACTGCTGTTTTCGCTGGGCCTTGCGGTGTTCGCGTCCCTGCTTGCGGTGGCGGTGGCTTATCTTTTGATTTCGCCCAAAAAACAGGGGGAAAATGGACGGATGGAACGGTATGGCGCGAGTTTTGGCAATGTGGGGTTCATTGGCATCCCGCTGATTACCGGTATTTTTGGGGCGGAATACGCGGTGTTCGCGGTGGTGTTTGTCGTGGTGTTCCACGTCCTTTCCTGGACGCTGGGGGTGGGGATGCTCAAAGGCTCGTTCCGGGAGGTATCCTGGCGGGAGGCGGTTTTGAATCCCGGCGTACTCAGCGCCCTGGTGGCGGTGCCGCTGTTTGTGCTCAACATTACGTTGCCGTCTCCCATCGGCCCGGCGGTGGAGTATCTCTCTTCGCTGAATACGCCGCTGGCCATGCTGGTATGCGGATTTTTCATCGCCGGGGTGGATTGGCGCCGGTTTGGGCAAAAAGGCGTGCTCTATGCGTCGGCGCTGCGGCTGGTGGTCATTCCGCTGCTGACCATGGCGCTGTACTGGGCGCTGGGGGTGCACCGGTGGATCGGGGACGGGGCGACGCTGGTGCTGGTCAACCTTATCGCCTGCGCCTGCCCTTCCGCTATCGCCACCAGCATGATGGCGGCGCGCTACCGGTTGGACGGGGAATACGCGTCGGTCATCGTCGCAGTGACGACGGTGGGCTGTTTGGTCACGGTGCCGCTGATTGCCATGCTGGGACAACGGATTTTTGCATGAAACCAAAAAAAGAAGGGGATCGCAGATCCCCTTCTTTTTTGTTGGTTGGACATGGACCTCATTGGCCATGGCGGTAACGGTTTTTGGCAAAATGCCAGCTGTCCCGGCACATCTGGTCGATCCCGCGCTTGGCCTCCCAGCCGAGCAGGCGCCAGGCTTTTTGCGTATCGGCGTAGCAGGTCGCAATGTCGCCGGGGCGCCGGGGGGCGATCCGGTAGGGCAGCGGCCTGCCGCAGGCTTCGGAGTAGGCCCGGATGATCTGCAATACGCTGGTGCCGTGCCCGGTGCCCAGGTTCACCGCCTCCACTCCGGTATGTTCCAACACGTATTTGACGGCGGCCAGATGCCCCAGCGCCAGGTCCACCACATGGATGTAATCCCGCACGCCGGTCCCGTCCGGCGTATCGTAGTCATTGCCGTATACCACTACTTCCGGCCGCAGGCCGGCGGCCACCTGGGAAACATAGGGCAGCAGGTTATTGGGGATCCCGTTGGGATCCTCCCCGATCAGCCCGCTGGGATGCGCCCCGATGGGATTGAAATACCGCAGCAAGCTCACGCTCCATTGGGGGTCTGCCGCCGCCAAGTCCGTCAGGATCTGCTCGATCATCACCTTGGTATACCCATACGGGTTGGTAGCGGAGGTGGGCATTCCCTCCCGGAACGGGACCGGGTTATCCATGCCGTAAACGGTGGCGGAGGAAGAAAATACGATCCGGCGGCATCCTGCTTCCCGCATGGCCTGGCACAGGACCAGGGTGCTGACCAGGTTGTTTTCATAATACTCCAGCGGTTTTTGTACCGATTCGGGCACCGCCTTGAGCCCGGCAAAATGGATCACCGCATCAATCTGGTGGGCGGCAAAAATCTCCTGCATCCCCGCTTTGTCCCGCAGGTCGGTGCGGTAAAAGCAGACGGGTTTCCCCGCGATGGTTTCGATGGCCTGCACCACCTCTGGCTTTGCGTTGCTGAGATTGTCGGCGATCACTACTTCATATCCCGCGTTGAGCAGTTCCACGCAGGTATGGCTGCCAATGAATCCGGCTCCGCCGGTTACCAAAATCTTCATTTGCAAAATCCTCCCTGTTTTCCTTCCGGTCTTTTTGTCTATAACTTTGCAACGGCGGCAAATGTTTCAGCCTTCCCACGAGCCGACCGCGGCGGCGCCGCAGGGGCGGATGGCCAAACGGCGGCAGCATTCCCGCCCAAAGACCGCTTCCATCCCCTGCTGGTACGGCAAATCCAGCGTTTGGGGCACCAGCGCTAGGATGCTTCCGGCAAATCCGCCGCCGTGGACCCGGCAGGCCCCCTGTTGCTGCAGCAGATGTTCAGACAGCGCCAGCGCCAGGGAAATGCCCCGTTCCTCCGGCCGCCCATCCGGCCAGGCATTTTGCAAAAGCTGCTGGGAAGAGCGGCCGGATTCCGTTATCAGCCGGAGAATCTGGGTCATCTGCCCGGTGCGCAGGGCCTGCGCCATGTCTGCGGCCCGGCGGTCTTCGGCAAAAAAGTGGATGGCCCGGCAGATGGCCCGGTCAGATACCTGCAGATGCAGCTTCCCGATCTGCGCCCAAAATTCCCCCTCGGGGATCTGCCGCAGCGCCTGGTACCCCAAGCAGGCGGCAACCGACCGCATTTCCTCCCGGACCGCCGCATATTGCCCGGTGAGGTCCGCGTGGCTTCCGCCGGTGTTGACTACGTACAAGCAAAAGCCATGCTGCGCCAGCGGGGAACAAACCCGCTCCACCAGCGGATTGGCCGGGTCGGCCAGGTCCATGGCGGCAAACCCGCCCACCGCGCAGGCCAGCTGATCCATCAGCCCACACGGCTTGCCAAAATATTCGCTTTCCGCGAACCGTCCTGCCCGCGCCACCTGAACGGCCGAAACGGCTTCACCGCAGAACAGGGTGTTAAAAATCGCGCCGATCAGGCATTCCAGCGCCGCAGAGGACGAAAGCCCGGCGCCGGCGGGAATCCGGGAGGACAGATAGGCGTCGAACCCGCCGGGGGAAAACCCGAACCGGGTCAGCGCCGCGGCCATTCCGCGAACCAACGCCGCGGGATTGCCCTTTTCCCGAGGACGGGGGGCCAAATCTTCCAGATCCACCGATACCGACGGGTACCCTTCCGACACCATGCGCACCGTTTGCGTCCCGTTGGGGGAAACAACGGCAATCATATCCAGCGTGATGGCGGCGGCCACCACATGCCCCAGTTGGTGGTCGGTATGATTGCCGATGAATTCGCAGCGGCCGGGGGAGGAAAACAATGCGGCTTTCCGTCCCGGGCCAAAAGCGGCTTCAAAACCGCGGATGGTTTGTGCATACCGCGGCAGCTGGGCGGCGGGATCCGGGTACCAGTCGGAAAAAACCGGCGGCAGCATCCATGCTTCCAGCTTTTGGGAAAGGATATGGGTTGATTCCAATGGAAAATCTCCTTTTTGTTGGATTCTCAAACAAAGTATAACAGAATTTCCCTGGGGCGCAAGGTGAGATTTTGTCGATTTTTTAAAATTTAAAAAGTTTATGAATTTTTTTGAAGAAAACTTCCTACATCTGTCGTTATATGATAAAATAGGAACGAAAAATGTAAAATTTAAGATATTTTTGGAGGGAGTTTGCAACAAAACATCCTCTTTTCGGAACTATTTAAATAAGTATGACGGCAGAGGGGAAAAAGCATGAATGTGGATGAAAAAAGCGTAAAGCTGGAACAGTTGTATGCCTTGCACAAAAACGTAATGCTTTATACGGCTGAACGCATTCTGCGGGATTATCAGCTGGCGGAAGACGCCGTGCAGAAGGCGTTTATGAAGGTGCTGGACAATTTACATAAGATTGAAGAACCGGATTGTAACAAAACGCGGGCGTTTCTAGTTATTATTACCAGAAACGTCGCAATTACCATGTACAACCGGCAAAAGAAACAGGCGGTCCCGATCGAGGAAATCGAGCAGATGGACTGCGCAGGTGGGGTGTCCCCTTTTGATCAGGTGGCGTCTAAGGAATCTGTGCAGACCATTGCGCAATACATCGGCGAGCTGGATAAAAAATACGCCGACGTGCTGATGCTGAAATTCTATTATGAGTATTCAGACAGCGAAATCGCCGGTTTGGTGCAGACGAGCCCGGAAAACGTTCGGGTGCGGCTGCACCGTGGGAAACGCAAATTGGCGGCGCTTTTAAAGGGGGACGAACGTTTCAATGGATCGCAGAACAGGCGATGAGTGGAGCGGGGATCCTTTGTTGCTGGCTGCGCTGAAGCTTTATGCGGAACAGATGTTGGGAGAGCTGCCTTCTGAAGAGCAGTTGTCTGTGACGTATGGGCGTTCGCCTCGGCTGGACCAGATGATCTGGCAGATGACGGCGTCTTTGCGCCGACAGTGACAAAAGGAGCAGGAAACAGGAAAAGGCAACGGTACAGGGAAAATCCCGGCCGTTGCCTTTTTGTTTGGGATGCCGGCACCAAGGGTTGCCATCCGCCGGGAAGTTTCGTATAATGGGTTCCATGGAAAGAAGGGGTGCCATGAAACGGGATTTGACATTTGCAAAGGGAGTCCGGGACGGGGTGCCCATCTGCCTGGGATATCTTTCCGTTTCCTTTACCTTCGGCATGATGGCCGCCAAAGGGGGGCTGCCGCTGTGGGTCGTTCAGATGATTTCCATGACCAACCTGACCTCCGCCGGGCAGTTTGCCGGGACGGCATTGATCCTGGCCGGCGCCCCATACCTGGAAATCGCGGTGACAACGCTGGTCATCAACCTGCGCTATACGCTGATGTCCCTGTCTTTGTCGCAGAAGCTGGAGCCTTCCATGCCGCGGTGGGAGCGGGCGCTTTTGTCCTTTGGGAATACGGACGAAATCTTTGCGGTGGCCATGCAGCAGAATGGGTATGTGAACGGGGCGTATCTGCTGGGACTGATTACCTTGCCGTATGCCGGATGGGCCGCGGGCACGCTGCTGGGAGCCGTGGCGTTCGGCGCGCTGCCGGCCAGTTTGGTCAGCGCGCTGAATATCGCGATTTATGGCATGTTTATCGCCATTCTCGTGCCGCCGATGCGAAAATTGCGGCCGGTATGCGTTACCGTCTGCCTGTCGGCGGCCATCAGCTGCCTGTTCCGGTTTACGCCGGGACTGTCGAAGCTGTCGTCGGGATGGGTCATCATCCTCTGCGCGGTGGCGGCGTCCGCCTGGGCGGCCTGGCGGTTTCCGGTCAGCGAGGAGGGGATGTAGATGAAAACAGTCGTCCTTTCCGCGGCGGTGATGGCGGGTGTGACCTACCTGCTGCGCATGCTGCCGCTGACCATTTTTCAAAAGAGAATCCGCAACCCGTTTGTCCGCTCGTTTTTGGCTTATGTGCCCTACGCTGTCTTGGCGGCGATGACCATCCCGGACCTGTTTTTCGCCACTGGGTCCCCGCTTTCGGCGCTGGTGGGGCTGGCGGCGGCGGTGGCGCTGGCCTGCCGCGGGAAAGGGCTGCTCACGGTGGCGCTGGGCGCGGTAGCGGCGGTGTTTTTGGCGGAGAGGCTGTTGGGATGACGCGCTGGCGGCCATCCTGCCGGGCAAGCGGGATCTGCCCAATCGAAAAAAAAGACGGCCGGAGGGCGGTCGCTCACAGGTACAAAAAGTGAACCATGGGCAGCCAATACGGTAAGCAAAGGCTCGGAGAGTTTCTCCGGGCCTCTTGTATTGTTATCGTTTTAGCATAACGACACCCCCCGGCTCTGCCGGAGAGCGTAAAAAGCCTTATCTTCAAGTATCGAACAAAGCGAGAAAAGGATAATAACAATCTTCTTGCAAGGTGATGGCTGATTTAGCGTGTCGAGTCCAAGTTTACGGGTT
>CALWNU010000025.1 GCA_944382905.1 uncultured Clostridia bacterium | reverse complement strand
CTTCTGTTTCCGGAAGCCGCCCCCATGGACAGCAATCCCAATGGTGTTCTGTTGCAGCTTTGGAACAGCCTGCCTTTGAGATGATATTTGTCAACGAGACGGTAAACCAACCACGGTTTGCCGTCTTTTTCACTGTAAAATAGATACTATTTGTATTATTATATTATAATATTTCTTATAGTATCCAATTTTTCGAAAATAGCAGTTGACAGGCTAATAACGTTTTGATATTATAATAATATCAAAAAACATGGAGGGTTGTCCTATGGCAACGATAGAAAACACACAAACCATGCAGGAAAAATTAGTAAAACCCATGTCCGGCGGCGTGATGCTGCTGGTGTGCATCCTTGGCTGGGCGGTGAGCATTGCCTGCCTGGTGTGGGGCTGCTGCATCGTGGAAACTCAGACAGTGGCAGGAATTGTGCTGATCTGTCTGTTCCTGGCTTTGCTGCTACTGTTCTGCATCCTGGCCGGGGGCTTGAAAATCATCCATCCCAATGAAGCCAGGGTGTTTACCTTGTTCGGCAAATACTACGGCACCATCAAGGAAGCCGGCTGGTACTATGTCCACCCCTTTGCCGCTTCCTTTGCCCCGGGACGGGTTACCACCGTGCAGACCGGCGCCAACGGAAGCACCACCGGGAAAACCACCACGGTGACCAGCCCGGCCATCTCCCTCAAACAGCAGACCCTGGACAACAAAAAGCAGAAGGTCAACGATGTGGACGGCAACCCCATTATCATCGGTGCGGTGGTGATCTGGCGGGTGGTGGACCCCACCCAGGCAGTGTTTTCGGTGGAAAACTACCGGGAGTTTCTCAACATCCAAACCGACTCCACCATCCGCAATGTGGCCCGGCTGTACCCCTACGACAGCCTGGAGGAAGACGCCGATGGAGACGGTGTCAAGGAGAAAACCTTGCGGGGCAGCTCTCAGGAGATTGCCCAGGTGATGCAGCAGCAGCTTCAAAGCCGGGTGGAAAAAGCGGGGCTGGAAATCGAAGAGGTGCGGATCACCCACCTGGCCTATGCGGAGGAGATTGCCGCCGCTATGCTCCAGCGTCAGCAGGCCGCCGCCATTGTGGCCGCCCGGCAGAAGATTGTGGACGGAGCTGTGGGTATGGTGAAGATGGCCCTGGATAAACTGGGAGAAGAGGAAATCGTGGTGCTGGACGAGGAACGGAAAGCGGCCATGGTGTCCAATCTGCTGGTGGTGCTTTGCGGCAATAAGGACGCCCAGCCCATTGTCAACAGCGGCAGTATTTATTGATTGGAGGAAAGCCGGTGGATGAACAACAATTAGAGCAGCAGGAAGAGGCTTTGCTCCGCCGGTTAGAGCGGCTCCGGCAGCAGGAGGAGGAAATCCGCAAGCTGGAAGCGGAGCAGAAGCGTCGGGAAAAAGCCAAAAAACAGGTGCTGCTGCGCTTGGCACCCTCTCTTTGGCAGGACATTGCCGCCTGGGCAGAGGAGGACTTCCGTTCCATCAACGGGCAGATCGAATATCTGCTGAAACAGGCGGTGGAACAGCACAAAAAGAATAAAGGCTGACAAGGTAAATACCTGTACAGTAAAATGAGATGAAAAAAGAGTGTGGATTTTCAGCAATCCACACTCTTCTGTTCTATACTGCGGGCTTTGCTGGGAATCAGCTTTCCCGGCAGGCAATCTCTTCTTTGATTTGAGTCAGGAAATCTTCCACGCTCTTGACCCCGCCTTTGTCTTCGTGGCGGGCACGGACGGAAACGGTGCCGTCCTCCATTTCCTTGGCGCCCACTACCAGCATATAGGGCACCTTTTCCAGCTGGGCCTGACGGATTTTGTAGCCCATCTTTTCGTTGCGGTCGTCCACCGTCACCCGGATGCCGGCGGCGTCCAGCTTGTCCGCCACTTCCTTGGCGTACTCCCGGTGGGCTTCCCCGATGGGGATCATCCGCACCTGTTCCGGAGCCAGCCACACCGGGAAAGCACCGGCATAGTGCTCGATGAGGATGCCGATGAACCGTTCGATGGAGCCGAATACCACCCGGTGCACCATCACGGGACGGTGCTTCTGGCCGTCTTCGCCGGTGTATTCCAGTTCAAATCGTTCCGGCAGCTGGAAGTCCAGCTGGATGGTGCCGCACTGCCAGGTCCGGCCAATGGCGTCCACCAGATGGAAGTCCAGTTTGGGGCCGTAGAAGGCGCCGTCGCCCTCGTTGATTTCGTAGGGGCGGCCCAGTTCTTCCATGGCGGCCTTCAAAGCGTTGGTGGCCATGTCCCAGTCTTCCTGGGCGCCCATGTGGTCTTCCGGCATGGTGGAGAGCTCGATGTGGTATTCAAAGCCGAACAGGGAGTACACCTGGTCAATCAGCCGTACCACCCCGATGATCTCATCCTTGATCTGGCTGGGCATCATGAAAATGTGGGCGTCGTCCTGGGTAAAGCAGCGCACCCGCATCAGGCCGTGCAGCGCCCCGGACAGCTCATGCCGGTGCACCAGGCCTAATTCGCCCATCCGCAGCGGCAGATCCCGGTAAGAGTGGGGCTCGGTCTTATAAACCAGCATCCCACCCGGGCAGTTCATGGGCTTGAGGGCAAAATCGGTATCGTCGATTACCGTGGTGTACATATTGTCTTTGTAATGCTCCCAATGCCCGCTGCGATGCCACAGGTCCTGGTTCAGCAGGATGGGGGTGGAAATTTCCTTGTAGCCTGCTTTGGTATGGATTTCCCGCCAATAGTCAATCAGCGTGTTCTTGAGCACCATGCCTTTGGGCAGGAAGAAGGGGAAGCCGGGTCCCTCGTCCAGGATGGTGAACAGTCCCAGTTCTTTGCCCAGTTTGCGATGGTCGCGGCGTTTGGCTTCTTCGATGGCTTTCAGGTGTTCTTCCAGCATGGACGCTTTGGGGAATGCGGTGCCGTATACCCGGCAGAGCATCTGCTTGGAGGAATCGCCCCGCCAGTAGGCGCCGGTGGTGGAGGTCAGCTTAAACGCTTTGATGCGGGAGGTATCCGGCAGATGGGGCCCGGCGCACAGGTCGGTGAAATCCCCTTGTTTGAAAAAGCTGATGGCTTCGCCTTTTCCCGCGTGTTCCTGGATCAGTTCCACCTTATACGGGTCGTCCTTCATCAACTCCAGCGCCTGTTCCGGGGACAGTTCAAACCGTTCCAGCGGGATGCCCTGCTTGACGATTTTCTTCATTTCCGCTTCAATCTTTTCCAAATCCTCCGGCGTAAACGGTTTTTCCACATCGAAATCGTAGTAAAACCCGTCTTTGATAGCCGGACCGATGGCGCATTTTACCGTGGGGAACAGGTGCAATACCGCCTGGGCCATCACATGGGAGGCAGTGTGCCAGAACGCGCGTTTTCCTTCTTCATCGTCAAAGGTCAAAAGCTCTACGCTGGCGTCGTGTTCAATGGGGGTGCGCAGGTCCCGGACAACCCCGTCGATTTTTGCGACGCATACCGCCTTGTACAGCCCTTCTCCAATGGATTTTGCGATTTGCATCGGCGTGACCGGCGCTTCGAATTCCTTGACCGCGCCGCCTTTGAGCGTAATACGAATCATACAATTCATCCTTTCTTTTTGTTTTCATCCGATCAACCGTTTCGGCAGATGGTTCCTCGCTCGGGACAATCCGGGCAAGAAAAAAGCTTCACCCCTATCGACATAGGGGTGAAGCAATTGCTCTGCTCCACGGTTCCACCCTGCTTGCGGAAAAACCGCCACTCATTTGGACAAGGGGTTAACGCACCTGACGCGGCGGGTTTTTCCCGCACTCAAGAGGCGGTACCATTTGGACCTTGCAGCGGCGGCCTTTCAGCACAATGGGCTGCCTCTCTGAAGAAGCGCTGGTCCAAGGCTTCTCTTTCAACGTGTTCATCGTATTGTTGCAACCACTATACCACGCAACACTAGGCCTGTCAACCGCCGAAAACCGGAAACATGCGCGAGACTTTTGAAAAGAGCTTTTTGCCGGCTTTTGCAGGATCGAGATAATTTTCTTGACAGGAACACTGACAGGCTTTAAAATATGAATGATATGCAACTATATTGAAAACGTACATGAGGTACTTCCTTTCGATATTGCTATTAAAATTAGAAAAAAGGAGGTTGAAGCAGCTGTAATGGATCAATCAACAATAGTTGCCTGTATTATCACGGGCGTGATTGCATTTCTCGTCGGCGGCGCTCTGTGTTTTTTCGCAGGGGTGCAGTACCGGCGTAAAGTGGCGGAAGCAGAGCTTGGTTCGGCGGAAGACGAGGCGAAGCGCATCCTGAGCGATGCGATCAAATCGGCGGAAAGCCGCAAAAAAGAGGCGCTGGTGGAAGCCAAGGATGAGATCTATAAAATGCGTACCGAAGCGGAAAAAGACGTCAAAGAACGGCGTTCCGAGGTTACCCGCCAGGAACGCAGGCTGGTTCAGAAAGAAGAGTCTTTAGACCGCAAATTGGAAAACCTGGAAAAAAAGGATGAAACGCTGCAAAATAAAATCAAAGAAGCGGAAGGCAGACTTGCCGAAGCGGAAGAGATCAAAAAGCGGCAGTTTGAGATGCTGGAGAGGATTTCCGGATTGACGGTGGAACAGGCCAAGGAATATCTGCTGAAAAACCTGGAAGAAGAATTGACCCACGAAAAGGCGCTGATGATCTCGCAGTTCGAACAGCAGACTAAGGAAGAATCGGACGCGAAGGCCCGGGAGATCATCTCTACCGCCATTCAGCGCTGTGCCGCAGACCATGTGGCGGAAGCGACGGTATCGGTGGTGCCGTTGCCCAACGACGAGATGAAAGGCCGGATCATCGGCCGGGAAGGGCGGAATATCCGCACCCTGGAGACCATGACCGGCGTGGATTTGATCATCGACGATACGCCGGAAGCAATTACCCTTTCTTCCTACGACCCGGTTCGCCGGGAAATTGCCCGGATTTCCTTGGAGCGGCTGATTCAAGACGGGCGGATCCATCCTGCCCGCATCGAGGAAACGGTGGAAAAGGCGCGCAAGGAAGTGGAAGCCAAGATCAAGCAGGACGGCGAACGCGCCGTGCTGGAGGCGGGTATCCATTCCATCCATCCGGAGCTGGTCAAGCTGCTGGGGCGGCTGCGCTATCGCACCAGCTATGGGCAGAATGTGCTGGATCATTCCATGGAAGTGTCCCACATCGCCGGCATGATGGCGGCGGAGTTGGGCGCAGATGTCACCAGCGCCAAACGGGCCGGTTTGCTGCATGATATCGGCAAAGCGCTGACCCATGAAATAGAAGGGTCCCACGTCAACATCGGTGTGGACGTGGCGAAAAAATACAAAGAGAACCACAATATCCTGCATGCGATTGAAGCGCATCACGGCGACGTGGAGCCGAAAACCATCGTAGCTTGCCTGGTACAGGCGGCGGACGCGATTTCTGCGGCCCGGCCTGGCGCGCGGCGGGAAAATGTGGAGAACTATATCAAACGCCTGCAAAAATTGGAAGAGATTGCCAATTCCTTTGACGGCGTGGAAAAATGTTATGCCATCCAGGCCGGCCGGGAAATCCGGATTCTGGTCAAGCCGGAAGTGGTCAAGGATGAGCAGACGGTCCTGGTTGCGCGGGAAATCGCGAAGAAGATTGAAGCGGAACTGGATTATCCCGGACAGGTCAAGGTGCATGTGGTACGGGAAAGCAGGGCCATCGAATACGCAAAATAATTGCCGGACAACAGCGGGAGAGCCTGCCTCGGGCAGGCTCTTTCCTTGTCTGGAGAGGCAGAATGCAGGATAGGGGGGATTGGATGCGGCTTTTGGCGATAGGCGATGTGGTAGGTCAGGCGGGCTGCGATTTTCTGCGGCAGAAAATGCCGCAGCTGCGGGAGCAGTACCGGCCGGATTTCGTGTTGGTAAATGGCGAAAATTCCGCGGAAGGCAACGGGATTTTGCCTTTTTCCGCCAAGCAGATTTTTGACTGCGGGGCAGATGTGATCACTACCGGGAACCATGGGCTGCGCCGGCGGGAGATCAACGAGCTGATGGACGAGCAGGTGGGGCTGATCCGCCCGGCCAATTTCCATCCGGATGCGCATGGCGCCGGGGTATATTTGTATGACGCCTTGTCGTACCAAATCTGCGTGGTTAATTTGCAGGGAAGCGTTTTTCTGGATACGTATGAAAACCCGTTCGGCTGTATGGAACGTTTGCTGCCGCAGATCCAGGCAAATGCTATTATCGTGGATTTCCACGCCGAGGCCACCAGCGAAAAGCTTGGGATGGGGTATTTTTTGGACGGAAAAGTCTCTTTGGTGTTGGGTACCCATACCCATGTGGCAACGGCGGACGAACAGATTTTGCCGGGCGGAACCGGCTATATTACGGATATTGGTATGTGCGGCCCGGCCCATTCGGTGCTGGGGGTAGCGCCGGAGCTGGCAATTCGCCGGATGCGGACCAATCTGCCTACCCGGTTTGAAAACGCTCCCGGACCGTGCAGCTTGAGCGGGTTGGTGGCGGACATCGACCTGAAAACGGGAAAGACAACATGGATCCAGCGGATTGATGCGCATTAAAAGGGAAGTACGCCTTTTTTCTTGATTTTTTTCCTGGATTGTTATAAAATGGTCGCAGACAATTCGCCAGACCCTTCAGGAGGTTTCATCATGGAAGTATTAAAGGTTTCCGCAAAATCAGCGCCAAACGCGGTTGCCGGGGCAATTGCCGGCGTGATACGGAAGTCGGGTTCTGTAGAAGTACAGGCGGTTGGCGCAGGCGCCACCAACCAGGCGGTAAAAGCCATTGCGATCGCCAGAGGGTACCTAGTGCCGGCAGGAATGGATCTGACGTGTGTTCCAACCTTTGGAAGCGTGGTCATTAACGACGAGGAACGGACCACCATCCGGCTGATTGTGGAACGAAAATAAAATACAGGGCGGCGGGGAATCCGCCGTTTTTTTATTGGGGCAAACAGTGCGGCCCGTTTAAAAATCGTTCATACCTGCGCGGAGGGGTTTGTGGTATAATAATGAAAACTGGCACCGGGTTTTGCGGTGCGCGCGCCAGTGGAGGCAGGCGATTGGATCTTCCCGGAACAGAGGGGTCCTGGATGGCGCCGCTTGGGGCTTGGCAATCGGCGGCCGATGAAAACAGCGAAGGAGAACCAAAATGAAATGCAGACGGATGGCGGCAGCGCTGGCAGTTTCCATGCTGCTGGGCGGGTGCACGTTTGAAAATATGGTGCCGGATGATCTTTTGATGACGGTGCAAAACCAGGATCCGGTGCAGGTATCGGAATACGAATATCAGCAGGTGACCCAGCTGCAGGTCCCGGTGGGGGAGAGCACCCTCAACCCTTACCAGATGACCACGGATCCCAGCCTGCGCATGGCGACGTTGCTGTATGATTCGCTGACAAAATTGAATCTTTCGTACGGGTATGATTTGTGCGTTGCCTCTTCTGTGGAACTGCAGGGGACCTCCTGCCTGGTGACGCTGCGGCCGGACGTGCGTTTTTCCGACGGGAGCGCCCTAACGGCGGAGGACGTGCGCTATTCTTACCAGCAGGCCATTGGGTCGGAAAACACCTATACCGCGTTGTTTTCCAACGTAACTGGGGTGAGCGTGGAGTCGGATCTGCAGATTCGGTTTACCCTGGCGCAGGCGGATGTTCTGTTTCCCAACCTGCTGACCTTTCCCATCCTTAAAAGCGGATCCGCGCAAAATCCCGTCGGCAGCGGCAGGTACCGGTTGGCGGGGGAGAATCTGCTGGAGCCGAATCCGTATTGGTACGGCGGGGATACGGGGAAAATCACAAGCATTGCGTTGGTGCAGCAGCCGGATTGGGAGACCAGCTTTTACAGCATGAAAACCGGCGGGCTGGACTACCTGTTTTTGGAGTCGGACGAAACCGTTGCGGAAACCGGCGGCAGCGTCCATTATGTGCCTATGCCTAATTTGTTGTATATTGGGATCAACGACGGGCGGGCCAGGCTGTCTGACGCACGGTTCCGACAAATGCTGGCGGCGGCCATCGACCGCGGCGCCCTGTTGGAAACCGCTTATTACGACAGGGCGGAAGAAACTTCGGCCCCTTTTCCGGCCAGCTGGGAACAAATCGTTGCTCTGGATCGGGAACAGGAGCAGGATTTTGAGCGGGTACAGGCCTTGTTGTCCGAGCTTGGTCTTGACAAGCGGGATGATGAGGGTTACATTATAATGGGTACGCAGAGAATTTCGGTGGATATTCTGGTCAGCCAGGACAACGCCGCAAAGATGCAGATCGCGCAGTCTTTGCAGGAAATGCTCCGCGCCGTGGGGCTGGATGCAACCATAACAAGCGTGCCGTTTTCCGAGTATCAGACAAGGGTTGCCGAGCGGCAGTATGATTTGTATATTGGCGAAGTAAAGCTGAAAAATAACCTGGATTTGACTTCGCTTTTCACCGTGCAGCTGCAGCAAACGGCGCCGGAAAACCAGCAGATGCTGGAAATGTATCAACAATGGCGTCAGGGGACGGCGACCATCCAGCAGTTTTTGGAATCGTTTGACGCGTCGGTCCCTTTGATTCCACTCGGGACCAGAAACGGCGCAATTTATTATGATCGGGATATTTATTATGAATTACGCGCTACCGTTCAGGATATATTTTATAATATTCAGGATTGGTAACGTGAAAATAGGCGGCTTGCTCGGAAACGGGCGGGAAAGAAAAATGGCCGCGGGCTTGGGCCGGCGGACCTGTTAGGAGGGACTTGCGTGATTAAACTGGAAAATCATCTGGGGGCCACTCATATTTCAGAAGAATATTTTGCAAACCTGGTCGGCCACGCCGCTTCGGAATGCTTTGGCGTTGCGGGACTTGTCAATACGACGCCGTATCAGGGGCTGCGCACCATGCTCAGCAAAAGCGACGTGCCGGACAAAGGCGTGAAGGTGCACATTGCAGGCGGCAGGCTGGTGCTGGATTTGCATATCATCGTGACTTATGGAGTGAATATTTCCGCCATTGTCCAAAGTATCATCCACAAGGTTCGCTATACGGTGGAAGACGCCACCGGGATGCAGGTGGCGAAGGTGAACGTGTATGTGGACGGCATGCGGGCAGAATAGCTTCCCGGTTGTGATGGGGGAGAACGGAAAGCTGTGTTTTCCAGACAGCAATTATGGGAGGTTATGAGAAAGTGATAAACGGAAATCAATTGCGTGATGCATATTTATCTGCGGCGAACAACATTGCAGCCCACCGGCAGGAGGTGGATGCGCTGAACGTGTTCCCCGTCCCGGATGGGGATACGGGAACCAATATGTCCATGACCATCGGCGCGGCGGTGGCGGAATTAAAATTGATGGAGAACCCCACTGTGGCCGCTGTGGCAAAAACGGCTGCTTCTGCGCTGCTGCGCGGGGCAAGAGGAAACTCCGGCGTCATTCTTTCGCTGCTGTTCCGGGGTTTTTCCAAAGGCCTGGCCGGGAAAAAAGAAGCGGACGGCGCAGATTTAGCCCAGGCGCTGACCATGGGGGTGGAATCTGCGTATAAAGCGGTGATGAAGCCCACCGAAGGCACCATTCTGACAGTGTCGCGAATGGCGGCGGAACGGGCGCGGGCAGTGGCCGAGACCGAGACGGACGCTGTTGCCGTGTGGGAGGAAATCGTAAAGGAAGCATCCAGCGCGCTGGAACAGACGCCGGAAATGCTGCCAGTCCTCAAAAAGGCCGGCGTGGTCGACGCGGGCGGAAAAGGCCTTTTGATCGTATTCGAGGGGATGCTCAGCGTCCTGCGGGACGGCGTGATGGTCGAGGACAGCCAGCAGCAGGAGGCGGCGGACAAAAAAGAGGATGCGTTCCAGGATGCGATTTCCCAGTATGATACCGAGATCACCTTTACCTATTGTACCGAATTCATCGTCCAGAAAAAAGAATCGGACGCCGATTCTTTGAAGCTGCGCGCGTATTTGGAGTCCATCGGGGACAGCGTGGTGGTCGTGGACGACGAGGATATTATCAAATGCCACGTGCACACAAACAATCCCGGCAAAGCGCTGGAAGAGGCGATCCAATACGGGATGCTGTGCAAGATGAAGATTGAAAATATGGAAGAGCAGTTTGCGGCGCGCAAAGCGCAGGCGGCGCGGGAAATGCCCAAAGAAGAGCCGCTGGCCTATGCGCCGGTAGACCCAGAGATTCCCTATGGCATTGTGGCGGTCGCCGCAGGCAAAGGGCTGCAGGGCCTGTTCCGGGATTTGGGCGCGAGCCAAATCGTGAGCGGCGGCCAGACCATGAATCCCTCTACGGAGGATATTTTAAAGGCAATCCAGGCGACGCCAGCGCAGAATGTGTTTGTGCTTCCCAACAACAAGAATATTATTATGGCGGCGGAACAGGCGATCAAGCTGGCGGACCGGAATGTTTGCGTGCTGCCGTCGCGGACGGTGCCGCAGGGGATTGCGGCCATGCTGGCTTTTGACCCGGAGGCGGATCTGGAGCAAAATCAGCTGAATATGGCCCATGCGCTGGAAACGGTTTCCACCGGGTCGATTACCTTTGCGGCGAGGGATTCCGATTACGATGGGCATGAAATCCATGAAGGGGAGCTTTTGGCGCTGGAGAACGGAAAACTTTCCTTTACCGATACGGACTTAGCCAAAACCTGTTCCAAGTTGGTCAAGCAGATGCTCAGCCGGGACAGCTCGTTTGTGACGGTGTATTATGGCGAAGACGTGACCCCGGAAATGGCGGCGGAAGCGGAAAAAGCCATCCGCCAGCGCTTGCCGGAGGATGTGGAGCTGACAGTCCTCGACGGTGGGCAGCCCGTGTATTACTTTATCATCAGCGTGGAATAATCTATCAGACCGAAAAAACCGCCTGCGGAATGTGAGGGCTTTCCGCAGACGGTTTTTGTTTTTCCGGTTGAAAAAAGCGCATCCACCTCGTCCTGGCGGTTATGCTCCGGCAGTTTCTAACATCCGGTCAGTCTGGGCGCGCAGAGCAGCATGTTCCGGCAGCTGCAAATCTGGGTCGGAGGCAAGGACCGATAACGCGGCAGCCCTGGCTTGGTCCGCCAACGCCACATCCTCCAGCAGGCCGGCAATTTTCATCGCAGGCAGCCCGTGCTGTCGCAGGCCGAAAAAGTCTCCCGGCCCGCGCAACTTCAAATCTTCTTCCGCAATCCGGAACCCGTCGTTGGTCCGACAGATCGCCTGCAGCCGAGGGGAGCCGGTGTGTTCGGAGACCAGGATGCAAAACGATTCCGCCCCGCCGCGCCCGACGCGCCCCCGCAGCTGGTGCAGCTGGGACAGGCCGAACCGCTCGGCGTTTTGCACGAGCATGATGGTGGCGTTGGGCACGTCCACCCCCACTTCAATGACCGTCGTGGTGACCAAAAGCTGCAATTCTCCCGCGTGAAACCGGGCCATGACCTGTTCTTTTTCCGCCGGTTTCATCCGCCCATGCAAAATGCCTACGCTGTAACCGGCAAAAGAATCCGCCGCCAGCCGCTGGGCCTCCCGCACGGCAGATTCCAGGCCCGCCGGGGTGTTTTCCGCCGTATCTACCAAAGGGCAGACGATATATGCCTGCCGGCCCTGGTCGAGATGGCTGCGGATAAAGCGGTAGGCGCGTTCGCGCTTGCCGGGGTCGATGAGATAGGTTTTGACCGGCTGGCGGCCTTTGGGCAGTTCATCCAGGATGGAAAGATCCAGGTCGCCGTAGACCAACAGAGCCAGCGTCCGGGGGATGGGGGTGGCCGACATGACCAGCACATGCGGGTACCGGCCACAGGGCGTTTTCTGGGACAACGCCAGCCGCTGGGCCACGCCGAACCGATGCTGCTCATCGGTGACGGCCAGCCCAAGGCGGTGAAACGATACCTGACTTTGCAAAAGCGCATGGGTCCCGACAATGACCTGCAGCTGTCCGGACGCGATTTTTTCCTGCGTTTCGCGTTTGGCTGCCGCCGGCATGGACCCGGTCAGCAGCCCTACGGCAATGCCGGTGCCGGAAAACAGGCGACTCCAGGTTTGGAAATGCTGGGAGGCCAGAATTTCCGTGGGGGCCATCATGGCGGTTTGGTATCCGTTTTGGGCGGCAAAATACGCGCAGGCAGCGGCTACCATGGTTTTGCCGGATCCTACGTCCCCCTGCAACAGGCGGTTCATCGGCGAGGGACGGCACAGATCGGCTAGGCAGTCGCGGATGGCCCGCTGCTGCGCGCCGGTCAGGGAAAAAGGGAAGAGCCGGTAAAACGGCTCCATGGCCACCGGCTTCATGGGGGCGGACAGTTCCCGTTTGGCTTTTTCCCTGGTTTTGCCCAGCGCCAGATGCAGGCCGAACAGCTCTTCAAAAATCAAACGGCGCCGCGCTTGGGCAAGGGACTGGGCGTTGGATGGAAAATGGATCTGCTCCAGCGCTTCCCGGCGGGCGCAAAGGCGGTTTGCTTCCCGGATCTGCCGGGGCAGCGGGTCCGCCTGCTGCGCCGGAATCAAAGACAGCGCCTGCCGGACGTTGGCCGCGATGATTTTGGACGAGAGCCCTTCGGTCAACGGATAGACCGGGGAAAAGGGCAAAGACGGGTCGTCTGGAAAAATTTGCGGGGAGGCCATCTCCCTGCGTCCGATGCGTCCCGCTACCCGGCCGTAAAACAGGTACGTTTCCTCTTCTTTCAGGGAAGCGACGGTAAATTTGGCGTTGAAAAAGGTGATCAGCAGATCCGACTGCCCGTCGGTCACCAACACTTTGAACAAGGACAGGCCTTTGCGAATCCGCTGTTCGCCGGATTTTGCCGCCACCCGGGCGCGGATCGCACAGGGTTGGTCATAAGGCGCGCTCAGAATGGCAGACGGATGGGAACAGTCGATGTAATCTCTGGGGTAATATTCCAGCAAATCGCCAATGGTCTGCACCCCCAGCCGTGCATATCGCTTTGCCCGCTGTTCCCCGACGCCTTTCAAAAATTGGATATTGGTGGAGAGAGAGACCATGAGGCGCCTCCTTTCTTTGTCTTTTTGCAGCCAAGCGCCGGGTTAGGCGTTTTGCTGCACGATTTGCTGCAATCTTTCCAAATCAGCGGCATCCGGATGGTGCAGCGCGCGGTCAAAGTTGTCCAGCATAGCGGTGCGGTTGGGGCTGTCCGCCATCCCCTCATACCGCTGGCGCACCGCCGCAGGCATTTTCCCCTGGCACATATAGCTGCCGATCACACGCGCCGAATCGGGCAGATGTTGCCGGACCCTGGCGAGGATGGATTCAAAATAGTCCGGTGCGCCTCCAAAACCCGCCGTCCCAAACAAAAAAATCTGCTGGGAGGTCAGCTGTTCTAAAAACGCTGCGGTTTCCCTATCGCAGCTTCCTTTGTCCGTCCAGAACCCGGCATAGATCCGCTGGGCTTTCAGCGCTTCGCCACAGGGAGGGCCGAAAAAGAGGCAGTCCTGCTGAGGCAGAACGTTCCGGATGGCTTGGGCCAAACGCTGGGTGTTTCCGGTTTTCGAAGAAAATACAATGGCATAGGTCATTTTTTCATCCCTCCAACGCAGTTCTTTTTTCCTATTATATCCCCGGGTGAGGCCAAAAAGCAACTGCCGCCAAATGGGAAAGTCGCGGGCCGCTCTTGTGTTTTTTTGCCTGAACCGCTATAATAAAATCGTTGTTCGCAACGGATCCCAAATTGGATAGAAAGGATTTTTTCAATATGACAAAGGTAACCAAGGCATTGACAGTGAAAGACATGGTTTCCTGCGCGCTCTTTGCGGCGCTGACGGGAATCTTTTCTCAAATCGGTATCCCGATCGGGGATGTGCCGATTAATTTGGCTTTATTCGCGGTCTTTTTGTCCGGCGGCGTTTTGGGCAGCTACAAGGGCGCCGTCAGCGTGTTGGTCTATATTATGATGGGTGCAGTGGGCATCCCGGTATTTGCCAATTTCCGGGGCGGCTTGTCCGTTTTGGCCGGCCCCACCGGCGGGTATATCTTAGGGTACTTGATTGCGGCGCTGGTGGTGGGGATGGTCTCTGCCTATTGGGGCGACTCGTTTTGGAAACTGGTGCTGGGAATGGTAAGCGGACTGGCGCTTTGCTATTTGTTCGGCACGGTATGGTATGTTGCGCTGACAGGGACGAGGATTCTGCCCGCTTTGAGCGTATGCGTCATTCCCTTTTTGCCGGGCGATGGGGTGAAAATTGTGCTGGCGGGGCTGTTGGTGCCGGAACTGAACAAGGCGGTGCGTTTGTCTAGAAGTTCTGGAATTGCCAGATAAGACCGCGGCGGGAGAAAAACGGCGCATTTGAAAAAATTTCCAACTCATCTGGCTTTTCTTGTCCAGATGTGATATGATAGGACCAAGATCAAACCAAGGAGGCAATTGTTATGATACCGCAGAGGTTGAAAAAACTGCGTGATTTGATGGCGCAGCGCGGAATCGATGCTTATGTGATCCCCACGTCTGATTTTCATGAGTCGGAGTATGTGGGAGATTATTTCAAAGCAAGAAAATATATGTCCGGTTTTACCGGCTCGGCGGGGACGCTGGTCGTCACTGCCAAAGAAGCCTGCTTGTGGACGGATGGACGGTATTTCATCCAGGCGGCGGAACAGTTGAAGGATTCGACGATTACGCTGATGCGCATGGGGGAAGAGGAAACGCCGGATATCGAGGACTATTTGTATGACGCCATCCCCGAAGGCGGCAAGCTGGGATTTGACGGACGGGTCGTCACCGCCGCTTTGGGTAAGGCATTTGCAGGAAAGCTGTCGGCCAAGCATGCGACCTTGTCCACAGCAGAAGACCTAGTGGATCTGATCTGGGAGGATCGCCCGGCGCTGTCGGCACAACCGGCCTTTTTGTTGGCGGAAAAATATACGGGAAAATCCGCGGCGCAGAAATTGGAAGAACTGCGGGATGCGATCCGGCAGAACGGATGCGATACGCATGTGATCACCACGCTGGACGACATCGCCTGGCTGTTGAACATCCGGGGCAATGATGTGGCTTGCAATCCGGTGGTGCTCTCTTATGTGGTGATCACGCTGAAAAAAGCGCATTTCTTTGTCAACCCGGCGTGCCTCAACGATGAGATCCGCCAAGCGTTGGCCGGCTGCGGCGTGGAGATCCATGATTATCAAGACATGCTCTCCTTTGTTAAGGCTTTGCCCAAACGCGCGGTGGTGCTGCTGGACCCGCAGAAGGTCAATTATGAGATTTATGCGTCCATCCGCGGGAAAAAGGTAGAAAAGCCCAACCCCACCCAGCTGGCGAAAGCCATGAAAAATCCGGTAGAGCTGGATAATATCCGCCGCGCCCATGTCAAGGACGGCGTGGCGTTTACCAAATTTATGTACTGGCTGAAGACCAATGTGGGCAAAATCCCGATCACCGAGATCAGCGCCGCAGAGTATTTGCTGGCCCGCCGCGCGGAACAAGAAGGCTTTATCGAACCGAGTTTCGAAACCATCAGCGCATATAAGGCCAACGCGGCAATGATGCATTATTCGGCGACAGAGGAATCCAACGCGCAATTAAAGCCGGAAGGGATGCTGCTGGTGGATTCCGGCGGGCAGTACTATGAAGGGACTACCGATATCACCCGTACCATGGTGCTGGGACCCATCACCAAGGAGCAGAAACTGCATTTCACCACGGTGCTGCGCAGTAATCTGAATTTGGCCAACGCACGGTTCTTGCATGGATGCATCGGGATGAACTTGGACATCCTGGCCCGCGGGCCGATCTGGGATTTGAACCTGGATTACAAATGCGGCACTGGCCACGGGATTGGGTATCTGCTCAACGTCCATGAGGCGCCCAACGGGTTCCGGTGGAAAATCGTGGCGGAACGGCGGGACAGCGCCGTATTCGAGGAAGGAATGGTCACGACCGACGAACCCGGCATTTACATCGAGGGCAGCCACGGGATCCGGACGGAAAACGAGCTAATCTGCCGCAAGGGGATCAAAAACGCCGACGGGCAGTTTATGTATTTTGAATCGGTGACCTATGCGCCCATCGACCTGGATGGGATCGATCCCGCTTACCTGACCGACAAGGAACGCCGGACGTTGAATGACTATCATGCAATGGTGTATGGAAAATTGTTTGACTATCTGACCGCCGAAGAGCGTGAGTGGCTCAAAGAATACACCCGTTCGATCTAGTTTTGAAAAAAAAAAACGCTGCGGGCCGCAGCGTTTTTTTGTAGAGAAAATCGAAGAAGGAGGAGGACGGAAAGATGCGGATCAAGTTGCGGTTTGCCACGGAACAAGACGCCGGCGCCTGCGCGGCGATTTACCGGCCGTATGTGGAAAAAACCAGCGTGACCTTCGAATATGACCCGCCTGGCCGGGAGGAGATGGCTAGGCGAATGGCGGCGTATGGGACGCAGTTCCCGTGGATTGTGGCAGAATCCGGCGGCCAGCTGGTAGGGTATGCCTATGCTTGTGCGCATCATGAGCGGGCGGCGTATCAATGGAATGCGGATCTTGCCGTCTATCTGCGGGAGGATATCCGGGCGAAGGGAATCGGGCGGCGGCTGTACGGGTGCCCGCTGGAACTGCTTGCCATGCAGGGGTACTGCCGGGCCATCGGCGTGGTCACCTGCCCCAACCCAGCCAGCGAGGCGCTGCACAAGGCGCTTGGGTTTTCCACCGTTGCGGTGTGGCCGCATGCGGGGTACAAGCTGGGAGAGTGGCACGGAGTGCAATGGTTCACCAAGGAACTTGCCCCCTTTACCGATCACCCGCGCCCGCCGGTGCCGGTAGCACAGCTGGATCCGCAGAAGGTGCGCGCGCTGTTTGAACAGTATGGGGAGCGAGATTAGCAGGAGAACAGCGGCGCGGCAATTTGGCAAAGCGTCCTTCTAATAAAAGTGCTTTGGACCTGTTTTGGTTTTCATCAATAAAACCCCCGCGGCTCAAATGCGACCGCGGGGGTTTTTGGTATGTGGCAAACTCATGAAAACAAAGCGGGATCCGGCACAAAGACGTCCAGAAGGGTCATATCCCCGGAAAGGGTAAACTGGCCGCTGTTTGCCGGGACAAAAACGGTGGCTCCTGCAGGAATCGAAAGAATTTCGTCTGCCAGATCCATCTGCCCGTTTCCTGCTACGCACATCAGCGCGTGAAAAGAATTTCCATCGCCGGAGGATTGCCGGGGGGCGCGAACCGATTGGCGCACGACGGCAAAATAAGGGCAGCAAGCCAACAAGGTATCTGCTTCACAGGACAGCGGAATGGGGGTTGGGGCTGTTTGGACCGCGGGAGCCAGGTTTGTCACCTCCAGGGCTTTTTCCACATGCAGCTGGCGAGGTTTGCCGTCGGCATCCAACCGGCCATAGTCGTAAATCCGGTAGGTGACGTTGGAACTTTGCTGCACTTCCGCCAGCAGGATGCCTGGCCCAATGGCGTGCAGCGTTCCAGACGGGATGAAAAAGACATCCCCTTTCTGGACCGGGACTTTTTTTACCACGTCCAATAGGCTGTTGTCCTGAATTCGGCGGGCAAATTCCTCCCGGGAAATCACGTGGGTGAATCCGTAATACAGATAAGCCCCCGGTTCGCAATCAATGATATACCACATTTCGGTCTTGCCCATATCGTTTTCATGCGCCATAGCATAGGCGTTGTCCGGATGGACTTGAATGGACAACGGGCGCTGGGAATCGATCCATTTGATCATCAATGGGAAAACGGGGCAGTTTGCGGCAAAGCGGCCGAGAATTGCTGGGTCGCGGATCAGATCTGCCAAAGGGCTTCCCTGGAAAGGACCAGTGGCGGCAAAACTCAGTCCGGCCGGATGTACAGACAGTTCCCAGGATTCGGAGATGACGTCTCCGGGATATTCTTTGTGAAAGCGTTTTTTCAAATTCGTTCCGCCCCAGATAGATTCTTTGCAAGCGGGTTTTAACAAAAAAGGGTTCATCCAAGTTCCTCCCTGTACGGAATCAAATGGGTTCCGCGCTCAAATACAAAAAACCGACCGGAAGATTCCGATCGGTTTTCCTTGGCGCGCCTGAAGGGACTCGAACCCCTGACCTACTGGTTCGTAGCCAGTCACTCTATCCAGCTGAGCTACAGGCGCATCTTTTTCCAGCTCAATTACTATATCAAATTTTCTAAAAAAAGTCAATAGGTTTTCCTGTTTAAAAAAAAGAAAGAATGAAAAAGAAAGATGTAAGATTTTCAAAAAAAATGTAAAAAAGGTATTGACTTTGGAAAGGGGGATGTGATATAGTAATGAAGCTGTCTCGCAGGGGGCGGCGGGAAAAGAATCCCCGCAAGTTGAGGAAAAAAGTACTTGACAAAGCCTGAAAGAGATGGTAGAATAAAGACCCTGCAACCGCAGGGAGGAACCTTGAAAATTGAACAACATTCGAAACGAATTGAAACTACCCTTGAGATTCGAAAAGATTTTCATCAAGCAGGTAATTCCAGAACGAAGCGAAAGCTA
>CALWNU010000024.1 GCA_944382905.1 uncultured Clostridia bacterium | reverse complement strand
TGATCCGGCCCCGACTCTTCCACCAGTTCATAGGTCACCCGCTCTTCCGGGTTTTTCTGGATGATTTCCTGCAAAATCGTCTTGTAATCCTGAAAAGCCACCGACGTATGGTTGCGGATGGCAGGCTCTACATAACGCAGCACAAACCGTTTGGCAGGTTTCATCCCGCCATCCAAATAGATGGCGGCGATCACCGCCTCAAACGCATCCGCCAAAATAGAAGGCCTTTGCCGTCCGCCGTTGAGTTCTTCCCCTTTTCCCAGCAGCAGAAATTCCCCCAGTCCCAGTGCCTTGGCATATTGGCACAACGCCTTCTCACAAACCAGCGCGGCCCGGATTTTGGTCAGTTCCCCTTCCGGCAGGTTGGAATCGTGGCGGAACAAATAGTCCGATACGATAATCGACAATACCGCGTCGCCCAAAAACTCCTGCCGCTCGTTGCAGGGCGTGTCCTTCTTCCCCTCGTTGGCATAGGAAGAATGGGTCAGCGCAATGGACAGATATTTTTCCTGCCGGAATTGGTAGTCCAGCTTTTTTTGAAATAAGGTGAAATCGGTTTGACCGCTCATTCTTCTCCTGCTCCTTGTTCCTTCGCTTTCATTTCTGCCAAGTACCCTTCAATGGACCCAATGACGTCCTGGCTGGTAAATTGGATCGCCTGCCGGATGGCATTTTTAAACGCTTTTGCATCAGAACTTCCGTGCGCCTTGATCGTGGGCTTGGAAATCCCCAGCAAAGCGGCCCCGCCATATTCTTTATAATCCATTTTCTTTTTAAAGGACGTCAGCCCGCCTTTGAGGGTCAGCGCCGCGAGTTTGGTCATGGTATTTTGCATCAAAATCTCTTTGATCTGGCCAATCAGCGCTTTGCTCAGTCCTTCGGTCAGCTTGAGGACCACGTTTCCGGTAAATCCGTCGCATACGGCGACATCGCATCCGCCCAACGGCAGCTGGCGCGGTTCGATATTCCCAACAAACGCAAGCGGAGACTCTTTCAGCAATTGATACGCCTGCTGCTGCAGCGGCGCGCCCTTATGCTCCTCCACCCCGTTGTTGATAAGCGCCACCCTTGGGGTTTTGACGCCCATAATTTTATTCATATAAGCCGACCCCATCACGCCGAACTGGACCAGCATTTCCGGTCGGCATTCGGCATTGGCACCGCAGTCGATGAGCATATACCGCCCTTCTACCGTTGGGATCACCGGCGCCAGCGCTGCCCGTTTAATCCCTTTGATCCGCTTTACAATCAGGCTGGCGCCGACGACAAACGCGCCGGTACTGCCAGCGCTGACAAATGCGTCGCCCGCCCCTTCGGACAAAAGTTTCAAGCCCACCGCCATAGAAGAATCCCGGTAACTCTTTAAAATTTCCGTCGGCTCTGCGTTCATGTCCATCACCTGGGAAGCCGGGGCAATCTCCATCCGCGCCAAAGAGATCCCGTTTTCCGCCGCTACCTTCCGGATCACCTGTTCATCCCCGGTCAACAGGATATCCACGCCCAGTTCTTCTACCGCCATGGCAGACCCCTTTAAAATTTCCAGTGGCGCATGATCTCCGCCAAATGCATCTACAATAATTTTCATCTCAAACCCGCCTTTCTGCAATTCATCCGTATCTGCTCCCGCAAAAGGAACCTTCCCGGCCCGTTGCGGCAAAACCCAGCCTTGTCCCGGAAAGCCTTTGTTTCAGAGCAAGGCCCGCTTGTTGCAATCCGCGAAATACAGGGTAAGACCTATATCGTATGCATAAATACTCAAGTTAAATTATAGCAAAGGATCCGTTTTTTTTCAATAGACTTTTGTCGGCTTTGGCCGCCAAAACCCATCCGCCCCAAACAAAAAACCAGGCGCAGCGCTCTCCTGCAAACAGGGAAAGCGCTGCGCCTGGCTGGTCGCTTATGACGCCGTAATCTCAACTGCATTTTCACGAACCTGATGGATGGTTTGCATCAATGCGGTTCTGGTTTTGGCATCAAATAATTTGATAAACTAATTGGCTTAGCAAAACAATCAGACTACCACATCATATTTTCCAAGCAATTTGAACATTTCCCTGTCCTACTTTAATTGATTCTATCAATGTATCTACGACTGTTAATTTATCTTCGATACTAATCTCATTCCATTTATTCATATATCCGCTTATCACGCCTATGTTCTTTCTGTCATACATTTCGGCAGATAACTGGGCAATTTTTTCTTTTAACTCCTTTTTTCTTCGTCAAGGATTTCGACCCGCTTATTGATATATTCCATGGTCGCCTCGTTCGCAGACACAATTTTGTCTATAAGCGAGGCGATTTCTTTATCTATTTCCTCTGCGCGTAGTTTTAACTTTGTAAGCTCGATTGGGTCTCCCTGCTTCTCTTGATAAGAAAGCTCGTTGAACTCTCCGAGCTTTCTTAGCATTTCATCAAATACGATATCTTCGATTTCATCTGCTTGAACACGCGGGGCGGAATGTGGTCGCGCCCGGTCAGGCTGGCGCTTTCGCCGCGCTCCAAATCCGGGAATTTCTTGACCATGTGTTTCCAGAACTCATCCTGCCACCAGGTCAGCTTCTTCTTGTTACCCATAAT
>CALWNU010000023.1 GCA_944382905.1 uncultured Clostridia bacterium | reverse complement strand
TTGGTGATTGTGGTCAGCCAGCAATCTGCAATCGGTACCACGACCATCGCCCGTTTTGAGGAAGGCGCCACCAGCAGCCAGATGCTGCAGCTGGATGATAGGATCGTCCAGATCAACGGCTCTGCCGTACACATCGATTATGATATTATTTATACGATGATGCGGGATCCGGACGGGAAGGTCGATATGGTGGTCATGCGGGATGGACAAAAGGTGACGCTGGAGGGCGTCCCGTTTTCCACAGAGCAGATGGAAGACGGTACGGTGACCACCATGCTGGACTTTAAAGTGTACGGCCAGGAAAAAACCGTTGGGCGGGTGCTGCGCCAGGCATTTTTTTACACGGGAACGGTGGCGAAGCTGGTATGGACCTCGCTGATCGATATTGTCACCGGTAGATTTGGCATCAATCAGCTCAGCGGGCCGGTAGGCGTGGCGTCTGCGGTGGGGGAAGCGACTTCCATGGGGCTGTCCTCGTTTTTGATGCTTGCCGCCTTTATCACCATCAACCTCGGCGTATTTAACCTGCTACCGATTCCGGCGCTGGACGGCGGCCGCCTTTTGTTTTTGCTCATCGAGGCGGTGCGGAGAAAGCCCATCAATCCCAAATACGAAGGGTATGTGCATGCGTTTGGGTTTTTGCTGCTATTCGGCTTGATGATTGTAGTGACCTTTAATGATATCGTTAGATTGTTCCGGGGGTGAACGACATGATCCGTGTTTCCAGGCAGGTACAAGTGGGGAATGTCCGCATCGGCGGAGACGCGCCGGTGAGCATCCAGTCCATGCTCAACCGCCCTGCAGGCGATGTGGAAGGCAATGTGCAGCAGGCTGTGGAGCTGGAGCGGGCTGGCTGTGAAATTGTGCGGGTGGCCATTCCGGATATGGAAGCCGTGCGCTTGGTAGACGCGATCAAAAATAAGATTAGCATCCCATTGGTGGCGGATATCCATTTTGATTACCGGCTGGCTTTGGAATGCGTGGCGGCGGGGATCGACAAGGTGAGGATCAACCCCGGCAACATTGGAGACAAAAGCCGGGTCCGCGCAGTGGTAAAAGCCTGCCAGGCCAAGAACATCCCCATCCGGGTGGGGGTAAACAGCGGGTCTTTGGAAAAGGAACTGCTGGAAAAATACGGGGCGCCTACAGCGGAGGCGTTGGTGGAAAGCGCCATGCGCCACGTGGCGTTGCTGGAAAAGAATGATTTTCAGGATATTGTGATTTCGATTAAATCCTCCGATGTAAAAACCATGGTGGAGGCATATCGTCTCGCGGCGCAGCGGTGCGATTATCCGTTGCATCTGGGCGTAACCGAAGCCGGGACCGAGCGGATGGGGCTAATCAAATCCGCCGCCGGGATTGGCGCTTTGCTGCTGGACGGCATTGGGGATACCATCCGGGTCTCTTTGACTGATGATCCGGTGCGGGAAATCGCGGCGGCCAAAGATATTCTAAAAGGCATCGGCGTGCGGGACGAAGGGGTGCGGATCGTCTCCTGCCCAACCTGCGGCAGAACCAATATCGATTTGATTGCCCTTGCCAACCAAGTAGAAGACCGGCTGAGGGATTGCAAGAAGCCCATCACCGTCGCGGTGATGGGCTGCGCAGTGAATGGGCCGGGAGAAGCCAGAGAAGCGGATATCGGCATTGCCGGCGGCGCGGGAGAAGCGCTGCTGTTTAAAAAAGGGAAAATCCTCGGGAAATTCCCGGAAAATGAAATCCTCAACGTCCTGATTTCCGAAATCAATAAGATGCCGTAATCCGATTGCAAAGGGGGAAAGAACGCATGCAGACAAATTATTTTGGAGCGCTGTTCGGCGGATTGTGCGCCGGCAGTATGCCGGAAAGTTTAAAAAACGCGCAGATCTGTTCCATGGCTCTTTCCCGGGAAGAAGCGGTTTTGCGGGTTTCGCTGCAAATGACAGCCATCACCCCCAAATCGGATTTGTATGAAGCGGAGCGGCAGCTTTGTCAGAAATTGCACCTAAAGCAATGTGTGCTGGCGCCTTGCTATCCGCCGGCGCTGTTGTCCGGCGATTATATGGAAGAGATTACGGCGGAACTGCGCCACCGCAACTGTGTGGTCAATGGTTTTTTAGACGGGGCCAAAGCGGATTACGACAACGACTGCCTGACAATCCATTTGCAGCGGGGCGGGCTGTCGCTTTTGACCAGCGCCGGCAGCGACCGGCAGATTCGCAATATCCTGCGGCAAGAATTTGGCGTTACGGTAGAGGTGGCTTTTGACGGCGTCACCGAATTGGAGCAGTATTCGGAGGAATTTGCGCAGTCGGCGCAGCGGGAGCAGCAGCGTCTGCAGAAGGCCCAGCAGGAAAAGCAGCAATCGGCAAAGGAGAAAAAACCAGATGCCCTCAAAAGCCAGGCGATTTCCTTTGATGTGGGGGACCTTCCGTTTGAGAAGGACTCTTTGACCGTTGTAACCGGCCGGGCGATTAAGGAAAAGCCGGTGGCGCTGGACAGCATTGATGCGGAAAGCGGAAAAGTTACCGTTTGGGGCGATATTTTTCTGGTGGACAGCCGGGAATCCCGGGACGGCTCCAAAGTGATTTTGGCGATCCATTTTACCGATTATACCAGTTCCAATGTGATGAAAATCATCACGGAAAAGGAAAAAGCGGATAGCTATGAGCCGTTAAGCAAGGGGAAAACCATCCTGGTGCGGGGCGAGGCGTCCTATGACAAATACGACGGGGAAATCTCCATCCGGCCTTATGATATCTGCCTGGTCAAAAAGCGGACGCGCCAGGATCAGGCGGCGGAAAAACGGGTAGAACTACATGCGCATACCAAAATGTCTGCGATGGATGCGGTCGTTACAGCAAAGGATTTGGTGAATCGCGCCTACGCGTGGGGGCATAAGGCGATTGCCATTACGGACCATGGGGTGGTCCAGGCGTTTCCCGAAGCGGCCGGCGCCGCCGCGGCAATCGCAAAGTCAGGCGGAGATTTCAAGGTTATCTATGGTGTAGAAAGTTATTTTATCAATGACATGGTGCCGATTGTCAGCGGCAATCGCGATATGCCGCTGGACGGTTGTTATATCGTCTTTGACCTGGAAACCACCGGGCTGTCGGCAGGCAACGACCGGATGACAGAAATCGGTGCGGTACGGCTGGAAAACGGCGTGGTTACCGATACGTTCAATACGTTTGTCAACCCGCAGCGCCCCATTCCGGAAAAAATTACCCAGCTGACCGGCATCACCGACGAAATGGTGGCGCAAGCGCCGACGGAAGAAGAAGCACTGCGGGCGTTTTATGCATTTTGCGGGGACGAACGCGCCGTGCTGGTGGCGCACAATGCGCCGTTTGATACGGGATTTGTCCGGGCGGCGGCTGGGCGCTGCCATCTTCCGTATGATTTTACTGCGATTGACACGGTACCGATTGCGCGCAAACTGTTCCCTGAGCTGCGCAATCACAAGCTGGATACGGTGGCGAAACATCTGCAGCTTGGCGATTTCAACCATCATCGGGCGTGCGATGACGCGCGGGTCCTGGCGGAGATATATATCCGGATGGCCGAGCTGCTCCGGCAGGAAAAGGGGATCCAGCGGATCCAGCAGATCAATACTGGCCTGTCGGGCGTGGATTATAAAAACGCGTATTCTTACCATCAGATCCTTCTGGTGAAAAACCTGACGGGACTGAAAAACCTGTATCAGCTGATTTCCAAGTCCCACTTGGATTATTATTACAAAAAACCCCGGATCCCGAAAAGCGAGCTGATCCGCCATCGAGAGGGGTTGATCGTCGGCAGCGCCTGCGAGGCGGGGGAACTGTTCCGGGCCGTCGTGGACGGAAAAAGCTGGGGCGAGCTGTGCCAGATCGCCAAATTCTATGATTTTTTAGAGATCCAGCCCATTGAAAACAACCTGTTCATGATCCACAATGGAACGGCGCAGGACGAAGAACAGCTTCGCAATTACAATCGCACCATTGTGCGGCTGGGCGATACGCTGAAGATCCCTGTGTGCGCTACTTGTGACGTACATATGATGGACGAAAAGGACAACATTTTCCGCCAGATCCTGCTGGCCGGCATGGGATTTAAAGATACAGACCAGCAATCCCCGCTGTATCTGCGCACCACAGAGGAAATGTTGCGGGAGTTTTCCTATCTGGGAGAGGAAAAGGCATATGAGGTGGTGGTGAAGAACCCCAACCGCATTGCAGACCAGGTGGAAAAAATCAAGCCCATCCCGGACGGGACGTTTACCCCCACCATCGAAGGGGCGGAGGAGGACCTGCAGTCCATTACCTGGAACCGGGCGAAAGAGATTTACGGAGATCCGGTGCCGGAACTAGTGGCAAAACGGTTGGAGCGGGAATTGAGTTCTATCATCAAGCACGGTTTTGCCGTATTGTATATCATTGCGCAAAAACTGGTTTGGAAATCAGTGGAAAACGGGTACCTAGTGGGATCCCGAGGATCGGTGGGATCCTCCTTTGTGGCGTCCATGGCCGGGATTTCCGAAGTCAACCCGCTGCCGCCGCATTATGTTTGCCCTCAGTGCAAACACAGTGAATTCATTACCGACGGTTCCTATGGGTCCGGATTTGACCTGCCGCCGAAAAACTGTCCTGTTTGCGGGACCCCTTACCGGCGCGACGGGCATGACATCCCCTTTGAGACATTTTTGGGCTTTAACGGGGATAAGGCGCCGGATATTGATTTGAATTTTTCCGGCGAATACCAGACCCAGGCCCACCGCTACACCGAGGAATTGTTCGGGAAGACCCATGTGTTCAAGGCCGGGACGATTTCTACTGTTGCGGAAAAAACGGCGTATGGTTTTGTGAAAAAATACATGGAAGAGCGGGGACGGGTGGTCCATAAATCGGAAGAGTTGCGTCTGGCTGCGGGATGCGCTGGGGTAAAACGAACTACCGGCCAGCATCCGGGTGGGATGGTCGTCGTCCCCAACCAATTCGAAGCGGCGGATTTCACGCCGATCCAGCATCCGGCAGACGATGCCGGGTCGGGGATTCTGACCACCCATTTTGACTTTCATTCCATGCATGACACGATTCTAAAACTGGACCTGCTGGGCCACGATGTGCCGACCTTGTATAAACATCTGGAGGACATGACCGGCGTGAAGGTCATGGAGGTAGATACTTCGGATCCGAAGATTTTCAGCCTTTTCACCTCTCCGGAAGCGCTGGGCGTGACCGAAGAGGAGATCTCCTGTAATACCGGGTCGCTGGCGCTGCCGGAGATGGGGACCAATTTTGTCCGCCAGATGTTGATCGACGCCCAGCCCAAAACTTTTGCCGACCTGCTGCAGATTTCCGGTTTGTCCCATGGCACCGATGTGTGGCTGGGCAACGCGCAGGAGCTGATCAAAAACGGTACCTGCACCATTTCCGAAGTCATCGGGACCCGTGACAGCATTATGATCTATCTGATCCAGAAGGGCCTGGATCCGAATATGGCGTTTAAAATCATGGAGATCACGCGAAAGGGCAACGCGCCCAAGCTGCTGACCGAAGAGCATAAAAAAGAGATGCTGGCCCACGGGGTCCCCCAGTGGTATATCGACAGCTGTTTGAAGATCAAATATATGTTCCCCAAAGCGCATGCAGCGGCGTATGTCATCGCCGCCATCCGGCTGGGATGGTATAAGATTTATTATCCGCTGGAGTTTTATGCGACGATTTTCACCGTGCGCGGGGAGGATTTTGACGCAGAGGCGGCAATCAAAGGCAAAGCGGCAGTGAAAATGAAAATGGATGGGCTTAGGCAAAAAGGAAATGAGCGCTCGGCCAAAGAGGAAGAGCAGTACAACAGTTTGCAGATTGTCAATGAAATGCTGGCGCGCGGGTTTTCTTTCCTGCCGGTAGACCTGTTTCGCTCCCACGCCACCCGCTACCAGGTGGAGGATGGGAAAATCCGGTTGCCGTTTAATGCCTTAAAGGGGCTGGGCATCAGCGCGGCCCAGAGCTTGCAGGATGCGGCGGCAGGCGGCCCGTACATTTCCAAGGACGAAGTGCAGACCCGTTCCGGCGTATCCAAGGCGGTGCTGGAGATCTTAAACCAGGCAGGCGCGCTGGACGGGTTGCCGGATTCCAGCCAGATGACATTCTTTTAACCGACCAAGCGGCGGGCGAAAGCCCGCCGCTTTTTTTGCGCCCCAATGGCCGGCTGGCAGCAAAAGCTTGCACGGTTTGTATCAGAAAAAATTTTCGAACCAGCGGATTGGCAATGGAATAGAATGATAGCAGGTCGATCTCAAGGAATTAGATGAACGGCAGAACAGGGGGGGATTGTAATGGAGGATATGCTAACCGTAGAACGGATTTCCCAGACCTATCAGGCGGAAAACGGCGAATTGACCGCGTTGGAAGAGATCAGCTTTTCGGTAAAAGAAGGGGAGTTTGTCAGTATCGTCGGGCCGAGCGGGTGCGGAAAATCGACCCTCTTGTCCATTGTGGCGGGGATGATTCGCCCAACGTACGGTACCGTGTTTCTGCATGGGGAGCCGGTTACGGGGATTTCTCCATCCATCGGATACATGCTGCAGCGAGATAACCTGCTGGAGTGGCGCAATATCGCGCAAAATGCGATCTTGGGTCTGGAAATCCGCAAACAGGCGACGCCAGAGAATATTGCGTATGCCAATAGCTTGTTGAAAGCATACGGGCTGTGGGAGTTTCGGGATAAGTACCCGTCCCAGCTGTCCGGCGGCATGCGGCAGCGGGCCGCGCTCATCCGGACGCTGGCGGTCAAACCGGAGGTCTTTTTGTTGGATGAGGCGTTTTCTGCGCTGGATTACCAAACCCGTCTTGCGGTGACCGACGATGTACACCGTATTTTGAAAAAAGAGAAGAAAACCACGCTGATGGTCACTCATGATATATCAGAAAGCATCAGCATGTCGGACCGGGTGATCGTTTTATCCCGGCGACCGGCTCATATCGCCAAAATCTTGAAAATCGATTTTGCGGATCCGGATTTGACGCCGCTGGAAAAACGAAAACAACATCAGTTTCAAGATTACTTTAATACCATATGGAAAGAGCTTGATGTCCATGTATAATCAAACGCCGGCAGTGCCGGTATCCAAGGAGCGGGCCGCTTACCTGCAACGGCAAAAGCGGAAAAAACGCGGAATCCGCATCGTGCAAATCTCCATTGTCGTGGTCATTGTAGCGATGTGGGAACTATTGGCAAACCTGGGAATCATCGATAGTTTTATCATGAGCCAGCCGTCCCGGATGGTCAAAACGCTAATGAATTTGGGAGACAACGGGCTTTTAACCCATTTGGGAGTCACCTGCATGGAAACGTTGATCGGGTTTCTGCTGGGGACGGGGCTCGGCGTTGGAATTGCCGTATTGTTGTGGTGGTCCCAAACGCTGTCTCAGATTTTTGAACCGTTTTTGGTAGTGCTCAACGCATTGCCCAAAATCGCGCTGGGTCCGGTGTTTATCGTCTGGGTCGGCGCGGGCATGCAGGCCATTATCGTCATGGCGCTGGCCATTTCTTTGATTGTAACCGTATTGGAAATGCTCAATGGTTTTTTGAATACGGAGGAAGAAATGGTCAAGATGGTGCGAACCTTTGGCGCCAACCGCCGGCAGGAGTTTACAACAGTTGTCATGCCGTCCAATCTTCATACACTGTTCCATTCCATGAAGGTCAATATCGGGCTTTCGTTGGTAGGCGTGATCGCAGGAGAATTTTTGGTCTCCAAAGCGGGATTGGGATATTTGATTGTCTACGGCGGGCAGGTGTTCAAACTGGATCTGGTGATGACGAGCGTGGTCATCCTCGCGGTGGTCGCCGCTTTGTTGTACCAGTCTGTTGTGGTAGCTGAACGGCTTGTGACAAGAAAAATGAGCCATAGCAATTAAGATGAGGAGGAATCTGGATGAGAAGAAAAAGCAAGTTCCTGCTGCTTTTTGCAGCGGCGGCGCTGATCTGCGGGATCTTCGCAGGCTGTGGCGCCCAAGAGGACCTGCAAAAGGTGACGGTCAGCGAGGTGACCCACTCGGTATTTTATGCTCCCCAGTATGCCGCGATCAACCTGGGCTTTTTTGAAGAAGAGGGGCTGGAACTGGAACTGAGCAACGGTCAGGGCGCGGATAAGGTGATGACGGCTGTTTTGTCCGGCAGCGTGGACATCGGTTTTGCCGGGCCGGAATCCTGCATCTACGTCTACAACGAGGGGAAGGAAGACTACATGCAGGTTTTTGCCCAGATGACCCAGCGGGACGGCGCGTTTATCCTCGCCAGAGAACCGGATGAGGATTTCCGTTGGGAAAAACTCCAGGGCAAGACTTTGCTGCCTGGCCGAAAAGGCGGAGTCCCTTACATGACGCTGGAATATGTTGTGAAGCAACATGGCTTGACACCTGGAACCGACGTGATTTTTGACGACAGCATCCAGTTTTCCGCCATGGCGGGCGCATTTACCAGCGGTTCCGGCGATTATGTCGCGCTGTTTGAACCCACCGCGTCCGCGCTGGAGGCGGAAGGCAAAGGGTATATCGTCGCGTCGGTAGGCGCAGAAAGTGGATCCATTCCCTATACTGCGTATTTTGCCCAGAAAAGCTTTATCGCCGAAAATCAGGACCTGATCCAGCGATTTACCAACGCGGTGGCAAAGGGCCTTGCCTGGGTGCAGACGCATACGGCGGAAGAAGTGGCCGAGGCGATTCAATCCTCTTTCCCGGATACGGATTTGGAAACGTTGACGACGGTAGTGCGCAATTATCAGGAGATCGACGCCTGGTGTGCAACGCCGGATATGACGGAAGAATCGTTCCAGCGGTTGCAGGACGTGATGCAGGAAGCAGGAGAATTGGATCAGACCGCTCCGTTTTCCCAGATCGTGGATAATACATTCGCCGAAGCGACAAAAGAATAACAAAAACGGTCAAAACGGCAAATCCGCTGGAAAGAAATACGCTTTCCGGCGGATTTGTTTACGTTTTATTTAAAAAATATGCCAAGGAATGAACACATAAAACTGATATACTGCTACCAAACAAGAAAAAAGAAAGAAGGAAGCGCATTGTATAAGATCCTCATTGTCGATGACGAAGCGAATATCCGCCGGCTTATCGCCAAGTATGCCAGCTTTGAGGGATATGCCGTTACGGAAGCGGTCGACGGTGCGCAGGCAGTCAGCTTATGCCGGGCATCTTCCTTTGACTTGGTGGTAATGGATATCATGATGCCGGGGATGGATGGGCTAACTGCCTGCGGAAAAATCAAGGAATTTTCCGATGTTCCGATGATCATGCTGTCTGCACGCGGCGAGGAATATGACAAAATCTATGGGTTCCGCATGGGAATCGACGATTATGTGGTGAAGCCGTTTTCCCCCAAGGAATTGATGCTGCGGATTCAGGCGGTGTTGAAGCGCTGTTCGCCGGGCGAATCGCCGAAGAAGAAAGAAGTGTACCAGTGCGAAGGGCTCACGGTGGACTTTACCGGGCGGATGGTTTATGTAGACAACAAGCCGGTGGCTATGTCCCCGAAAGAATACGATTTGCTGTTTTATTTGGTGCGCAACCGGGGCATTGCGCTTACCAGGGAAAAATTGATCAATGAGGTGTGGGGGTACGACTATTACGGAGACGCCAGAACGTTGGATACGCATATCAAATTACTGCGCAAAAGCCTGGGGCCGTATCATACCAGTATCGTGACGCTCAGAGGGGTAGGGTATCGTTTTGCGATGGGGCAAGATTAGTGTCAAAGGGAAAATTTTTTCCTGCCTGGCGGTGTTTACCGTATGCATTTTTGTGGTATTGTGGCTGCTGCAAACGGTTTTTCTGGAAGAGTTTTACCGCATGATCAAAGAAAATGAGGTCAAAAACTATAGCCAGGCGATTGTGGAAAATATCGACAGTGCAGACCTGGACGAGCTGTTAAGCCGGGTGACGGAATCCGGCGATCTTTGCGTGCACCTGATCGGACAGGATGGTGTCCAGCTGCAGGAAAGCGGCCGGTTTCGCTATTGCTCTTTACAAGAGATGGATCAAGAGGCCCTGGCGGAATTGGTCAAAACCGTGCAGCGCAATGGGGGAACCAAGCTGATTTATTTTGACGGAAGCGGAATTAAGAAAGACAAGCAGCCTCTTCTCAACGAGACGGCGCAGAAAAAAGAATACGATTGGATGAATAAGCCATTTTTTGCCGCGGATCAAATCCAGCAAAGCGTTTCTTATTTTCAGATGGTGCAGCAACAGGACGGCGCCCAGGTCATGATTTGCATCAGCGCGCGGATTACCCCGCTCAACGCCACCGCAGAGACCTTGAAGGTGCAGATTTTCTGCATCGCCATCCTCTTTATTTTCCTGGCGGGGCTGCTTGCCGTGTTCATGGCCCGGTTTATCGCCAAGCCAATCGAGGACCTCAACCGCTCCTCCAAAGAATTGGCCCGGGGCAATTACGACGTGGTGTTTAACGGCCGCGGATACCGGGAAACCATGGAACTGGGCGACACTTTGAATTATACGGCGAAGGAACTGGGACGGGTCGATCGTCTGCGCAAGGATTTGGTGGCGAACGTTTCGCATGATCTTCGCACGCCGCTGACGATGATTATCGGCTACGGCGAGGCCATGCGGGATATCCCCGGGGAGAATACGCCGGAAAACATCCAGATCATTATTGACGAGGCGCAGCGCCTGAACCTTTTGGTCAACGATTTGCTGGACCTTTCCCAGGTGGAATCCGGGGTGCGCAAGATTGCCAAAACCCAGTTTAATCTGACCGAAAGCATTCGGCAAACGCTGAAGCGATATCAAAAGCTGGTGGAACAGCAGGGGTATACGGTGGGGTTTGAGGCGGATCAGGACGCATGGGTGTATGCCGACCAGGTGAAGATCGACCAGGTGGTCTACAACCTGATCAACAACGCGATCTCCTTTACCGGAGAGGGAAAACGGGTAACTGTGCGCCAGCAGGTTACCGTTTCCCAAGTGCGGATCGACGTGGTCGACTACGGGGAAGGGATTCCGCCGGAAGAAAAGGAACATATCTGGGACCGCTATTACAGCAAAAAGACTCCCCACCGCCGCGCGATGATCGGGACCGGGCTCGGTCTGGCCATTGTAAAGGAGGTGCTCAAGCTGCACGAAGCGTCCTTCGGGGTGGAAAGCGAACCGGGAAAAGGAAGCGATTTTTGGTTTATTTTATCATTAGATCCGCCAGGAGCCTTGTAAGTTGTCAGAAAGATGCTATAATGAAAATAGGAGTAAGACATTTCTGTAGAAGATAGGGGGGTCTTGTATGAATCATCCTTTTGTTGTGACCATCAACCGTCAATTTGGCAGCGGGGGCCGGGAAATTGGAAGGCGTTTGTCCAAAGCGTTGGAAATTGCTTATTTGGACAAAGAATTGCTGGCGCTGGCGGCGCAGGAAAGCGGAATCAGTGAAAAAGCGTTTGAAAAAGCGGATGAAAAACCGGAAAAAAGCTATCTTTACACCCTTTCCACCACCGCATATGGCAATTTTGCCATCCCGTTCAGCTATCCGGACGTGTTGACCAACGACCGGCTGTTTGCCATCCAGGCGGACGTCATCCGCAAAAAGGCGGCGGAAGAAAGCTGCGTCATCATCGGGCGCTGCGCCGACGATATTTTATCCGATCATCCATGTCACATCAATCTGTTTGTTCACGCGCCGTTTGAGGTGCGCCAGAAACGGATTATGGAATTGTATCATCTGGATATCAAGCAGTCCAAAGACCTGATTGTCAAAACGGATAAAACAAGAGCCAGCTACTACCATTTTTATACCAACCAAAAATGGGATGATCTGCTCAATTATGATCTTTCCATCGACTCCTCTATTTTGGGATATGATGATACGGCGGAACTGCTGGTTTCGTTTATCCGCAAGAAAGCGCATCTCGGATAACGATACAATGCATAAAAGCGGGGCTTGTGAGCAATTGCAAGCCCTGTTTTTCGGTTTGGAGGCACAAACATGGTCCATTGGATTCTTGGCACGGCAGGGACGGGGAAAACGTCCCTCATTCTAAAACAGGCAGGACAGGCCGCTCAGTCCGGGCAGCCTGTACTTTTGCTGGTGCCAGAGCAATATTCGGTGGATATGGAAAAGGCGGTCCGCCAAGTCTTGGATCCGGTTGCCGCATTGCGTGTAGAGGTCTATAGCTTTACACGGTTATGCGACCGAATTTTTCGCCAAGCAGGCGGAGGCGCCCGCCAGGAGGCGGGGGAAGCGGCGTGCTATCTGACGATGAACCTGGCGCTGGAGCAGGTAAAAGGAGAGTTGCAGCGGTACCAAAACAGCAGCCGCAGCGGGGCGCAGATCGCGGCGCTGGCGCAGCAAATGGAGGAGTTCCGGGCAGCCGGGATTTCTCCGCAGGCGCTGCGTACCGTCCGCGGGCAGATGGGGCAGGACGCATTTTCCCAAAAGTTGGACGAGCTTGTTTTGATCTACGAGGCTTATGATAGCCTGATGGGCGGTTTTGCGCAGCAGCACGGGACCCAGCTGGAGCATGCGCTGGAACGGCTGCGCGGAAGTGGGATGTTCACAGGATACGCTGTTTTTGTCGATTCGTTCAAAGGGTTTATGGCGGGGGAATTCGCCCTGTTGGAGGAACTGATCAAGACGGCGGATTCGGTGACCTTTTCATTGTGTACCGACAGCTTATTCGACCGCTCCCAGGGGTATGGGATTTTTGTCCCGGCCTGTCAAACCGCAGCAAAACTGATGGAACTAGCGAAAAAGAATCTGGTTTCGGTGGCGCAGCCGGTGATGCTGGAACAGCCCAAACGGTTTCACAAAGCGGGATTGTTTGCGCTGGAGCGCGGTTTGTTCCGAGTACAGCAGACGGAGGAGAATGCAGAGGGCGTCCATCTTGTCCGCTGCCGGGACCCGTATGAGGAAATCGAGTGGGTGGCGGCGCAAATCTCCCATCTGGTGCGGGAAGAGCGGTGCAGATACCGGGATATTGTGGTGATCGGCCGCAATCTGGACGATTACGTCCAGCCGATTCATGCCAGCTTTTCCGATTATGACATCCCCTTTTTCCTGGACGAGCGGTTTGACGTGGCGGCCCAGCCGTTGACAGCGGCGGTCTTGTCCGCTATGGAAGCGGTGAAAAACCGCTTTCGAAGCGACGAGGTATTCGGTTTGCTCAAAACTGGGCTGCTGGACTTTTCGCTGGAAGAAGTCGCCTTGTTGGAAGAATATTCCTATGTTTGGGAGATTACCGGGACCCGATGGCAGGAGCCGTTTGTCTGGAACCCGTCGGGTTTTGGCCGGATGGGGGAGCAGGACGCGCAGAAGCTGGAACGAATTGAAATGCTGCGGCAAAAACTGATGCGGCCGCTGACTGCGCTGCAGGAAAAATTACAAACCTGCAGTGGGCGGCAGTTGGTGACTGCGTTGTATGCTTTTTTGAAGGAAGCGGGGATCCTGTCCCGGCTCAAGCAGCAAAATCAGCAGCAGGCGCAGGATCGAGCGGATAGCCTGCAGGTTTTGTTTGACGGGATGATCGATCTGTGGGATGAATATGCGGCGGTGCTGGGTGAACGGCAATATTCACTGTCGCGGCACTGCGAATTGATGCGCCTAACCCTGCTTTCAGCAGATCTGGGGCAGATTCCCCAGGCCTTGGACATGGTTTCCATCGGCACGGCGGACCGGATCCGCCCCAACGCGCCGCGGTATGTATTTGTGATCGGCGCCAACGAAGGGCTGTTCCCAGCGCTGGTGGAACGGCAGGGGATCTTGTCTGAGCGGGAGCGCGAACAGCTCAACGCTGCCGGGCTTTCTATCAGCGAGCCGTTTGAACGAAGAGTACTGGAAGAGCGGTATTTTTGCTATACCGCAATGACCTGCGCCAGCGAGGGGGCGTTTCTCTCCTGGCCGGAGCAATCGGTACAGGGGGATCCGCTCTCGCCGTCTGTGCTGGTGCGGGAGGTGCGTTCGATTTTTCCGCAGCTGGAATGCCAAGACGCCGGCGCCATGCCGCCGCTGTTTTATGCGCTCAACCATAAGACGGCATTGAACGTGTTCGGTCGGCTTGCAAACCGGGAAACGGAGTGTGCGGCAGCGTTTGGACGTTTGTTGGAAACGGGGCCCTACGCCGCCCAATATGATCGCATTCAAAACCCAGTGCGCCCGGAGTCTTTTGCCGTGGCGTCGCCCGAAACGGCGCGGGCCTTGTTTGGAAAAGAAATGCGCGTTTCCCCCTCCAAGCTGGACCGGTTTCATCAATGCCGGTTCGCCTATTTTTGCGAACGGGGTCTTGGGGTGCGAAAACCGCGAAAAGCGAAATTGTCACCCATGGAATCCGGAACAGTCATCCACTATGTGTTGCAGCAGGTGACGGCCCAGTATCCGGGAAAGGCGCTGTGCAGCCTTTCGGATGCGCAATGCCGCACCTTGGTACGGCATGCGCTGGACGATTATCTGCAGGAATCCATGGGCGGGCAGGCGGATAAAACCGCCCGGTTCCAGTATTTGTTTACCCGGATGGCCAATACGCTGGTGCGGTTGATCCGCCATCTGGCGCAGGAATTTTCCCTGTGTGCGTTTGAGCCAGTGGCGTTCGAGCTTCCCATTGCCAAGGATTCCCCGGTCCGGCCGCTGCAACTGCTGACACCGGACGGCGGCACGATTTTTGTGGAAGGCGTCGTGGACCGGGTGGATGTGATGGAAAAAAGCGGGAAACGGTATGTCCGGGTGGTGGACTACAAAACAGGCGCCAAAACCTTTGATTTGACGGATATCTACTACGGGATCAACCTGCAAATGCTGGTTTACCTATTTTCCATTTGTCAAAACGGGGCCGGGGATTTGGCCGACGCCATGCCGGCGGGGGTGCTATATATGCCGGGCAAGACGGAATTTTTGTCCGCCGACCGGCACGCTGGGGAAGAGGAGATGGCGCAGGCGCAAAATAAGGCGCTGAAAATGAACGGGCTGCTGCTTTCCGACCCGGCCGTGCTGGAGGCGATGGAGGCGGACGGAGCCGGTATTTTTATTCCCGCCCGTGTGAAAGAAGGGCAGATCGACGCCAAATCGTCGGTGGCCTCTTTGGAGGAATTGGGCAAGCTCAAACGGCATGTGGAGTCGCTGCTTTTGCAGATGGCAAAAACGCTTTGGCAGGGGGATGTCCCGGCGGTTCCGCTGGAAGAAAAACAATTTGACCTTTGCGACTGGTGCGACTACCGCAGCATTTGCGGGCGGGAAGCGGACGGGCCCAAACGCTGCCGGCAGGAATTGTCGCGGGAAGAGTTCTTCCGCAGGCTGGAGGACGAAGAAAATGGCTGAGAAAAATTGGACGCCGGAGCAAAAGCAGGCGATTGAAAACCGGACGGGGACTTTGCTGGTCAGCGCGGCGGCAGGCAGCGGCAAGACCGCGGTTTTGGTGGAACGGGTTGTTTCCATGCTGTTGGACGAAACCCATCCGGTAGACGCGGATCGATTGCTGGTGGTCACCTTTTCCAAAGCGGCGGCGCAGGAAATGCGCCAGCGGATTGAGGCGAGGCTCGCGCGGGCCCAGGCGGAGGATCCCCAGAACCGGCATATTCGGCGGCAGCGATTTTTGATGGAGCGGGCGCATATCAGCACCATCCACGCTTTTTGTCTGGACCTGATCAGCCAGCATCCGGAGGAACTAGACCTGCCGTCTGACATCTCCCTGGCGGACGAAAGCCGTTTGGCCCTTTTGCGCCAGGAGGCGGCGGCCCAGTCGATTGAAGCGTTTTACGCCGCGGATTCCTCCGGCGCGTTCTCTGCCCTGGTGGAATTGCTGTCCGGCGGGCGGGATGACCGGAGGGTGGAAGAAACGATCTTCCAATTGTATGGGTTTCTTCGCTCTCATCCGTTTTATGACGACTGGCTGGCGGAAAAGAAGGAAATGTACCAGCCGGGCTGCCCTGTAGCGCAGACGGTTTGGGGGAAGACCATTCTGGCTTACGGACAAGATGCCGTATCCTATTGTCTGCAGTTAAACCAAGAGATTACCGAACGGATGCGCGGCATCCTGCCGATGGAACAAGCCTATGGCGGCCCGCTGGAAGAAGATCGCCGCAGTCTTTCCCAGCTGCTGGAGGAACTGGAATCCGGCGATTGGGACAGCTGTTGCCACATGCTGCAAAATTTTTCTTTTCCGCGTTTGGGGTCCCTGCGGGGCTTTTCGGACGAAGGGCGAAAAGCGTTTGTCCAGGCAGGACGCGATCGGGTGAAAAAGATTATCAAAGCATTGGCCCAGCGCCAATTTTGCGCTACTTCCGAAGAATTCCAGGAGGATTTGGCGGATCTTCGCCCCAAAGTATCCATGCTGTTTTCGCTGACGCAGGATTTTGACCGCCGTTTTTCTCGGTGCAAGCGGGAACAGAAACTACTGGATTTTTCGGACTTGGAACATTTTTCCTTACAGCTTCTTTTGGAAAAAACGGACCATGGCTATGAACCGACGGCGCTGGCCCGTCAGCTTTCCCAGGAGTTTGAAGAGGTGCTGGTGGACGAATACCAGGACACCAACGGCGTTCAGGATATGCTGTTTCAGTCGATCTCCCGTCAGGGGAAAAACCTTTTTATGGTGGGGGACGTCAAGCAAAGCATCTACCGGTTTCGCCAGGCCATGCCGGAACTGTTCTTGCAGAAAATGGATACCTATGCCCCGCTGGCGAAAGGGCAATCCCCGGCGAAGATTGTGCTGGGAAAAAATTTCCGCAGCCGCAGTGCGGTGACGGGCTTTGTCAACTTTGTCTTTCGCCAGCTGATGAGCAGGCAAATGGGGGAGATGGACTATTCCGACGAGGAGGAGCTGGTTGCCGCCGCGCCTTATCCGCCGGAGGAAAAGGCGCCGCAGCTGCATTTGATCGATACCAGCGGCTCCGACCAGCCGGCGGCCCAGCAAGAAGCGGAATATGTGGCCGGACAGATCGTCCAGCTGGTCTCCGGCGGCGCCCAGGTATGGGAAAACGGCGCGGCCCGGCCGGTGGGCTTTGGCGATATCTGCGTGCTGCTTCGGTCCCCCAAGGACAAATCCCAGGTGTACCGCGATGCGTTTTTGCGGGTTGGGATCCATAGCTGGGCAGACAGCAAAAACGGGTTTTTGCAGTCCAAGGAGATCCGTACCGTCGTCGCTTTATTGCAGGTGTTGGACAACCCGTACCGGGATATCCCGCTGTTGACAGTGCTGCTGTCCGACCTGTTTGGCTTTTTGGTAGAGCAGATTGCGCAGATTCGCCTGGCCGACCGCCGGGGCCCGTTTTATTCCGCGCTGCTTCAAAAAGCCGGCGAAGAGGAAAACATCGCCGCGTTTTTGCGGCAGTTGGACGACCTGCGCCGGTTTGCCGCCGGGTTCCCGGTGCCGGACCTGCTGACAGAACTATATGCCAGGACCAATTACCCGGCCATTGTCCGGGCGTATCCCATGGGGGAAGCCCGGGAGGCCAACCTGCATCTGCTTATCAGCTATGCGGCGCAGTTCCAGAAAAACGGGGGAAGGGGCCTTTATGCGTTTGTCCGGTTTTTGGACCGGCTGTCGGAGCAGAAGGTGGAGATGGAATCCGGTATGACGGCAAACGGCGGGGATGCGGTCCATATTATGAGCATCCACCGTTCCAAGGGCCTGGAATTCCCGTATGTGTTTTTGTGCGATACGGCCAAAGCCTTTAACCGGCAGGATCAGCGACAGCGGATTGCCATGCATCCTCAGATGGGGTTTGCCTGCGTGCGGCGGGACGCGGCGCTGCTGAAAGAATTTACAACGGTCCCCCTGGAGGCCTTGCGGCTGGAGAACGAGCGGTCCAGCATGAGCGAGGAACTGCGGATTTTATATGTTGCGCTGACGCGAGCCAAAGAAAAATTGATGATCACTATGGCGGGAGACCCGGAGAAAATGCTGCAGAAAGCTGCGGCGGCGTTTGACGGGCCGATTCAGCCCTTTTCCGTGCGCAGCGCCGATTCCATTGGGACCTGGCTTTTGATGTGCGCGCTGCGCCATCCGGACGGGCAGACCCTTCGGGAAAAAGCGCAGCTGCCGCTGCGCTGGCGGGCGGACGCGCAAAGTCCGCTGCAGATTGTATTGGCTGGGGCGCAGACGCCTGCCGGTGCTGGCGAAGCGCCGCCGGACGGATCCCGGCGACTGGCAGAGCCGGATCCGGCCACGCTGGAAACCCTCCGGGAAAACGCCGCCTGGCGGTACCCCCATGAACAGGCAACCCGGATCCCGCAAAAGCTGGGGGTTTCCGCAGTGGCCAAGCGGGAAACGGCAAGCCGCTATGCTTTTACCAAGACGCCTCGGTTCCTGACCGGCGAGACTCTGTCCGGCGCCCAGCGGGGAGACGCGCTGCACCGGTTTATGCAGTATGCGGACTACGCGCGCTGCGCTGCAGATCCCCAAGAAGAGCTGGAGCGGCTGACCCGGATGGAATTTTTAACGCCGGCGCAGGCGCAGGTGATCCCGCTGCAGCGGGTGGCGCGCTTTTTTTCCAGCCCACTGTACCGGCGCATTGCTTCCTCCGGCCGGATCGAGCGGGAACTGCGCTTTCTTTGGGAGATTGACGGCCGGCAAATGGGGTTTGCTGACGCTGGTGAGGAAAAAATCACTGTCCAGGGGGTGGCGGACTGCGTCTTTTGGGAAGATGGTCAGCTGGTCATCGTCGACTATAAAACCGACGTAGTTGCCAGTCCGGAGGCTCTGGCGGAAAAATACCAGGAACAGCTGCGCCTGTACCGGCTGATTTTACAGCAGAGCTTGCAAACACCTGTAAAAGAGTGTATCCTTTATTCGTTCCATTTGGGGCAGCAGGTGCTTTTGACATTTTAATATTTTCCAACGTATCTATTGACAAGGCGGGCGGTTGCTGGTATACTACTAACGAAAACAAAGTAGAACCAATTCGTTCTCACCTGCTCGCAAGGGCGACGCCGGGTCAATACGAGGAAAAGCGAACGGCTTTTTTTGATGTGTATTGTGCGCGGGACGAATTTCGTTCCGCGCTTTGTTGTGAAGGAATTCGGGCGTTATCATGGGAGGTGCTTTAACATTAGCAACAAGGAACTGCAGATCAATGAAGAAATCAGGGATAAGGAAATTCGCGTCATCGACGCGGATGGCAGCCAGCTGGGGATCCTTTCCAGCAAAGACGCGATGAAGATCGCCATTGAGAAAAATCTCGACCTGGTCAAGATCGCGCCGCAGGCCTCTCCGCCGGTTTGCCGCATTATGGATTACGGCAAATATCGGTTTGAACAAGCCAAACGCGAAAAGGAAGCGAAGAAAAACCAAAAGACCATTGAAATCAAGGAAGTCCGTTTGTCTTTGAATATTGACACCAACGATTTCAATACCAAAGTCAATCACGCGGTCAAATTCCTGAAAAGCGGGAACAAGGTTAAAGTGTCCATTCGTTTTCGCGGGCGTGAAATGGCCCATTCGCAAATGGGCGTTACCCTGATGCAGAAATTCACCGACGCAGTTGCCGAAGTTGGCACTGTTGAAAAACAGCCGAAGATGGAAGGCAGAAGCATGACCATGTTTATTTCTGCCAAGCCCGTTAAGTAAATCGAACAGGAGGAAAACAAACATGCCTAAAATCAAGACCCATTCCGGCGCGAAAAAGCGCTTTAAACTGACCAAAAACGGTAAAGTAAAACGCGCGCATGCTTACAAGTCCCATATTCTGAATAAGAAATCCACCAAGCGGAAAAGAGGCTTGCGCAAAGCGGCTTACGCCGATCAGAGCAATATGAAGGCAATCAAGCTGCTGCTGGCGAATCACTAATTAACATCTGGATGGAGGATTACGAATATGGCTCGTGTTAAAGGGGCAATGATGACCCGCAAAAGAAGAAAAAAAGTATTGAAACTGGCGAAAGGCTATTTTGGCGCCAAGAGCACCCATTTTAAAATGGCCAAACAGGCCGTGATGAAATCCGGCAACTATGCCTACATTGGCAGAAAACAGCGCAAAAGAGATTTCAGAAGCCTGTGGATTACCAGAATTTCCGCCGCTTGCCGTATGAATGGTATGAACTATTCTACCTTTATGAACGGGTTGAAAAAAGCCGGCGTAGAATTGAATCGGAAAATGCTTTCCGAAATTGCGGTAAACGATCCGGCGGCCTTTACTTCTTTGGTAGAGAAAGCGAAAGCGGCTCTGTAATAGAATTTCAACAAGCCCGTGTTGCACACACGGGCTTGTTTTGCAATGGATGGAGTTTTGAATGGAACAGATTTCCAGCAAGGACAATGAAAAAATCAAACAGCTGATCAAACTGCAAACCAGCAGGAAGGCACGCCGGGAAAGCGGGTGCTTTGTCGCGGAAGGGGTACGGATGGCGCAGGAGGCGCTGCGCTGCGGCCTGCAGATCCGCCGGGTATTTGGAACGCAGGACAACGCGGGAAAATATGCCGGGATTTGGGAGCAGCTTTGCCAGCGCGCGCAAGAGGCTTATCGGATTGCCGGCGCGTTAGAGGAAAAAATCAGCCAGGTACAGTCCCCCCAAGGGATCTATTGCGTCTGCGAGGTGCCGCAGGTTTCGCAGCAGGATATCCTGCAACAAGGAGAACGAAAATTGTTGGCGTTGGACTGCCTGCAGGATCCGGGAAATCTGGGCACCATTATCCGCACGGCGGATGCGTTTGGCGCCGACGGCATGATACTAGGGGAAGGCTGCGCGGACTGCTATAGCCCCAAGGTACTGCGCAGCACCATGGGCAGCCTGTTCCGCCTGAAGATTTGGACGGTGCCGGATTTGGCGGCAACTTTGACGGCGCTGCAGCAGGCTGGATTTTGCTGCTACGGGGCGGCTTTGGATGAAACGGCGCTGCAGTTGGGGGAATTTCCCTTTCCAAAACGGTGCGTGGCGGTAATCGGCAACGAAGGAAACGGCATTTCGCCGGAAGTGTTGTCTTGCTGTGGGCATACGCTGTATATTCCCATGAAAGGGGAGGCGGAATCCCTGAACGCTGGGGTGGCTGCTTCTTTGATTTTATGGGAAATGTGCCGGTGAGGAGGAAATCGATGGAATTTTGGATTTGGCTTTCGAATGCGCTGGGGCCCGGCAGCCCGAGAATCAACGACATTGTGGCTAGCTTTGAAACGGCGGAATATTTTTATGCAGAGAAGAAAAACGGGTTCCGTTTTCTGTCTTTTCTGACCGAGGAAGAAAAAGAAAGGCTGAGCCAGGCGTCGCTGTCGGACGCGCTGCGGCTTCAGGAAAAGACATTGGACCGGGGATACCGGATCCTGACGCCGGATCAACAAGAATATCCCAACCGGCTGCGGAATATTTATGCCATGCCGGCTGTGCTGTATGTGGATGGCAGTTTGGGAAAGATCGACGAGAATGTGGCGGTTACGGTAGTCGGCGCGCGGAAATGCTCTGATTACGGCAAAGCGGTAGCGGAAAAACTAGGATTTGACCTAGCCCGGATGGGCGCGGTGGTGATTACCGGTATGGCCCGCGGGATCGACGGTGCCGCCCATATGGCTGCTTTGAAGGCCGGAGGAAGCACCATTGCCGTTTTGGGTTGCGGACTGGACGTGGTGTACCCACCGGAACACGGGCAGATCCGGCGGCAAACGCCAAAACGCGGTGCGGTGATTTCCGAATTTCCCTTGGGCGCCAGGCCGGAAGGGTTCCATTTTCCCATCCGTAACCGGCTGATGTCCGCTTTGGCGCTGGGCGTCGTGGTAGTGGAAGGCGAACTGACCAGTGGATCCCTAATTACAGCCAATTATGCCCTGGAGCAGGGAAAGGATGTTTTTGCTGTGCCGGGCAGTGTGTTCAGCGGCCTTTCTAAGGGTCCGTTCCGGCTTTTGCGGGCGGGCGCGATTCCGGTTTCCTGCGCCCATGATATTTTAGAGGAATACCGGTACCGGTATGCTGCCAAAATATCCTGGAAGAACCAAGAGGAAAAGAAGGCATGCGAAAAACCGGACCAATCCAGGAAACCTGAGCAGCCGGAGGACCGTCCGGCTCCGATCCGGGAAAAACGGGCGCTCCCAGCGGATGCGGATCCTGTTTTACGGGAAGTATATGAAATTTTGTCCGAAGTCCCGATGCATGCCGATGAAATTGCGGCGCGGATGCAAAAAAATCCCGCCGAAGTCTTGACAGCGCTTTCAGAACTTGAAATAATGGGATTTGTATCGGCAAATGCCGGAAAGCGATTTTGCGTTGCTTCGCAAAAAGGATGCCAATAAGTGCGCATGCCGAGACGGGAGAAAAAGAATAAGCCGGATCCCGACGAGGGAAAAGCCGGCAGAGTATGATAGAAAAGGCGGGATTGCATGTCGAAACTGGTGATTGTAGAGTCCCCCGCAAAGGCCAAGACCATCCAGAAATATCTTGGAGAAGGCTTTGATGTTGTCGCGTCTATGGGGCACATCCGGGACCTGCCGAAAAGCAAGCTGGGCATTGATATTGAACACGGCTTCCAGCCGGATTATGTGGAAATCAAGGGGAAGGAAGAGCTGATCAAGAGCTTAAAAAACAAGGGGAAGAAAAGTGAAGCCATTTACCTTGCCACCGACCCGGACCGGGAGGGAGAAGCGATTTCCTGGCATTTGGCCTATTTGCTGGGCCTGGGGCTGGACGAGCCGAATCGGGTAACCTTCAACGAAATAACCAAAGCGGGCGTGCAGTCCGGCATGGCTGCGCCGCGCCGCGTAGACATGGATTTGGTCAACGCCCAGCAGACGCGCCGGATTCTGGACCGGATTGTGGGATATAAATTGAGTCCGTTTTTGTGGAAAAAAGTGCGCCGCGGCCTTTCGGCCGGACGGGTGCAGTCGGTGGCGGTCCGGATTATCGTCGACCGGGAAGAAGAAATCCGCAAATTTAAGCCGGAGGAATACTGGTCCATTGACGCGAAGTTGCTGGGAAAATCCAGCCGCAAAGCGTTTTTGGCCAAATTGTACGGAAAAGAAAAAAAGCTGGCCATTCACAATCAAGAAGAAGCAGACGCGATTTTAAAGGGACTGGAAGGCCAGTCCTATGTGGTGGAAAACGTGAAAAAAAGCGTGCGCAAAAAGTCTCCTGCGCCGCCGTTTACCACCAGTACTTTGCAACAGGAAGCATCTCGCCGGCTTGGATTTCAAGCGCGGCGCACGATGAAAGTGGCCCAGGAGCTGTACGAAGGGGTTGAAGCGGGTTCTTGGGGCGCGGTGGGTTTGATTACCTATATGCGTACCGACTCGCTGCGCATTTCTGACGAGGCGGCCCAGCAGGCTGCCGCGTTTATCGAGCAGCGGTACGGGAAAAACTATCTGCCTCCAAAAAGGAGGTTCTACAAATCGAAAAACAATGCGCAGGACGCCCATGAGGCGATCCGGCCTACCATGCCGGAGGTTACGCCGGACCAGATCAAGGCGAGCCTCACCAGCGACCAGTACAAAATCTATAAGCTGGTGTGGGAGCGGTTTATCGCCAGCCAAATGGCTACCGCCTTATTGGACACGGTGTCGGTGGATATCCGGGCGGGCGCGTATTTGTTCAAAGCATCTGGCTACAACGTAAAATTTGACGGCTATACCGTTTTGTATGAAGAGGCGAAGGAGGACAGCGCCGACGGGGAAGATGCGGCTTCCGGCGCCTTGCCTCCGATGGAAAAGGGCGACGTGTTAAAATTAAAAAGCATCGAGGGATCCCAGCATTTTACCCAGCCGCCGGCTCGCTTTACCGAGGCGTCCTTGATCAAAGCACTGGAAGAAAATGGAATTGGCCGGCCGAGTACCTATGCGCCTACGATCACGACCATCCTGTCCCGCGGGTATGTGGAACGGGATGCCAAAGCGTTAAAACCCACCGCGTTGGGCGAAGTGGTGACCCAACTGATGAAAGATCAGTTTCAAAAGATTGTGGATGTGGCGTTTACCGCACAGATGGAAAAAAACCTGGACGAAGTAGAAGAGGGGACGGCCAACTGGGTGGATACGTTGACCGAGTTTTATCAGGATTTTGACGCGACGTTAAAGCAGGCGGAGAAAAATATGGACGGGACCCGCGTCAAGGTGCCGGATGAAGAAACGGATGAAATCTGTGAATTCTGCGGACGGAAAATGGTCATTAAAACCGGGCGATTTGGGAAATTCTTGGCTTGCCCGGGTTTCCCGGAATGCAAGAATACCAAAAAGATCGTCCAGGATACCGGCGGGATTTGCCCGCTGTGCGGCGGTAAGGTTTTGGCCAAAAAGTCCAAAAAGGGGAAGGTTTACTATGGCTGCGAACACAATCCCAAGTGCGGGTTCATGACCTGGGATTTGCCGCTGAAGGAGACCTGTCCGCAATGCGGCGCGACCTTGTTTAAAAAAGGCGGGAAAGCCGGGAAGATTTACTGCGCAAAAGAAGGGTGCGGCTATACCCGCGGCTTAAAAGAGTAAAAACCGCCGTATGACGATGGAGCCGGCGGTTTGTGAAAGATAAGGAGTCAGGATGAAAAAGGGACAGATTGCGGAAGGGCTGGTTACACGGGTGCGGTTCCCCAACAAAGGGATTGTTACGGTGGAAGGGGCAGAAAAGCCAGTTGTGGTCAAAAACGTGATCCCTGGACAGACGGTGCGCGTTCGCATCCAAAAAAGCCGCAGCGAACATGCGGAGGGGCTGCTGCTGGAAGTGCTCAAACCAGCGCCGGACGAAATTCCTTCCCCCTGTCCGCATTTTGGTTTTTGCGGCGGATGCACCTATCAAAACCTTCCTTATGACCGGCAGCTGCAGCTCAAAGCAGAGCAGGTAAAGAACATGATGGACCGCTGTGTGCAGGGGGATTACATCTGGGAGGGGATTGCACCAAGCCCGGTGTTGGCAGGATACCGCAACAAGATGGAGTTTACCTTCGGCGACGAATACCGGGACGGCCCGATGGCGCTGGGCCTACATAAAAGAGGCAGTTTCCACGACATTGTCAGCGTGACTCATTGCGACATCATGGACGCGGATTATCGGAGAATTCTTGCGTGTACTCTGCAGGCGGCCCAGGAAAGCGGCCTGCCATATTATCATCGGATCCGGCATACTGGTTTTTTCCGGCACCTGCTTGTTCGAAAGGCAGTGAAAACCGGAGAGATTTTGGTTGATTTGATTACGGCTTCTGGATCTGCGCCTGAAAACAGAATTTCTTGCGCGGAACAGGAAGTCGCCCTGGAAAAATGGAAAGAATCCCTGCTTTCCCTGCAACTGGCCGGGAAAATTGTCGGCATTTTGCATACGATCAACGACAATATCGCCGATACGGTCAAAAACGAAGGGACACAGACCCTGTATGGGCAGGATTTTTTTTATGAAGAACTGCTGGGAATGAAATTTCAAATCACGCCTTTTTCCTTTTTCCAAACCAATTCATTGGGGGCGGAAATCCTTTATGGGAAAGTGCGGGATTACATCGGCGACACCAAAGACAAGGTCGTATTTGACCTGTACAGCGGAACTGGGACAATTGCACAGATTCTCGCGCCAGTGGCCAAACGTGTAGTGGGTGTGGAAATCGTCGAAGAGGCGGTGGAAGCGGCCAAGGAAAATGCGCGGCAAAACGGCCTGGGCAATTGTGAATTTTGGGCTGGCGACGTGCTGAAAGTACTGGATACATTGGAAGAGAAACCGGATTTGATTGTCTTGGATCCGCCGCGGGACGGAGTGCATCCCAAAGCGCTGGAGAAAATCATCGACTTTGGCGTGGAGAAATTAGCCTACATTGCCTGTAAGCCCACCAGTTTGGCAAGGGATCTGGAAACGTTTCAGCAGTGCGGCTATCAAGTGGAGCGGATTGGGTGCGTGGATTTGTTCCCGGCTACGGTTCATGTGGAGACGGTTGTATTGATGTCAAAAGTCAAAGAATAGAATAGCGAAAAAGTGTAGAAAACAAGGGATTTCCGGTAGTCGGGGTTTGTCAGAGGACAGGTTCCGATTCCCGGATTTTTTTGTTTTACGGGTAAGTGGGAACTGGTCTACTGTGAAAAATGGAGGAGAGTTGAGTGGATAGGATAGATATTGGGTATGTTGTGGAGACAGGATGGATAAAAGAGGTGCCGAGTTGACAGGAGTGTTAAATCAGATAAAACTTGCAATTCTTTTTATATTCGATTAATATG
>CALWNU010000022.1 GCA_944382905.1 uncultured Clostridia bacterium | reverse complement strand
TAGCTTTCGCTTCGTTCTGGAATTACCTGCTTGATGAAAATCTTTTCGAATCTCAAGGGTAGTTTCAATTCGTTTCGAATGTTGTTCAATTTTCAAGGTTCCTCCCTGCGGTTGCAGGGTCTTTATTTTACCATCTCTTTCAGGCTTTGTCAAGTACTTTTTTTCCTCAACCTGCGGGGATTCTTTTCCCGCCGCCCCCTGCGAGACAGCTTCATTACTATATCACATCCCCCTTTCCAAAGTCAATACCTTTTTTCTTGATTTTTCAACTTTTTTTTCGTATGATAGGGATATTATCGAAAAAAACAGTAGGAGGCTTTCTTCAATGCCCATTTGCATTCCCGATTCTTTGCCGGCGGCACAAATTTTGGAGTCGGAAAACGTGTTTGTCATGCCGGAAGAACGGGCTTCCCACCAGGATATCCGCCCGCTGAAAATCGGCATTTTAAACCTGATGCCGACGAAAATCGTCACTGAAACCCAGCTGCTGCGGCTGTTGAGCAACACCCCGCTGCAGGTGGAAATCGAGCTGATCCAAACGGCGACCCACACTTCCAAAAATACCGCGCCGGAACATCTGTTAAAATTCTACAAGACTTTTTCGGACATCCAAAACGAGCGGTTCGACGGCTTGATTATCACCGGGGCGCCGGTAGAGCAAATGCCGTTTGAGCAGGTGGATTACTGGCCGGAACTCTGTACGTTTTTCGAATGGAGCAAAAGCCATGTTTTCTCCACGCTGCACATCTGCTGGGGGGCGCAGGCCGGTCTGTATTACCATTATGGCATCCAAAAATACCCTCTTGCGCAGAAAATGTTCGGCGTATTCGAGCACCGTACGTTGGAACCCAATCATCCGCTGGTGCGGGGGTTTGACGAGCAGTTTTTCGCGCCCCACTCCCGCCACACCGCCATCCGCCAAGAGGACATCCTCGCCTGCTCGCAGCTGAAGCTGCTGGCCGCGTCCCAAGAAGCCGGCGTTTACTTGATCGCCAGCGAGTCAGGCCGCCAATTTTTTGTGACGGGCCATTCGGAATACGACCGGGACACCCTAGCCGGGGAATACTTCCGGGACCTGTCCAAGCATCTGCCTATTGAGATCCCCCGGCACTATTTTCAGGACGACGATCCGGAAAAGCCTATCCAATACCGCTGGCGGGGGCATGCCAGCTTGCTGTTTTCCAATTGGCTGAACTATTTTGTGTACCAGACCACCCCTTACGACCTGTCCGCTCTTTCCAGTCTGGAAGGGCAGCAACCCCTTATGTGACCTTATCGCAAACAAAAACCCGGGCCGTTTGTTCCAGGCCCGGGTTTTTATTATTCTGTGGCAATCCAGAACCGGCAAATCCGCTCCGGCCGGCCCCAATCGTCTTCTACCCAATCCTCGCTGTCGAAAACGCCGCCGCACCGAAGGATCACCTGCTGCGAAGCGAGATTGTCTGCCCGGCAGTCCAGCAACACCCGATCCAGCCCGATCTCGCGGCAAAACGGCAGCGCCAGGCGCAGCATCTGCACGGCGAAGCCCTTTCCCCGCTGATCGGGCCGCACCCCATAACCGATATTCCCGCCGCTGCGGCGCAGTTCATCCGTCAGGCGATGCCGGACCTGGATGGTACCTACCACCAGCGCGGAGGGCGGTTCCACGGAGAAAAAGGTCGTCGCCGGCGTCTGCCCGTCCGATTGAGCCTCGCGCAAACGGCGGATCTGCCCCAGCCAATCGGTGTAAACGGGATAGCGTTCCATCCCGCTGCTGCCATTGATATGGGCCTCCCCCGCATCCAGATAGGATTGCCGGTAATCCATCGCGGCTTTTTCCCAGCTTTCGTCCGGAAACACCAGAATCATCCGTTTCCCCCCTTTTTCCACTTGACAAAAAAGGGGCAGAGATCCCTCTGCCCCTTTTGTTCTTCCTTTTTTACAGCGCGATTTCCTGCGCGATCTTCAAAAGGTTCATATCCACGCTCTTTTTCATGCTCAGCGCTTCTAAGATATCGTAATCGGTCACCTTGCCGTCCTTGGTCACAACCACCCGGTTTCCGATCCCCTTTTCCAGCAGCTGCACAGCGTAATAGCCCATTTCGCTGGCCATCACACGATCGCGCAGCGTGGGGGAACCGCCCCGCTGGATATGGCCCAACACCGTAGCGCGGGATTCCACGCCGGTTTTTTCTTCGATCTCTTTGGCCAATTCATGGGAATGGCCCACCCCTTCGGCAACCATCACGATAAAATGCTGCTTGCCGGTTTTCTGGGACGCTTTGATTTTTGCCACGATATCCCGGTCCACGTCAAACGGGATTTCCGGAATCAAAATCGCGATGGCGCCGCAGGCCAGACCTGTGTTGACCGCAATATGGCCGGCGCCTCTGCCCATGACTTCCACCACCGAGCAGCGGTCGTGGGATTGGGAGGTATCGCGCAGCCGGTCCACATTCTCCACCACCGTATTCATGGCCGTATCGTAGCCGATGGTGTAATCGGACGAAGCAATATCGTTGTCAATGGTGCCGGGAATACCCACGCAAGGGATTCCGCGCAAAGACAGGTCTCTGGCGCCGCGGAACGAACCATCGCCGCCGATGACGACCACGCCGTCCAGCCCGACCTCTACGCAGGTCTGTTTTGCCCTTTCAATCCCAGCTTCTTCTTTAAACTCGGCGCAGCGGGCCGTATACAAAACCGTGCCGCCCTTTTGCAGGATGTCGGAAACAGAACGCAGATTCATTTCCACCATATCGCCGTTGATCAGCCCGTTATAGCCGCGCCGGATGCCCAATACCCGCATACCTTTGCCGATTCCCGCGCGGACTACCGCACGGATGGCCGCGTTCATGCCGGGCGCATCGCCGCCGCTTGTTAATACGCCAATGGTTTTTACCTGATTCATATTTTTCAACCTCCTATAGATAGTCAGAAGGGCTCTGCATCTTGTTTTATAATGTCATAAAGCCAAACTCAGATTTATTATAGTATAATCAAATTTCGATTTCAACTATTTTTTGCCGGGAACCCCGGGATTTTTCCCGCAAGCCGCTTTGCTTCATTCCACCAGCTTGACGTTCTGCTCGCCCAAAACTTCTTTGAGCTGCCCCAGCAACACGTCGTTGACGTCTGTCCACAACGAGCGGGGCGCGCGGCTGACTTTTTGGGTATCCTGGAAAAAGACATACACCGGGGTTTCCCCCTCGAAAATCTCCAGCAGAATCTGGGCCTTGTCCATCTCTTTGCACTGGCGGGCCGGCACTTTCAAATACAGGCCGGGCCGTTTTCCCTTGGCCGGCAGATCCGTTTTCTCCGGTGCTTTTCTGCCGCTGAGGCGTTCCTCCACCGTCCAAACGCATTCGCACAGCAGTTTCGCCTCTTCGTCTTCCCGCACGCTGATCCGCCCGGAAAGCACCACGACAGACCCCACGGTGCAAAGCTGGCCGTAGCGCTGGAGCACCTTGGGGAACACAAGCGCCTCCATAGACCCGGTGGTGTCCTCCACGGTCAAAAACGCCATAGTATCCCCCGCGCGGGTGGCTTTGGACTGCCTGGCGCTTACAATGCCCAGGATCTCCACCCGCTGGTTGTCGTACTCCTCCCGCGCTACATGGGCGATTTTCGCCGTCCCCAACTTGGGGATCAAGTCGGTATATTCCCCCAGCGGATGGCCTGACAGGTACATCCCCGTCACTTCCTTTTCCAGGTTCAGCCGCTCCATGGGCGGGAAATCCTCCATGGGGGGAAACTCATATTCCTGTTTGGGCGCGTCCTCCATGGTATCGAAAAAGCCCAACTGCCCTTCCAGGTTTTTCTGCCGGACCGCGTCCAGGCTGCTGGAAATGGACTCATACCCTGCCAAAAGCTGCCGCCGGTTGGGGTTCATCCGGTCAAACGCGCCGCACTTGATCAGGCTTTCCATAGCGCGCCGGTTGAGGTCCCGTCCATGCATCCTTTCACAAAAATCGCTGAAACTGCGAAACGGGGCGGTTTCCCGTTCCCGGATCACTTCCGCGATGACGCTGCGCCCCAGGTTTTTCACCGCCAACAGGCCAAACCGGATTCCCTGTTCCGATACGGTAAATCCCATCCCGCTTTCGGCAATGTCCGGCGGCAGCACCGGGATTTTCAACCGGGCGCATTCCTCGATATAGCCGGTCACCTTTGTGGTGGAATCCAACACGCTGGTCAGCAGCGCCGCCATAAACTGCTTGGGAAAATGGCATTTCAGATACGCGGTTTGATACGCCACCACCGCATAGGCCGCCGCGTGGCTTTTGTTAAACGCATAAGAGGCGAACCCGGACATCTCGTCAAAAATCTCATTGGCGGTTTGTTCGCTGACGCCGTTGTGCACGCATCCCTTTACCCGGCAGGTGCCGTCCTCGTCGTACAGCCCATAGATAAAGTGCTGGCGTTCCTGCTCCATGACGTCGGCTTTTTTCTTGCTCATGGCGCGGCGCACCAAATCCGCCCGCCCATAGGAAAATCCCGCCAGCTCCCGGCAGATCTGCATGACCTGTTCCTGATAGACGATGCAGCCGTAGGTGACGTCCAGAATCGGCGCCAGCTTGGGATCTTTGTAGGTCACCCGCTCCGGGTGATGCCGGTTTTCGATGTATTTGGGAATGGAATCCATCGGGCCGGGCCGATACAGGGAAATAACCGCGATCAAATCCTCAATGGATTCCGGGCCAAGTCCTACCAGCACGTTGCGCATCCCGCCGGATTCAAACTGGAACACCCCTTCCGTCTGTCCGGCGGCCAGCATACGGAACACGTCCCGGTCGTCCGGCGGGATGGCGGACATGGAAAAATCCGGATGGTCGCGCTGCACCATCTTTTCCGCGTCGCTGATGACCGTCAAGGTCCGCAGACCCAGAAAATCCATCTTCAACAGCCCCAGTTCCTCCAAGGTGGTCATGGGGAACTGGGTCAGGATCGCCTCGTCGTTTTTCTGCACCGGCACATAGGTATCCACCGGGTCCCGGGTGATCACCACGCCCGCCGCGTGGGTGGAGGCGTGCCGCGGCATCCCCTCCAACTTCCGGGCCATGTCGATCAGCTCATGGATCGCTGGGTCGGTATCGTACTCCTTCTTTAGATCTTTTGACGCCTGCAACGCCTTGTCCAGGGTCATATGCAGCTCGTTGGGCACCAGCTTTGCCACTGCGTCGACCCGCGCATAGGGGATGGCCAAAGCGCGCCCCACGTCCCGGATGGCGCCCCGAGCGGCCATGGTGCCAAAGGTGATAATCTGCGCCACATGATCCGCGCCGTACTTGGCCACGACGTAATCAATCACCTGCTGGCGCTTTTCATAGCAAAAATCAATATCAAAATCCGGCATGGAAACCCGCTCCGGATTTAAGAACCGTTCAAACAGCAGCTGATACCGCATGGGGTCGATACCGGTGATCCCAATGCAGTACGCGCACAGGCTGCCGGCGCCGGATCCCCGCCCCGGCCCTACCGGGATATCGTGGGTTTTGGCGTAATGAATAAAATCGTGTACGATCAAGTAATAGTCCACATACCCCATCTTGGTGATGACGTCCAGCTCATAGGCAAGCCGCTGCTGGATTTCCGCCGGCGGGTTCTCGCCGTAATGCCGGACCATGCCCTCCCGGCACATCCGCTGAAAATAGGTGGTGTTGTCCTCCTGGGTAGGCGCCTGGAAAAAAGGCAGCTTGGTCACGCCAAAGGTAAAGTCCATCTGGCAGCGCGACGCGATCTGGACCGTATTGTCCAGCGCTTGCGGATGATCGGCAAACAGCTGCTCCATCTCTGCGCGGGATTTTAAGTAAAACTCCTGGGTTTGGAACTCCATATCCGAAGGATCCTGCACCGTATGGTTGGTCTGAATGCATACCAGCACCTTTTGCGCCTGATGGTCTTCCTTGTTGATATAGTGGACGTCGTTGGTCGCCACCAGCGGGATGCCGGTTTCCCGGGACAGCCGGTACAAGTCCGGCAGGATCTGTTTTTGCTCTAAAATGCCATGATCCTGGATTTCCAGATAGTAGTTGTCCTTCCCGAAAATCTCCTGGTACAAAAGCGCCGTCTCTTTGGCGGAATCATACTCTTTTTCCATCAGCAGCCGCGGGATCTGCCCCGCCAGGCAGGCCGACAGGCAGATCAGCCCCTCATGGTGGGCGCGCAAAAGTTCCAGATCCACCCGCGGCTTGGAATAAAAACCCTCTACCGACGCTTTGGATACCATGGCGATGAGGTTCTGATATCCTGTTTCATTTTGGCACAAAAGGACCAGGTGATAGGGGCTGGAATCCATCCGGTGCACCTTATCAAACCGGGTGCGCGGCGCAACATATACTTCACAGCCGATAATCGGCCGAATCCCCTGCTTTTTGCATTCCTTATAAAAATCGATCACGCCGTACATCACGCCGTGATCCGTAATCGCCAGCGCCTGCTGCCCCATGGCCTTGGCCCTGGCCACCAATTCCGGGATCCGGCACGCGCCGTCCAGCAAACTGTATTCGGTATGGACATGCAGATGGACAAACGGTTCCATAGGCCCCCTCCTTTCTTCTGTCCTGCGTTTTTGTCAGCGCCGCTTACGGCTTCTGCCTTTCCTGCCGTTTTTGCTTTTCCCGCATCTGCGTATAAAGATCGGACAGGCGCTTGAGCCGGTGGTTGACCCCCGAGCGGGTCAGCGGCCGGGAGAGCGCCTCGCCCAATTCCCGCAAGGACATTTCCGGGTTGTCCACCCGCAGCTGCGCGATTTCCCGCAATTCTTCCGGCAAGGACGCAAGCCCCTGATGGTCGAGAATATACCGGATCTGCTGCACCTGCACCGCAGAAGCGTTGATGGTCTTTTCCAGGTTGGCAAATTCGCAGTTCTGGACCCGGTTGACCCGGTTGCGGATGCTTTTATAAATTTTCACATCCATGACCCGCCGTCCCAAATCCCCAGCGCCCATCCATTCCAGCAGGTCCTCGATCTCCCCGCTGTCTTTGAGATACGCCACAAAGCTTCCCCGCCGCGGAAAACTCTTGGGGGAAACATGCGCCGCCGCCAGGATCTGGGTGAGCCCTACGCACAATTCCTGGTCCGGCACCACAAATTCCAAATGATAGCTTTTCCCCGGATCCACCATGCTGCCGCAGGCCAAAAAAGCGCCCGCTACAAAAGCGGCCAGCTCCTCTTCGCTTTCTGTCTGCGACAGGTTGATCACCGGCATGGGAACCGCATCGTAACCGAAAAAGCGCAAAATTTTCTCCCTGTCACTCTGATCGTCTACGGTGGCGCAAAAAAAACTTTTTGCATTTTTGTTTTTATATTCTTTGACCGAAATGGTCGCATCCAGCCCGATCAGGCCGAAAATGCTGTCCGCATAGAGTTCCGCCACCTGCTTGTCCTCTGTCTGCAACAGCATTTTCTGTATTCCGAACGCTTTGGAAAAGCGCAGCAGTCCGTGAGTCCTGGCGCGCAGCACCGCCACATCTTCATACCGCAGATGCATCAAATCCTGTTTGAGTGTATTGGAAAAGGACATCTCTGTTCCCCTTTACAGCGTTTTCACCTTTCGGATATCCCGGTGGCTGACAAATACGTTTTCCTTCTGTTCCCACAAAGCTTTCGCCGTCCGCCACGCGAAGGAGACCGACCGGTGCTTGCCGCCGGTACAGCCAAACGCCACGACCAGCTGCCGTTTCCCCTCTTTTTCATACAAAGGGATGGTAAAGTTCAGCAGATCCATAATTTTCGCATAAAGCTGCTGCGCCTGTTCGTGGGAAAATACGAAATCCCGCACTTCCTGATCCAGCCCGGTCTTGTTTTTTAGGCTGGGGACATAGAACGGGTTCGGCAGGCAGCGCACATCGAATACCAAATCCGCATCCGTCGGGATCCCGTATTTAAACCCGAAGGAGGTGCAGGTAATCAGCATCTTTTCCTTTTGCTCTTTCAAAAACAGCGCCGCCACCTGCTCTTTTAGCTGGGCCGCGCTCAGCAAAGAGGTATCGATGACAAAATCCGCCTGGTCCCTGGCCGGGCGCAGCAGCTCCCGCTCCATCTCCAGCGCCTCCCGCATGCTGGGATGCTCCTCATCCAGCAGCGGATGCTTGCGGCGGGTTTCCTTATACCGGGTGATGATGACGTCGTCCCGCGCGTCCAGATAGAGGATGTAATAGGAATACCCCATCTGCTTGAGCTGCTCCAGCCCATAGAACAGATCCCGGAACATGGTGCCGCCCCGGGAATCCACCACAATCGCGATTTTGTCCGGGAATTGCCCCTCCTGATCCTGCCGCAGCTGGAAGAAATGCACCAGCAGTTTGGGCGGCATATTGTCTACGCAATAATAGCCGATATCCTCCAAGGCATTGACCGCCTGAGACTTTCCCGCGCCGGACATCCCGGTAACTACCACAAAACGCATTTTTCGTCCTCTTTTCTGTTACAGCTGGCGCAGTTCGCATTCCAGCCGGTATCCTGTCTGCTTTGCGACCGTATCCTGGATTTCATGAATCAGCTGGGTCACATCCCGGGAAGAAGCGCCGCCTACGTTGATGATGAACCCAGCGTGTTTTTCGCTGACCTTGGCGCCGCCGATCTGCCGCCCCTTCAGCCCGCACTGTTCAATCAGCGCGCCGGCATAATTGCCCTGCGGCCGTTTAAAGACAGAACCGGCGCTGGGGTACTCCAGCGGCTGCTTTTCTTTGCGCCGGGCCATGTAGTCTTCCATTTCCCTGCGGATTTCTTCCGGGTCGCCCGGCTTCAGCCGCAGTTTCACCTTGGTGATGCACCAGTTTTTGTCGCAAAACAAACTGTGCCGGTATCCCAGCTGCATATCGGATGCATCGATGGATCGGGCGTTACCCATTTGATCCACATAATCGGCGGAAACGACCACGTCCTTCATTTCTCCGCCATAAGCGCCGGCGTTCATCACCAGCGCGCCGCCCACGTTGCCCGGAATGCCCCAAGCAAACGCCAAACCCGCCAGGCCCTGTTTTTGGGCGAAAGACGCCACCGACGACAGCGGCGCCCCCGCCGCGCAGATGATCTCCCCCGGCTTTAACGACTGCCGGATATAGGAAAAATTGGATCCGGTCTGGATCACCAGCCCCGGCACCCCGCCGTCCGGCACAAGCAGGTTGGAACCATTGCCAATCACCTGCCAGCGGATCCCGTTGGCGGCGCAAAAGCTGATCAGCGCCGCAATCTGCCCTTCGTCATAAGGGCGGGCCAAAATATCGCAAGGTCCGCCGATCTGAAAGGTGGTATACTCTTTCATCGGCGCGTCCAGAACATATTCGCACTCCAAATTTTGGCACAAAGAGGTCAATTTTAAAAGGTCGGTCATTCCCCGCTCCTCCCGTCTTCAAGCTGCTGCACTTATCTGGCGCGGTCCAGAAACGCCGCCCCAATCAATCCCGCGTCGTTTCCCAGCGTCGCCAGCACAATACGGGTCTGTTTTGCCGGATCGCGCACATACATCTGCGGACGCACGCAGGCAATCAGCGGGCGCAGCAGGTTTTCCCCCTCGTTGCTGACCCCGCCGCCGATCACCAGCACCTCCGGCGCCAGGATGTTGATCACGCTGGCAAGCCCATAGCCCAGCTGTTCGATATACGCGTCTACCACCGCTTGGGCCGCCTGGTCGCCGCGCCCGGCGGCCAAAAAGGCCGTCCGCCCGGATACCGCGCCCCCATTTTCGCCGGCGACCTCCCACATCAGGGAATCCGGATGCGCATCCATCGCTTCCTTGGTGCTGCGGATCAGCCCGGTGGCGGAAGCATACGCTTCCAAACATCCTCTGCGCCCGCAGGTGCACTGCCGGCCGCCCAGCACGATCCCCATATGGCCCAGTTCGGCGCCGCCGTAATGAAAACCGCAATACAGCTTGCCGTCGATGACAATGCCGCCGCCCACGCCGGTGCCCAGCGTGACCGCCACCGCGTTGGAAGCGCCCTTGGCCGCGCCGGCCAACACTTCGCCCAGCGCCGCGGCGTTGGCGTCATTGGTGATATCTATTTGCTTATGCAATTTTTTTTGCAAATATTCCCGCATTGGGACATGTTCAAACCCAAGGTTGTTGGCATACTCTACCACGCCGGTCTGTTCGTTGGCCGTTCCCGGCACGCCCACGCCGATGCGGTCGATGGCATCCCAAGGCACGCCGGCGGCCTCTGCCGCCTGCTTGGCGCATTGCGCCATGTCGTCCATCACGTCCGTCGCCGGGCGCGGAATCCCGGTTTTCTTTTTCGCCCGCCCGACAATACGAAACTGGTCGTCTACCACGCCGGCCTTGATGTTCGTTCCTCCCAAATCAATGCCCAAAGAATACCCCATACATTGCTTGCTCCTTACCGATTAATATGCGTCCCAATCCGTGGGACCATCGTCCTGATCGATCATTCCCAGCTTCTCCAAAAGTTCCTGCGCCGCATTATATCCCATCTTTTTCTGGCGGTTGTTCATGGCGGCCACTTCAATAATAATGGCCAGGTTCCTGCCCGGTTTAATCGGGATGGTCAGCGATGGGACGGAAACGCCTAAAATTTCCATCTGTTCGTTGTCCATTCCCATCCGGTCATACACCCGGTCCGGATTCCACGGCTCCAACTGGATGACCATATTGATTTTTTCCGTTTCCTTGATGGAGCCCATACCGAAAATCCGCCGCGCATTGATAATACCAACGCCGCGCAGTTCCAGGAAATGGCGGATATTTTCCGGCGACGTCCCGACCAGCGTGCGGTTGGACGCCCGGCGGATTTCCACCGCATCGTCGGCGATCAGCCGATGTCCGCGTTTGACCAGTTCCACCGCGGTCTCGCTTTTTCCCACGCCGCTCTCTCCCAGCAGCAAGATCCCTTCACCGTACACCTCTACCAAAACGCCGTGGCGGGTGACCCTGGGCGCCAGTTCCAACTGCAGGATGCTGACGACGCTAGACAGGAACACCGACGTGGATTCCGGCGTGCGCAAAAGCGGCACCTTGTACTTTTTCGCGCATTCCAGCATCTGCGGGAAGATTTCCAGGTCCCGGGAAACAATGACCACCGGCGGGCGCAAGGCAAAATAGGAATCCAGCTTTTGCATCAGCACCTCGTCGCTGAATTTTTTCAAATACGCGTATTCCGACATACCGATCAGCTGGATCCGGGAACTGTCAAAATATTCGAAAAAACCGCCCAATTGCAATCCGGGCCGGTTGACATCCATACTGCTGATTTTGACATCATTTAAATCATACGGGGAATAGATCATCTCCACATTCAGATCCTTGACAATTTTGGAGAGTTTTATTGAATATGCATGCTCCATGTTTGATTCTCCTATCCCGGCGACTGGATTTGCGCCGTTTTCTGCCCGGAACAAGCGCGGGCGGCTGTCTTCACGCGGCGGAACGATTTTGTGTTCCATCTGGTTTTTATTATACCCTACCTCTGCCCGCCTTGCAATAAACTTTCTCCAAACACAATCCAAGAAATCCCGGCCGTTTTGAAGTATTTTGCCGGTTTTGCTCTTTTTAATTGACAGGGGATATGGTATACTATTCTCACATTGCGGCATTCAGAAAAAGAACACCGGTACGGATCGAGGAATGGGAGGACGGTTATGAGAATCGCGTTATTTACAGAAACATATTTGCCCCACATTAACGGGGTTGTCACCCACGTAAAAATTCTCCGCGACGGGCTTTTGCAGCAAGGGCATGAGGTGCTGGTGGTCACGGCAGACTACCAGACCAAGCAGCATTATGTCAAAGACGGGATCCTGCACTGTCCCGCCATTAAGAGCAAGCGGTTTTACGGGTATGGAGTGGCGTCTCCTTTCAGCCGCCGCCGGCTCAAGCTGGTGCAGGACTTTCATCCGGACATTATCCATATTCACAACGAGTTCGGCATCGGACTTTCCGGCATTTTTGCCGCCAAGCAGTTAAAGGTCCCGCTGGTCTATACCCTACATACCATGTACGACGATTATCTGTATTATGTGGCCCCGCGCCACCTGCTGCGGATGGCGAAAAAGATCAGCCACGATTATTTCCGCCTGCTGGGCAACGCGGCGACCGAATTAACCGGTCCCTCCCCCAAATGCCAGGAATATTTCCAGCAGATCGGGGTCAAAAAGGACGTAAACGTCATCCCCAACGCAGTAGAGCTGGACGATTTTAGCCCGGACCGGATCTCGGCGGAAAACAAAGCGGCGTTCCGCCGCCGCTACCAGATCCCGGACGATGTGATGATCGCCTGCTTTGTAGGCCGCTTAGGGCACGAAAAAAGCGTCGACGTGCTGCTGGATTATTGGGCGAAAACCATTACGCCGGAAGATAAAATCATGCTTTGCATCATTGGCGGGGGGCCCGTCCAAGCGGAACTGGAACAGCAGGCCAAAGATTTGGGGATCGATTCCATGGTTGTGTTTACCGGCGCGGTGCCTCATGACCAGATGCCGCCGTACTATGCCTCCTGCGACGTTTATGTCACCGCCTCCCTGTCCGACACCAACTCCATCTCCATGCTGGAGGGAATGGCCACCGGCCTGCCGGTACTGCGTCGGTACGACGCCCTAAACGAAAACGTGGACCAGGTGCGCGACGGCGTCAACGGATATGTGTTTGATTCTTCGGAAGAGATGGCCGCGCAGCTGCGGCGGGTGAAAAACCTGTCGCCGGACCAGCTGAGCATCTTAAAAGCTTCGGTCATCGAATCGGTCAAGCGCTCCGGGGCCGAGGCCTTGGCCAATTATACCTGCAACGTTTACCGCAAGGCAATGGAGGAAGGCGCCAAAAAAAGCCGCAGATAAGGCGGCCGGTTTCATCAAAAAAACAGCCCTGTTTCCAGGGCTGTTTTTCTTTTGCCGTTTTCGGCGGGGTCATGATTCCTGCTTTCCGAACGCCACCAGCGCCTTCCCCTTCAAAATGGAAAGGGAGGACGTTTCATACAGCACCACGCCGTCAAAATCGGCCACGCACCGGGAAAGCACCTCGTCGCGCTCATTGCGGATTTCTCCCAGCAGCTCCCCTTGTTTCACCTTGTCGCCCGGCCGAAAACAGGGGTACCAGCATCCGGTGGCTTCCGCTTCGTAGTATTTCGTCGTTTCGATTTCCTCCGGCTCCTTTGCCGGCGGCACCGCCTCTTTTAAAATCCCCAGGGTATGCAACATCGCGCAAACGTCCCGCTTGTCCGCCTGGGTCTGCTCCTGGCACCAGTAGCCGTTGCCGCCCCGCTCCAGCAGAATCGACGGAAGCCCCTGCAGCACCGCCGCGCTGTACAGCCCGTTGGTGGCGGTGGAGCGCACGATGTAGCGCACGCTGCAGGACTTTGCCATCCGCCGGGAAATTTCTTCGATTTCCGCCCCGCCCATGACCGAAAAGAAAATCAGCGGAGTCATCTCTTCGTCTATCCCGCCGGAATGCAGGTCGATATTATAGTCGCAGACGCTGTAAAAATCCCGGGCAATCGCATAGGCCAGCCGGTCCCCTTCCGTGCCGTTGGCGTTCCCTGGGAACAGGCGGTTGAGGTTTTTCCCGTCCGCCGGCAGATGGGGGCCCTTTTTGGCCAAAAAGCCGCTGTAGTTCACCATAGGGACAATGACCACGCCCCCGCAAAGCTGTTCCGGCTGCAATTCTTGGGCCAGCTGGATCGCCGCCGCAATCCCTGGATACTCGTCCGGATGCACGCCGGCTGTCAACAGCAGCACCTTGCCCTCTTCGGCGCCGTTGATCAGGGTCACCGGCATGGTCAGCTGCGTCCCTTCCACCGTGTAAACCCCCTGGACTTTCTGCCCCGGCGCAGCCTCCAGGTTTCCAATTCTGAGCGTCTTTTTCATTTTTGCACCTCTTTTGCGTTCAGTTAGTTTCTGCTTACTCATCTGTATTTTTCAAGGGGCGGTACCGCCCCTTGAACCCATGGGTTTTATTTTGCCGCGTTTTTCGCCACGTGGTACAAAAGCCGTACCCCCACGCCGGTAGCGCCGAATTTGCAAACCGCCGTGCCGTCGGTATAGCTGGTACCCGCGATATCCAGATGCAGCCAGGGCAGCCCTTCCGCAAACTTCTGGATAAACATGCCGCCGCAGATGGTCCCCGCCCCGCGGCCGCTGCTGTTGCGCATATCCGCGATCTTGGAATCCAGCGCCTTGCCCAGCACCTCGTCCACCGGCAAGCGCCAAACCTTTTCACACGCCGGGACAGCCGCTTTCTGGGTGATTTCCCACAACGCGTCGCTGTCGCTGACCACCGCCGTGATCTCCTTGCCAAAAGCCGTAATCGCCGCGCCGGTCAGGGTGGCGATATCGATAATCTGGGTCGCTTTCTGCTCCCGGATGGCAAAGGTGACCGCGTCGGCCAGGGTGATTCTGCCCTCGGCGTCGGTGTTGTTGACCTCGATGGTCTTGCCCGCCATGGAGCCGATGATATCGCCCGGATGGTACGCATGGGCCGAGAGGATATTCTCACAGGCCGCCACCACAGCGGTGACGTTGATCTTCAGTTTCATCTTGGCAATGGCGCTGATGGCGCCGATGACCGCGCCGGCGCCGCCCATGTCGGTATGCATGGTCTCCATCCCGGTGGAAGGCTTCAAAGAATACCCGCCGCTGTCATAGCACAGGCCTTTGCCCACCAGGCCCAGGACTTCCTCGCTGTCCGGGTTGCCGCGGTAAGACATGGCGATTACCTTCGGCTCCCGATCGCTGCCCCGTGCAACCTCCAAAAAGGCTTTCATCCCCAGCGCCTCAATTTCCGACCGATCGTAGATTTTTACCGCAAAGCCGCTGTCCGCGCCGGCCAACAGCGCTTCGGTGGCCAGCTGCGCCGGCGTCATGACGTTGGACGGTTCATTGACCAAACGACGGGTCATCCGGACCGCTTCGCCCAATACGATCCCTTCTTTGACCTGCGCCTCTTCTACGCCGTAAAAGACATAGGAGATTTCGTCCTCCTGTTCGGATTTGTGCGCGTCAAATGCGTCGTCCGCCAGCAGCACCGCTTCCACGCATTTTGCAGGATGCTCTTGATGGACGAAAACGCCGATGGAACGGGGTTTTTGCTTCTTTGCTTCTTGTACCGCAGAAGCAAAAGCGGTTTCCACAGATTTTTCCGTCGCCGTCTCTCCCAGTCCCGCAAAAACAAAGCGGACCAGGCGTCCTTGTTCTATCACCTGCGCCGAAAACAGCTCGCCTTCCTTGCCGCTAAATTGGGCTTCCCCCACCGCGCCTAACAGCGCGCCGGCAGCCGGGCAATCTGCCACGTTTTTTTCTCCGGGCTTTACCGCTGCGATATAAACGTCGCAGGCTTCTGCCGCCTGGAATTCTTTCACAAACTTCCGTTTCATCTGGCATCGTCCTTTCGTAATCATTCTCATTCGTATCATAACATATTCCGAAAATTTTTCCATAGGTTTACAAAAACATTTAAAAATTTTTCATTTTTGGAAAAAAAGCTTGCATCCGTCCGCAAAATATGGTATCATAAATCCCGCAATAGCAAATACGGGGGCGTAACTCAGTTGGTAGAGTGTCACACTGGCAGTGTGGAAGTCGTGAGTTCGAGTCTCATCGTCTCCACCAAAACCTGCGGTATCGGATGGGGTATTCGTAGGTTTTTCCATTCCAGGTCCCGTCCATGGAGGCGTAGCTCAGCTGGTTAGAGTGCCTGCTTCACACGCAGGAGGTCCCGGGTTCGAGCCCCGGCGTGTCCACCAAAATGGGTCCGGTCTTTTCCCGTTTGGGAAAAGACCGGATTTTTTTGCCGGTTGCAAGTTGGCCGGCGGAATCAGCCGGGAACTGGAAACAAAGATGGCGACGGTAAGAAGGTTTTTTCCGGCGGACCCTGGCATAATCAAAAAAGCCCCGCGGGGGCCTTTTTTGTTGCCGGCGATCGGGCCTTGTGATATGCTAAAAAGTAGACGATCCTCTTTGTGTTTGGAAAGGAGAGACAACATGATCTTGGAAACCCAACGGCTGATCCTGCGAGAACTGGTGCCGGAAGATTACCCAGCCTTGTGCCGGATTTTGCAAGATGAGCAAACCATGTACGCATACGAAGGCGCTTTTTCCGACGAGGAAGCACATGCATGGTTAGAAGAACAGTTCAACCGGTACCGGCAGCTTCATTTCGGCTTATGGGCCGTTGTCCTCAAAGAAACCGGCGAAATGATCGGCCAGTGCGGGCTGACCATGCAAAACTGGAAAGACGGCCGCGTGCTGGAAATCGGGTATTTATTTCAAAGAGCGTTCTGGCACCACGGCTATGCCACCGAAGCCGCCGTCGCCTGCAAAAACTACGCGTTTGAGGTGCTGGGCGCCGGCGAGGTATATTCCATCATCCGGGACACGAATCTTCCGTCCCAAAACGTGGCCCGGCGAAACGGCATGGAAATTGTAGACTCTACCGTCAAGCATTACCGGGGCGTGGACATGCCTCACGATCTGTTTTGTGTCAAGCGGGCACAGTAACGCAAAGGCAAACAAAAACAAGGAGGGGAATCAATTCCCCTCCTTGTTTTTTTGTATTTATACATTTACCACGTTCTGCGGATGCCCGTTGCAAAACGCTTCCAGGTTTTCTTGCGTAATCTGGAGCAGCCGGATCCTGGCCTCCCGCGTCGCCCAGCCGATATGGGGCGTAAAGTAGATGTTCCGCGCCCGCAGCAGCGGGTTGTCCGCGCGCGGCGGTTCGGTGGAAAGCACGTCCACAGCCGCTGCCGCGATGATCCCCTGGTTGAGCGCGTCCGCCAAATCCTGCTCTACCACAACAGGCCCGCGGGAAGTGTTGATCAGCATGGCAGACGGTTTCATCTTCGCTAAAAATTCCCGGTTCACCAGCCCCTGGGTCTGGGGCGTCAGCGGGCAGTTTAAGCTGAGATAATCCGATTGCCGGCACAGCTGGTCCAGGTCCACCCATTGGAATCCCGGCCGGTGCTCCTGCCCTTTCATGGTGCGGGAATAGGCGATGACCTTCATGCCGAATGCCTGGGCGATATCCGCCGTCTTCTGCGCCACATGTCCAAACCCCACAAAGCCAATGGTTTTCCCCGCCAGCTCCACCTGGGGCGCCACCATATAGGAAAAGTCCTGGGACCGCACCCAATCGCCCTGCTGGACGCTGCGGGTATGTTCCAAGACATGGTTGGCGTGCTGCAGCAGGAAAGCAAAAATCAGCTGGGCGACCGAATCGGTGCTGTACGCTGGGACATTGCACACGGGGATCCCCCGCTGTTTGGCCGCCTCGATATCCACAATGTTGTAGCCGGTGGCCAATACGCCGATCATCTGCAACTGCGGCAGCGACTCAATGATCTGCCGGGACAAAACCGTCTTATTGGTCAGCAGCACCTGCGCGCCCTGCGCCCGCTCCAGCACCTGCTCCGGCGCGGTGCGCGGGTAGCAGACGACCTGGCCGAACCGCTCCAGCCCCTGCCAGCTCAGATCCCCCGGGTTGGCGGCAAATCCATCTAAAATGACAATTTTCATTGTTGGTTCTCCCTTTCCTGTTTCGCGATAAACTGGTCCATGGTATAGCTGCCCAAGCGGGCCCGCAGCTGCTGGGACAGCGATTCAAACACGCACTGGAATTGGCACGGGCCTTCTTTTTCCCTGGTACACACATAATCCCCTTTTGCGCAGCGCGCAATATGTATCGGGCCCTCGATGGCTTCCAGCACGTCGCATAAAGAAATTTCCTCCGGTTCTTTTGCCAGCTGGTATCCTCCCGCCGCCCCTTTAAACGACCGGACCAGCCCCGCCGCCACAAGCTTGCGCAGGATCTTCAGGGAAAACCGCACGGTCACGCCGGAACGCTCTGCCAGCATCCCCGCGTCCATCCGTTCCCCGTTGGCAGCCAACGCGTACACAATGCGCACGGCATAGTCCGCCTCCATTGTTATCTGCAATCTCTTCACGCTCCTTGTAACCGGATCAATCCAAAAAGTCTTTGAGTTTTTTGCTTCTGCTGGGGTGGCGCAGTTTTCTCAATGCTTTCGCTTCGATTTGGCGAATCCGCTCCCGGGTGACATTGAATTCTTTCCCCACTTCTTCCAATGTCCTGCTTCTGCCGTCTTCCAGGCCAAAACGCAGCCGCAGCACCTTTTCCTCCCGCGGGGTCAAAGTCTGCAGCACATCCCCCAGCTGCTCTTTCAGCAGCGTATGGGAGGCGGCTTCCGCTGGCGCAGGGGCATCGTCGTCGGGGATAAAATCGCCCAGATGGCTATCCTCCTCTTCGCCGATGGGGGTTTCCAGGCTCACCGGCTCCTGGGCAACCCGCATGATTTCCCGCACCTTGTCCACCGGCATATCCAGCTCTTTGGCGATTTCATCCGCCGTCGGCTCATGCCCGTTTTTATGCAGCAGCTGGTTGGATACTTTTTTCACCTTGTTGATGGTTTCCACCATATGCACCGGGATCCGGATGGTCCTGGCCTGGTCGGCGATAGCTCGGGTAATCGCCTGGCGAATCCACCAGGTGGCATAGGTGGAGAATTTGAACCCTTTGGTGTGGTCAAATTTTTCCACTGCCTTGATCAAGCCCAAGTTGCCTTCTTGAATTAAATCCAAAAACTGCATGCCACGCCCCACATACCGTTTGGCGATGCTGACCACCAGCCGCAAGTTGGCTTCCGACAGGCGCTTTTTGGCGTACTCGTCGCCCTGTGCCATTCGCTGGGCCAGCTCGATCTCTTCCTCCGAGCTTAACAATGGCACCCGGCCAATCTCCTTAAGGTAGACCTTCACCGGGTCGTCGATGTTGACCCCTTCCGCCGGCGCCGTATCCGATTCCTCATCCTCCGCATCGGAATTGGTGGGGATGGAATTCAAGTCCAGATCCATATCCGGTTCCAGATCTTCAATGATTTCGATGTTCAGCCCTTCCAGCGTGTCGTAAAGCTTGTCCACCTTCTCCACGTCAAAATCCAGTTCTTCCAGCGCATCAGTGATCTCCTTGGTGGTCAGCTTCCCCTTCGACTTGCCCAATTCAATCAAATCTTTGATGACCGATTTTTTATCCTGTGCTGCCATGATATGCTCTCCCATTTCTCCCCGCGGAAAACTTGGCTTTTCCTCCGCCCCGCGAAGCCGGCGGATCGCCCATTGATCAAAGCTGTACGCCTGCCGGTTGGCCGGCGGACCCGCTTTTATTTTTTCTTTGCAGCCAGCCCGGCCACGTACTCCTCCAGCTGGCGGCGGTCCATTTTCCCCAGCTCCTCCGGCGTTTTTTTCGCCTTTCCCGCCAGGATGGTATCGATATAATCCGCGGCCTCTTTCCGCGTCGCCCCGCTGCAGGCGCTGTCCGCCAGGATCCCGGCGACCTTGCCCATCTGCTCCACATCCAGCTGTTCGGAAAGGGAAATCGGCTCAATAGAGCGGTTTTCCGCCAGCCGGTCGCAGATCACGCGAAAAATGGCGCGGTTAAAATCCGTCAGAAAATCTTCCGGCTGGATTTGATCAAGAATAAACTCCCGGTAATCCGGATTTTTCAGCAAAACCACAATCAGCCGTTCCTCCGCCAAAGCCTCTTTCAAATGGGCATTCCGCTGCGGATCCCGCCGGCCCTTGGTGTCGGCGGCAAATACCGTGAGATTGCGTTCCTGTTTTTTCTCGGCATGTTTCGCCTGCTGGCGGATGATATAATCAATTTGTTGGGTCAAAGGCTCCTTAGAAACGCCCAGCTCTTGCGCCGTTCTAGTCACATACACATCCCGCTCGATGGGGTTGCGGATCCCCGCCATAAACTGGGCGAATTCTTTCAAAAAGCCTACTTTCCCCTCCGGCTGCGCCAAATCATGCTTTTGGCGCAGCGCCTGGATTTCAAAGGCCATGGCGCTGTCCGCACCTTCCAGCAGCATCCGAAACCGCACCGCCCCGAATTTTTTGAGGAACTCGTCCGGGTCCTTGGCGTCGTGCACCTTCAGCACCCGCACCTTCATCCCGATCTCCCCAAACATGTTGATGGCGCGGTTGGTGGCTTTCTGCCCTGCGCCGTCTGAATCGTAAGAAATTACCACTTCCTGCGCATACTGGGAAATCATCCGCGCCTGTTCCGCCGTCAGCGAGGTGCCCAGCGTGGCCACCGCATTGGCAAACCCCGCCTGGTGCAGCGCCACCACATCCATATACCCTTCCGCCAAAATCAGCGCCGGCTGCTTGGCGGCCTTGGCGAAATTCAGCGCAAACAAATTGCGGCTTTTCTTAAACACCGGCGTATCCGGCGAATTGAGGTATTTGGGCCCTTTTCCATCCAGGACCCGCCCCCCAAAAGCGATCACATTTCCCCGGATGTCGATAATCGGGAAGATCACCCTACCGCGGAACTGGTCGTAGCTCTGGCCTCTGGACCCTTTGACGGCGATGGCCGCAGCGATCAGCTCCTCCATCCGGAACCCCTTTCCCAGCAAATGCCGGATGGCCGCGTCCCACTGTTCCGGCGCGTACCCCAGGCCAAAATGGCGGATGGTCTGGTCGGACAGGCCCCGTTCCCGCAAATAATCCAGCCCCTTTTTCCCCACAGGGGAAATCAGGCACTGGTGGTAAAAGCGGGCGGCTTGCCGGTTGATTTCCAGAATGCGGGTCTTAAGCCGGGCCAAACTGTCATCATACCCGTCCTCCGGCATCGCCATTCCCGCCCGCTGGGCCAAAAACTTCACTGCTTCGATATAATCCAGATTTTCCATCCGGCGGACAAAGGTGATCACATCCCCGCCGGCGCCGCAGCCAAAGCAGTAAAAGGACTGGCTTTCCGGATACACTGTGAAAGACGGCGTTTTTTCCGAATGGAACGGGCAAAGGCCCACCAAATTGCGCCCCCTGCGCTTGACCTGCACATAGGCGCCCACAATATCTTCAATGTCGTTTCGCGCTTTCAATTCGGTCAGGAACGATTCACTCAGCACCGTCTTCCCCCCTTTTTTCTTGCTCGGCTTTCTGGCAGCAACCGGCGTTTTGGCTAGGATTCCCGTATTCCCTGCCAGCTTTCGGGGACAAACAAGTCGGTATAAAGATGGATGGCAAACCGGTCGCTCATCCCGGAAATATAGTCGCACGCCGCCCGGTGCGCGCCCTCTTGCTCCCATACCGCCCGGTACTCTGATGGGAGTTTTTCCTTGTGCGCCGTAAAATATGCATACAGGCTTTTGACCACGTTTTCCGCCTTGTTCTCTTCCCCTTTTGCCGCCGGGTTGGTATAAACCGTTTGGAACAAAAACCTTTGCAGCTGCAGGAAAATTTCATAGATCTTGGGATCCATTTCGATGGTCTCTGAGCTGGATTCGATCACCGAACCCACCAAGGTGGAAATCCGTTGGCTTTTGGTGCGGCCCAGGGTGCATTTCACCTGCCAGGGCAGATCGTCTTCTTGCAGCACGCCGGCCCGCACCGCGTCGTCGATGTCATGGTTCATATAGGCGATTTTATCCGAAAGGCGCACCAGCCGGCCTTCCAGCGTCTGCGCCTGCGTTCCCGTCGTATGGCAGCCAATGCCGTCCCGGACTTCCCAGCACAGATTCAGCCCCCGCCCGCCGCGTTCTAATTTTTCCACCACCCGAACGCTCTGCCGGTAATGCTGAAAGCCCAATGGGCAAACCTCGTTCAGCGCCCGCTCTCCCGCATGGCCGAAGGGGGTATGCCCCAGATCATGCCCCAGGGCGATGGCCTCGGTCAAATCTTCATTCAGCCGAAGCGCCCTGGCCATGGTCCTAGCTATCTGGGATACTTCCAACGTATGGGTCAGCCTTGTCCGGTAATGGTCCCCTTCCGGACTCAAAAAGACCTGGGTCTTGTGCATCAGCCTCCGGAAGGACTTGCAGTGGATGATCCGGTCCCGGTCGCGCTGAAACGGGGTGCGGATCGGGTCTTCTTCTTCCGGGCGTTCCCGCCCTTTCGTCTGTTGGGAAAGCATCGCCTGCTGGCACAGGGTCTGCCGTTCCTGCTGTTGGATCCGCTCCCGGATGGTCATGCGCATCCTCCTTTTTTTAGACAACCTTCTATTGTTATAATACGAAGCAAAGAAAAAAAATCCTGCTTTTCCGTGAAAATTTTTTGTTTTTTGGCTTTGCCCCATTCTGCTGGAAAAATCCACCCAGGCCTACGCTTCCAAATCCGCGCAAATTTCCTCGATTGTTTGCGGGATCACCGTGGCAGCGGTCAGTTCCGTCATCTCCTTGGAAAACGCCGGCACCTGGTCCGACGTCATCATCACCCGCATTTGTACCACCGCGCCAAAATCCGATTCCAGCACCTTGGTATGGTACCTTGGCAGCAGATAGCTGATTTTCCCATACCAGTCATACCCAAAGGTCAGCTCCAACACGGTGCATGGATTCATATGCCGGCGCACCGCGGCGTCCACCGCCAGTTTGGCGCCGTGGGAATAGGCCCGCACCAGCCCGCCGGTTCCCAGCAGGATTCCACCGAAATACCGGGTCACCACCACCGCCACATCGGTCAGCCCTTCCCGCTCAATGACCTCCAGCACCGGGACTCCGCCGGTCCCCTGGGGTTCGCCGTCGTCGCTCATCCGTTTGATCCCGCTTTCCCGCAGGATATAAGCAAACACATTATGGGTCGCTTCTCGGTGCTGGGCACGGATTTGTTCTAAAAAAGCAAGCGCTTGCGCCTCACTGCAAACCGGCGCGATATGTCCGATAAATCTGGATTTGCGTTCGATAAACTCATCGCTGGCATATCCCGCCACTGTCTGGTACGCCTGCAACAAACCGGCCACCTCCTTCTGTTTTAGGGAAAAGAAAGGGCGGCACATTCCTGCACCGCCCTAGCGTCCTTATTCCACGAAAGCGCGACTTACTCCGCTTTAGTGCCTCTGTTGAAACGTTTGTTGAATCTGTCAACACGGCCGCCGGTATCTACCAGTTTCTGTCTGCCGGTAAAGAACGGGTGGCATTTGGAACAAATTTCTACCTTGATGTCCTTTTTGGTGGACCGGGTCTCAAACTCCGCGCCGCAAGCGCAACGGATGGTCGTTTTTTCGTAGTTGGGATGGATTCCTTGTTTCATCGGGTCAGTCACCTCTTTCCGCGTTGCAAAGATTAACAGGGTAATCATACCACACCCTTGCGAAAAATGCAAGCTTTTTTCATTCAACCGGCTAAAAGCCCATCAACTGGGTCATCTTCGCCTTCAGCTGCTCTTCCAACTGCTGCGCCTGCTGGCGGTCGCGGCCCTGGATCATAAAGTAGACCTTGATTTTGGGTTCGGTGCCGGAAGGCCGCACCACAATGACGTTGTTGCCTTCCAACCCATATTCTACTACGTTGGAACGGGGCAGATGGATGGGTTCCTCGCCCTGTGCGGACCGCTTGACCGAGGTCTGGTAATCGGACACCCACAGCACCTTTTTGCCGCACAATTGCTCCGGCACGTCCTGGCGCAGCTGCTCCATGATTTCGCGCATCCGCTCCATGCCGCTGGCCCCTTCGCAGGTAAAGCTGGCCTGGGTGTTTAAGTGCATCCCATATTTTTCATACAACGAGAACAGGACGTCGGCCAAGGTCTTCCCCTGTTTTTTGTAATACGCCGCCATCTCGCAGATCAGCATGGAACCGTCCACCGCGTCTTTATCCCGCACATATCCGCCGGACAAATAGCCGTAGCTTTCCTCGAACCCGAAAATATACCGGTCGGCCTGCCCTTTCTGCTCCAAGCGGAGGATCTGCTCGCCGATGTACTTGAACCCCGTGAGGATATTCACCACCTGGAACCCGTAGGTTTCCGCCAAACGGTCGATCATCGACGTGGTCACAATGGTCTTGACGACGATGGGGTCTTTGGGCATCGTCCCCAGTTCCATCCGGGATTTGGCAATATAATCGGTGAGCAAAACGCCCACTTCGTTTCCGGTCAGCAGCAGATAGCTGCCTTCATGCGGTACGGCAATCCCCACCCGGTCGCAGTCCGGATCGGTGGCCAGCAGCAGGTCCGGCTTTTCCTGTTCGCACAAATCCAGCCCTTTTTGCAGCGCCTCACGAATCTCCGGATTGGGATATGGGCAGGTGGGGAAATTGCCGTCCGGCTGTTCTTGTTCTTTCACCGGAATAACGTCCTTGACGCCAATCCGGTCCAAAATCGCCCGGACGCACATATTCCCGGCGCCGTTGAGCGGTGTGTAAACCACCTTCATGCCGCTGTCCGCGCAGATCCCCTTGCGGATGGACTGGGCATACACCGCATCCAGATACCGGTCAATGACCTCCTGCTTGATATACTGGATCGTGCCGGCAGCCAGCGCCTGGGCGAAATCCGCCACCTTGACGCCGTCAAAAATATCAATATGGCCAATCTTTTCCAATACCGCGTTGGCCGCTTCGTCCGTCATCTGGCAGCCGTCCGGCCCGTAGGCCTTATACCCGTTGTATTTGGCCGGGTTGTGGCTGGCGGTGATCATTACGCCCGCCTGGCAGCCCAGATCGCGGACGGCAAACGACAGCGCCGGCGTGGGCATCAGCTGGCCGTACAAATAGGCGGTGATCCCATTGGCCGCCATAACCCGCGCCGTCTCTTCTGCAAACAGCCGGGAATTGATTCTGGAATCATAAGAAATGGCAATGCTGCTCTGGGGATATTTTTCATTGAGATAATCCGCCATGCCCTGGGTCGCCTTGCGCACGGTGTAGATATTCATCCGGTTGGTACCGGCCCCCAATACACCGCGCAGCCCCGCGGTGCCAAACGCCAGTTCCTGATAGAACCGGTCGAAGATTTCTTCCTCCTGCCCTTTTATGGATAACAATTCCTCCCGTAATGCCGGGTCCTCCAACGGAGCATCCAGCCACCGTTGATACTGCATCTTCTCTGTCATGATATCGCCTCCACATTTCGCAGAAAAAACCTGTTGTCCGCTTTTTTTTAGTATACCGCAAGGCAAAACTTTTCTCAATAGTTTTTTGGCGGGACTGCCCAAATCTTCCCTGCAAAAAAGGGCAAAGATCGACAAGTTGCCTCTTTTGCGCCGGCGTGCTGCCCCAAACGGCCAAAAACCCAATTCCGCTCTGGCCACAGGCGGAAAAATGCGGTATACTGTTGGCATGACGCAAAAAATAGGACAGGTGGTCTGAGATGGTTATTTGTGTGAATAGTATGGGGCTGACCGGGCTCCAGGCGTACCCAGTGCAAGCCGAGGTGGATTTATCCAAATCCATGCCTGCATTTGAAATCGTTGGCCTGCCTGGCGCCGCGGTCAAAGAATCCCGGGACCGGGTGCGTTCTGCCATCCGCAACTGCGGGCTGACCTTTCCCATCGGGAAAATCATCGTCAACCTCTCGCCGGCGGACGTGAAAAAAGACGGGGCGCTGTATGACCTGCCCATCTTTCTGGGCGTCGTCAAGGCCGCCGGTCTTTTAGAGGCGGATCTGTCGGACAGTGCGTTTTTGGGGGAATTGTCCTTATCCGGCCAAGTCCGGCGGGTCAACGGCGTTTTGCCCATGGTGATGCAGGCAAAACAGCTGGGCCTGCGGCGGGTATTTGTGCCCCAGGCCAACGCGGCAGAGGGCGCTCTGGTGCAGGGGATCGAGGTGTACGGCGTTTCCCATGCGCAGCAGCTGATGGATTGGCTGCTCAAGGGCCTTCCCCTGAGCCCGGCCCAACCGGAAGGCCCTTGCCAGGACCCGGCTGATTTCCCATTGGACTTTGCGGACGTCAAAGGGCAGGCCGGCGCCAAACGGGCGCTGGAAGTGGCAGCGGCCGGCGGACATAATGTGCTGATGATCGGGCCGCCGGGCGCGGGCAAATCCATGCTGGCCAAGCGGATCCCGTCGATTCTGCCGGAAATGACGCTGGACGAATCCCTGGAGGCCACCAAAATCCACTCGGTGGCGGGGTTGCTGCCGGAACGCGGGGTACTGATCACCAACCGCCCGTTTCGTTCTCCCCACCACACCATTTCGTCAGCCGGCCTTGCCGGCGGTGGGAGCATCCCGCGGCCCGGCGAAATCTCGCTGGCCCACAACGGCGTGCTGTTTTTGGACGAACTGCCGGAATTTTCCCGGGATGCGATGGAATCACTGCGCCAGCCCATCGAGGACGGCCAGGTAACCATTGCCCGGGTTTCCGGCACGTTAAGCTACCCCTGCTCTATGATGGTTGTCGCCGCCATGAACCCCTGCCCCTGCGGGTATTTTGGGCATCCGACTCACCCATGCAGCTGTACGGACGCCGCGGTAAGCCGGTATCTTGCCCGGGTATCCGGGCCATTGCTGGACCGGTTGGACCTGCATGTGGAAGTCGCGCCGGTGGCCTATGAAAATCTCGTTTCCACCCATCAGGAAGAATCTTCCGCCGCAATTCGCCAGCGGGTCAATCAGGCGCGCAAACGGCAGCAGGAGCGCTACCGCGCCATCGGCATTTCCTGCAACGCCAAGCTGCCCGCATGGGCCTTGCAGCAATTTTGCCCCATGGACGACGGGGCCAAGGCCTTGCTGGAAAAAGTGTTCGAATCCATGGGTCTGTCGGCCAGGGCATATGAGCGGATCGTAAAAGTGTCCCGCACCATCGCCGACCTGGAGGGCGCCGAGACGATCCAGCGCCGCCATATTGCCGAAGCGGTGCAATACCGTAGCCTAGATCGAAAATACTGGTCCCGATAAGGAGGATCCATATGGAATACCATAGCTGCGGATCGGGGTTCCTATTCACCGATCAAATCCGACAATCCCCTTCCCTTCGCCGGTCTTTTTTCTCCCTGGCGCAGGAAACCTTCGGCCTGGATTTGGCCTGCTGGTATGAAAATGGCGGCTGGCAGGACCGGTATCTTCCCCATGTACTGGTGCACAACGGCGAAATTGCCGCCAATGTTTCGGTCAACCGTATGACCTTTCGGCTGGACGGCAAGCTGCATTCTTGGATCCAGCTGGGAACGGTGATGACCCATCCGCGCTATCGCGGCATGGGGTTGTCCCGTTTCCTTCTGGAAACGGTTTTGCGGCGCTGGCAGGACCGCTGCGAATGCCTATATCTGTTCGCCAATGATTCCGTGTTGGATTTTTATCCCAAGTTTGGGTTTATCCCCGCCAAAGAACGCCAGCTGACCATCCCCGTCCGTCCGGGGCCGGCGCTGCTGCGCCGAAAGCTGGACCCGTCCAACCGTTCGGACCGGGCGCTGCTGCTAGAGGCCTATGCCTGTTCCAACCCTTATTCCGCTTTCTCCATGGAAAACAACGAAGGGCTATTTTTGTTTTATTTGCTCGGCCCATTCCGGGATATGCTTTATGTGCTGCCGCGCCAGCATATGGTGGTCATCTGCTGGGAGGAAAACGAAACATTATTCTGCCATGAGCTGTTAGGTTCAGCTTCCATCGACCTGCAGTCGCTGCTCAATGGCATCGCCGGCCCTGGGGTGCGCCGGGCGGTACTGGGCTTTACCCCCAAGTGCCCCGTCCCCGACGCTTGCGCCCAACCCGGCGACGAGCATTTGTTTTTGCTGGGCGGAACGTGGAACCCCTTTGCGTCTCGCCCTTTGCAGTTCCCTGACATTTCCCGTGCATAAAGCGCCTGGACGAATCCCAAAAAGCCCTTGCCATACGGCAAGGGCTTTTTCGATGACCTCCTTGGTCACTTATGATACTTTCCCCCGTTTTGGATTTGATAGCCGCGGTAGATCTGCTCCAACAGCATCACCCGCGCCAGCTGGTGCGGAAAGGTCATGCGGGACATGGAAATCCGACAGTCCGCCCGCTGTTTGACCTGCGGGGACAATCCAAAGGAGCCACCGATCAAAAACACGATATTGCTCTTTCCATCCACCGCTGCTTTTCCCAGCCATCGGGCCAATTCTTCCGACGTCTGTTCCTTGCCCTCGATGCACAAGGCCGCCGCCAGGCTGTCTCCGGGGATTTTGGCAAGCAGCCGCTCCCCCTCTGCCACAAGGGCCGCGTCGATCTGCGCTTGGGAGGGGTTGGAGGGAATCCGCGCTTCCTCCACCTCCACCACCCCGACTTTGCAAAAAGCGCCAAGCCGTTTTTGATATTCCGCCGCCGCTTCCCGCCAGTAGGACTCTTTGAGCTTGCCCACGCATAAAATCGTCACCGTCTGCATGTTTTCTCCCTCTGTCCGCGTTTTTTGTTCGCCGTGCTTTACAGGACGATCATCTCGCCCGCCTCATACCGGGGCGCCACGGAAATCTCATAGTCCTGCCCCCGGCACATGCCTGCGTTTTGCAAGGAAGCAACCGCCGTTTCCATGGCCAAGCCAGGCAGATTATTCTCCTGGCTCAAATGGCCCAGCACAATCTGCCGCGCCCCCGCCTCCACCAATTCCGGCAAAAATCCGGCGCAGGCTTCGTTGGAAAGATGCCCTTGCTCGCCGTCGATCCGGCGCTTGAGCGGGTAAGGGTAAGCGCCGGCCATCAGCATATTCCGGTCATAGTTGGATTCCAGCAGCACCAAATCGCAGCTGCGCACCGCCTGCCGTACCATCGGCGTCACCACGCCAAGATCGGTAGAAACCGCCATTTTTTTGCCGTTTCCGCTCACCGCCACATACCCGACGCTGTGCGCGCTGTCATGGGACGTCTCGAACGCCCCTATGTACAAATCTCCGATGCAGACCCCCTGCACCGGCATGGGGACGGCGCGCACGCCGCCCGGCAAATAGTCCCGGTCCGCCAAAAAATCCAGCACCTCGTCGGTGGCGTATACAGGGACCATCAGCTTTTTGAGCAGCACTTTCAGCCCCTTGATATGGTCCGTATGCTCGTGGCTGATGAAAACCGCTTGGATTTTTTCCGGCTCAATCCCGCGGCTTTTTAGCCCCGATACAATCCCTTTGCAGCTCACGCCCGCATCGATCAAAACCCCGCCGACGCCGCTGCCGAGATAGGTGCTGTTCCCGCTGCTGCCGCTGGCCAAAGTGCAAAAACAAGCCATCCTGTCCGATCCTTTCCCGAAGCCTTCCGCCCATCTGGGCGGGCAAAAGCCCCGCCTGCCTTCAAAAGAAATCGGCCCCGGCAAACGCCAAAGCCGAAACTGTTGATTCTGTTACCCGATTGCCCGCTGCATGTCCGCATCCGGCACGTCCACTTTTTCCATTTTGGCGCCCAAGCCCCGGAATTTGCCAACCACGTCCTCATACCCGCGCTCGATGTGGTAAATTTCCTCCACTTCGGTGCGGCCGCAGGCAATCAACCCGGCAATCACCAGCGCCGCGCCGGCCCGCAGATCCGTCGCCTTAACCGGGGCGCCTGTCAGCCCTTCCACGCCTTCCACCACGGCGACCTTTCCGTCCACCTGGATTTTCGCCCCCATGCGGCGCAGCTCGTCCACGTATTTATAACGGTTGTCCCAAACCCCTTCGGTGATAATGCTTGTCCCTTCTGCAATGGAAAGCATTACCGCCATCTGCGGCTGCAGATCGGTGGGGAACCCGGGATGGGGCAAGGTTTTCAGATTGATTTTTTTCAGCGGTCCGCTTCTGCTGACCCGAACTGCATCGTCAAACTCCTCCACCGCCGCGCCCGCCGCCACCAGCTTTGCCGTGATGGACTCCAAATGCTTTGGAATCACGTTTTTCACCAGGACATTGCCGTTGGTAGCCGCCGCCGCGACCATAAAGGTCCCCGCCTCGATCTGATCGGGGATAATCGAATAAGAAGCGCCATGCATGTGGTCGACCCCGCGGATCTTGATGACGTCTGTCCCGGCGCCGCGCACATCCGCGCCCATAGAGTTTAAAAAGTTGGCCAGATCCACCACATGCGGTTCCTTCGCCACATTTTCCAAAATGGTCAGCCCCTGGGCCCGCACCGCCGCCAGCATGACATTGATGGTCGCTCCGACCGAAACGCCGTCGAAATAAATGTGGCTTCCGGTGAGCTGTTGCGCCTGAGCGCCGATCATGCCGTGGTCGATGGACACCTCCGCCCCCAGCGCTTCAAACCCCTTGATGTGCTGGTCAATGGGACGCACCCCGCCAAAATTACAGCCACCCGGCATGGTGACCGAACCTTGGGAATACCGACCCAGCAGCGCGCCTAAAAAATAATAGGAGGCGCGCATATTCCGCGCGATATCAAACGGGACCGAAGGAGACATGATATGGGTCGCGTCGATTTCCACGGTGGTTTTATTGCGCATTTTGATTTTTGCGCCTAAATTTTGCAAAATCTGCAAAGAAATGTTTACGTCGTTGATATTCGGGATATTCTCCAGGACACAAGGCTCTTCTGCCAGCAGCACCGCAGGTATGATCGCCACCGCAGCATTTTTTGCGCCGCTGATCACCACTTCGCCCTCTAATCGGCCGGGACCGTCAATGAAAAACTTCTCCATTTCAGCCTCTCCTTATCATCTTTTCTCTCTATCTTTTCCCAAAGAACACGCAAAAAACTCTTTAGGCATACTTTTAATAGTAGTATTATAACACAACAGCCGATAAATGAAAAGCAAAATTTACTAGAAATAATCCCGCCGCTTGCGCGCGTTTTCTTTTGCCGCCGCAAGCGCGATCTTACAAAATTTTCCCCCGATTTGCCGGCAGCATGCATTGGTTCTTTTTCCCAATTAACAGAATGGAAAATTTTGCATAAAAAAAGCATCCGGGCTGCCCGGATGCTTTTTTCGAACCTTACCTGCCAGGGTAATAAGTACCAATGTATTTCGCCGGATCCATAAACCTGCCGTTGATGATGATTTCAAAATGGCAGTGGTTGCCCGACGCATTCCCCGTCATCCCTACATAGCCGATGATCTGCCCTTGCTGGACATAATCGCCGTAGGAGACGGCCAGCTGGCTCATATGGGCGTACAAGGTGTAAATGCCATTGCCGTGGCTGATCTTGACATGGATCCCGTACGCATAGTACTGCCGCACCGCCTTGACCACCGTGCCGGAGGCCGCCGCGCGGATCACAGTACCCATATTCGCCGCAATATCCATTCCGGTGTGGCCCCAATAGCCGTTGAGCCCGCAGGAAACATACCCGCCGTCCACCGGCCAGATAAACCCGCCGGAACTGCTGGTATAATTCCCGCCGGAACTGCTGAGCACCTGGATCGGCTCCGCGGTTCCCACCGTCACCACCTGATCCACCGGCTCTTGTAGCACCACCGAGTCCACTTCCGTCCGATCCTGCTCCAGCCCGTTGACATAGACCACATCCGCCGTGACCAGCCGCTTTCCCAGCACTCCGGAACTGCGCACCGCCTGGTAGCCCTTGGCATAATTGGCGTCGACCACTTCCTCAGTCCCAAAGGGAATGTCCTCTTCGTACACTTCCGTCACCGTCCGCTTGACCGTGAGGAAGTTGACCTGATTGGAAATCAGCACTTCCTGCCCGACCAGCAGACTTTCCTCAATCCCAGGGTTCAACGCTTTGAGCTGGGAGTAGGGGATGTCCATCTTTTGGGAAATCAGGGTCGGGGCGTCTCCCTCCACCACCGTGTAGGTAACCTCCCCTTCCACCTCCGAAGTCAGGATGGCCTCCATCTCTTCGGTTTCAATGATACTGCTGAGCAGATAAAGCCCTTCAGACAACTGCACATCCTGTACAAAATCCACCCGCTCGTTTTCAATGCCCGTCCGGTACTGGTCCAGCATGCCGTCCAGCAAAGAGCGGATCGGCGCTGCATTTTCCACCGCGCCGTAAAACACGCCGTCGACATACAGGCCGCTGGCTTCGGTAATTTCGTTGCCGGAAGCAGCAATCAGCTCGTCGGCAATTTCATTCACGGTGGACAGCGTCTCTTCGTTGATGATTTTCAGCGTATATTTGGGTACCGTATCCAGTGGCGGCTGGTACTCCTCATAGACGATACGGCTTTGCATGATCTTTTCCGATTCGTCAAAATCGGATTCCTTCTCGATATACCCGATGATTTTGTCGTTGTACTCCACTTCCAGCGCAAACTGGAGATTGATGTTTTGATGGATCAGCGTTACCAATATAATCAAGCTGACAACCGGCGCAACGTAGTTGAACACCGTTCCCAGCACTCGAAAAACAAGCCGCAGACTTTCCTTCCAGATCTTGCTTTTCTCCTCCCGGACCGCTTTGGGGCCGAGATCCTGTGCCAGCATCAGACGTTCTTCCTGGTTTTGCCGCAATCGCTGTAGCTGTCGGTATGGACGCATGGCGTCGTTTACAGCAAAACGGAACTTTCTGCCGATCAGGGTCGCCCGCTTTTTCAGCTTCAGCTGAAGGCTCAGCCGGGTACGCACCACAAACCGGGAAAGCCGCTTTTTATATCGTCTGACAGAACGAATCAGCTGGACGCCGGTATAATAACAAAACCGATAGCTTTGCCGGGCGGCTTCCTGTGCCAATCCCTGTACCGAGAAGCTTTCCGATTTTCGCCGCTTTTGCCCCAGCGGTTTTTTACCGGCATTCTGGCTGCTTTCCATGCATTCCTCTCCTTTCTTTCACAGCAAATAAGCCGCTTTATTCCTCTTCCATTATACACACTCTGACTTTTTAATCAACCGAATTCACAGAATTGTTAAAATATTGTGGGCAAAATAAATAAAAAAGGGCATATTTTCCATTTCAATTTATCTAAATTTTCTATTTGTGTGTCGAAATTGTGACGAAACGCCATTTTTGCCCTGACGTCCCAAACAAAAAAGCCGCACTTGCGGCTTTTGGGGACAAGAGAGGGGCAAGCGGGCAGAATCATCCGTTTTACAGCACTTTGGACAAAAAATCCTGAAGCCGCGGATGCTGCGGATGCCCAAAAAAGGAATCCGGCGGCCCCTGTTCCAGTACCTTCCCCTCATCCATAAACAGCACCCGGGTGGCTACTTCGCGGGCAAACCCCATTTCGTGGGTGACCACTACCATGGTCATCCCCTCTTTTGCCAACTCTTTCATCAGCGCCAGCACCTCGCCCACCATTTCCGGATCCAGTGCGGAAGTCGGCTCGTCAAACAGCATGACATCCGGGTTCATAGCCAGCGCGCGGATGATGGCGATCCGCTGCTTTTGCCCGCCGGACAGCTGACCGGGATACGCCTGCGCCTTTTCCCACAGGCCAATCCGCTCCAGCAGCCGCTTGGCATTGTCCTGCGCCTGCTGCTTGGTCTGCAGCTTCAAGGTGACCGGCGCCAGGGTGATATTCTCCAACACGGTCAAGTGGGGAAACAGATTAAACTGCTGGAACACCATCCCCATTTTCTGCCGCAGCAGGCTGATATCCGTTTTCTGGTCCGTCACCAGCTTGCCCTCGAACCAGATCTCGCCGCCGGTGGGTCGTTCCAGCAGATTCAAACAACGCAGAAAGGTGGACTTGCCCGACCCGGACGGGCCGATCACCACCACCTTTTCTCCCTGGGAGATGGTTTCATTGATCCCACGCAGGACCTGGTGCATTCCAAAGGACTTCTCCAGGTTTTTAACGGTTATCACTCTTTGCCAGCCTCCTTTCGAACCAGTTGAGCAGCCGTGTCATGCCGAATACCATGACAAAATAGATCACGGCGATGGACAGCAGCGGCGTATACAAATCGTAGGTCGCGCCGCCGACCCGCTCCGCCGCTTTGGTCAAATCGTTGACCGCCATCGTACCGGCGATGGAAGTTTCTTTCACCAGCGTGACAAACTCATTGCCCAAGGCCGGCAAAATATTGCGTACCGCCTGGGGCAGGACGATCAAACGCATCACCGTGCCGTCGCGCAGGCCCAGCGAATTGCCCGCTTCAAACTGGCCCTTGTCCACTGAGTTAATTCCAGCGCGGATGATTTCCGCCACATAGGCCCCGGAGTTGATTCCAAACGTGATGACGGCAACTAGGATCTTGTTTTGCACCGATGCGAACACCACCGTATTCAAAATCAGCAGTTGCACATACACCGGCGTCCCCCGGACCACCAGCACATAGGCGTCCAGCAGCCATTCCAGCGGATGCAGAAAACGATGGTTTTTCGCCATATGCTTTACCACCGCGACGAGTATGCCGATGGCGGTCCCCAAAAGCACCGCGAAAAACGAAATTTCCAACGTTGTGCCAATCCCCTTGAGAAACGCCATGTACCGATCCTTTTCCACAAAGGTGCGGTACAGATGATATCCGATCTTTTGCAGCCAATCCAAACTGTCACTCCCCTTTTTGCTCCCATATGACAATGCAAGGGAGCAAGTGCCCCCTTGCATCCTGCGATGATTCGGTTACATCGACGCTTCCATATGCTTTTGGGTAAATTCCTCGATTTTTCCGTCGTCAATCAGCTGCTGCAGCACCACGTTCAGCGCCTCTGCCATCTCCGTGTTGCCTTTTTTCACCGCCATGGCGTATACGTCGGTGAACAGCACCAGGTCCAGGATCTCCAATTCGTCCTGATTCTGGTTTAAAATCGCCTCCGCCGGCATGTTATCCAGAATCATGCAGTCGATCTGCCCATTTTTCATATCTTCCGCCGCTACCAGGTTCTGTTTATACTCGTTGACCTGCTCATAGCCCATATCCTGGCAATACAGGTCCGCCGTGGTGGACTGCTGCACGCCAATTTTCACGTTGGCCAGATCTTCCTCGCTTTGAATGTCAGTATAGCCTTTCCGGACCAAAATCACCTGGTCGGATTCTGCATACTCGATGGTAAAATCCATGGTCTCCAAACGCTCTTCCGTAATGGACACCCCGGCGGCTACGAAATCCGCCGTCCCGTTTTGCGGCGCCAGCAGCGCATTGGTAAAGTCCATATCCTGGATCACCAGCTCCAGCCCGTAATAATCGGCAATGGCCTGGGCGATGTCCGCGTCAATCCCGACGACCTGTTCCCCTTCGACATATTCATAAGGGGCGAATCCCGCGTCGGTGGACATAGTCAGCTTACCCGGGGTCACGGTGGTCAGCTCCGGCTTTTCCTCGGAGGTGGAATCAGATCCCTGGGAAGAAGAGGCATCCGCCTGGCTGGAAGTGGATGCGGAAGGCGCGGAGGAATTGGTCGTCCCGTTACAGGCTGCCAAGCTCAGCAGCATCAGCGCCGCCAAAAAAATGGAACATACTTTTTTCATGTGACTTCGCCTCCTATCTTGTGAATCAGTATGTTGCCATTATATGCATAAAATTTCAGAAAATCAAGTATTTTTTGAAATTTTATTTATTATTGTTCATTCTTGTAGAATATATATGCATTTTCCATTGTATTTTTAAACGATTCCCACAAAGGGGCCGAAAGCCGGATTTCCGCTCCGGTCACCGGATGGGAAAAGGTGCAGCTGGCGCAATGCAGCGCTTGATGGCCGATCAAATCACAAGACCCGCCATACCAGGCGTCTCCTGCTAGCGGATAGCCCAGATAGGACATATGCACCCGGATTTGATGGGTCCGGCCGGTTTCCAACCGGAATCTGGCCAGGCTGTACCCTTGCCCACTGGCCAATACCGTATAGTGCGTCACTGCCCGCTGGCCGTCTGGAGAAACCTGCCGCAGGATGCGGACCGGGTCCACCCGCCGGATAGGCGCGTCTACCGTACCGCTTGTTTGCGGCGGGCAGCCGCACAGGATTCCCAGATATTCCTTTTCGATTTTACCGGCCAGGCAGCCGGCAACATACGGGTCTTTCGCCACTACCACAATCCCCGTCGTATCCTTGTCCAGCCGGTTCACCGGACGAAACGGCAGCATACGGCCCTGTTGTGCGCAACGTGCCGCAAACACATTGCCCAGCGTATCGGCCTGGTGCCGGCGGGACGGATGGCACGGCATATTCCAGGGCTTATTGAATACCACCAATGATGCATCCTCATATAGCACCGGGACCTGTACGGAAGAAAAGGACATCTGGTTTTCCTCTTCTTCCCAGCGCAGGGATACCACATCTCCTTGCCGGACAGGATCGACTGTACGAATATGGGCCCCGTTGCAAAACAGGCCCAGCGGCGGCGTTTGCTGCTTTGCAGTTTTGATCATCCGGTAGGATACGCCTTTTCCCCGGCGGAGAAAATCGTTGAGCGTGCAGCCGTCAAACGCCGCGGGCACAACAAAAGAAAGTTCCCGCAAGAAAAATTCCCTCCTCCTTTTGCTAGAGAACAGAGCAAAAAAGGCGGCTGACAACAGCCGCCTTTTCTCTGTTTTGATCCAGTGCAACTAATCGCAGACCTTGACGCTCCAGCCCGCAGGACCGGGAACGCGGCCCCACTGAATGCCGGTCAGCTGATCGTAGAGTTTCTGCGAGATCGGACCGATTTTCCCGTCGTTGAGCACCAGGACATGGTCGTCGATTTTCAATTCCCCGATGGGGGAGATGACCGCCGCCGTACCGCTTCCGAACGCCTCTTTCAGCCGGCCGTCTTTTCCGGCCTGCAGCAGTTCATCCACCGACAGGCGCCGCTCGCTTACCCGATATCCCCACTGTTTGAGCAGTTCGATACAGGATTTGCGGGTGATCCCAGGCAGGATGCTACCGGTGAGCATGGGGGTGACAATCTCATCGTCAATGACGAAGAAGACGTTCATTGCGCCGACTTCCTCAATGTATTTGCGTTCCACGCCATCCAGCCACAAAACCTGGGAATACCCTTGTTCGTGGGCCACTTCCTGCCCTTTGAGCGAGCAGGCATAGTTGCCGCCGGTCTTGGCTTCGCCCATCCCGCCGCGGACGGCGCGGACGTATTTCGTTTCCACATAAATTTTTACCGGGTTGAACCCCTGGGGATAATACGCGCCAGACGGCGACAGGACAATCAAAAACAGGTAGGTCTGAGAAGAATCCGTCCCCAGTTTCGGTTCGGTGGCAATGATAAACGGACGGATATACAACGAAGTTCCCGCTGTGTGGGGCACCCAATCCTTATCCAGCTCCACCAGCTGTTTGAGCGCTTCCAGGCAAAGTTCCTCGTCCAATTTGGGGATGCACATCCGGTCATTGGAACGATTGATCCGCTTAAAGTTTTCTTCCGGCCGGAACAGCAAGATCTGCCCTTGATCCCCGCGGTAAGCCTTCAGCCCCTCAAACACTTCCTGGCCATAATGCAGGCATTTGGCAAAAGGATCCAGTTCAATGGGGCCATATGGTACGATTCTCGGATCATGCCATCCCTTGCCTTCCGTATAATCCATGACAAACATATGATCCGTCGTAACGGCGCCAAATCCCAATTTGGTTTCGTCCTGAGGTTTCTGTTTCGGCGTTGTGGTATGAACCACTTGAATGTTGCTCATTTTTATTCACACCTTTTTTGATGATTTTCCCTTTTTACGAGGGCCTAAATATAAATTGTATTTTAGCACTTTAACGCGCACAATACAAGAGCTTTCCCAATAAAATCCCCGGCGCCCTTTTCCGGCCCATTCCGCCGCGCGGCCAAAAGCAGGGCGGCGCCGCCCTGCAAAGCAAGGGAATCCCCTTGCCGGACAAGCAGGTACGGCGCCGCCTTTTGCATGCCTGCTTAGAACGTTAGCCCATATGCAAGCATGGTTTCTGCAATTTTCAAAAATCCGGCTGCATTGGCGCCGAGCACCAGGTTCCCCTCCGCGCCGAATTCCGCCGAAGCGTCATACGCACTATGGAAAATCCCCGCCATGATCTGCTGGAGTTTTTGGTCCACTTCTTCAAAGCTCCAGCTGTAACGCATGGAGTTCTGGCTCATTTCCAATCCGCTGGTGGCTACGCCGCCGGCGTTGGCCGCTTTCGCCGGCCCAAACAGGACGCCCTCTTGCAAAAAGCATTCCACCGCTTCCGGTGTGCTGGGCATGTTAGCGCCTTCCGCCACAGCAATGACCCTGTTGGCCACCAGCTGTTTGGCCGCTTCGCCGTCCAGCTCGTTCTGGGTGGCGCAAGGCAGAGCGATGTCGCATTTCAGCGACCAGATCCCCTTGCAGCCCTCCGTATAGGTTGCTCCGGCCACTTCCTTGGCATACTCGGAAATTCTGCCGCGGCGGACCTCCTTGATCTGTTTAACCACATCCAGCCGGATCCCCGCTTCGTCGTGCACATAGCCGGAGGAATCGCTCATCGCAATGACGATGCCGCCCAGCTGCTGGGCCTTTTCCGCCGCATAGATGGCCACGTTGCCCGATCCGGAAATCACGATCTTTTTGCCTTTGACCGAATCCTGTTTCATCTTCTGCAGCATTTCCTGGGTGAAATACAGCAGCCCGTACCCTGTGGCTTCTTTTCTGACCAGGGAACCGCCATAGGTCAGCCCCTTGCCGGTCAAAACGCCGGTATGTTCATTTCTGATTTTTTTATACTGCCCATACAAATAGCCGATTTCCCGTGCGCCCACGCCGATATCCCCTGCCGGCACATCCGTATCCGGCCCAATATGGCGGCACAGCTCCGTCATAAAGCTTTGGCAAAAGCGCATGATCTCCCCGTCGGATTTGCCTTTGGGGTCAAAGTCAGACCCGCCCTTGCCGCCGCCCATGGGCAGCCCGGTCAAGGAATTTTTAAAGCACTGCTCAAAGCCCAAGAATTTGATGATGGAAGCGTTGACAGAGGGATGCAGGCGCAGTCCGCCTTTATACGGGCCGATGGCGGAATTGAACTGGACGCGGAACCCCCGGTTCACCTGCACGGATCCGTTGTCGTCCACCCAGGCGACCCGGAACTGCAAAAAGCGCTCCGGCTCCACCATCCGCTCCACAATGCCGGCTTTCTGGATGTCCGGGCGTTTTTCCACCACCGGTTCCAGGGATTCCAGCACTTCCCGCACCGCCTGCAAGAATTCCGGCTCTCCTTGGTTGCGCCGGCAGACCGTTTCATAGATTTCTTTCATATAAGAGCTTTTCAGTGCCATAGAACATGTTCCTCCTTCAGGTTGTCATTTTTTGAACACATGCACAACAATATTCATGTATCCATTATATCGTTCCCGTCAAATTTTGCAAGTTTTTTTTGAAGAGTTTCAAAAATCCTTTCAAACCAACCTTTTTCGCCGGATTTAGGGTCTTTCCAAGCTTTTCTTTTCAATTGGGCTAGTCAAAAGCGGAAAAATATGATATGGTAAAAGCAGATGAAGGGGGATGGCCCTATTCGTCGTTTTACCTGTAGAAGGAGGGGTTTCTATGTATTGTAGACAATGCGGCGCGGAAATGAATTCCGATGCGCCAGTTTGTCCGTCTTGTGGCGTTTCTGCCGGTTCCGGCAGCAATTACTGCGCCAACTGCGGCGCAGAATCTCATCCCGGCGCGGTTTTCTGTTCTAATTGCGGGTGCCAGTTCGCCCCGGAGCAGTCGCAGCAGGCCTATCAAAATGCCGGGCCGTCTTATTCGTTCTCGGATCAAAACTATCAGGCCAACCAAGGGTATGCGCAGCAGCAGCCGCAGCAGCCCTACCCGCCGATGGGCGCTCCGCTCAAATCCAAAATGGCCGCCGGCCTGCTGGGGATTTTTCTCGGCGCGTTCGGGGTACATAATTTTTATCTCGGCTACACGACCAAAGCGGTCATCCAGCTGTGCCTGACGCTGCTGTCCTGCGGCATTTTAAGCTTTGTCTCGGGCATCTGGGGATTCATTGAGGGCATCCTCCTGCTGACCGGCAGCATCAGCGTCGACGGGCGCGGCATGCCGCTGCAGCAATAAAATACATTGGTTTTTCTTTGCGAGCAGGCGGAACAGCAGCGTGTACAGCGCCGAAAGGCCGTGCATGAGGAAAGTCCGGGCTTCACAGGGCAAGGATAGCTGCTAACGGCAGCCGGAGGCGACTCTAGGGAAAGTGCAACAGAAAGAAACCGCCGTCTTACTAGGCGGCAAGGATGGAACGGCGAGGTAAGAGCTCACCAGCGTATAGGAGACTATGCGGCTATGTAAACCCTATCCGAAGCAACACCGCAACGAGGCACCAATCCGCTTGCCCGGCGGGCCTCACCTAGGTGGCTTGAGCCTTTTGGCGACAAAAGGCCTAGAAAGATTGCTGTTTGAAACAGAACTCGGCTTACACGCCTGGTCGCTGAAACATCAAAAAACCCTGCCTATCATGAGACAGGGTTTTTTTGCGCGCCAATCTCTGGTCACCGCCAGAAAAATTGCAAAATCCACAGCGAGCAGATGCCCGGCGCGCCCAGAAACAATGCGGACGCCGCGGAAAAAAGGTTCAGCGACAACGCCACGCCAGTTAGCCCGGACGCCAGATTCAAAAGGAAAAAGGCCGCTGCGCCGCCAAATGCGCTGGACAGCAGGCTGCGGACCGGTTTTCCCGTCCAAAGAAACACAAAACACATCAGCAGCGCCAAGCCGCCTGCAATGATCATCAGCATTACTTTCACTCCCACAACGATACCGGCTGGGAAGGAAGATCGCTTTCCAGCCTGGATTTTCGTTCTTTGGCTTCCCGCAGAAGGAACCGATAGCGGGCCGCCAGCGCGTTCGATTCATAGATATAGCTTTCCACCAGGTCCTCATCCGTCGCCATATTGAAATTGGAATCAACCTGCTCGATCTGCGCACGCAGCCGTTCCAGATCCCGCAAGAGGCCGCGGTACTGTTCCACCGCTGCCTGCTGATCGTTTTCCTTGGCCAGCAGCCGTTTGATATTTTTTCGGATTCCCTCCATCGCCGTTTCCGCCTTTCTACAAAAGTTTATGCAGAAAGCTTGGTCGGATATGCCATTTTTTATACGATCCGCCCCACGGTTATCCGGCAAATTTTTGCGCATACTAGGGACAAAATCCAATGGGGGGCAATGATATGAAGAACTTCGGCACCATCGGGCAGCGCTACTGCGCGGCCAAACAGCAGAACGTGCCTGTGGAAATCTGGTGGGACAACGACGGCGTCCGCCGGGAACAATGCCTGCAAAGCGACCAATGCGCACACAAGGAAGGATTCCTGGGAAGCACCAACCCTCCCTGCGGCACGGCAATCCGGCAGGATCCTCCCCTGATGCAGTAAAAGGCTGGGAACCCCCAGCCTTTTTTCTTTGGATCAAACTTCTTCCGCCAGGACAAAATCCACCTCGCCGGACGAGACGTCCGCCCGCGCCACCTGGATCATCACCTGGTCCCCGATCCGGAACCGGCGCCCGCTGACGGAATCTTTCGCCTCGATTTTACCATCGAACTGGAAATCCCCCGGCATATCCGCAAGCCGGATCATCCCTTCCACCGTATTGGGCAGCTCGACGAAAATGCCCCGCTCCATCACGCCGGAAACAATTCCCTGATACCGCTCACCCAGATGCCCCGCCATAAACTCCGCTTTGTACGCGTCCTCGCATCTGCGCTCCACCGTCATGGCCCGCTGCTCCGCCGCGCTGGAATGGGCTGCGGCCTCCCGGGCAAAGGTGGAAAACCGCCGCTGCGCTTCCTGCTGGCTCATCCCCGCCAAAGACGCGCTCATGATCCGGTGGATCGCCAGATCCGGGTAACGGCGGATCGGCGAGGTAAAGTGAGCATACTGTTTGAGTACCAGGCCAAAATGCCCTTTGTTTTCCGTTTCATATTTTGCTTTGGCCATGGAGCGCAGCAGCTGGCTGTTGACCAGCATTTGCTGGTCGGTCCCCTTCACCGCCTGGAGGATCTGCTGCAGCTGCCCCGGCTGGACGCCGGGTTTGACCGCGGAAACGTCGAGTCCCAAAAGGGTCAAAACTTCCGCCAGGGCCTCCAGCTTTTCTGCCGGCGGATCCTCATGGACCCGGAACAAAAACGGCAGCGCTCTGGTCAGGCCAAACGAAGCGGCCGCCTCGTTTGCCGCCAGCATAAACTCTTCGATCATCCGCTCCGCCGTCCCGCTTTTCCGCGGCAGGATCTGCTGGACGCGCCCATCCTCGCCAATCTGGAATTTGGCCTCGGTGGATTCCAGGTCCAGGCTCCCGCGGGCGGACCGGCGGCGCGCCAGCCGGGACGCCAACTCTTTCATATCCTGCAAGGTCGGTTCCAGCCCATAATATTTGCGTTTTACCTCTTCGTCCGCAGTTTTGTCCAGGAGCTGGTTGACCTCGCTGTATACGCCCTTCACCCGGGAGCGGATCACCGTTTTGCAAAACCGATAATCCACCAGGCCACCATCTTGATCCAACCGCATCAATGCAGAAAAGGCGAGCCGGTCTTCCTGGGGGTTAAGCGAACAAATGCCGTTGGACAGTTGCTTGGGCAGCATGGGGATCACCGAATTGGCATAATAGACCGATGTACCCCGCTGGAACGCTTCTTCATCCAAAGGCGACCGGGCCCGGACGTAATGGCTGACGTCGGCAATATGCACGCCGAGCTCCCACCCGGTTGGGGTGCGGGTCAAAGAAACGGCGTCGTCGATGTCCTTGGTATCCGCCCCGTCAATGGTAAAAATGATTTCCCCGCGCAAATCCAGCCGCCCTTCCATCTCCTGGGGGGAGATCCCCTTCTGCTGCATCTGCTGCGCCTGCTGCAACACTTCTTCGGGAAAGGCTTGGGCAATGCCGTTATCCGCCAAAATCGCCTGGCAGCAAACGCTGGCCAGCTGACTGGAACCGAACACCGCCGTCACTGCGGCGCGGTGATCAAAATGGCGTTTCCCCCGCCGAACGATCCGGGCGGAAACCTTGTCGCCCTCTTTGGCGCCGCCGGTCTGCTGCTTCGCCACCTGGATCGGCCCTTTCATCTGCGTATCCGGATACACCACCGGAATGCCGTTTTCCACATGGAACGTGCCGATAAAATGGTAGTCGGCCTGTTCCAAAAAGGAAAGTACTTCTCCTTCCTGCAGGTTCCCGCGCCCGCGGCGAACCGCAATTTTCACCCGGTCGCCAGGCAACGCGCCTTGCAAAAATCGGCCCGGGATAAACACATCTTCCGTCGCTTCCTCCGGCCGGGCAAAGCCGAACCCTTCCGTGACCTTGACCACCACGGCTTCCGCCGTCTCGGCGGCGCCTTTCCAGTAATACCGATCCTTTTTTTGCGCGACGGCGCCATCTTGGACCATCCCGGCCAGTGCCAGCAAAAACATCTCATTTTGATAGCGGCGGATCCCCGCTTGTTCCTGCAAATATTTCACTGACGCACCCCGGCTGCCCGCCCGCTCCAATACGCGGCGGATCTCCCTGGCAAAATCCGGTTTGTTTCCGGGTTTCCTCCCGGCCCGTTTGGCACGGAAGTTCTGCTTTTTTCTATTTTTCTGGTCTTTCATGCAATTCCTCTCATTCTCTTTTTATTCTTCCTTATCATATCCTAAAAAAACAAAATCTCCATCCTCGATCAACTGCAGGCAAGGAAAAAGCCCTGCCGACGGCAGGGCTTTTCGCACAATCTAAAAATAAATGCTCAAAATCCAAACGAGGAATGTCACGACCATAAAGATCGCACCGATCACCTTGGTATATTTGGAAAGGAGTACATCCAACGTTTTCGCTCTGTTTCTGCCATAGCTTTGCGGTTGCGCGCCGCCCAGTGCCGCTGCGCCGCCGCCTTTTCCTTCCTGCATCAACACCATAACGATAATCACGGCAGCCATCAAAATCAGCAAAATACCGCCGATTATTTCAAAAGCCTGCATAACGCACCTCCGAGAAATTCTGTTTAACATTGTTATCATAGCATAGTTTGTACCGGTTTGCAATATTTTTTCGAAAAATCCCATCCAAAGTTTTCCCCTCTGCATAACCGCGTTCCAGCCGGGGCATACTGCTAGTGGTTATGCAGGAGCTTGGTATCCCTGTTGCGTTTGATAAGCGCCGGCACAACCATTCGGCTGCCGGCGCTTTTCGGGTGCGGGCGGCCTTTTTTTATGCGAAAAGCCTGCCCGCTTTATTACGGTTTGTCCGCCGCGGGCGCATCCAGCAGCTGCAGCTGTTCGCCCACGTCCTCCGCTTTGGGGATCGCGCCTGCCGCCGGAAGCGATTTGGTGCGGAATCGATGGGCATTGCCGAGCATTTGGGGCTCAAACGGGACCACCGTATCCACCACTGCATTTTTCTTCAGATTCATAACGGCCACGCCCTGAGTATCCCGCGACTGTTTGGGGCTGATGGCGCCGGTATGGACGATCAAAGCCCGGCCGCCGGTGGCTCTCAGCAAAAACTCCCGGTCCTCCGGCACATAAAAAGCAGCGGCCAGCGCGTCTTTTCCGGAATAAGCGCCGGTCAGTTTTTTCCGGTTGGTTTTGGTCTGATAAGAGGTCATTTCCACCTTGGCGACTTTGCCGCCCCGGAAAAAAAACAGCATATAGCCGGTATATTCTGGCACCGCTACAAAGCAGACGATCCGCTCCCCTTCTTCCATCCCCAATTTTGCCGGCACATAATCGCCCAGCACGCTGGCCTTGGTATCATCAAAATCGCTGGCATGGGATTTGTACACCTGCTGCCGGTCGGTAAAAAACAGCAGATGGGCGCGGTTGGTGCTCTCCTGGCTAAAAATCACCGCATCGGTTTCCTTCAATTTCTGTTCCGAGCTCATGCGCAGGGATTGGGGCGTAATCTTTTTGAAATACCCTTCCCTGGTAAAGAACAGATGGACCGGATAATCCGGGATTTCTTCCTCGGCCTTGTCCTGCTGCTGGGGTAGGTCGTACAAAATCATGCTCCGCCGCGGCTGGGCGTATTTGCGCTTAATCTGCCGCAGCTCCTCGGTGATGATGCCCCGGATTTTTTTCCGGTCGCCCAAAACCCCCTCCATCTGGGCGATTTCCTCTTTCAGGCTTTGGGTCTCCTGGGTTCGGTTGAGGATATATTCCCGGTTTAGATGCCGCAATTTGATCTCGGCTACATACTCGGCCTGGATTTCGTCGATTCCAAAGCCAATCATCAGGTTCATGACCACTTCGGCTTCTTCCTCCGTCTCCCGGACGATCCGGATGGCCTTGTCAATATCCAGCAGGATTTTCGCCAGCCCCTGCAGCAGGTGCAGCTTTTCTTTTTTCTTCTTCAGGTCAAAATACACCCGGCGTTTGACGCATTCTTCCCGGAAGGCGATCCATTCTTGCAAAAGGTCCCTGGCGCCCAGCACCTGCGGATACCCGCCGATTAAAACGTTAAAATTGCAGGACATGGCGTCTTCCAGCGGCGTCATGCGGAACAGCTTCTGCGCCAGCTTTTCCGGGTCGGTCCCACGTTTGAGGTCCACCGCGATTTTTAAGCCGGACAGGTCGGTCTCATCCCGGATGTCCGCCACTTCCCGCAGCTTGCCGCTTTTGACCAGTTCCACAATTTTGTCGATAATCACCTCTACCGTGGTCGTCGGCGGAATTTCGGTAATTTCCAGGCAGTTGGCCGCCTTGTCGTATTGGTAGCGGGCCCGTACCCGGATGCTGCCGCGGCCGGTTTCGTAAATTTTGCGCAGCTGCGCCTCGTCGTACAGGATATCCCCCCCGCCGGGAAAATCCGGCGCGGTCAGCGTGGTCAGAAGGTCGTGGTCCGGGTCCTGCATCAGCGCAATGGTGGTATCGCACAATTCCTCCAGGTTAAACGGGCAGATGGAGCTGGCCATGCCTACAGCGATGCCGATGTTGGAATTGAGCAGGATGCTGGGAAACCGCACCGGCAGCAAAGCCGGCTCTTTCATCGTCCCGTCGTAGTTGTCCTGGAAATCCACCGTATCCTTGTCGATGTCGGCAAACAGCTCGTTGCAGATGGGATCGAGCTTGGCCTCGGTATACCGGGAGGCCGCATACGCCATATCCCGGGAATAGGCCTTGCCAAAATTTCCCTTGGAATCCACATACGGGTGAAGCAACGCCTGGTTGCCCCGGGCCAGCCGAACCATGGTTTCATAGATGGCCGCGTCGCCGTGGGGGTTCAGCCGCATGGTCTGGCCCACGATATTGGCCGATTTGGTCCGTGCGCCGGTGAGCAGCCCCATTTTATACATGGTGTACAGCAGTTTTCGGTGCGCGGGCTTAAACCCGTCAATCTCCGGGATCGCCCGGGAGATGATCACGCTCATGGCGTAGGGCATATAGTTGGTTTCCAGCGTTTGGGTAATCGGCTGTTCGACTACCACGCCGGCATTTTCAATTTCCGCCGCGATTCCGGTTGCCGCACGTTTCGGCTGCGGATTCTGCTTTTTTCTCGGCGCCATAACTTTCCTCCATCTCGCTGTTGCACCGGCCTGTCAGGGTTGCCGGCGCTTTCTATTCCGGTCAGGATACGTCCGCCGCATCCAGATACAAATGACCGTTTTCCGTAATATATTCTTTTCTTCCCGTCAGGTTTTCCCCCAGCAGCAAATCAAACATCTGCGCTGTGGCCTGGGCCTCTTCCGGGTTGATTTTAATCAATCGGCGGGTTTCGGGGTTCATGGTGGTCATCCACATCATATCCGGCTCGTTTTCCCCCAGCCCTTTGGAGCGCTGGATGGTATACTTTCCTTTGATCCGCCCCAGGATTTCCGTTTTTTCCGCTTCATTGTAGGCAAAATACGCCTTATCCTTGGTGTTGATCTCATACAGCGGAGACTCGGCAATATAAACATAGCCTTCCTGGATCAGGGTGGGCACCAGCCGGTACAGCATGGTCAAAATCAGCGTGCGGATCTGGTACCCGTCCACATCCGCATCGGTACAGATAATCACCTTATTCCAGCGCAGGTTTCCCAGGTCGAAGTTGGAAATCTCCTTGTTGGATTTGCTCTGCACCTCTACCCCGCAGCCCAGCACCTTGAGGATATCCACAATAATATCGTTTTTGAAAATTTTATCATACTCCGCCTTCAGGCAGTTTAAAATTTTGCCCCGCACCGGGATAATCGCCTGGAATTCCGCATCCCGCGACAGCTTGCAGGCGCCCAGCGCAGAATCTCCTTCCACGATAAAAAGCTCCCGCCGATTCACGTCTTTGGTCCGGCAGTCTACGAATTTCTGCACCCGGTTGGCGATATCCAGCGATCCCGCCAGCTTTTTTTTCAAATTCAGCCGCGTTTTTTCCGCGTTTTCCCGGCTGCGCTTGTTGACCAGTACCTGTTCGGCCACCTTGGCCGCATCCATGGGGTTCTCGATGAAGTACACTTCCAGCGAATGCTTTAAAAATTCCGTCATCGCCTCATAGATAAATTTGTTGGTGATGCTCTTTTTGGTCTGGTTTTCATACGAGGTCTGGGTCGAAAAGGACGAGGAAACCAGCACCAGGCAGTCCTCTACGTCTTGAAAGGTAATCTTGCTTTCGTTTTTCAGATATTTTCCCTGCTGTTTTAACAGCGCGTCGATCTGGGAGACAAACGCCGCCTTGACCGCTTTTTCCGGCGCGCCGCCGTGTTCCAGATGGCTGGAGTTGTGGTAATATTCCAAAACCTTCACCTGATTGGAAAAACAGCATGCCACCTGCATTTTGACCTTATATTCCGGCTTGTCCTCCCGGTCGCGACCCCGGCGCTGCGCTTCCCAATATTGCACGCCGGTCATCGCCTGCTCACCGGCAAGCTCTTTGACATAATCGGTAATCCCGTTTTCATAGCAGAACTGCTGGGTTTCAAAGCCCGTCCCCACCTGGTTGCGGAACAAGAACACCAATCCCGCGTTGACTACCGCCTGCCGTTTGAGCACCTCGGTATAATACTCTACAGGGATATCGATATCCGTAAAGACCTCCAGGTCCGGGCGCCAGCGAATCCGGCTCCCTGTTTTTTTCTGGGTAGTCGGCTCTTTGTGCAGCCCGCCGATATTTTTCCCCTTTTCAAACCGGAGGGTATAGCGGTATCCGTCCCGGAAGATTTCCACGTCCATATATTCCGCCGCATACTGGGTAGCGCACAGCCCCAGCCCATTCAAACCCAGCGAATATTCATATCCTTCCCCTTCGTTGGTCTTATATTTTCCCCCGGCGTACAGCTCGCAAAAGCATAATTCCCAGTTGTACCGCTCTTCGTTCTTGTTATAATCTACCGGGATCCCGGCGCCAAAATCCTGCACCTCCACCGAACTGTCGGCAAAGCGGGTCACAATAATGCGGTCGCCCCGCCCTTCCCGCGCTTCGTCGATGGAGTTGGACAGGATCTCAAAAACCGAATGTTCGCAGCCTTCGATCCCGTCGGAACCAAAAATCACGCCGGGGCGTTTGCGCACCCGGTCTTCGCCTTTGAGCGACTGTATGCTCTCGTTGTCATAGGTAGCTTTTTTCGCCATAGTTCCTCCCTATTCTGCCTTTGGCAAATCCATCTTGCCCGCGGCGCAACACTCCGTTCCGCCGGCGCTTTTGCCAAGCATCCGCCGACCATCATACCATATTTTGCGCCCCATTGCAAAGAGGGCCTGCGCCGCCCCTGCAATGCAAAAAAGATTCTCCGGGGAATTCCCGGAGAATCCAGTTTTATTCTTGTTCGTCGACAGGGGCATCCGTCTGGCTAGGGGATTGCGCTTCCCGCTGGGGCTGCGGCATTTCCTCTACCGAACCCGGCATGGGAGCCAAATCCTCTTCGCTCCATTCCATTTCGCCGGTCATAATCTTGCGAAATTCCTCTCCGTCGATCTTTTCGTGGTGGAACACATACCGGGCAACCAGATGGAGCTGGTCCATATGGTCAGTCAAAATGGTTTTTGCCGATTCATACGCGCTGTCCACCAATTCCCGGACTTCCACGTCGATTTCCGCCGCCACATTTTCGGAGAAATTGCGGTTTTGGGAAATATCCCGGCCCAAGAAGATTTCCCCTTCATCCTGCCCGTAAACCACCGGTCCCAGCTTCTCGCTGAACCCATAACGGGTCACCATGTTGCGCGCGATTTTCGAAGCACGTTCCAAATCGTTGGACGCACCAGTAGAAATATCATCCAAAACCAGCTTTTCCGCCATTCGGCCGCCCAGCAGCACAATCAGCGTCTCGCTCATATGCCGCTTGGTTTCATAGCCGGTTTCCTCCACCGGCAGGGACACGGTAAATCCGCCGGCCATCCCGCGGGGGATAATGGAAACCATATGCACCGGATCCTGGGTCGGGCAGTAATAGGTGCAGATGGCATGCCCCGCTTCATGGTAAGCGGTCAGCTTTTTATCCTTGTCGGACACCTTGTGGGATTTCTTCTCCGGGCCAGCCACCACCTTGATGGTGGCCTCCTCGATTTCCTGCATGGTAATTGCCTTGCGATTGCGGCGCGCCGCCAGCAGCGCCGACTCGTTCATCAGGTTTTCCAAATCCGCACCGGTAAATCCAACCGTGGTTTTTGCAATGACAGACAAATCCACATCCGGCCCAATGGGCTTGTTCCGGGTGTGTACTTTTAAGATTGCCTCACGGCCTGCGGCGTCCGGGTACCCCACCACGATCTGGCGGTCAAACCGGCCCGGCCGCAGCAGCGCCGGATCCAGAATATCGATCCGGTTGGTCGCCGCAATAATGATGACGCCGGAATTGTTGCCAAACCCGTCCATTTCCACCAACAACTGGTTGAGGGTCTGTTCCCTCTCGTCATGGCCGCCGCCCAGCCCGGCGCCCCGGTGCCGGCCAACGGCGTCGATCTCATCGATAAATACAATGGACGGCGCATTCTTCTTAGCCTGCTCGAACAAATCCCGCACACGGGACGCGCCGACGCCTACAAACATTTCTACAAAATCCGAACCGGAGATGGAGAAGAACGGTACGCCCGCTTCCCCGGCCACCGCCCGGGCCAACAGCGTTTTCCCGGTTCCGGGCGGTCCCATCAGCATCACGCCTTTGGGGATCCGCGCGCCCAATTCGTTGAATTTCTTGGGGTTTTTCAAAAATTCCACGATCTCGACCAGCTCGGCCTTTTCCTCATCCGCGCCGGCTACATCCGCAAAGGTGGTCTTTTTGCCGTCCTCCGCCGTTCGGATCTTGGCTTTGGCAAAATTCATCGCCTTGCCGGTACCGCCGCCAGCCTGACGCATCATCATAAACCACAAGAAGATCATCGCGCCGATCAACAGCAGGTACGGTACCATACTCAGCCACCAGGGCGCGTCTTTGGGCCGGACAAAATCCGTCTTCATCACTGCGTCCGGATGTTTTTCGTTGTATGCATCGATCAAATCCTTGGTGTCTTCATAAAACATGCTGACGCTGGCCACCCGGTAGTTGACGATCGACGTCTGCCCCGCGTCATTTTCCACTTTCATGCTCATTTCGCCGCTGCTGACATCCAGCGTAAATTCCCGGACCTGCTCTTGCTCGAAATAGGAAAGGATTTCATAATATTTCGGCTGCTGGGGATCCGACATCATGGAAACGGCAAAATAGATGCTCATCATCAGCATCGCCAGCAAAATAATATAAATACCGATTCCTCTGGACGGTTTTCTATTCAAGCGCTTCACTCCTTGTCCTTCCTGACAGAAAGGATTATTTCATATAAATTTCAGGCTTTAACACCCCGATAAAAGGTAAATTCCGATATTTTTCCGCGTAATCCAGCCCATACCCCACGATGAACTGGTCCGGGACCACGAACCCGCGGTAATCCGCCGCAATCGGCGCCTCCCGGCGTTCCGGCTTATCCAGTAACGTAGCGATCCGGATGCTGTTCGGATGCCGCTCGCTGAGCATCCCTTTCAAATAATGCAGCGTTTTTCCGCTGTCCAAGATATCCTCGACGATGATCAGGTCCCGCCCTTCCAGGGGAGTATCCAAATCTTTCATTATTTTAACCACGCCAGAGGTTTTTACCCCTGCACCATAGCTGGAAACCATCATAAAATCAATTTGACACGGAATTTCAATGGCGCGCATCAAATCGCTCATGAACACAACCGACCCCTTCAGCACGCTGACCAGCAGCGGGTTTTTGCCCGCATAATCCCGGGAAATGGCCTTTCCCATCTCCTGTACCTTTTGGGCCAGCTGTTCCGGAGAGTACAAAATGGATTGGATGTCTTGTTTCATTGCCCTTCCTCCTCAAGTTCCACCACCAAAAAACGCGTGGTCTGCGCCGTCGGGACCACCCGCGCGTCGGCGCCCAGGCCGGGCACCCAGACCACAGAACGTTCGTCACAAAACACAGGGATCCTGCTGCGCAAATGCGGCGCAACCTTGGCTTCGTTCCACCATTTTCGCAACGGTTTTCCCACGCCGCGCTGCGCGCTGCGCAGATAATCCCCCTGCCTTTTTTGCCTCAAGAAAAGTCTACCGCATATTTTATCATAGTCAATCGCTTTTTTTAAGATGTTACACTTGCGTTTCTGTAAATTTGTAAATTGTTCACAATTTACCAGAAGAAGACGCCCCTTGGTCAGGGGATTGTGCGGCAATTCTCCAGGGCCGACGGCAACCGGCTCCATTTCCACCGCATCGAGCTCGCCAGATGCCCACAGTCGGCCGTGATGCAGTTTCAGCCACCAGCCTTTTTGTATCTGGACCTGTCCTTTCCCGGCCTGCAGCATCTGCTCGACCGCCTGGATATGCGCCGCATCGCAGGGCAGGCCGCGCTGCGTCAAATACCGCCGCAGCACCCGAAAACGGATAGCGGGGTGCAGCTGACCAAGCGCCTGCGCCGCCAGCGCGCCGCCGCAGTCCGCCTCCCGAAACGCCTTCTCCGCTTCTCGCTCCAGGAAATCCTCATCCTGCGCCAAATGCTCCAGCGCCCGCCCGCAAATCAACTCAAACGCCGGCTGGATGCTGCGCAGCGCCGGGATGACCTCCATGCGGACGCGGTTGCGGGTGTAGGCGCTAGAAAGGTTGCTGCTGTCCTCCACATAGGCCAGGCCGTTTTCCCGGCAGTACGCTTCCACCTCCTGCCGGGTGCACAAAAACAAGGGGCGGATTACCCGGCCATTGACCGGCGGGATAGCGCAAATCCCCTTCAATCCGGTGCCCCGCAAAAGGTTCAGCATCATGGTTTCCGCCCGGTCGCTTAATGTGTGGGCGGTGGCGACCCAGCCTCCCTGCGCCGCCTCCAGCAGCCGCTGGTACCGAACCCGTCGCCCAAACAGCTCCACCGATTCTCCCACCTGCCGCGCCCCGCTTTCCACATCTTCCTGAAAGATGGTCAGCGGCACCTGCCAATCCCGGCACATCTGCCGGACAAACGCCTCGTCCCGCTGGCTTTCTTCGCCGCGCAGCAGGTGGTTGATGTGGCAGGCCTGCACCGTCAGTGCCCGCTGCTTTGCCAACCCGCACAAAAGATGCAGCAGCGCCGTGGAATCCGCACCGCCAGATAACGCCACCGTCACCCGGCTGCCCGGCGGCAGCATCTGGTACCGTTCCAGCGCCAGCAGCACCTTATCCCTCATCGCGGTACATCTCCAAATTGCTAAACCGGGTATACGCGCCGTCCCACGCCAGCTTGACGGTATCGGTCTCTCCATGTCGGTTTTTGGCGACAATACATTCAGCAATATTTTGCTCTTCTGATTCCTTATTGTAATATGCGTCCCGGTACAAGAACCAAACCGCGTCGGCGTCCTGCTCGATGGAACCGGACTCACGCAGGTCAGACAACATAGGGCGGTGGTTGTCCTTGCGGCTTTCCGGGCCGCGGGAGAGCTGGGACAACGTGATGACCGGAACTTGCAGCTCTTTTGCCATGACCTTCAGCGCGCGGGTCATTTCCGAAACTTCCTGCACCCGGTTATCAATCCGCCGGCCGCTGGTCATCAGCTGCAGATAGTCGATGATGACCAAATCCAGGTCCTTCATCCTGCGCAGCCTGGCTTTCATTTCCCCCGGCGAAATGCCGGTGGCGTCGTCGATATAAATCTGTGCCTGGGACAGGTATCCCGCCGCTTCCGCCAGACGGTTCCAATCGTCTCCGGACAGATTCCCCGTCCGCAGGGCGTTTCCCGGAATCCTGGCTTCGCTGGAAAGGATCCGCCCCACCAGCTGTTCCTTGGACATTTCCAAATTGAAAATCGCGACCTTTTTCCCCCGTTTGGCCACATAGGTGGCAATATTCAACGCAAAGGCGGTTTTCCCCATGCCGGGCCGGGCCGCGATAAAAATCAGATCCGTTTTGTTTAACCCGGTGGTAATTTGATCCAGCATGGAAAACCCGGTGGGGATCCCCAGATACCGTTCCCGGTCTGCGCTGGAAAGCTTTTGCAGACGGTCATAAGTATCAATGATGATCTCGTCAATCCGCTGCAGGCCGCGGCTTTCCCGTCCCTGCCGGATTTCAAAAATGCGCTGTTCCGCCGCATCCAACAGGTTTTTGGCCTCGTTCTGCGGGTCTTTGGCGTTTTCGATAATCTGCTGCGCCGTTCCAATCAGGCTGCGCACATAATGCTTTTCCTGGACGATCTTGGCATAAGCCTCTACATTGGAAACGGTGGGCACCACTTCCACCAGGCGGGCCAGGTAAATTTTCGCATCCTGTTCCGCCGCAAACACCTCGTCGGAAATCACCCCGTCGAGCACCGTGACAAAATCGATGGGCAGCCCTGCGCCGAACAGACGCAGCATCACCGAGAAAATCCCCTGATGGCGTTTGTCATAAAAGCACTCCGGCTTGACGTATTCCATCACCGTGGTCAGGCAGGAGGAATCCACCAGCACGGCGCCCAGCACCGACTGTTCCGCTTCCAGACTAAACGGCAGCGGCCCGCCCTGCTCCAAATAGGTCATTTCCTGCGCCTGCGGCATGTATTGTTCCCCCTCTTCACTGAAATCCGGAAAACGGCGGCCGCCTATCAAAAGCGGCCGCTGTTTGGTTTATTCTTCCGTAATCGTCACATAAAAGCTGGCTTTGACGTCGGGATGGAGGCGAACTTCCGCTTTGTAGGTCCCATACGCTTTGATTTCGCTCTCCAGCGTAATTTTCTTTTTATCAATGGCAGCGCCAAACTGCTTTTGCAGATCCTCGGCAATTTCCTTGGTGGTCACCGCGCCGAACAGGCGCCCGCCGGTTCCCGCCTTTGCGGTGCGTTTGATGGTTTTGCCCTCGATCTGTTTGCCCAGCTGGACCGCGGCCTCTTTTTCGACATCCGCTTTGTGCTGGGCCGCCGCCGCCCGGTTTTTCAAATCATTCATCGCCTGGGCGGTTGCTTCGATCGCCAGCCCTTTGGGCAGCAGGAAATTTCTGGCGTACCCGTCGGATACATTGACCAGCTGTCCCTTTTTCCCGGATCCTTTGACGTCTGCTTGCAAAATTACTTTCATCCTGCTTCTCCTCCTGTTTCCAATCTGACTGCTACGAACGCTGTCTTTCCTTGTCTTTCGGCTGCTGCTCAAAATACTGGTCGATGGCCTGCAGCAATTTCTGGCGGGCGCTTTCCATATTGATATCGCTCAACTGCGCCCCGGCCATGGTCATATGCCCGCCGCCGCCTAGGGTCTCCATGACCACCTGGACGTTCATCAGCCCCATACTTCTGGCAGAGAAGGAAACCCCGCCGTCATACTCATACAGGACAAAGGACGCCACCACATCGTTAATCCCCAGCAGCTCATCCGCCGCCTGGGGCGCGATCAGTTTGATATCCTCGCTGTATTCCCCGCTGGCGATGGCGCATCCGCGGTAAATTTCCGCCGACGCCACCAGCCGGGTCTTTTTCTGGTAATCGCTCATGGAGTTGGAAAACAGCTTGCGGACCTCCACGGTATCCGCCCCCTGCTTGCGCAGATACGCCGCTGCCTCAAAGGTCCGGACCCCGGTTTTCATGACGAAATTCTTCGTATCCAGCATAATCCCGGACAAAAGCGCTTCCGCTTCCATCTTTCCAATCTTCACATGATCCCCGAAATACTGGGCCAGTTCGGTCACCATCTCGGAGGCGGAAGAAGCGTACGGCTCATGGTAAAAAATCACCGCGTTGTCGATATGCCCCACCATTTTCCGGTGATGGTCGATCACCACCACCGTCTTACAGGCCTGGTACACCTGCTTGGATTCCAAGATATGGGGCAGGTGGGTGTCCACCACAATCAGCAGGGTCTTTTTCCCAATCAGGTCCAAAGCGAAATCCGGCTCGACAAATGCGTCCGCATACCCGTTCTGCGCCAACCGGTTGTACAAGGGGAACGCCAGATTCCGCTGCCGGTTGAGCACGATGGACGCCGGTTTGCCCATCTGCCGGACCGCCCGGTACATCCCCACGGCAGAACCCAGGCAATCCAAATCCGCGAACTGGTGGCCCATAATCAGCACATTCTCCGCCGTCGCAATCAGTTCCGCCAAAGCGGAAGCCATGATTCTAGTCTTGACCTTGGTGCGTTTCTCCACCCCTTTGGAGGTGCCGCCGTAAAAAGCAAAGCTGCTGCCGGATTTGACCGCCACCTGATCGCCGCCGCGGCCCAACGCCATCTCCAGCGCCTGCCGGGCCATTTTGTCGCTTTCCTGCAGGCTGGAAGCGCCCTGCCCAATGCCGATGGATAAGGTCGATGGCACATTGTCGCTCAGCGACACCTGCCGGATCTGGTCTAAGATGTCAAAGCGGCGCTCGATCATTTTGCGCAACTGCCGCTCTTCCACCACCGCCAAAAAGCGGTCCTGGTCCAGCCGCCGCAACAGGCAGTTGCCCTCCGACATGTAATTTTCAATGATGGTCTCCAGCTGGCCGATGGCCTGGGCTTTTTCGCTTTCCTTGGCGTCCTGCATGATTTCCTGGTAGTTGTCGATGACCACAATGCACACCGACGGCCGGGACTCCTTGTATTCGAACATATACTTTTTGAGCGTCGTATCGTCCACCAGAAAATACACCGTCACCGGCTGCCCCTCGCTGGACGCCACCGAAGCCACATGGACCGTATAAAACTTATCCTTATAGCGGATTCCCTTCCCCTGGCTTTTGCCCGGTTCCGAAGGGTCCGCCCCGGCAACCACATCGGAAACCGGAAGGCCAAACAGGTCCTCCCCCAAAAACACGTCGTCTTTGCACATGCGGTTGTACCAGACGATCTCCCCGTTCTGATCCGCCACCAGCATGGGGAACGGGATGTTTTCCATGCTTTCCTGGCGGGTCAGCGTCAGGTTATCGCTCAAATAAGACAAAAACGTATACATGTCCTGCTGGAACCCCCGCAGTTTAAACAGAACATACATGGTCACGCAGATCAAAAGCAGCGCTTCCAAATAAAACAGGTAGATATTGACAAAAGCAGATAAAAGCGTCAGCAGCGCGCCAAGAGCCAATGGCGCCGCCAGCACCGGCCTGAGCCACCAATATTTGTTCTCCATGTTCCACCTGCCCCTTCCCTGTTGCATTCCAAGCGGCGCCGGCCGTTTTTCTGCATTCCGGGCATTGCAGCCCGGCGGCAGCCTGCTTTTCCGTCATTATAGCATACCTGCGGGAGAAATCCAACCGCTGGCAAAAGATTTCTCCCAGAACTTTCACCCAAAAAAGCAAAGCCGCCCAGCCAAGGCGGGCGGCCCATTTTTTACTGACGAATTTCCTGGATAATCGGCAAAATCATGGGAGAACGTCGGGTTTTTTGGAACAAAAAGCTCCCCACGTCATCCCGCAGGCGATTTTTGATGGTCCCCCATTCCCGGATATTTCCTTCCCGGCAATCGTCAATCACCTTTTTGGCAATCCGGCGGGTATCGTTCATCAAATCTTCCGCTTCCCGCACATAAACAAATCCGCGGGAAACAATATCCGGCCCGGCCAACAGCGCGCCGGTGTTCCCGTCGATGGCGGCCACCAGAATGATCAGCCCGTCCTCCGCCAGGTGCTTGCGGTCCCGCAGGACAATGCTGCCCACGTCGCCGACACCCAGCCCGTCTACCAAAACCTGGCCCGCCGGGACGGTCCCGGTCACCTTCAGCGTCTCGCCGTCCAGCTCCATCACCCGGCCGATGTCGCTGATATACACGTTCTTTTCCGGGATCCCCATGGCGATGGCCAGATCCGCATGCTTGCGCAGATGCTTATACTCGCCATGCACCGGGATAAAGAACTTGGGCCGGACCAGATTCATCATCAATTTCAGCTCGTCCTGGCAGGCGTGCCCAGACACATGGACCTCATACATTTTTTCATAAACCACATCGGCGCCCAGCTTCAAAAGCTCGTTGACCACTCGGCCCACCAGCTTTTCATTGCCGGGGATCGGCGTAGCGGAAATGATGATCAAATCGTTTTCCGTCACCTGCACCTGCCGGTGGTCGCCGCCGGCCATCCGGGTCAGAGCGGACATGGGCTCGCCCTGGCTGCCGGTGGTAATAATGGTCATTTTAGAGGCCGGGTACCGTTTGATGTCGTCAATATCAATTAACAGCCCTTTCGGCACATGCAGATAGCCCAATTCAATGGCTTTGCTCACCACATTGATCATGCTGCGCCCGGAAACCGCCACCTTGCGCCCCAGCTTGTGGCACAAATCCACAATCTGCTGGATCCGGTGGATATTGGAGGAAAAGCTGGCGACGATGATCCGTTTGTTTTCCCCGCGGGCGAACAGCGTGCTGAACGACTCGCCTACCTTGCTTTCGCTGGGGGTGCTGCCCGGCTTTTCCGCATTGGTAGAATCCTGCAGCAGCGCCAAAACGCCCTGTTTGCCCAATTCCCCGAAACGGCCCAGGTCGATGACCTCCCCCTCGATGGGGTTGTAGTCAATTTTAAAATCCCCGGTATGGACAATGACCCCCGCCGGGGTATGGATGGCAAAGGCCACCGCATCCGGGATGGAGTGGTTGACTCGGATCGCCTCCACCGTCATACATCCCATTTTCACCGTATCCCCCGGCGCGATGATATTCAGTTTTGCCCGGGACAGCAGCCCGTGTTCTTTGAGCTTGCCCTCGACCAGCCCCAACGTCAGGCGGGTACCGTACAGCGGCACATTGACTTCCCGAAGCAGGTAGGGCAGCGACCCGATGTGGTCTTCGTGCCCATGGGTGATGACCACGCCGCGCAGCCGGTCCTTATTTTTAATCAGATAGGTGAAATCCGGGATGACCGAATCCACCCCCGGCATATCCTCCTCCGGGAACGCCAGTCCGCAGTCCACCACGAACATGTCGTTTCCGCACTCATATACCGTAACGTTTTTCCCGATCTCGCCAAGTCCGCCCAGCGAAATGATGCGAACCGGCTGCTTGACGCCCTTTTTCGGGGCGGTTTTCCTACCACGTGGGCTGCCTGCCGTATTGGCCGCTTTTCCCTTTCCGCCCTCTTTTTCCTGCTGCGCGTTCTTTTTCGTCGCAGCCTGCTTTTGCGCTTTGGCCGCATTCCCTTTCCCGGCAGTTTTCGTCGCATCCGCCGCGGTCTTGGTTTTCCGGGACGGGGCTTTCGCCTCGTTTTTCGAGGCGGATTTTCCCCGGTTCTGGGCTGGTTCCCGCTGGCCGGAAGGGGTTCCCTCGGCTTTTTTCCCTGCGGTTTTCCTTTTTTTCCCAATGCCCATGGCTTTTCTTACTGTTTTTTCCAAAAGGCTTTCGCTTTTTTCCAGTTTTTCATTCTCTTTTTTGATTTTTTCTTCTAACTGAACTCCCACACAAATACCTCCGCATTCTTTCTCTCTTGTTCGGATTGCCCGCGCTCCGAGTCCCGCGGGTTTCTTTTCCTGCTTCAGGATTCGATTGTTGTGATCTGGCCTTTCTTGTGAAAAATACGCAAAATAATCCGCCCTGTCCCGGCAGGACAGGCCAGATCCGGTTTTCCGAACCGTTCTCTCCACGTTTGCGTTGCCGGCTTGCTCCGTCGCACCCCCGCGGGGGACAAAATCCGCCACCCGGCCGTTTTTCTTGTTGCGTCTGGCCGGGCCATTTCCGTCCTGCCCGCCAAACCGCCGCCCCGCCTGCATCAACTGGACGCGGAGCCGTTTTATTCTGCCGAAAAACAAAACCGCCCATAAACTACATTATCGTGAGCGGCCTGCTCCTCCCTCGAGAAGAGACTTTTCAAAGGAAACACGAACACAATCTTATGTTTAGTGTAACCGCTGTCTGCCCAACTGTCAAGCATTTCTGTGCCGCGGCCGCGCCCGGCCCGTGCCGCCCTGGAGTTAGTATGCCGCGGCAGGCCGGGATTTAAGCTGAGAAACGGCATTTTTTTCTTGTACCCGCCGCGGATTCATAGTATAATCAGGCTGCCGGACCTGCCTACAGGGCCGGAAATGCGGTATTCCCGCACGAAAAAGGATGAAAAAACGATGAAACAGGTAGAAATCTTTACCGACGGCGCATGTTCGGGCAATCCAGGCCCCGGCGGCTGGGGGGCGATCCTGCGGTTTGCGGGCGTGGAAAAAGAGCTTTGCGGCGGCGAGGAAAACACGACCAACAACCGGATGGAATTATCCGCGGCCATCGCCGCCTTGTCGGCGCTCAACCAGCCTTGCCGGGTCCAGCTGACCACCGATTCACAATATGTGGTGAACGGCATCCAAAAAGGGTGGGCCAAAAAATGGCGGGCCAACGGCTGGCGCAAAAGCGACAAAACCCCGGCGCTCAACGCGGATTTATGGCAAGCGCTGCTGGATTTGTGCGACATCCACGACGTTTCGTTTCATTGGGTACGCGGGCACGCCGGGCATCCGGAAAACGAGCGGTGCGACCGGCTGGCGGTGCAATATTACACCTCTCATTTTTGACTCGAAGAGGGATTTCGTCCCAGCAGGAAATTCCTGTTGCATTTCCTAGTAGTTTACTATATTATAAAACCGGATCCCAATGGCGGGTCCGGTCTGATTACCATAAAATAAAGGATGATCGACAATGAAACGATTTGTTTACGCAGACAATGCGGCGACCACCCGGATTTCCCCCCAGGTTCTGGACGCCATGATGCCCTGGCTCACCGACGGATACGGCAACGCGTCCAGCATTTACCGCAAAGGGCGGGAAGCCAGAATCGCCATGGAAGAAGCACGGCATAAAATCGAACGGGCCTTGGGCGTGCCGGAATCCCGCCCGGATTTCCCGGTGGAGGTCTATTTTACCTCCGGCGGCTCAGAGGCGGACAACTGGGCGATCAAAGGGGTTGCCCATCTGATGGCGCAGCAAGGGAAAAAACATATTATTACCACCGTATTTGAGCACCACGCGGTTCTCCACACCTGTGCGGCGCTGGAAAAAGAAGGATTTGACGTCACCTACCTGCCGGTCAGCGACAAAGGGCTGATTGATCCCGCCCAGGTCGAACAGGCGATCCGGCCGGACACGGCGCTGGTTAGCGTGATGTATGCCAACAATGAAATCGGCACCATCCAGCCCATCCCGGAAATCGGCGCCATCTGCAAACAGCACGGCGTCCTGTTCCATACCGACGCGGTGCAGGCGGTGGGCAATCTGCCGATTCAGGTCGCCGAACAGAATATCGACCTGCTTTCCCTGTCCGGCCACAAGCTCCACGCCCAGAAAGGGATCGGCGTGCTGTACTGCCGCAAAGGCATCAAGCTGCCCAACCTCATCGACGGCGGCGCCCAGGAGCGGGGCCATCGGGCCGGGACCGAGAATATTGCGGCGATTGTGGGGCTGGGGGCAGCGGTAGAAGCTGCCTGCGCCGACATCGCCGGGCGGGCGGCGCGGCTGTCTGCCATGCGGGACCGGCTGATCGCCGCCATCGGGCAGATCCCCCGGGTCCACCTCAACGGCGACGCCGTCCGGCGCCTGCCCGGTAACGTGAATTTTTCGTTCGAAGGGGTAGAAGGCGAATCGCTTTTGTTAATGCTGGATGCGCTGGGCATCTGCGCTTCGTCCGGTTCCGCCTGCACGTCGGGCTCGCTGGACCCGAGCCATGTACTGCTGGGCATCGGCCTGCCGCATGAAGTGGCGCACGGCTCGCTGCGGCTGACCTTCAGCGATGAAAACACCATGGAAGAGATCGACTACATCCTGGACGTGCTGCCCGGCGTGATTGAACGGCTGCGCGCCATGTCCCCCCTGTGGGAACGGATGTCCAAAGCATAAGGAGGGTTATCCATGTTATATTCGGAAAAAGTGATGGATCATTTCACCAATCCCCGCAATGTGGGGGAAATCGCCGACGCCAACGGCGTGGGCGAAGTGGGGAACGCCAAGTGCGGCGATATTATGAAAATCTATCTGAAAATTGAAAACGGCGTCATTGAAGACGTGAAATTCAAAACCTTCGGCTGCGGCGCCGCCATCGCCACCAGCTCCATGGCAACGGAAATGGTCAAAGGCCGGACGGTGGACGAAGCGCTCAAGCTGACCAACAGCGCCGTGGTGGAAGCGCTGGAGGGATTGCCGCCTGTCAAAATCCATTGTTCCGTACTGGCGGAGCAGGCGATCAAAGCGGCGCTGGCGGATTATTACACCCGTCAGGGAATCGATCCCACGCCGTTCGTCGGCGAACTGGCGGACCTGGACGAGGAGCATCTGGCCTGTGCGCGGTAAAAAAATCCTGGTGGCGCTTTCCGGCGGGGTGGACTCCTCCGTCTGCGTCTATCTGATGCAGCAGGCGGGATACGAGGTGACCGGCCTGGTGCTTCATCTCTCCCCCGCCCACGAAAGCACTGTCCAGGCCGCGCAGGAAGTGGCGGACGCCATGGGCATCCGGCTGATGGTCGCCCGGGAAGAAGAATGGTTCCAGCGGGAGGTAATCCTCCCCTGGGCACAGGCGTACCGGCGGGGGGAAACGCCCAATCCCTGCATTTTCTGCAACCCATCCACCAAATTTGCGATTTTATGCCAAGAAGCGCAAAAGCATGGGTTCGACGCGGTGGTCACCGGGCATTATGCGGGCATTGCCCAGCAGGAGGGGCGCTATCTGCTCAAAAAGGCCCAATGCCTGCCGCGGGACCAGTCCTATATGCTGTACCGGTTAAGCCAGGAGCAGCTGTCCATGTTGCGCCTGCCATTGGAAACCCTGTCCAAAGACCAGGTACGGGAAATGGCGGCCAAAGCAGGCCTTCCCTGCGCCAAGGCCCCGGACAGCCAGGAAATCTGCTTTATCCCGGACCACGATTACCCCGCCTATCTGGAGCAGCGGTTTGGCAAAATGCCGTCCGGCGACTTCATTTCCCCCGAAGGCCAGGTCTGTGGCCGGCATCAAGGACTTTTGCATTACACCATCGGCCAGCGCAAAGGGCTCGGCATCGCTTTGGGGCGGCCGGTCTTCATCCGCGCCATGGATCCGGTCTCCAACCGCATCTACCTCGGCGACGCGGCGGACGCCTTTGCCGGCGGTGTGCTGCTGCGGGATTGCAGCTGGATCGCCTTCGACCAGCTGCGCGCCCCGCTGCGGGCTGGCGCGAAAATCCGTTCCGCCGCCCAAGAGGCGCCCTGTGAAGTGTTTCCGCTTCCCGACGGCGGCGTAAAGGTCCTGTTCGATACGCCACAGCGCGCTCCCGCGCCAGGGCAGTCCTGCGTACTGTACCAAGGAGAATACGTCCTTGGCGGCGGCTATATCCAATGCCAAATTCCAAAAGAAACCCGGCCCAATTAATTTGCGCCGGGTTTTTTCCTTATTTCTTTTCCTTCGCATTCCCGCCATCCCTGTGATCCAAAGGCTCCAATCCCAGGACAAAATCCGCGGACACCCGATAATAGCGACACAAGGTGATCAGATGGCGGATGGGCAGTTCGCTGGCTTCCCGCTCATACCTGGCATACATGGTCTGGGAGGTTCCCAAAACCTGCGCGATCTGCTCCTGCGTTTTGTCGTGGTCCTCCCGTAAATTTCTCAAACGCTGCATATAAGACGGCATATTTCTCACCAACACTTTTTTCAAAATGTTAGCATAGTAAAGATATTTACTATTGCTTTTAGTAAATATCTTTACTATAATAAGAAAAGAAATTCCCTTTTCTATGGAAATTGCCGTCTGCCGGCGCTGTTCAGGCCGGCGGCTTCCCATAAAAAGCCGGCTTCGCCGCAGGCTGTTGTCCTTTTCCGAGCATCTTTGATCAGCCGTTCTCCCACGGCCTCGTCCCCCTGGAAAAGGCCCGCAATTTGCAAAACCGCCTCCCGCAAATACGGGAGGCGGTTTTTGCGCCATACAGGCGGAAGAATCCTTAAATATAATTCCGGTCAAAGGTAATAACCGTAAAATAGGTTTGCTGCTCTTGTTTGAGCCGGTTGTCAATCTCCTGTTTCAGCTCCATGTTTTTGCGCGTTTCGCCACGGGGTACCACGACGTCGAAAATCAGGTTGGTATGGGTCTCGCCCGGCACCATGCGAAAATCATGAATGGACATTTCCCCATTGACTTCCCGGACAATCTGTTCCACTTTTTTTCGCATCATCCGGGTTTCTTCGCAATCATCGGCAATGGGATCGTAGTGCAGGACAAACGGCATATGCAAGACAGACTGAACATGCTTTTCCGCATTGTCAATCATGTCGTGCGCCTGCATCACATCCATGGTGCGGGAAACCTCCACGTGGGCGCTGCCCATGATCCTGCCGGGCCCATAATCGTGCAAAACCAAATCATGCACCCCGGTAATAGCCGGATAGCTCAGGATGATATCGTAGATCTCATGCACCAGTTCCGGATCCGGCTTCTGCCCCAGCAAAGGGCTGATCGTGTCTTTTGCCAGCCCGTATCCGGAATACAGGATAAACCCGCCGACCATCAGCCCCAGAAAGCCGTCGATGGAAAACGGCAAAAACCGGGCGATGATGATCCCCAGGGTGGTCGCGCCAGTGGAGACGCAGTCGTTCAGGCTATCCTGCGCGGCGGCTTTCAAAGTGCCGGAATCAATTTTCCGGCTTAATTTCCGGTTAAAAGCGCTCATCCAAAGTTTGACCAGGATAGACAATACCAGCCCTAAAATCACAAACAGGCTGAACTCCACCGGTTCTGGATGCAGGATCTTTTCCACCGAGCTTTTTACCACGTCAAACCCCACCAGCAGGACCAAAAAAGTAATCACCAGCCCGCTGATATACTCGATGCGCCCGTGGCCAAAAGGGTGGTCCTCATCCGCTGGCGCAGACGCCGCGCGAAACCCGATAAAAGTCACCACGCCGCTTCCCACATCAGATAGATTATTAAACGCATCCGCCGTGATGGCAATGGAGTTGGAAATCAAGCCCAGAATAAATTTTGCCCCAAACAAAAACAGGTTGCAGACAATGGCCACCCAGCTGCTGAGCAAGCCATATTTTTCCCGCACCTGCGGCGAGGAAGTTTTTTCCGCGTCCCGCACAAAAAGCCGTACCAAAAGATCTGTCATACTATCGTTCCCCTTTTCCTGATCAAACAACAGTGTTATTGTACCGCCCGCTGCTGCAATTGGTCAAGGGTACCCATCCGAGAATCTTCCCAGCCAAGAAAAAACCGGGACCGCGGCGGCGGTCCCGGTTTTTTGCGCAAACAGCATTCTTATTTTGCGTGGATTTCACAAATCCGCGTGGCAATGCTGGTCAGCAGTTCGATGTTTTTTTCCATCGCCTGTACACAGACATATTCGTACTTGCCGTGGGCGCTGTGACTCCCGGCGCCCAGGTTGGGGCAGGGCAAGCCCATAAACGACAGTCTGGCCCCGTCGGTCCCGCCGCGGACAGGCCCGCTGATGACCTCGACTCCAACCCGCTCAATGGCCTCTTTGGCCGCGTCCACAATATACATATTGTCGAGGATCTGCTCTTTCATGTTGCGGTAGGAATCGGAAATGGTGACCTCCACCGTACCCTCGCCGTATTTGTCGTTGAGGTAAGCTGCGATTTTGCCGAACCGGTCTTTTTTCTGCTGCAACTTGTTGCCGTCGTGGTCCCGCAGGATATAGTGCATCTGCGCCGTCTCCACATTGCCTGTCATGGTCGTCAGATGGGAAAATCCTTCGTGGCCCTCAGTGCAGGCCGGGCTTTCAAATACCGGCAGCATCCCCTGGAACTCCATGCCCACCAGCAACGCGCTGACCATTTTTCCCTTGGCCGAGCCCGGATGCACGCTTTGGCCATGGATATGGACCTTAGCGGAAGAAGCGTTAAAGTTATCGTATTCCAAGCTGCCGATGGTCCCGCCATCCACCGTGTAGGCAAATTGGGCGCCGAATTTTTCCACGTCGAAGTGATCCACTCCGGTCCCGACCTCTTCGTCCGGCGTAAACCCGATTTTAATGGTGCCGTGTTTGACCTCGGGATGCTCCAGCAAATATTCCGCCATGCCGATGATCGCCGTGATCCCCGCCTTGTTATCGGCGCCCAGCAGCGTCGTCCCGTCGGTGGTGACCAGGTCCTTTCCCACATACATCAGCATCTTGGGGAAATTTTTCGGGCTCAGTACAATGCCCAGCTCCTGGTTGAGCACAATATCCCCGCCGTCGTAATTCCGGATCACCTGGGGTTTGATGTCATTGCCCGGCATGTCCGGGGAAGTATCCATATGAGAAATAAAGCCGAATACCGGAACATCAAAATCCACGTTGGACGGCAGGGTACCGGTGACATAGCCAAACTGGTCCATCTGCGCGTCGGCGACGCCGATTTTTTTCAATTCGTCCACCAGGTACTGGGCGAACACCTTTTGCTTCGGCGTGCTGGGAAAACAATCCGCGTCCGGCTCAGATTGGGTATCGAAGCTGACATAGGTCAAAAATCTGTCTAATACTGGGGTCATAGATATCCTCCTCATTGCAATTCTTGTTTTTAGTATACCATTTCTTGGCAAATAAAAAAACCCAGGTTGTCAAATTTTTTGTTTGGGAGTATGATGAGGACAGCACAAAAAAGGAGAGATGGCGGTATGAAATGGAATGGCCCCTCGCAGAAAAGCAAACCGAAAGAAAAAGTCGTAAAAAAAATCCTCGTCCTCAATTGCTTTACGGGGGAACAGCGGGAGGTCAACCGCCGGGACATCTCCATCGTCGACGGGATGGATCTGGGCAACGACCGCGTGCTGCTGGATAATGGCGTCCGGCTGGCCGTTGTAGGGGACGGAAAATACCATACGCTGGGCAACCCCAAGCAGCGCTGGGCGGAAGTAGCAGAGGTCCGGGTCCTGCCCGATGGAGAATATGCAGACGGGGAGCTGCTGGGCTGGACGCCGCTGTTCTTGGCGGACCACCGCCCAACCAAGCGCCGCCCGGCGGCCCGGAAAGAGGACAAGCCCGCACCAAAACAAGAGTGCAGGCATCCCCGGCACGCCGCCCCCGCCGGCCGGGACCAACCCGAAGCCGCCGCCCAAGCCGATCCGGCAAGTTCCAGCCAAAAAGCGCCGAAAAAGCTGCCTGCCCGGCCAAAACGCACCCCCTCCCGCTGAAAGGCCGGCTTCATTCGAAACGCAAAGCCGCCCGTTTTGCCCGCCAAAAAACCAAGGCCGCAGAAAGTCTCAAAGGCTTTCTGCGGCCTTTTTGGAAACAACCGTCCTGGGCCGTCACGGCGGCTGGGCAGGAACGCAAAAAAAGCGCGGCGGACCATCGTCCGCCGCGCGAAAATGCGGTTGAGCCGGGCTGCCGACTAAAAGGGCTAGCCCCAAATGCTGGGCGGCGGGGTTTCTCCGCCCCCCTCTTCTTCTTCTCCGCCCTCCTGTCCATCGCCTTGTTCCGAACCGTCTTCCGCCTCAGAGGAAGTCACTTCTTCGCTGGAGCTGGAGGACTCCGGCGCCGAAGAAGAGGAAGAAGACGCGTTGGGGTCGATGACCGTCACTTCGATTGTGGCCGTCGCTCCATTTGGCGCCGTGACCGTAATCGTCACAACCCCGGCGCTGACGCCGGTTACCATCCCGTTTTCCACCCGTGCAATCGAACTATTGGACGATTTCCAAACCAGCTGGTCGGTGGCTGCCCCCGTCGGGTTTAAGATCAAAATATCCTGCAACGACCCGCCGTCGTTCACCTTAATCGACGCCTGGCTGTATTGGAATTCCAGGCTTTCCGGCGCTTGCACCTTCTCGGTTACCGTGATGGTAATCTGGGCATATTTCATTTCCCCATTGTCGTTGACCGCGGCATAAATCGTCGCCGACCCTGCTTTGAGCCCCGTTACGGTAGCGGATTTCCCACTTCCGCTCAGCGAGACGTTTCGCTTGCCGCTGTCAATGCCCCATTCAATCTGCTGCTGATTGGTAGCGTCGGTCGGGCTGATGCCCAGCGTCAGCTGGACCGAACTGCCGATTGCAACCGTCTGGCTGCTGGCGGTGATCCCCATCCCTTCGATGGGGATATAGGTGCCGACCTGCACCGCAATGGATGCGGACACCCCGCTGGGCGCCGTCACGGTAATCGTGGCGGTACCGACCTTTTTCCCGCTCACCGACCCTGCGGAAACGCTGGCTACCGATGGGTCGGACGAGGACCACTGCAGCCCTTCCAGGCTGGCCCCTTCCGGTTCCACCACCAACAAGCCGGATAGATCAGTGCTGCCATTGACAGGGATGCTGATCCCTTCAGAAGCAAAATACATTTGTGTAATCGGCCCGACGCCTACCGTCACGGTGGCGGAAGCGGTAAACCCGCTTTCCTCCGTCGTCACGGTGATGACCGCGGTCCCGCTTTGATGCGCGGTTACATTACCGGATTGGTCCACGCTGGCCACCGACGGATCGGACGAAGACCAGCTCACGTTGCGGTTCACTGCGGTATTAGGCAATACCGTCGCCGTCAAGGACGCCGATTCCCCTGGCTTCAACGACAGGTTTTCCGGCGAAATGCTGACCCCGGCTACCAGCGCCGCAATTTGTTTGGCTTCATACCAGGCTTTGGGCATCACCGGGTTGGGGTTGACATAAGCCGCGGAGGTATCCACCGTTTCCGATTCGCCTTCCCGCACCCGGCGGGCCACAATGGCAAAACGGGCCTCTTTGAAATCATACGTACAGGTCGATAAGGTAATCAGATGGTCGCCAGGCTGGATGTCCACTCCGGTGACGATCAGCGAGCGGGACAGCACTTCATTGGCGAATTCCATCAGCTCTTCATCGGTATCCGCCTCGATAAAATTGTGGTACTCGAAGTTGGGCGCATGTTCCGGCAGGGTGGAAGCGATAAAGATGCTGACGATTTTGTATTTTCCCTCTTCGTACAAACTGTCAAAATTGATGACCGGATGTTCTTTGTAATAATCCAGGCTTTCGTAGTTGATCAGTTCGCCGAACATCTGCCCGTCTTTCATGTTATGGCTATAGATGGGGATATTGGTGCTTGGTTTACTGATATCCACCCGGCAGTCGGCAAACGGGATTCCATATTTGTTGTCCGCTTTGGAAAAGTCCTTGTGCAGATAATAGTCGTTGTCATCGGTCTGCACCACAGGATAGTTCACCTTCGTCCCGTCGATGGAAAGCCAGCCAATGATATCCTCATTCATCTCCCACAGGGAAGCAAACTTGGTCAAATAGGCGCGGGGATAGTTTTCATCGACCTCCCCGGTACCCAGCATGCCGGCAATGCCGTCGTAAAATTTGGCGTTGTGCTCCGACGCGCCATAATAGCTGATCAAATAAGCGCAGGATCCGATAAACACCAAAATCGAAACGTCGAAAATGATCTTGCGGACTTTATCCACCACGCTGTCTTTTTTGGTCGGCACCATCATCCGGATCAGTTTTTTATACCACGGAATTTTCTTTTTCCGCCGGGTTCCGGAAGCCGGCACAGCCATCTGGGCCGCCGTGGCGTCTCCCCGGGACCCTGCTCTTTTTGTTTTGCTGTAAGGTTTTCTATTATTCGGAAGCATACCTGCGTCCCCTTCTTTGTTTGTATTGCCCTATGCTTTTTGACATAAGCCCTGCATAATAAGTACCTGCGGGACAAAATTTTGTTGCAAGCGCCGTTGAATTTTCATCATTTTGTCATCATTTTTCATGATTCTGGCAAAACCTTTTTTATTGTACCATTCTTCCGAAAAAAAGCCAAGAAAATTCCAAAAATTTTTCTTGCCGTGCTCTTCCTGCCCGGCGCGCCCTCAAAAAAAGATACCGGCGGCAATGAGCGGGGGTCGTAAGAAAGTAATATCGTTTTTTGCAGGAACGGCATGGCTTCGGTCATGCCGTTCCTTCTTTCATCAGTTCATTCAGCGGGATAAAGCCCACAAGATCATAGGAAATGCGGATGTTCTGCCGCCGTTTGCCGCTGCTCTTGTCGGGGGCTTCAATATAAACTCCCTTAACAAGTTCCCGCAGAGCATAGGGGGTAAGCTCGTCCAAATCCTTGTACTTGTGTACCCTCTGAATAAACTGTTCCAAATTTTCAATCTGTCGTTCCTGTACTTCAATATCCTGCTGCAAGGTCTGGCTTTCCTCTTTAAGCTGTTCCTGCTCGGTTTCGTAGCTTCTGCTCATCATGGAAAATCGTTCATCGTTGATGCGTCCCGCCACATTGTCCTCATAGATGCGGATAAACAGGCGGTCAAGCTCTCCCATGCGCCGTTGCGCCTGTTCCAGACGCTTGATGCTTGCACAGATTTTTTCCTCGCTGGACAGCAGGAGCTTGTGTTCCATAACTGCCCGGAAGTGATTCTCATACCGTGTCACATAGAAGATGACCGCTTTCATGTGCATCCAGACCAAATCTTCCAGAACAACCGCCCGGATAAAGTGCGCCGAACAGCTTCCCGTATTGCTTCGGTAGTTGGCGCATACAAAGTGATCCTGCCGTTTCTCAAAGTAATTGGTGGTGCAATACCGCATTTTCGCTCCGCAGTCGGCACAGTAAACCATGCCGGAGAACAAACTGCTTTTGCCTGTTTTCGCCCTGCGGTGACGCTGCTGCCGGATCTCCTGCACCTTGTCAAAGACTTCCTGCTCGATGATCGCCGGATGGGTGTTGTAGAAAATCGCCTGTTTGTCAAGGGGCGTTTCCCGCTGCTTCTTATCCCAGATGGAATTGGTGTAGGTTTTGAAGTTGACCGTACAGCCTGTGTACTCCCGCCGTTCCAGAATGTGAACAACGGTGTTGGTATTCCAATGGTAGGGATCATCGGTTTCGGGGCTTGGGGTTTTGATGCCCGCCCTGCGCTTATATGCGGTGGGGTTGAGCACCTTTTCCTCCTGCAAGAGCTTTGCGATCTGCATCGGTCCCCGTCCCTCCATACACAGCTTGAAGATCCGCCTCACTACCATAGCCGCTGCTTCGTCCACGATCCACTTGGTTTTGTCCTCCGGGTCTTTGAGATACCCAAACGGAACATTGGTAGTCAGCGGTACGCCACGCTCACCCTTTGCCTTTTGCACAGCACGGATTTTGCGGCTCGTATCTTTGGCGAAAAATTCGTTAAACCAGTTTTTGATACCGGCAATATCGCTGTCTGTGCTGTTGGGGTCGATGGTGTCAAAGTGGTCATTGATGGCAATATATCGCACATTATACTTTGGGAAAGTGAAGTTGATATAAAGCCCGGTCAGCGAGGAATTTCTTCCCAGTCTGGATAGGTCTTTGGTGATACAGACTGCCACCCGTCCCGCTTCAATTTCCGCAAGCATTGCTTGGAAGCCGGGGCGGTCATAGTTCGTGCCGCTGTACCCATCATCCACGAAAAAGGTCGGGTTAGGAAAGCGATTCTCCTTAGCATACTGGAGCAGGATCATTTTTTGATTCTGGATGGAATTTGACACATCTTCCTTGCCGCCCTTTTTATCCTCTTTCATATCTTCCACGGATAGACGGCAGTAGAGTGCGGTGATTTTATCAGTTGCCCGTAACATTTCTGTTTCCTCCTTCAAAGGGGCAACTGCCAGTACAGGATTGGTTGCTTCTATTCTACCAAGAGTCTGTGAATTTGTCATTCGGTATCCTCCAACTTTTCTGTAAACTTTTCAGCCATAATGCGCTCCATTTTTCTGTCCAGCGTTTCTGTCCCGTCATAGCTGCCTGTGACGGAGTAGATCGTGCCACCAATCTCTTTCTGTAAAGTGAACTCCGGCAGCCAGAAAGCGGATGGATTTTTTACGCAAATGTGTCCGTCCTCATCAAACCAGAAATTGTGTTTGGGATGGTTGGGCGGCAACGGTGCGGGCTTGAAATAGGGATCGGGGTTAGAGAAGTAATATTCCTCCGGCTCGGTGTGTTCCTGCTGTTCCCATTCCTCGATTTCCTCCAAAAGTTCCGGGTCGAGTAGGTGTTCAAATTGCGATTTCTGTTTCATAAGTACCTCCTGATTTTGTGTAAAGATTAGTGTTCGATTTCTTGCTTTTTCTGCCGCACAGCGGCGTTCTGGCGATCCTGTTCATGTTGCACCTCATAGATGCTGTAATGGATGGCCCAGAGCTTTTTTGTGTCGACATACAGGGGCGTAAGCTCCGTCTGCAAATCCCTGTACTCCGTTTCCAGACGGGCCTTTTCCGCACGCCATGAGGCAGCGGGCAGCTTGCCGTCCACCGCCTGTCCTTTCAGTTTGCGCTCAGCCATGTAGAACAGGCGAAGCGTATCGTCGTGTTCGGCCTTGTACTTCTGACGGGATTTCTCAAAGCGGATGGTTTTCAGCTTGTCGGCAACGGGCTTTCCGGCCTTGTAGTAGTCCGCCATGCGAAGCAGCTCGTCCAATTCCTTGATGCGGACCTGCTTCCCGGATGCGGGCTTTTTCAGCGTGTCGATTTTGCCCTGCATGGTATGCAGAGCCTCGTCCAGATCATCAGCGGTGTAGAGGCGTTTGGCTTCCAGATAGCTGACCGCCTCGGACAGCTTTTTCAGATTGGCGATCCTGGCCTTGTTGCTGTACGCGCCCTTATTGCGGTTGTCATAGTAGGCGGACAGCAGCTCCACCAGCGTAGGCGGCTGGGACTTGGACAGCTCGGTTTTGACAGCTTTCAGCCAGTCGATCAGGGCGGCGATTTTCTGTGTCGCCTCCCGGAGCATGGCGTTGGTTTTCCTGATCCAGCGGTTGAGATCGCCTTTGTCTGTACGGATGCCCTTGGCCTCCATTGCCCGGACGGTCGGCCCCTCATACTGGGTGGGTATCTGCTCTACACCCTGACGCTCATAGCTGCGGTGGTCGATGCGGCAATCCAAACCCTTCTCGGCAAACTTTGCGTTGCACAGGTCAGCCCATGTTTGCCGCCATGCTTCCAGTGTTTCCGGGCTGCCCCAGTCGGTGGTGGGGACAGCGTTGAACACATAGTTGCCAGCCTCGTCCCGGATGCGGTTGCCGTCCTCGTCCAGCACATATTCCCGCCGCTGTTTGTTGCCCCATTTGCCGTCCGGCTCAATAGGCCGGATGGGACACATGACATGAAAATGGGGATTTGAAATGCCGCCGTTCTCCTTGTCAGGGGAATGAACAGAGAAGTCCACCACCATACCCCGGCTCACGAACTGCTCCAATAAAAATTGCCTTGCAATGTCGATGTTCTCCTCCATGGAAAACTCATTCTGCAAGGCAATATCGAAGCTGTATGCAAGCTGTGCGTTCTTTCCGCGCTCGGCTTTTTCAACGGCGTTCCAGAGGATTTCCCGGTCTGCGTACTCTGGCGGAGCATAGGATGGCAGTAGGATTTCAGAGCAGATCACGCCTCCCTTGCGGGTGTAGTCGCTGTCCTCACCGTAATACTCGCTGTGCAGCTTTTCGCCGGAGCGATAGGCGGCAGCAGCCACAGCAGACTGTCCGGCGCTGCGCTTAATCTGGGTCACATGAAAATGATACAGTGCGATAGTCAATCACCCCCAAACTCATTTTTATTGTGCTCGTTGACGGCCTCCATGAGCAGGTCCTTGACTTCCGGCAAGGCGAAGGCTTTTTCCGCAAAGGCGTAAAACTCGGTTTCGGTCAAAACCTTTGTCAGTGATGCAACGCTTTCAATAGCTGCGCCACGGGTGATAAGGTGGTGCGCCCGCTTGCGACGATCTCCTTTTTCGTAGTAGGTGATACGGTTTTCAAGCTGCTGCTGTTTGTGCCGGAGCTGGGCAAGCTGACGCTCATTGTCAGCGATTTCGGCTTTCAGTTCCGGGATGGTTTTCTGTTTGGACATGGTACATGACCTCCTTTTTGATGGGGTGGATAGGATGGATGGGATGAAAAAAGACCGCCTACATTTTCAGTAGACGGTCTGGCTGACGGTATGGGATTATCAGACTTTGCGGCGGGGACTGTCTGCGTCAGCAGATTGTTCCCGCCGCAAAGTGTGCTGGGATAGCTGCGTAAGCAGCGCAAGGGGTGCAGCCCCTTGTTCGGAACGCAGTGACGCAAAACAGCCCGGACATTCGGAGTGTCCGGGCTGTTTGCCTCGCAGAGCGCACATACAGGGCTTGCCCATGTATAGAAGTGCGCCCTTTGTTCCAAAGGGATTTTAACATCGTCAAATTGTAAAGCTAAATTCAACGCCTGTTTTTGTGTTTCGCACAGAGCACTTGCCGCCGTGCAGCTCCACGATATTCTTCGCAATTGCAAGCCCAAGTCCAGTGCCGCCACCAGAACGAGCTTCGTCTGTCCGATAGAAAGTGTCCCATACTTTACTGAGTGCTTCATCAGATAGCGGCTCACTATCGTTTTCGATGCTAAAGGTTGTACCAGAGTGCCCAGTTTGTATCTTTACGAGGATATGACCACCAGCGGGTGTGTACTTGACTGCATTTGTAGCAAAGTTTTCAATGACCTGTGTGATCCGGCTTTCGTCGGCAATCATCGTGAAGTCATCCGGGAAAGAAAACTCGATTTGAAGCTCCTTTGCCTGTGCCGCCATTTCTAACTTTTCAAAGATAGCCTGTGTCAGAGAAACGAGAGAGAAGTCATCCCGTGACAACTTCACCTTGCCAGCTTCCAGTCGAGAGAGGTCGAGCATTTCCAAAACCATACTGTCGGTGCGCTCTGTCTCGGAAAGAATGACATCAATGTACTTGTCACGCTTATCCTCGGCAATATGTTCTTTCAAACCTTCTGCGTAACTGTGGATAACCGCCAACGGGGTTTTCAACTCGTGGGCAATATTAGAGGTCATCCGACGGCGGTTTTCTTCGGCAACCTTGGAATATTCCAAAGCGGTGTTCAACCGGGTGATCTCGTTGTCCTTCATCCTGCGGCGGTCCTGCTCAGCGGCGAAATTTGTGTGCAGCTTTTCCGCCTCATACCACATTGCAAGGGTGTTTTCCGGATGGTAAATATTTCTCCACCCGTCCTCCATAGCAGCAACAACATCTGCAACAGGCTGCACTAAGCGTTTTTTGATATTGCTGTAAACGACCAGAAACAGCGCTAAAGCCAGTATCCCGGTCACAATGTAAATGTTCCGCAGGGCACTTATGGCGCAGGCGAGAGGATTGCTGCGGATAGCTGTGACCAGAATATACTCTGTTTCGGGCTCTCCACCAGTTGCATAATCAAATCCTTCGTAGTCGGCATATTCCCAACCACCGAAAACTAAAAGGTCATTTAACTTGAATCTTCCCATGCTGCGAAATTCATTCGAGTAAAGAAATACATCCGACCATGAAGGGAAATCAAGTTTTTCGGTCAGTGCGGCAAGACTTTCGTACTCAACTCCGTTATATACTAAGGAAGAACTTTTGTAATCCCACATTTCAGGACAGTCAAGATATACAGTAACAAGGTCACGATCTTTATATTCAGCGCTGCGGTCAAACTGAAGCTGCCATTCCAATTTGCCTGTTCTGTCCACATCGGAGACAATATAGGAATAACTGTTTGGCCCTGTAGAAAACTGATCATCATTTTCAACGATAGGCCAAATCAGCGTCTCGGTAATATAGTGCATCACAACAGGTACCAACTTCGTCCCTTCAAAATAGCCGGTAACACGCATCGCTTTAATGTCATATAAACTGTGAGTGCCGGAATACATGGTACGAAAACGAAGGTAGGGATCATCCTCCCAATTGTCTGCATTTTTCCCTTCACTGATATCGATCCAACCATAATGCAGTCCAGCGGTGCTGTCCATTCCGGCGTCCCACTCTTCCTGAGTGTAGTAGTGGAAATACATAATGTCATCTTCACTGCTGTGCAGAAGATTACCATTTGCATCATAGAACAAAACGGCGGTTTCCATAGGATAGCGAACATCACGGATCAGCTTGCTCCTGTCTGAATAATAGTTATCATAATTTCCGGAACTGTGAATTGATGCCTCGTTATTTCGGGAAATTGCAGTAAGCATACTATATTCAAACCAATCCTGACGTTCATGCTGTTTGCCGTATCTGACAGAGCTTTTATTGTAATAATCTTTTAACCCACTGCTAAGGTCTACATTTTCAGGTAACCGATAACTTGCGCTATACAATTGATCATAGATTTCCTGCGCCGTAACAACAGTAAGCGTGAACATAGAAACGAGCCAGGTGCCCATGATGGAAACGATCAGCAGTAAAGAAATTACAGTTGTGGATTGAATGGAAGTTTTCTCTTTAGACCGCCACCGTCCAATGATGAGGATTATATCTGCAAGCAATATTTTTACAAGCGCCTGAACCAAAGAATTCCCTACCAATTTGCGGATTATATTTGCTCCATCGTAATAGTCTACGATGTCTTGTCCGATTACCAGATAGTGATAAAAATCAACAATAGCCCAAATGGTAAGTAACGCCGCTGCTATATAGTACCCTTTGGAGATTTTCTTCATCGTCATCCCTCCAATCTGTATCCGGCCTTAATCACTGTCTTGATGCATTCGGCATAATCGCCAAGCTTTTCTCTCAGACGCTTAATATGGGTATCCACGGCTCGGGATTCGCCCTCGTAATCATAACCCCAGCACTTAACCAGAAGCTGTTCACGGCTCATGACAAGGTTTTTATTCTGCATCAGACAGCGCAGGAGAGAAAACTCCTTCGGCGTCAAAAAGACTTCTTTACCCCCTGCATACGCTCTTCCGGCAGTCAGTTCCAGTGTGATCCCGCTGACCTCCATCCGGTCACCGGCAAGAACATTTCGCTGGTTGCGCTTGATGAGCGCCATCGTTTTTGCATACAGAACAGACATGGTGAATGGTTTCGTCACATAATCATCTGCACCTAGCTCATAGCCAAGCAGTTTATCTTCTTCATCAGACAGGGCGGTGAGAAAAATGATCGGGACATCATTCGTTCTGCGCACAGCACGACATACAGAAAGTCCATCCAGTTCCGGCATCATAATATCAAGCAAAACAGCGTCAAATTCGTTCTCATCGATCAGCTCAAGTGCCTGTCTCCCGTCATTCGCTTCAACGGGCAGTTCGCCCTTGCTGCTGAAATAGTCGCAAAGGATTTCCCGGAGCTTAGCTTCGTCTTCTACAATCAAAATCTTACTATTCATAATGCTTTTCCTCCTTTCGCCCTTACTGTACAACACTGATTTGTATTCTTTGTGTCAAATACATATAAATCCAATGTTTTGTCTCAATTATAGCATACGGGTCAAATATTTCATCTAAAATTCTGCTTGTATAAATCCTTTGCCACCTTACTCGCCGCCTGTTTCCGTTCCTCGCTGTACGGCGCAGTCAGCCGGATGCTCAATCTGCCTTTTTCAATTTCAAAGGTCAACCCGCCTTGCTCGTCATCGTCGATTTGGTGGCAGCATTGCGGGTATTTCGCCGCAAATGCCGTCAGCCGCTTTTTCAGATCGGTGTTGTGGGTCTGCACCTCGATAATGTTGCTATATTCGTCAAAATAGATGGCAGTTGTCTTTTGCTTCTTGGTAAGTCCTGTTTTCATAAATCCTCCTGATTTTTATAAAAATATCCCGGCTCTTGAACCGGGAAAGTGATACGATTTTTCGATGGAAAGTCCTCAGACGATACGGAAGTAGCTTCGGAACTCCGCTATCGGCTGAATTGCTACTTTTCCGGCTCTTGACCGTGTTTTCACGCTTTTCGGGTTGTGCGGCTTTTCAGCCATTCTACAAGCTCATGTTTCATCACCAATTTGCGCCCTCCGATCCGCAAGGTTGGAAAATCCGGGTCATTCAAAAGGTTGTATGCCCCGGCTTTTGAAATCTGCAACGCTTCTGCAAGCTGCTTTGCATCCATCACATCGGGCATGGTTTCAAACGGTTCTCTACTCATAAAATCCTCCTTTTCCGCATGAAAAAGCAGCAGTCACCATTTCGGTAACTGCTGCCGCTTCTGCGTCTGTTCACTTGTCCAAATACTTCTGATATTCCGCTGTCACATAGTCCTCATAAGCGTCTGCGATCTTGGCGATCCGCTTATGGACTGCGCTGGCGGTCTTGTAGCCAATCTTGTCTGCGATCTCTTGTTCGGTGTAGCCCTCCATACGCAGCTTCAATATCTCCCGGTCTTTCTCTGTGATGGTGCTTTCCGCAAAGGAAGCGATCTGCATTTCAGATATGATGGAGTTTTCAAAATCGCTGCGGGGGTCTGCCA